>CABYPD010000006.1 GCA_902520835.1 uncultured Bacteroidota bacterium
CACAAAGATTAGTAGCTGTAAAAAATCAAACAGCAATGTTAACCACTTTTAATGAGGTTAATATGAGTTCAATTTTTGAGCTGAGAAAAAAGTATAAAGACGAATTTAAAGAAAAACATGGAGTTAGTTTAGGTTTTATGAGTTTTTTTACAAAAGCAACTGTAAACGCACTAAAGGAATTTCCGGATGTTAACTCTATGATTGATGGAGATCAACAAGTTAAGTATGATTTTTTTGATATCAGTATAGCAGTTTCAGGTCCTAAAGGATTGATGGTTCCTGTTGTCAGAGATGCACAAGATTTAACTTTTTATGGTATCGAAAAAGAAATTAAAAGATTGGCTATCAGAGCCAGAGATGGTGAAATTACACTGGATGAAATGACAGGAGGAACTTTTACTATTACAAACGGAGGCGTATTTGGCTCAATGCTTTCTACACCTATAATTAACCCTCCACAATCAGCAATTTTAGGAATGCATAATATAGTAGAACGTCCAATTGCGATTAATGGAAAAGTTGAAATACATCCAATTATGTATTTAGCTCTTTCCTATGATCACAGAATAATTGACGGCAAAGAATCTGTTGGATTTCTTAATTTTAATCTCTTCTCAATAAAATATGGACGCATATCAAATAATTTTCCAACAATCATAGCTAAATCACCATCATTTAAAGCAATTTTTGATGTTCCAAATGTATTAATAAAAATACCCATAGGTTTTGCCACCCCAATAGCATAACTTACCTGAACTAAACATTCATCAGCAACTCCAGCAGCAACTAAATTTTTGGCAATATGTCTGGTGGCATATGCAGCGCTTCTATCTACTTTACTTGGATCCTTTCCAGAGAAAGCTCCTCCTCCATGCGCTCCTTTTCCTCCATAGGTGTCAACAATAATTTTTCTTCCTGTCAGACCAGTATCACCGTGTGGGCCACCAATTACAAATTTTCCAGTTGGATTAATATGGTATTCAATGTCATTGTTAAAAAACTTCCCATAATCTGGATACTTTTTTATTATTCTTGGAATTAAAATGAAAATAATGTCACTTTTAATTTTAGCTAACATTTTTGCTTCACTATCAAATTCATCATGTTGAGTAGAAACTACTATAGAAATAATTTTTTCAGGCTTGTTATCATCAGAATATTGTAAAGTAACTTGAGATTTAGAGTCAGGTCGTAAGTAAGTTATTTCTTTATTCTCTCTTCTCAGATCAGCCAACTCAATTAAAATTTTATGAGACAAGTCTAATCCCAACGGCATATAATCTTTAGTTTCGTTACAAGCATATCCAAACATCATTCCTTGATCTCCTGCTCCTTGATCTTCAGGTTTTAATCTATCAACGCCTTGATTAATATCTGATGATTGTTCATGGATTGCAGAAAATACCCCACAGGAATTACCATCAAACATATATTCACTTTTATTATAACCAATTTTGTTAATGACTTCTCTAGAAATAGATTGTACATCAAGATATGCGTTAGATTTAACTTCTCCCGCCAATACAACTTGTCCAGTGGTAACTAAAGTTTCACAGGCTACTTTTGAATTCTTATCAAAAGCTAAAAAATTATCAATTAAAGCATCACTAATTTGATCAGCTACTTTGTCAGGGTGACCTTCACTAACCGATTCGGAGGTAAATAAATAACTCATGTTTCTTTACTTTTGTAGAGTGCAAATGTACTTTATTTATTAGTAATTATATACATTTTTAGAGTATACCTAATTAGTAATTTGGTTTTGTTTTATCAAAAACATATTCAATAACTTCCATGTGTCTCTTTTTATATCTTGATGGACTTCCAGCTGCTGGTGATCCATAAAATCTTCTTGATGCAACTCTAAATTCTTTAGCAAGATCTAAATGTAAAAGTAAGTGACTCCAAGGCCCCATATTTCTTGGCTCTTCCTGTGCCCAAACTATTTCATTGCTATTATATTTACTAATAATTTTTTTAATTTCTTTTACCGGCAGAGGAAAAAGCTGTTCAATTCTTACAATTACTACATTACTAATTTTATTTTTTTCTCTGTAATCAATCAAATCATAATAAAATTTTCCAGAGCAAAAAACTAATGATTTAATATTCCTAACTTCAATATTGTCATCAATTAAAGAGAGAAATTTGCCTTCAAAAAAATCTTTTTTTGTAGAAATCACTTTAGGATGTCTCAATAAACTTTTTGGTGTGAAAAGAACCAAGGGTTTTCTAAATGTTGTTATCATTTGTCTTCTTAGTATATGAAATAAATTTGATGGAGTTGTACAATTAGCAACATACATATTGTCTTTTGCACACAATTGTAAGTATCTTTCCATTCTTGCTGAGGAATGCTCGGCTCCCTGCCCTTCATATCCATGAGGCAACATTAAAACTAGGCCATTTTGAAGTTTCCACTTATCTTCAGCAGCCGATAAATATTGATCAATAATAATTTGTGCACCATTACTGAAGTCTCCAAACTGCGCCTCCCACACTGTAAGAGTGTTTGGATTTGAAAGTGCATAACCATACTCAAATCCCATTACTGCATATTCAGAAAGCAATGAATTGTATATTTCAAATTTACCTTGAAATTGACTTAAATTATTTAATGGTATGAAATTTTCTTCAGTTAATTCAGTCTTGAGAATAGCATGTCTATGGGAGAAAGTTCCTCTTTCTACGTCCTGACCAGACACCCTTACATTATAAGACTCCTTCAAAAGAGATCCATATGCTAGATTTTCTGCTATTCCCCAGTCAATTCGATCATTATTATACATTTTATTTCTCTCTTTCATTAATCTTGAAACCTTCTTTATAAATAAGTCGGAATTATCTAGATTGTAAACTGAATTTGCTATTTGATCTAAATTTTTTTTTGAAACATGTGTATCATAGTGAGCAAGCATTTTATCATCTTTTACAGAACTAAAACCTACCCATTCATGCTCCATGAATGGTGTAATTACAACATTTTCATCTTTTTTAGAGTAAATTAAATCAGTATCTAGAGATGATAAATAATTCTTTTCCATTTCAAAAAATTCTTGTTGAGTAATAACTTTTTGACTAATTAACTTTTGTGAATAAATATCTTTTATGTTTGGATGCTTTGATATAGTTTTATAAAGTTTTGGTTGAGTAAATCTTGGTTCATCTCCTTCGTTATGTCCAAATTTTCTGTATCCAAGGAGATCTATAAAAACATCTCTTTTGAATTTCATTCTATATTCTAATGCGAATTTAGAAGCATGAGCTACTGATTCAACATCATCAGAATTTACATGAAGAATAGGACACAAATTAACTTTTCCAACATCTGTACAATAAGTAGATGATCTTCCATCAATATAATTAGTTGTAAATCCTACCTGGTTATTAACTACAATATGAATAGTTCCATAAGTACTAAAACCTTTAAGCCTTTCCATTTGAACAACTTCATATACAACTCCTTGTGCTGCAATAGCAGCATCTCCATGTATAATTACTGGTAAGACATTTTCTTCTGAGCTCTCAAAATATTTATCTTGTTTTGCTCTTGTAATTCCTTCAACAATTGGACCTACTGACTCTAAATGAGACGGATTAGGAGCGATATTTAAATATATTCCAAATCCTTTATCTGATTTTCTTTTTGATGTCCACCCAAGATGATATTTAACATCTCCGTCAAAAACTTGATCTACATAATCTTTACCATCAAACTCGCTGAAAATTTCTCTAGCTGATTTTCCAAAAATATTACATAAAGTATTTAATCTTCCTCGGTGTGCCATTCCCAAAACAAATTCTCTAACACCTTTTTCTGCAGCTAGTTCAATAATGGAATCAAGGGCAGGGATTAAAGACTCCCCTCCCTCAAGAGAAAATCGTTTTTGACCGACATATTTTTTATGTAAAAAACTTTCAAAATTGTTAGCCTGAATAAGTTTTCTTAGAATATGTTTTTTTTCATCATTTGAAAATTCTGGCTTGTTATCATTATTATTTAGATAATTTTGAATCCATTTAATTCTTTCAGGTGTCCTAATATACATGTATTCAATTCCAATTGACGTACAATAAATTCTTTCTAAGTGTATAATGATATTCTGAAGAGAATTTCTGCCTATTCCAATAATTTCACCAGCATCAAATTCTTCTATTAAGTCATCTTCAGAAAGTTCAAAATTTTCTAAATCTAGATTTGGTTTATAAGTTCTTCTTTGTCTTACTGGATTTGTATTAGTAAATAAATGACCTCTTGTTCTGTATCCATTTATAAGTTTTACAACTTTAAATTCTTTTAAAATATTTTCTGGTACATGGATCTCTCCGTTTTCTGCTTTATCAATTCCAAATTCAAATCCTTGAAAAAAAGCTCTCCACGACGGCTCAACAGCTTCTGGATTAATTAGATACTGATCATAAAGTTCTGCAAAATATGCTGTGTGAGCTGTATTTAAAAATGAAAAAGGATCCATTGTTTTATGTTTACAAATTTACAATTAATTGATTTCTTGTTAATGAATTTTTGAAACTTTATCTGCCGTAATCATCAGAAATTCTTACAATATCATCTTCATTTGATGGGTTTTTAGAATCGGTATGCTGCCATATCTCAGATATCACTGCATAATCATCCAAACCAATTAATCTATGTCTCTCACCTTGTTTTAATGTAATTTGATCTTTTTCATTTAGAATAATTTTAGGGTTTTCTGTATCATTCATACTTCGTGACACACCAACGCTCCCTTTATAAACTCTCCAAATTTCTGCTCTTCTATGATGATATTGCCATGATAATTTTGAATTTGGATTTATAATCAAAACTTTAGGACTTAATTTTCCTCCAATTTTTAAAATATTTACATCAATTCCAGAAAAGAACATATTTGAAAATTCTTGAGATTGATTTTCATCAATTACTAAAAACCCGCCCCATGGTCTATTAAAATCGTTAGAAATAATTTTAAATCCTTTTTCTATTATTTCATTTTCTATTTTTTTAAAATAATTCACACTTTAAAAATATTTAAATTTTAACATTTATAATATTGAATTAAGATTTAATTACATGTAATTTTAAACTGATGTTTGCTCTTATTGATTGTAATAATTTCTATGTTTCCTGTGAGAGAGTTTTTAATCCAAAACTAAATAATAGACCTGTAGTAGTTTTGTCAAATAATGACGGATGCGCTATATCAAGAAGCAATGAAGCAAAAGCTCTTGGCATCCCAATGGGAGCTCCAGCATTTAAATATGAAAAGATATTTACAAAACATAATGTAGAAGTGTTTTCTTCAAATTTCACACTTTATGGAGATATGAGCTCTAGAGTTATGAGTATTTTATCAAAGTATACACCTAATATTGAAATTTACAGTATTGATGAAGCATTTTTAAAGTTCGAAGGATTTGAAAATTATGATTTAGAATCCTACTGCCAAAGTATAAAAAATATGGTATTTAAATGGACAGGAATACCCATCAGTATAGGGATTGCACCAACAAAAGCACTGGCAAAAGTTTCAAATCGAATTGCTAAAAAATTTCCAGAAAAAACAAAAGGTGTTTATTTGATAAACTCAGACGAAAAAAGAATTAAAGCTTTAAAATGGTTGAAAATTGAAGATGTGTGGGGAATAGGTTTTAGACATGCAGAAAGATTAAAAAACATTAAAATAAATACGGCACACAATTTTATAAATCTTGAAGATAACTGGGTAAGAAGAAATATGAGCGTAGTAGGTTTAAGGCTAAAAAAAGAGCTTGAAGGTAAATCTGTATTAGACTTAGAAGAAATACGTTCACCAAAAAAAGCTATAGCTACCACAAGGAGTTTTGAAGGTACAATTAATGATTTTGAAGAAATTAAAGAAAGAATATCAACGTTTGCTATTTGTTGTGCAGAAAAACTAAGATCTCAAAATAGTAATTGTAATTCTATATATGTATTTGTAAGGAGTAATAAATTTCAAAAAAACAAGATACAATACAGAAACGGAATAATGATGACTATTCCATTTTCTACAAATTCTAATATAATAATTAGCAAATATGCAGTTGAAGGACTTAAAAGAATATTTAGAAAAGGAATTGATTATAAAAAAGCTGGAACTATAGTGATGGGATTAGACTCATCTGAAAATCATCAACTTAATTTATTTGAAAATGAAAATCCTAGACATAAATATCTAATGAAGACCATCGATTTTATTCAAAAAAAAGAGGGACAAAGTAAAATAAAACTTGCTTCTCAAGATTTAAGAAAAAGATGGAAAATGAAACAGGAAAAATTAAGCCATAGTTATACTTGTAAAATTAATGAAATCATAAACGTAAAATGAAAAAAGGAAAATTGACTTTTCTTAAACCAGAAAAAGGAAATAATCTAGGTCAATTGCTAGTAGAACAAGGGATTTCTGCAGGATTTCCCTCTCCTGCTGATGACTTTAAAGAAGTTCGAATAAGTTTAGATAAAGAACTAGTAAAAAATCAAGAATCAACTTTTTACGCAAGAGTAAGTGGTGATTCAATGCTTGAAGCAGGAATAGATGATGGAGATTTATTAGTTATTGATAAATCATTAAGCCCAGAAAATGGTAAAATAGCTGTGTGCTTTATTGATGGTGATTTTACGGTTAAAAGAATTGTTAAAGAAAAAGGTAAATTATATTTAAAGGCTGAAAATAAAAAATATAAATCGATAGAAATAAAAGAAGGAAATGAATTAATTATATGGGGAATTGTAGAATATGTAATCAAAAAACTGTAAGCTAATTATATATTTTATTATAATAATCTTGATATTCGCCTGAGGTTACATTGTCCATCCAATCTTTATTATCTAAATACCACTTGATAGTCTTTTCAATTCCTTCTTCAAACTGCAAAGAAGGTTCCCATCCTAATTCATTTTTTAATTTTGAAGAGTCAATTGCGTAGCGTAAATCATGACCAGCTCGATCAGTAACGTATGTTATTAGTTTCTCTGATGAACCTTCTTCTCTTCCAAGGATTCGATCCACTTTTTTAATAATCACTTTTATCAGATCGATATTTTTCCACTCATTAAATCCGCCAATATTATAAGTATCTCCTAATTTTCCTTTATGTAAAATAAGATCAATAGCTCTTGCATGATCCTTTACAAACAACCAATCCCTAACATTTTCTCCTTTTCCATACACAGGTAAAGGTTTATTATTAATAATATTGTTGATAAATAGTGGAATTAATTTTTCCGGGAATTGAAATGAACCATAATTATTTGAGCAATTAGAAATAATTATTGGCAAACCATAGGTGTCTGAATAAGCTCTTACAAAATGATCCGAAGATGCTTTAGAAGCTGAATATGGTGAGTGAGGGTCATAATTTGTGTTTTCTGTAAATAGCCCTTCATCACCCAATGAGCCATAAACCTCATCCGTAGATACATGATAAAATACTTTATTATTGAAGTTTCCATTCCAATAACTTTTGGCCGCCTGTAACAAACTTAAAGTTCCCATCACATTTGTTTGTGCAAAAGAAAAAGGATCTTCAATAGAACGATCAACATGAGACTCAGCAGCTAAATGAATTACAGAATCGATCTTGTAATCTAAAAAAACTTGTTTTACTTTTTTAAAATCACAAATATCACATTTCGTAAAACTATAGTTTTCCTTATGCTCAACATCTTTTAAGTTCTCTAGATTTCCAGCATAGGTTAAAAAATCCATATTTATAATATGATATTTTGGGTATTTATTTACAAGTAACCTCACTAAATGTGAACCAATAAAACCAGCGCCTCCGGTAACTAAAATATTACGCTTCATTTTTAATAATTTTAATGCAATTCTTTAGACTTTGTTTATAATTAGGTATTTCTAAATTAAAAGTAGTTTTAATTTTTGATTTATTTAAAAGCGAATACTTTGGGCGTTTTGCCAAAGTTTTAAATTCTTCTGATGAAACTCCAATTATTTTACAATCTGAATTGTAAATTTCTTTAATTGATCTGGCAAATTCAAACCAAGATATTTCACCTTCATTAGAATAATGAAATAATCCCGATTTATTTTTACTTTTTGTAATTATGTCTACAATAACTTTAGCAAGATCATAAGCATAAGTTGGTGAGCCAATTTGATCATTTACGACCTTAACTGACTTATTTTTTTTCATTAAGTCAATCATTGTTTTAACAAAGTTTTTACCAAAACTAGAATAAAGCCATGAGGTTCTAATTACTATTGAATTAGGATCGTTTTTTAAACAAGCTAATTCTCCTTTTAATTTTGAACTTCCATATTCATTTAAAGGTTTAGTTTTTGAGTTCTCAGATAATGGGATATTACTTAGTCCGTCAAAAACATAATCTGTTGAGATATGAATCAACTTTTTGTTATTATCACTTGTCCACCTAGAGATAATATCAACGGCAGTGTGATTTATTGTGTTTGCTAATTTAGATTCAGTCTCTGCTTTATCTACACTTGTGTAAGCAGCGCAATTTATAACTAAAGATGGTTTTATATTATTTAAAAAAGGACTAATAGTGTCTAATTTTAATAGATCTAAAGTTTTAATAGTTGAAAAAACCCAAGACAAAGAATTATAACTATTAGAAATTTTTTGAAATTCTAAACCTAACTGCCCGTCAGAACCGATTACTAGAACTTTCATTAAAAAGGAGATTTTAATTTTTTAAATGAAATAAGTTCTAAATCTTTAAATGATAGAATTGATTTTATATCATGGTTCCAATCAATTGACAAATAAAGTATTTCCATCTTTTCCTTGAAGGAAGGTCCTTCTTTTTTTGCAGGTCCTCTTTTAGATTTTTTTCCTGCTTTCTTTGCTGAATTTGGATCGAATGGCATAGTTTGTATTTTTTTAAAAACTTCGTTTAGGTAAATCTTTAAACCATTTTTCATAAAGTTTAGAAGTGGGCACTAAAATAACCCAAGCCGTCATGAAAATTAATTGTAAATCTAGTAAAAAAGAACAGTTTGATTGATACCACATTTCCAATTCACCTTTGTAAGGTGCTATAATTCGCTTATAAAACTCATGAGGGTCTTCATCTTTAATAGCTGAAATAATTGACTCCTCATCTCTAAAAATAATAGAACCAATCCCAGTAAGTCCGGGCTTTACATTGTATATTTTCGATTGCACCTCTTCATTGTATGCAGAAAACGTTTTAGTTACTAATGGCCTAGGCCCTACCAAACTAATATCTCCTTTTAAAATATTAATTATTTGTGGTAATTCATTTATTTTTGTCTTGCGAAGAAATTTACCTGGTTTTGTAACTCTCCAATCTCCTGCTAGAGTAATAGAGCCGGAGGCTAGATTTGGAGAATCTTTAAGCATCGTTGCAAATTTTATTATCTTAAATTTAATTCTATTTCTTCCTATCCTGTCTTGTAAATAAAAAACGTGGCCTTCTGCACTAAATCTAAGAATAATAATTACTGGAATCAGAATAGGGGTTAAAATAATAAGTGCTAAAAGACTAATTATAATGTCTAATAAGCGTTTTGAAAAATTATACATAATTTACATTTTTTGATCTAAGTGTTTTCCAGTTTCTATGTGCATAAAATCAGGAACATATTTTTTAATTACAGTTACTATGTCTGACTTTTGAGAATTTGGATTATTAAACACACTCTCAAAATCTGCCTGTATATCTTCAAAAGAGATTTTGATTTCTGGGGTATTTATGAATCCTAAAGAATCATACGTATTAATCTCATAATCTTCCTCTTCAGTATAGAACTCTTCATATATTTTTTCTCCTGAAGTATCCGTCTTGAAAAAATAAATTGGATATTTTTTAGGATTATTATCAAAATTAAATTCTTTAGCTTCTTTTTCTGAATGAACCAATACAGGTTGATATCCATTCTCTTTTAAAAAATCTAGAGCAATCTCTTTAAAATATATCTGATCATTATGAAAATCTAATTTGGGAAAGAAAATATTTCCTGATTCTCCTAAAAACGTAGCCAATAAACATATTTGTCCTGATTGTTCTGGGGTGACAAAAAAACGTTTGATATCATCTGGACAAGACAGGGGTTGTTTCTTGTTTAATCTGTATATAAACCCATCTAATAAACTTCCATTGGAAAAAGCAACATTGGCAAACCGGGCTGTTGAAACTCTGAAATAATCTTTCTTTGATAAAATTAATTTTTCCATTAAACTTTTAGATGCTCCCATAATATTCACAGGGTTAGCTGCTTTATCTGTAGAGACACTAAAAAAGTATTTTGGTGGGTTTAACTCACAAAGATTTAAAAGCTTGATTGCTCCATATACATTGTTCTTAATTAAAGCTTCAACAGAAATTTTGTCTTTTTCCGAACGCACATGTTTATGAGCTGAAAAGTTTGCGACAACTTGCCAAGTATCAGAATTGAAAATCTTATCGAAAGTATCACTTAATAAATTTACTGGATAGGTTATGTATTCAGGGCTATAATCTAATAAATTAGAGCTTCTAAGATCTCTTGTTAATTCGGTTAAACCATTTTCGTTAATATCTACGACAGTTATCTTTGAGGGTTTATGTTTCAATATTTGTTTGATATAACTAGAACCTATTGTTCCAGCACCACCAATAACTAAAATATTTTGATCACAAATTTTATTTAATAAAATATTTTTGCTTTCAGCTATATCTCTATCAAAGCTTATCTTTTTATAAAAGGCTTTTTCAAATTGTTTCATTTTGTTGTTTTTATTGACTATCCATAATATGAATGAAGTCTGATTTATTTTTTAAAAATATATTTATATGTTAATTAAAATGAAATTAGTGTTTTTTTAATTCCTTCTCTTGAAGATATAGGTAATTTTTTCTGAATTGCATTTTTTATTTTTAAATTAGACACTTCGTAATTTTCGGTTAGTTTTCCAAGTCTTTCAGAATTTATTGGTAAAGGTAAAAAGTCTCCCACTTTAGCTATAAATCTTATAAGCAACTTAGGAACTTTTAAAATTCGAGTAGGTTTACATAATATTTCAGACATCATTTGCACCAAATTAATAGTTGATAATGAAATATCATCAGCAATGTTATAAATTCCAGATTCTATTTTAGAGTTATCAATCAACTCTTTAATAACAAAACACAAATTATCTACAGAAACAAAGGATCTTTTATTTACATATCTTCCAAATGGGTAAGGAATACCCTTTGAAACAAAACTATATAATAAATTTAGGTTTCCTTGGTTGTTAGGACCATGAATCATACAAGGTCTTAATATATAAACCCTTTTGTTTTTAGGTATTTCCTTTGATAAGATATATACTTCTGCAGCTAACTTAGATTTTCCATAAACCGTTTTAGGATTAGGAATTACATCTTCTGTTAAAACACCGTTTACAACATCTGCTACAGCTTTCACAGAACTCATATAAATAAAAATTTCACAATCACTAACTAAAAACTGATCAAATAACCTCTTTGTTAACTCAGTATTTACTTCAAAATAATCATTATCCTCAGAAGTATTTTTTAAATCGTGGGCTTTTCCAGCTAGATGAATACAGCTTTTTGCATTATTCAATTTATCTAAGCTAAGTTGATTATAAGAAATTTCGCTATCAATTGGGTTTCTAGAAACCCCCAATACCGATTTATTTATCTTTTTAAAAAAGTTGGTTAGGTTTAAACCTACAAATCCTTTATTTCCAGTAATAATATGTGTATTATTTTTCACTCTTAAATATTAGAAAATTTAATATAATCTCCTGAAATAATATTTTATTTCAAAATCTTTTTTAATTTCTTTAGCTTATTCAAAACCATCCAATAAAGCTTCAAATTTTTATTGAGTGGAAAAAGGTTAGGTATTATTTATTTGGACATAAATAAAAATGATCCACGAGCTAAATTAGAAAACACTAATTGAAAATTATTATCAAATAAAACATTAAAACAATCCACAACAGTATCTTCATTCCCTCTTTCTGGACCACAGTCTATGGCAATGTATTCAATTCGATTTAAAACGTTTAATGCTCCTTCTAAAACTTCTGGTTCATATCCTTCTGCTTCAATTTTAAATAGTTTTATTCTAGATAAATTATTTTGTTTCAAAAAACTTTCTAAACTTTGACTTTGTTTTTTAATCTTTTTTGAAAAAGAATCAGGCTTGAAAGCACTACTATCGGCATCTTCAGAGCTTAAATAAAAATCTAAGTCTTGGTCTTTTGCAGATAAGAGGATATCGTAGACATAGCTTTTCGAATGGTTATTATTTAGAATACAAGTTTTATTAATATTTGGGTCGGGTTCTATTGCATGATAATACCCATTAAAATTGACACTTCTTAAATACAAACCAAGTTCACCTATGTTTGCTCCACAATCAATCACAACATCATTATCGTTCAGAGCTATTTTATCAATTCCATAGGCAGCGGCTAAACCATTAATTCTATTAAGCAGACCCTCATGATAAAATCTAAATCTTTTTAAAATCACAATTTTCAGCGAATATGCCCCTTCCGAAACTAATTTACTTTTCAAAAAGAATTTAGTTTTACTCCTTTTTATAATTGGCAAAATTATATATGAAACTACAACTAAACCAACTTTGTTTGAATACAAAATTCTTAGGATTATTCGGGATATAAAATTGGTAATTCTATTAACTATTTTCAATTATTTAAGATTACTTATTGAATATTGAAATGTGCCGTTTGAGAGCTTCTTTAGAATATCTTTATCAATCAATTTAGATTGAAGCAATAAAGATTCATTTTTAACATTAAATATAACTTCACCATCTATTTTCTGACCAGGTCCGCATGGAGTTTTACCACAAATAAGATTACTTTTTTTTCTACTGATAAATTCCAACAAAATAACATTTCTAAAACCTGATGTTTTCAAGTATACCCCTCTATGAAATAAATTTGTGTCAAAAATGGTAATAACATCTTTCTTATGTTTTAGTAGTTTTGTTTTTGCATTAGAAATGGATTCAGATATATTAAAATATCTTTTAAACTCACTAATTATTTTAAATTTGTAAGGCTTTAAATGAGATTTAGGAACAACTTCAGTTACAGGAGCGCTTTCTGATACATCAATTCCAATATAGCATTTAAAACGATGTCCTACATTGTCATCATGCCAAGACCCAGAAATATTTTCGCCAATAATTAATTCTTTTTTAAACCAATAATAGATATCATCTAATCTAGCATCTTCACCCAAATAATCAAAAATAATTTGTTCAAATTTTTCACTAGATAAAATTGTTTTTAATACACTTTCATCGATTTCTCTAGAAATCCAGCTTCCTGAATTATTGTATTTTATTTTGTTTGAGTTAATCGATTTTTGAGCGATTTGAGATATTGAAGATCCAAAAATTTCTTTAGCATCAAATTGTCCCCAGCCTTCTTGAATCATTGAAGAATTACTTTTATTTATTATATCGCGATCAATAGATCTGATGATATTAGAAACATATATCTTCTGAAAAGCATTTACTATAAAATTCTTTAATCGACTTAAGAGCATGTTTTTTCATTTAACAAATTAAAGTGCAAATATATTAATACTTTCATAGGATTATAAAATTTAATTACTAACATATTTGTTTGGTATTGAAAATCGAATAAGTTGATAACTTTAAAATTTAAAATGGGAATCTAAATCCCTAAAGGATGGTAACCTTTTATCTTTTTCTGATAATCGAAATTCATCAAAAGATAAACCCCAATCTATACTCAACTCTTTATCATCATATCGAATTCCTGCATCAAATTCTGGCGCATAGACATTGTCTACTTTGTAAGCAAAAATAGCACTCTCACTTAAAACGGAAAATCCGTGTGCAAAACCTCTAGGAACAAATAATTGTCTTTTATTATTTTCTGACAATTCTACAGCCACGTGTTTGCCATAGGAAGGAGACCCTTTTCTTATATCTACAGCTACATCCATCACTCTACCTTCAATACATCTTACTAACTTAGCTTGACTATATGGTGGTTTTTGAAAATGCAATCCTCTTAAAACTCCTCTAAATGATTTTGATTCGTTGTCTTGAATAAATTTTATCGGATATATATTTTCTTCAAACTTATGCAGATTAAAAGACTCTGAAAAGTACCCTCTACTATCACCATAAACTGAAGGTTCGATAATAAAAACATCCTTTATTTTTGTATTAATAAACTTCATCACTTACTAATTAATTTTAACAGATATTCACCGTATGAACTTTTTATCAAGCGTTGTGCTAATTTTTGTAATTGAATAGCATCTATAAACTTTTTTCTGTAAGCTATTTCCTCAAGACAAGCTACTTTTAATCCTTTTCTTTTTTCAATAGACTTTACAAATTGTCCAGCTTCTAATAAAGAATCATGTGTTCCTGTATCTAACCATGCAAATCCTCTACCTAATAACACTACTTTTAAATTATTATTTTTTAAATAAACTTGATTTACGTTAGTTATTTCTAACTCACCACGATCAGAAGGTTGAATCGTTTTGGCAATTTCTACCACATCGTTTGTATAAAAATACAAACCTACAACGGCATAATTTGACTTTGGATTTTTAGGTTTTTCGTCAATAGAAATTACATTTCCTTTGTTGTCAAATTCGGCAACTCCAAAACGTTGAGGATCATTTACGTAATATCCGAATACGGTTGACTTACCTTTAGAAACGTTTTTTTTAGCATTTCTTAACATCCCTGTAAAACCCGAACCGTAAAAAATATTATCTCCCAATAACAAACACACATCATCAGATCCAATAAATTCCTCCCCAATAATAAAAGCTTGCGCCAAACCGTCTGGGCTTGGTTGTTCTTTATAAAATAATTTCAATCCAATTTCAGAACCATCCCCTAGTAAATTCTTATAATTTGGAAGATCTGTTGGTGAAGAGATTATTAAAATCTCTTGAATATCTGCCAGCATTAGTACTGACAATGGATAATAAATCATTGGTTTATCGTACACAGGTAATAACTGCTTTGATAATCCTATGGTTATTGGGTATAGACGTGTACCATTACCTCCCGCTAATATTATGCCTTTCATTAATTTATATCTTTTAAATTAATCTCCTAGTTTTTGGACTTTTAAAATTAGTCATTTAAAAATATGTATTTATTAAGTGCTATAATTTAATTACAAACTGTCATTTATCTTAACGAATACTTCATAAATATTATTTAATTGGATGTGTCCAATTATTTGAATGTTCTTCAAAAAATAATTCTTCTAGCCAACCAGTGATGGAAAGACTATTGTAAAGATTATCATTTATATCTTCATAATCATATTCAAAAAAATATTTGTCAATTTGAATATTTTTTCTGTCAATTATCAATATATTATTAGGATTATAAAAAGAATATTTTTTTATTTCTGAATTCGTTGTTATTAATTTTTTTTTTGCTCCAATGGCTTCAATCGTACGCATGGTTAACCCTTTTTGACCCGGGTGATGTATATCTAAAATCACATTAGACTTTTTGTACAATAAACAAATTTCTTTCTTAGATAAGCTGCCAAAACTTAATTTTTTATAATCAAATTTTTTAAAACTTTTATCAAATAATTTTTTGTACAGATAAACTAATCTTCCATGCACATAATAATAACAAAACATTTTTAAATCGTTTCTTGTACACCATTGTGAAATTTCATTACTAATATTATATCTGTCAGAATGTACTGTACCTAAAAACAAAAGATCATAATTATTATTTATACTATCATATTTTGTAATTTCTTTGTAGGCATCCAAAAAAAATAATGGTCTAAACCCAATCTCATAATTAAAAGCATCATCTGAGTCAAATGTAAATTTTTTATCAAAATATTTTAGAATACTTGTGGGGTGACTATGATTGGCAAAGGAATCCCAAGTATAAAAAATAAAAAAACATTCATTATGTATTTTCTTAAATTCTTCAAGAAAAAATGCAGGTACTACTTCTCCTCTATTGACTAATAAAAAATCGTATTTTTTATTTTTAGTTTGTTTGAGTATTTTTTTGTAATAATTATCGATTCTACTCTGATAAATACTTCTTTTTAAGCGTATTATTCCCTTAGTAAAATCACTATTTGAAGGTCTTTCATCAAAATAATCAACTCTAGCGCCAAATTCTTTTAGTTTTTTTATAATCTCATTTTCTAAATTAAAAGTTTGGACAGAAAAAAAAATAATATTTTTTCCAAAAATTTTTTGATCAAGCATCATTTCAATAATCCTTTTTTCTTCATTTCAGCTAAAGATACTGAAAGTAAGTCTTTTTCTATTTTTTGTGACAATACCCATTTAGTGAAATTTGAAATACCTTCTTCAAAAAATACTTTAGGTTCAAACCCTAAAACTCGATTAATTTTTGTTAAATCAGCGTAATTATGCCTAATATCTCCCAATCTAAATTTTCCTGAAATGATGATTGGCACATCAATATGATAGGCATTTATTAAAGTTTTTGCAACCGTTAAGACATCAACGGCAATTCCTGTCCCTACATTAAAAACCTGCCCATTAGCTTCTTCTTTTTCAATACCAAGAATCGTTGCCGCCACTACATCTTCGATGTATACAAAATCTCTAGATTCTTTTCCATCCTCAAAAATTTGAATTTTATTACCATTTCTTATTTGAGTTGAAAAAATTGATAAAATACCAGTATAAGGATTAGACAATGATTGACCTGGACCGTATACGTTTTGATATCTAAAAGCTACTGGTGCGATATCTATAGTAGGACAAACAGTCATAACCATTTGTTCCTGATTTTGCTTAGTAATACCATAAACTGATGAAGGATGTATTTTCGACTCTTCATCTGTTGCGACTAAGGTTAAATCTGATTTTCCTTCATATTTAATTTCGAAGTTACCATTCAGCATCTCGCCTTCTAATCTATGATTTGGGTATATAGCTCCCAATTCTTGATGTATGTATTTTCCTTCTCCATAAATTGAACGAGACGAAGCAATCACTATCTTCTTAACGTTATGTTTACTATTTGCTAAAATATCTAACATAATAGCAGTACCTTTTATATTTACTTCTGTATACTTTTCTATACAATACATTGATTGGCCTGTCCCTGTTTCAGCTGCTAAATGCACAATTACATCCTGATTTTCTAAAGATTTTATCCAATCTTTTCGGGAAGTAACAGAACCCTTAATAAAAGTAACTTTATCTTTAATACTTTTATATAATTGAGATGTGTTTTCAGGATCAATTCCATGTATTTGAGTTGATAAATTATCTAAAACTGTAATTTTATATCCTTTATTAAGTAATGATAAAGCTAAATTACTTCCAATAAACCCTGCTCCTCCTGTTATTAAAATATTTTCCATCAACTTATTTAATATTTTCCCATTTTTGAGATTTAAAATTATATTTTTTTATTGGTTTTGCAGGAGCGCCTACTGCAATAACAAAACAAGGTAAATTTCTTGATACTACTGAGTTCGCGCCTACAATTGTCCCCTTTCCTATTACTACCCCTGGCAATACCGTGACAGATTCGCCTAACCACACATTATCTTCAATTATAACCTCACTATTGTGTAACAGTCTCAAACCTGGTGGGGTATTGGGATCACTATCATTTTCATTTCCGGAGTATGAACCATGACTGGTATCAGAAATATAAATTTTACTAGCCATTAATACATTATTTCCAATAATAACACGATTAGATGCTGTGATATGAACGAAATCATTTAATTCTACATTGGAACCAAAAGTTAGATTAATATTTTTTGAAGAACCATACGCTTCAATTCTACAATTTTTTCCTGTTGTTAAATTGCTGCCAAAATCGATTTTATGCTTATTTCGGATATCAATAGGTAAACGAATTAGCCTGGCCTTTTTAAAAAATATTTTTGTATAAACAAAGCAAAAGGAAATATAAATAAAGTTTAGAAAAGAGCGTTTGATCATAATTTGTATTATAAAGAATTATATATTGATTTATGTTTCTCATAAGACTTATCCCAACTAAATCTCTTTGCATTATTTAAAGCATTATTTTGATAATTATCATAATCTGAAGATAATTTTTCGTATTTATCTAGAAATTCATCAAAGGTAAAATCATCAAGCAAAAGGTTTTTAACAGGTGAAATTTCAGGGATTGAAGACCTATTTCTAGCAATTACAGGGCAACCTGACTTCATTGCTTCAACGACAGGTAATCCAAACCCCTCATAATCAGAAGGGTAAATTAATGCAAACGCAGAGTTATACAATTCATTGAGTTCATTGTTACTAATATCAGTAAAAACTTTATATTTTAAATTTTTAAATGAAGAAATGTAGGATTGTTCGTCGACATTTAATTTGGCTCCGACAATAAAAAAATCCATGTCTTTTAGAAGGGAAACTGCTTTTACCGACCAACGAAAATTCTTGTATGTAAATCTAGATCCGACAAACATAATATAATTTTTTCGTGTATAATTCATATGATTATAATCTTCGGAAACTCCATTATGAATAACAGATACTTTATTTGGATTTACATTTGGGAAAAAATTAAGTAAATCATTCTTTGTAGATTTTGAAACACATATAATAGATTCGGCGTGCGACAACGAAATTTTTTTACGACATTTATTATAATATTTTCTTAAAGCATTAAAATAAAGCTCTGGAATAAAGTCATGAATTGTTAAAACATTTTTGGAATTTCTAGAATCCAAAATACGATAATAACTTGAGTGAAAAATAAATTTTTCTTTACCAAATAAATTAAGTGGCTTTCTAAATCTTTCAAAATATCTATCAATTAATTTAGGTGAAATACCTTTTTTAAGTCTATCACGACAATATAATTGATACAAACTATTGTGCACTTTCGATGTGTGATTCAAATCTTTAAAATTGAAATCATCCTTACTAGCTCTGGAAAGAATCTCAAACCAATAGGTTGAACCACCACCATATCCTTGTAGTGAAAATATCAGATTGTCAAATAATAGATTTTTAGTTTTTGCCATAATTAGTTAAAATAAAAAACGGATATAACTTATTTAGGTTTAAATCTAGGTTTTATTCGATAATGATAATCATTAAGCCTTAAAAGTATAAGTACAAAAAGATACGGAGGCTGTTCAATACGGCTAGTAAGTGGAATTGTAACTCCAATATAAATCAATAAAAATAATATAGAATAAAAACTGCTTAAGTTCTTAACAATATAACACTGTTTAAGACATAAATACCACATAACAGTAAAAGTCAAGCCTCCAAATACACTTCCAAAATCAATAATATAAGGGCGAAACGCAGTTCCTAGATTAAATTTTCCAACATATAAATATTCATCAACATTTTTAAATTCTGTAATTTGCAAAGTTTGTAAAATTGAACCGAAAATGTTGCTTGTAGCATCATTGATAAAATTGTTTTCTATTATTAGAGATAAATTATCAAAATTGACTAAAAAGTATCCAAAAAACCATATCAAAGCTCCATAATCTCCTTTAGCCTCACCGTACTCAGAGATATCAAAATCAACTCCTTGTCTTAAATTACCAAAATAAATAAAAACAAATAATAAAATAAAAAGATAATAGGATAACTTAAAAATGTGATGGGGCTTTATGTTTCTTGTCAAAATAAAATAAAAAATTATGTAAAGCATTATTTCCAACAAAAAACTTCTTGAAACAACTAATACACAATACATTAAAATACAGCTAATTATAATTAAATCTGAAGAACTAATTTTTTGTTTAACAGTACATCTGCCTAGTATTACTAAAACTTTAAATCTAAAATAAATTTCTGTTAAAACATGAACATATTTAACTCCCCAATCTAATCTTGCAAAATTTGCATTTCCTGAAAATAGAGGGGGAGTATTAATTAAACACTGAATTACAAAAAATAAATAAAGCCCATAAAAAATAAAGTCAATTGAATTATTTGTCGAGTTTACGTATAAAGAGTTATTTTTCTTATATTTTTTCAAAAAATAATAAGGAATCAATAAACATAGCGGAAGGTATACTAGAATGATTAATTGAGACTTTATTGGCCAACTAGTCTGAAGGTATGATATGTCTAATCTACTTAAAGATGCAAGAAGAAAAAATAATAAAGAAGTAAAAAAAACTAGTTTTTTTAAATACTTATTTCTATTTAAGATTATAGATTTTTTCAAATTATGTATTTTTTAACTGTACAACATTAATTTATTTTTGAAATCAAAGCCCAATATTATTAAAGCCAAGCTCGTTCAATAATTTTTTATTGCCATTTTGTAATTTTATTGCATAAGCTTCTGAATTTTTAAAAGAATCTAAAGCTAATTGTAAATTTTCATATGAATTGATTAAATCAAGATTATTGTTAAAATATTTCAGTATGTGATCGGAAATTTCAACACGTCCAAAAAAATCTTTCTCAAAAGATTCTTTTCTAAATTCTGTATCTAAATATATCTGTAAAATGGGTAAATTATCAATTGCCGCTTCGATAGTAAAAGATGTTCCTGTACTTATAAAAAGTACACATTGAGCCAAGTATTCATGACGTTCTTCATTTGATGAAAATAAAATAAATTCACGACCATCACCAAATCTGTCTTCATAAACAGCGTCCTTAGGGATATATAATGTAACATTTTTTATATTCTTTAATTCATCATATTCACTAATAGGAAGGCTTGGATATGGCCTAACTAAGATTTCATAACCTAAATGATTTGCAATACGTGCTATTTTTTTTATGAGTTGGATTTCATGTTGCAGAAAAATCACATCACAAAAAGCGCAAGCATAACCAATGAATTTGGACTCATTTCCAATTAATTTATAATTTTTTCTTGATTTATAAAAATCGAAAAAAGGGTAGGGTCCTATTAACTCAATTCTATCATCACAGAGAAATAAATTATGAACAGAACTTAAATCATTAAGCATTTGATTAGACCAAATAAAATATTTTTTGGCTGATACAAAAAACTGTGTATAGAATGGGTTGTCCCAAGATGATATTACGCTATAAATCATTACATTTTTATTTCGTAGAAATTTAATTAAACTAGCATATTTAATATGTCTTAATAAAATAGAGTCATATATATAAATATTTTCTTGAGATAAATTAAGATTGTAGTCAAAGCTTTTTACTCCTCTAAAAAAAAGATTTTCGTAATTAGGTAAAAAATTATTTATAATAGACTTTATGTGCCAAAAAAAACTTAGAAAAATATTTAAATAAATAAAACTGTTGTATATATTTCTCTTTGGAAAGTATATATCTGAGGAGCTTTTGGCAGTTTTGGAAAACAAAAAAGTTAATTTTGCCCAAATTGAGTTAAAACCACTATTGTCCTTCACATTAAAATATTCTTGGGGATATCCAAAAGTATTTTCTGATGAATAATTTGGACTTAATAATATTAGCTTTCCTTTTGATAACTTATTTAAATATTTAAATAAAAAATAATTTTTTTTATTTAATGTATCATCAGTTATAAAATACCAATTATTCATGTTTATATATTGAGATAGTTTTGAATAGAATAAAAAGAGTAAGAAAGAAATATAACCAAATATGAATTAATCTAATGGATATAAAGTCATATAAATTTAGGTTTGGCTGAAAAAATATTGCTAAAAAAAAAATAGAATAGAAAATAACAAATGCTATTACATTTATTAATATTATACTTCTATTTTTTTTAAAGGATATAATATAATATTGAAACACTGATATCAATGATGTAGGAATAACATATAATAACGCAAATTTTATTTCTCCTATAATATCTATGTACTTTGGAAAAAAAGTACCGATAAAAAAATTTGCTGAAAACAAAACAATTAAGATTGAAATAGCTGAAATAATAAATAAAATAAATGAACTTTTTTTAATTAGTCGAAAAGACTCAGTATTATTTCTTTTTAAATCAAAAAACTTAGCATAAAATAACTCAGTTATTGAATTAGGAATGACTGATAGAAAAGAAATAAAAATAAATATAAAAGTATAATAACCTGCAATCAGAGGACCGTAAAAATTTTCAATAAAAACACGATCTAAAACTGTAACCGCTATAAATGAGATGTTTGTAATTAACAAGGCTCTACCATTTAGGAATAGATAGAGAAAATCCTTTATTTTAATATTTATTGATAGAAATTTTAATATATCACCTTTTTTAGTAAAATATAAGAAAAATCCTGAAAATAAAACTGCCCAAAAAAGACCTTCAAATCCAAACATTATCAAACCTGAAATTTGAAAAATAACTGGAATATAATTTATTAAAATACTCTGCTTAACAAATAACGTAGTATTTCCTCTTGCTCTATTTGAAAGTCTATAAATGTTAAATTGATTATAAAAAACGGAACCTAATAAAAACAGAAAAATTAATGTATTTTGATAATATAATGTAACTAAAATTAAAAATACTAAACTAACCCAAAAACTTATTGAAGCAGTTAATCGAGTGTAGTAATTAATATGACTTTTATTTCTTCCAGACAAGACCAAATCTAATCCAAATCTGGAGCCTAAATGAGAATATTCTAAAAGAGAAAATAAGGATTTAGCCACTCCATAAATTCCAAGTTCTTTAACAGTTACCGTAGATGTAATTAATAAAATAAATCCTATGTTTAAGCATTGAAAAATAGCATTTTGGAAAATATGTAAGTAATTACTATTAATTTTTAAATTCATTTAAAAAACTATATAGCTGTCCAACCTCCGTCAATAACCAAATTATGACCAGTTATATAACTAGAATCACTTGACAATAAAAAAGAAACAGAAGGAGCGATTTCACTAGGTTTAGCTAACCTTCCGAGTGGTACTTTTTTAGAATATTGTTTAATAAAGTTTGTATTTTGATCATTAAAAACGCCACCAGGTGAAACGCAATTAACTCTAATCCTTTGTTTGCCTAAATAAGATGCTAAATAACGCGTAAAATTAATAACTCCTCCCTTTATTGCTGAATATGCTGCAGGGGAAGTCATACCTGACGTGTTTTCATAAATTGAAAAATCGCTACCAACAATGCCATAAATTGAAGCTATATTGACAATAGAACCAGATTGATTAAGTTTCATATGCTCGGCTACTTTTTGAGTAATAAAAAAACATGAATTTAACTGCATATCAACATTTAATTTCCAAGATGATAGTTCTATATCTTCAAATTTATTTCCCCAATCACTTGTTCTTGGATACGCATTATTTACTAGTCCATCAATTTTTCCATATTTTCTTATTACATTATCAATCATGATGTTTACAGATTCTGGATTTGTAATGTCACATTTGTAGTAAAACTCTTTATTTGTTTTACCTAGATTTAAATCTGCATTAATTGCTATTCCTCCGCAGTTCATTATATTTTTTAGGATTGATTGACCAATCAAACCACTACCACCAGTAATAATAACTACTTTGTTTTTAAATTCATTTATTGAAAATTTTATTTATAATTGGTTTTGTGTCAATAATTTTATTTTTTGGATAATTTCCTAAAATAGTTTTTGATTCTGGAACTTTAAGGTTTAACAATGTAGCATTAGCAGCAACAATGACATTTTTTTCAATTATACACTTACCAATTATTGATGAATTTGAATATAGAATATTATTGCCTTTAAAAATTGGATATACACCTTCATGTGTTGCACCTACAGTAGTTCCCTGATAGAAAACCATTTTATTATGATATTTTGCTCGACCTAAAACTGTTCCAAGAGGGTGAACTACAATAAATATATCTGGCAGTTCTATTCCGTAAAATGCGTCAATTCCGTGTAATGATTTATTTAAAAGAAATAATTTAGATGCTGTTGTCTCATCATTATTTTGTGTATAAAATTCTCTAGACAAATAATATAAAAATACACAGTAGTGATCAGAGTTTAAATGATTAAAAAATGAATTCTCACCAATATTATAATAACTTAATTTAACATGACTAAATGAAAATTCAATTTTATCTATAATATTTTTAATGGGTGAAATTAAAGTTTTATAATGAATATTAGAAAATGGGAAGAAATTATTGCATTGAATGGAAACATACTTTGATAAATCTTCAATACTAATTGATGTCTCTAAATTCTTTAAACTCATATTAATCAAATGATCTTACATTAATGTTTTTTTGTAATAAAAATTTTCTAACATCTTTAAAACCTGTTCCCAAAAAATTAAATAAATCACTAGCAGCAGCAGCACTAATATTGAATTTTAAAATTTCCTCAAAATGTTCTGGCTTCCCAGATCCACCAGAGATGATTGTAGGTATTTTAATATTATTCAGAAGTTTTAATATCCCTAAATCATATCCGAACCCAGTTCCATCTTTGTCAATACTATTTAACATTATTTCACCAGGCGAAAAATTGACAACTTTATTTAAATAACTATGCAACATTTCGACTTGTTTAGTTCCATTATTATGAAATACTATTTTTTCGTTATTGATCAATTTATAATCAATGTTCAATAACACAGATTGATTTCCATATTTGGACCTACAATAATTTATAATACTAATATTATTTAAAAAAGCACTTGAAAAAAGAACTTTATCAGCACCAAAATTAAAGCATTTATCAATTGAATCATTAGAATTAATACCTCCGCCAATAGTTAATGGAACAAAAACATTATTTAATAATTGTTCAATATCCGTAAAAAATTCATTTGTTAAAACTGAGGGTCTATCTCTATTTACATTTAATACAACAAGCTCATCAATTACATCTCCGATGTTACTAAAATTAAATTTATTAATTAACCAATCTATATTACCAACTTTTTGTAAAACAAAATTTCTACTTAAATAAAACCAACCGTTATGATAAAATAAAATGAATATCAATCTTTTTTTAACCATTTTTCTAAAATATTTAAAAACTTTATCCCTGCTTTTGAGCTTTTTTCTGGGTGAAACTGACAGGCAAGAATATTATTTTTTTTTATGAAGGATTTTATTTTGATTCCATCATAAGATGTTGTTCCAATTTCAAGATCACTAATTTTATAGTCATTTATGAAGCCAAATGAATGGGTGAAATAATATGAGTTATTTGTTATTTCTTGAAATAAATTAATTTCTTGTGTGTTGACCTCATTAAACCCGACATGAGGAACAAAAACATTTTTTTTTGAATCAAGTTTTTCAATTGTTGTATCGACATATCCTAAACCCCTTTTTTTTCCCTCCTCACTTGAATTAAAAAGAATTTGAAATCCTAAACAAATTCCAAAAAACCTCCCTCCGCTATCAATATACTTTTTAATTTCATCTAGAAGTTCAGTTTTCTCTAAAAAAGTAATAACTGAATCAAATGATCCTACACCTGGGAAAATAATTAAGTCGTAATCTATTAAATTTTTTTTTGAATCAATTACATCAAATTTTTCAAATTTTGTTTTAACCCACCTTAAAACTGACCCTAAATTGCATAAGCCTGAATTAATTATACCAATTTTCATTTAAACTATTTTAAATGTTGGCATCCATATTTCACCTTCTTTTTTGAATAATTCTTTGCTTACATGAAAATCTAAAACATCCATAAATTCACTTTTTTTCATTTCATAATATTCAAGATAAAAATGCAAATAATTCTCAGGAAAATGATTGTCATACATTTCTGCAAGTTGTTTTCCCTGGTCCCTAGATAAAGCTCCTCTTCTAATATCAATTCCAACATCTTGAGTGCCTCGACCGAATCCAAATTTTAAATACATTAAATAAGTGTGCAAGTCGTATAAAAAGTTGTCATTCTGAGCAAAATTAGTGTAAGTACCAGTATTGGCATCATTTTTTTCAGTTAATCCATAATTTTCTTTTGCAACAATATAATTTCTATAAGAATCCCAATTTTCAAAATATGACCAATGAGCTAATTTGATGTTAGATAAATCCGCAAAATCAAAATCCCACCAATACTTATCAACATCACTTAAATCATCAAATGTTTGTGAAGTTTTTCCTTCCAAGTAAACTCTTTTTATAAATTCAGCATTGAAAGCTGCTTTATATTTTGACTCAGTGGACCCCCCATATTCAATTTCTCCATCTTCACCATACATTATTAAGTTTATGCCAAAATATTTAGCTACCCTCATCACTGAGGTAAATATTGATGTTGTCCATCCATACAAAGGTCTCCCTTGTTCAATAAATCCTTTTTTGTTAAGCTTTTTTGAAATTTGATTGGGAACATTAATTTCAATTAATGGAAAGCCTGATTTTTTTTTAAAATTTTCCAAATTATTAAATCCAATTTCTGATCTAGTTGGAGGATTAATTGTTACACAAAGAACATTTAAATTATACTTATTTTTCATTGTATACGAAACATAAGATCCGTCTTTTCCTCCACTTACAGGAACTATAATATCATATGGACCAGAATTTTTAGACTTAGCTTCTTTTACTAACCCTAAAAACTCTTTTTCTCTTTTTTTCCAATCAAGAGATTTTTTTTCCTCTGACCACACACACGCATTACAACGTCCATTTTCATCAAATTCAATTCTATTTCTAGTTGACATATTTAAACATGTCTTACACCAAAATATTTCTTCTTTACTCATAATTTTATTGTTTATAGTTTAAAAATTCTAAAAATTAATTAAGTCTTTTAAATCCTGAATGACAAACATCTGTCTTTAAATAATTATCAACTGAGTCGATATCTCTTTCGAAATCTCCAATTTTATTAAAAACCTTTTCAAGAGATTCAAAATATTCTTCAAGGATTTTTTTTGAATGTTTTGTTGAAGAATAAACAACATTAGCTGCTAAGAAGTTTTTTTTCAACATACTCTGTGTTATAAATGTTTTATACTTTAACCATTCTTCAGATTTAATAACAAAACTAGCTAAGGCATCCATCCCAGTAATTTCTATATTAATATTAGCATTAGTGGCTAACTTAATCCAATTATCTTTTATGGTTTTACCTGTTTCTGTTATTATTTCCCATGATTTAATTTCATCCATTTCTTTTAAAGTTGCTAAGCCAGCAGTTGGACCAATTCTTTCAGTCCAAAACGTACTACTAATAAAAGTGTCTTGAGCACATTCCATAATTTCTCTTTTACCTATAACTGCTGTAATAGCATGTCCATTTCCTAATGCCTTTCCAAACATGCACAAATCTGGAAAAACGTTGTATTTTTTATGAACACCCCCAAAAGTTTCTCTAAATCCGGATGTACACTCGTCAAAAATTAAAACAATGTTATTTTCTGAACATAATCTCCTTACTTCTTCTAAATAACCTACTTTAGGTTCATAACTTCTAACCACTTCCATTTTAACTGCAGCTAGGTCTGGATTTTCTTTAATTATTGTTTTTAATTCATTTAAATCATTATAATTAAATGGAAAAACGGTGTTTCTTAGTGCTTTTGGAACACCTAGAGGATTCAAGCCAGGAATTAAATGATTTTCTAAACTTTCATTTCCATTTAGGTTAGCGGACAGGTACCAATCATGCCATCCGTGATAACCACAAATAGCTATTTTATCTCTCCCAGTTGAAGCTCTAGCTATCCTTATAGAAATAGCATTTGCTTCACCACCTGTTCTAGCAAATCTAACCATATCAGCCCAGTCATGAAGCTCAATTAATTTTTCTGCTAATTTAACCTCATCAGGACAATTTAAAGTAGACATGTTTCCGTTTTTAACTGCAGAAATCACTTCTTTTTCGATAGCCTTATTGCTGTAACCAAGAGAATTAGTCCCTACACCCATGTGCGACATATCAGTGAATTTATTGTTATCTAAATCCCATATATGACACCCTTTTGCTTTACTGTAATAAGAAGGCCATAGATTAGGCAAGAATAACTCTGGACGCTTAGATAAAAGATGTGTTCCTCCTGGGATTATTTTCTTGGCCTTTTTGTAAAGGTTTTGACCTGTGTTATTTTTTAATTTCATTTTGTTTTAATAGTATAAATTCTGCGAATTCCCAATCCAAGGGCTCATCTATTTCGAGCCCAGAAATCTCATCAACTTCATAACTTAATGTTTTTGCTGTATAAAAAGATTTTTTCTTTAAAAAAAAATCCCATTTAGCTATGTAAAACCCACCCGAAGGGGTTATCTCTTTATCAAAATTCTGTCTACCTTGTTTTTTTACTTTATCTAAATTATTCGCTAGTTCATCTAAATACTTATTTTGCTTCTGTATAAAAATTTTATGTGGTCTACTCTCTTTAACTGCAACAACACCTGTTGCTCTTTTATTATTATCTAATAAATCAATCGAACCATCGAGATCATCAACAGTAATAAAAGGTGACGTTGGCTCTAACAATCCTATATATTCATATTCCTGATTAAGTTTGATAGCATAATCCATGGCATGTAAAACTACATCTACGGAATCAGCGTCGTCTGAAGCTAAATACTCAGGTCTCAAAAAAGGTATAGTAGCTCCATATTTTTTTGCAATTGAAGCGTATTCTTTAGAATCTGTACTAACCCAAATATCATTGGAGAATTTAGAAGAATTTGCTGATCTAATTCTGTAACTAATTAACGGGTGTTTCCCTAACACTTTTATGTTTTTATCAACAATAGATTTAGAACCACTTCTAGCGGTTACTAACCATAAAATTTTTTTTTTCATATAATCTAAAAATCAATATTATGTATATCTATATTCGCTTTTTCAAAATCCTCATGTTTACCTACATCCAACCAGTAGCCAGAAAATGGAAAAGAAATTACTTTAAATTTTTTATTAATTAATTCCTGTATTAAATCAGTAGCATCAAAAAAAACATCTTCAGGAATATATTTAAGCATAGATTTTTTAATTAAATAAACTCCTCCATTTGAATAATACGTATAAGTTGGTTTTTCTTTAAAACTTTTAACATACCCATCATTTGATTCTAAAACTGCATAAGGTATACCAACTTTATAAGGAATACCTAAAATGGCCATATCTGCGTCTTGTTTTATAAATTCATTAAAAAAATATTCATAGTTAATATTTGTTAATAAGTCTGAGTTAGTTACTAAAATGTAATCATGTTTAAAATTTTTTATTTTCGACACTGCTCCAATTGTTCCTAAAGGCTCGTTATCCCAAATATATTTTATTTTAATATTTTTGTTCTTTCCTTCACCAAAATAATCTTCAATCTGCTTTCCTAGATACTTTAAAGAAATCCAAATATCATCAATACCAAATAATACCAACCTGTCTAAATTGTGCTCAATAATTGGCTTATCTCCAACTACCAATAATGGCTTTGGTTTTAAATCTGTTAAAGGTTTAAGACGTTGTCCTCTTCCTCCAGCCATAATAACAGCATCAATAGGCAAGTAAGACCTAGTATTTCTAAAATTAATAATATTTACTACTTTTCGATCACCATCTAAAACAGGTAATATCTTAAAGTCATCTTCTCTATATTCAATAATTTTTTTTAAATCAGTAGCTCCCTTTAAAATATACTTAGGGTTTTTTTGAATAATATTATCAATATTACTTTCAATAGTATAACCATTAATTAACCCTCTTCTTACATCTCCATCTGTAAGTGCGCCTATTAATTTTTCATCATTATCAACAACAAAAAGTATAGCATCCTTTGATAATTCATTTAATAAAAGTAAGGCTTCTTTTACTTTGCTTCCTGAAAGAATCAAGTGTTCTTTATATATTCTCATGAATGCTTTTTTATGATTTGAATAATGTTTTCTGCTACTTCTTTTTTAAAATAAATATTTTTCCCGTTAAAAACCCCTTTCTCTAAAGTTGCTAAAACCGCCAAACGAATAGATGAAACATCAAAAGGAACATTGATTATATTATCACTTTGTGCTCTCCCCTTCTGTCTATCCCCAACATTTATAACATATTTCTTAAAAGATCCTGCTTCTATAATCCCACTGGAGGTGTTACCTAATAGAAAATCTGCGTAATACATTGCTGAAAAATAATTTTCTTTTCCAAAATTCTCTATTAAAAAAATTTTATCCCTCATCCTTTCCTTCAAAAGATATAATTGCTCTCTATAAACCATACTCATATTATCTGCATTAGGCATGGTAATAACTAAATTAATTTTTGTTGAGGTAAATTCCAATGCTTTTATAATTTCTAATGCATAATTTTTATTTTCTTCAAAAGCATTTGTTTCAGGATGAAATGTTATCAAGCAATAAGGTTCATCTTTTATCTCGAATCTCGAAAAAAAATCTTTCTTATTAATTGGTTTAAATTCTATTATATTAGAAATACTTAAAGCTCCAACATCAAAAATATTTTTATCAGATTCAATTAATTCTGCTACTCTAAACTTATATAACTCTGTAGATGTAAAATGAATTTTTGAAGCTAATGAAATTTGGTGTCTGTATATATTATCTATAGCCCCTAAAGTTGTTTCTCCTCCATGTATATGAGCTAGTTTTATACCAAAAGGAATAGACGCTTGCACAGCTGCACTCATTTCAAATCGATCACCTAAACAAAAGACTAAATCAAAAGAATGATTGTCCCAAAAATTCGAAAACTTAATAATTGTATTTCCATAAGAAATTGTAATACCCTTTTGGGTATCATCATCAATTAAAGATGAAATTTTATGAATAGTTTTATATCCATCATTTTCAATATCTGTAAGAGTATAGCCATGAAGTTTAGAAAGATGAGTGCCAAAAGCTATAATTTCTAATTCAAAAAAAGAATCAATTTTTATTTTCTGCAGTAATGGCAAATAAATACCATAATCTGCTCTTGAACTAGTTAGTACTCCTATTCTCATGATAAATCAGTCCAAATTATTTTATCAAATTTCTTAAGATCTCTAATTACTGTCTTTCCGATGACTTCTTCCCAATTCATCGTTGAAATTCCATCACCAGGACGAAGTGGAATTATATCTGATTCAGTTATGACCGAACCCAAAGACAGATCTTTCGATAAATGAATACTCTTCCGAGCTAGATGAATATTTTTTTTCTCACTTGGCGAAGGTTGTTTTAAGCCATTGCCAGAAATAGCTTTCTCAATATTACGAATAGCATCAACCATATCTTTAAGATCCTTTGGCTCTAAAGAGGCTTTATGATCTGGGCCTTTTAAATTTCGATCCAAAGTAAAATGCTTTTCTATAACAGTAGCACCTAAAGCAACTGCAGCTATTGGCACTTCAATACCTAAGGTATGGTCTGAATAACCTATGCTAACATCAAATGCTTTTTTAATTGTAAGCATTGCCTTTAGGTTAACGTCAGGCATTGGAGTAGGGTACTCTGTATTGCAATGAAGTACTGTTAATTGTTCTTTTTTTGTTCCATTATTAATCAATACATCTATAGCGACTCTAATCTCATCAAGATTTGCCATTCCTGTAGATAAAATAACTGGTTTTTTAGTTTGAGCTACTGCCTTTAGATAAGGATAATTGGTTAGTTCTCCACTAGGAATTTTAAACAAATTAAACCCTAACGAAGATAAATAAGAAATCCCATCAACATCAAATGCTGTAGAAAAAAATTTAATATTCTTTTTTTGACAATAAGAGATTAACACTTGATGATCAGTATCGCTTAGTTCTAATTTTTTCAACATTTTGAACTGAGACTCGCCTTCTTTACCTGCATTTTTCAACTGATAATCAGCCTTCTTTGCATTCGGGCTTACTATTTTATTTGCTTTAAAAGTTTGAAATTTAACAAAATCAACGCCTGCTACTGCTGCTGCATCTATTAATTTCTTCGCAAGATTAATATCTCCATTATGATTCACACCAGCCTCTGCAATTATTAATGTTTTATTCATTATTTAATAAACTTACTTGCACTAATAACACTATTTTCTTCAATTGTAATTCCATTAGAAACTGTTGCATTACTTCCTATAAATGTTCCTTTTCCAATCGCACTGCCTCCATTTACAACAGCACAGGTTGAAATATGACAAAAATCTCCTATTATCGCACCATGTTCTATATTTGATTTTGTATTTATAATACAATGCTTTCCTACTTTTGATTTAGCATTAACTATAGCTCCATTCATTATTATAGAGCCATCTTGAATAGAGGCATGTTTTGAAACATAAGCTAAAGGGGAGACTACTATTGCTAATTTTGCTTTATTATTTTTTAGGTTATCAGCTATCTTTTGTCTGATTGAATATGATTTTATTTGCCCTACAGTGATCAAAAAATAATTATTATCATTTACTAAGTTTGGAATTAATTCATCCCCCCCTAATACAGGGTATCCTAAAATATTATCTTCATTCTTTTTTGGATCTAAAACACCTAAAATATTATATTTATCTTCTTGCTCGATTACATCGATAACAGATACACAATGTCCCCCTGCTCCAATTAAAATTATATTTGGTTTTGAATTACTCATTATCGAACCCCACTTGGTATATTGATTATTCTTTCTTTTAAAAATAGTGCATTTTTTTGGCTATCTCTTTGACAGTTATTGTACATCGGAAGTTTGAACATTAACTCCCAAACTGGTCTTGTCATAACTTTAGAATCGTTAGTATGTTTCAAAAAATAATCATAATCACTCTTATTTTCTAATTCAACACACATTAACCAATAATTTGCTTTTGTATTATTCGTTTCTGTTCTAAATTTAATTCCTTTTTCTCTAAAAAACAGTTCGTAATCCTTTGCTAAACTTCTTTTATTATCTAGAAAAACTGGTAGTTGTTCTAGTTGTGCACAAGCCAAAGCGGCATTAATATTAGGCATCCTAAAATTATAGCCCAATTCGTTGTGAATAAACTCAATCGTACCAGGCTCTTTCGCCGTAGTCGTTAAAAACTTAGCTCTTTCTCCAATTTTAATATTATTTGTTGTAATTGCTCCACCGGCTCCAGCTGTGACGATTTTATTTCCGTTAAACGAAAAAGCTCCTACCTCACCATAGCTTCCTGTTGGCTTTCCTTTATATTCACTACCTAGAGATTCAGCAGCATCCTCCACGATGGGTATTTTCCACAAATCACATACTTTTACCAATTCATCTAAATGAACAGGAAAACCAAAAGTATGCATTGGCATACACGCAGAGATTTTTCTACCAGAACTTTTATTATAACATCCATCTTCTCTTATTTCTCCAAATTCCTCTAAAAAATCACTAACAGCATCTGGTGATAAACCCATTGTATCAAGATCAATATCTAAGAATATTGGATGAGCATTATTATAGGCTATTGCATTTGCTGTGGCAACAAAAGTTAAAGCTTGAGTTATTACTTCATCATTTTTTTTTACTCCAACCAACCTGAGTCCTGCTTGAAGCGCTGCTGTACCGTTAACCACAGCAGTTGTTCTATTTGTTTGTGTAATATCATTCATTAAGTTTTCAAACTTATCGACAAAAGATCCGACACTAGATACGTAGGTAGAATCAATACACTCTTCTAAGTATTTTTTTTCATTTCCTCGAAATACTGGCTCATGTAAACTAATATAATTTTCTGAATTGTATTTGTTTTTTATTAGTTTAATAATATCTTCAAACATAGATATAGCTACTCTTTAAATTATCTTTCACGACTGCCACCGTTAGTCATGTTAATTTTGTTTTTTATAACTCACTGACCTTCCTTCTTTTTTCTCCCAATCTTTCTCTGGTCTTACTTTTAGATTTGTAGTCCAGCCACCTGCAATTGAGTTTAATTCAATATTGTGTTTTTTAGAAAAAGATAAGATTGCGTTGACATCTTTTGGAAAACACGTTCCTCCATAGCCGAGCTTTCCATCATGTCCAGGAACATTTAAATGGCTGTCCCCTATTCTGCCATCAGAAACAAAACCCCTAAGCGCATCCTCCCAATTGGCTCCAATTTTATCACAAAGTAATTTGAACTCATTCATGATACTAACTTTTGTAGCAAAAAAAGTATTGTTCATGTATTTAGTGAGCTCGGCTGTTTTTGAATCGGTTTGAATGATGTTTTTAATTTTAAACCTCTTTTCAAATAAGACTTTTGCTTTTTCAGTAAGAGATAAATCTCCACCTAGAATAATTCTGGATTGAGTCAACATGTCTAACTTTGCAGTTCTTTCAGTTAAAAATTCAGGAGAGAAAATAATTTTAAAATTTGGATATTTTTTTGAAAGCCGCTCAGTCGTTTCAGGTAAAACTGTTGATTTTAATATATAAATTGGTTTGTCTGAGGCCTTTTCAAAAGCGCTCTCAACATATGTTAAATCTTGTGACCCATCCTTATACATTGGGGTAGGTACGCATACAAATACAAAATCACATTGATGTACAGACTCGATATCATTTAAACATTTTAATGGATCAGTATCAAACACATACATATCAGCCACCGATGCAAAAGCAAAAGAAATCGCTTCTCCTACAAAACCATTTCCAAGAACACCTACTTTAGTTTTACTCATTTTAATATTTAATTAAATTGACAGCTTCGCCACAAAAATCACAATTATTTTTAAATAATTTAGATCTATAGTCTAAGCTTCAAAAATAGTTAAAGTCTTTTGCTTCAAAGTTGAATTAGAAACAAAAAAACTCACTTTTCTATTTATTTTTTTCTCAATTTTTGGAGTAATCTCTTTTAGATAATCCTCTCTGATTTTATCTCCAACAATTAAAATTTCTAAATGTCCACTATCAATCCCCTCTGCATAATCTCCAAGAATCATAATTTTTTTCACATCACCCATTCTTTTTAAAACCGTTTCTAGAATTTCTTCTATGCCCAAATGTTTTTTTACTATTCTTTGAATGATCTTAAATAAAGGATGTGAAGCATTGGCCTTGTAAACAACCTTGTTGTTTTCACTGAACTTTTCTAAATAACCTGCAGAAGACAAATTATTTAACTCTTTTCTAACCGAATTGGTGGATTCACCAAACTCATTTGCGAGTCCATTTAAATATCCTTTATTGGCAATGTTTAAAAAAAACTTAATTAAAAGCCTTAATCTTGTTTTAGATGTAATTAATGAATCTAACATATATTAAGTAACAAAAGTACTCGAATTTATTTAAAACAAAAAGCATTATTTTTATCTTATCAATTATTTAATGAAAAAAAACGTTTTAATCACTGGTGCTGCAGGTTTTTTAGGATCTCATTTATGTGATTATTTTCTTTCAAAAAACTATAAAGTCATTGGTATTGACAACTTTATTACTGGAAGTCCAAAAAATCTTTCTCATTTAACAACAAATTCTGATTTTGAATTTAGAGAAATTGATATCACTCATGATTTTAAAATAGATGACTCAATAGATTATATCCTTCACTTTGCTTCTCCAGCTAGTCCAATTGACTATTTGCAAATTCCACTAGAAACTTTGAGAGTAGGATCTTTAGGTACTGAGAATGTATTAAAAATAGCTTTTAGGAATAATGCACGTATTTTAATTGCTTCCACATCAGAAGTCTATGGAGATCCTTTAGAGCACCCCCAAAAGGAAGAATATTGTGGAAATGTTGATCCCGTTGGTCCCCGAGGGGTTTATGATGAAACTAAAAGGTTTCAAGAGGCACTAACTACTGCTTATCACACCTTTCACGGGCTGAATATTCGAATCGCAAGAATATTCAACACCTATGGCGCGAGAATGAGAGTGAATGATGGCAGAGCAATCCCAGCCTTTATGGGTCAAGTCTTAAGAGAAGAAAGCTTAACAGTATTTGGAGATGGTTCTCAAACAAGGTCTTTTTGTTATATAGATGACATGGTTGAAGGAATATACAAACTATTACATTCAAATTATTCTAAACCAATGAACTTAGGAAATCCTGAAGAAATTACTTTAATTGATCTTGCTAATGAAATTATAGCGCTAGGTGGTAAAAACAATAAAATTATTTTTAAACCACTTCCAATCAATGATCCTATTAAGAGAAAACCAGATATAACAAAAGCAATGAGTATTTTGAATTGGAAGCCTAAGATTTCAAGAAAAGAAGGACTAGAAAATACCTTCAACTATTTTAGAAACTTATCTTTTGAAGAATTAAATAAAAAAGAACATAAATTTGCATAACATATTTAATCAATCATGAATAAATTTTCAAAAATTAATTTGCTACTAATTTTTATTCTTGCTTTTGTCATAGACTCCTGTTCTTATCCTGAGATGATTAGAAATGAATTGGTTTATGAAAATGATTTTGAAAGCTCAGATTTGAACTCGATTGACGGTGGAGACATCATGTCATTTAATAATACAAACGTTATTGGTGATTTTAACAATGATGGATTTACCCTGTTTTTGGAAGATGTGGTAGATCACGATTATATTTTTATTTGATTTGATTTATATATTCATGGGTCTTGGGATGGTAATTTTAATGGGTTTTCTGAAAATGATAAGCCTGACAAATGGGTAATGGAATTTAAACCAGATATGCAATTATATCAACCCAACGCTATAGATAAAGATGGTGTAACACAACAAAAATGTGATGAAAGTTAGTCAATGGATAACATAAGAGTTCGCGCAGATAAATATCAATGAAATTAAAAAATCTATTGTTATTTTTTCCAATATACATCATTGGACAAAACATAAACCTTAATAATGATTTTAACAACCAACTTATTAGGTATTCTGTTTTATCAAATGAAATCAATACAGATTTATCTTTTAACGTTAGGCCCTTAAACGTTCATTCATTCTCCGAAGTTTTAGGGAATCAATACAAAACAATTTTGAGCAACTCCTCCAATACCATTCAATTAAAAACTTTGGGAATAGATTATTTTATTGAATACAATTCTCATCATCCCTATAACAGAAACAATGGGACGATGATCCCCAATAAGGGTTATCAGCACATCATCTCTCCTGGAATATTTATTAAAACTGGACCTTTAACGATTCAATTCAAGCCTGAACATCATTTTAGTGAAAATAAAGAATTTGATGGTTTTTGGGAAGGTCATTACTCTGTGATTTGGGCTAAAAGATATAGACTTTGGAATCATATTGATATGCCTGAAAGATTTGGAAACACCAATCACAATAAAACAACTTTTGGACAATCAAGCATTCGGCTTAACTGGAAAAGTCTTTCTTTAGGGGTTTCTAATGAAAACTTATGGTGGGGTCCATCTCTTAGAAACAGTATTATGATGAGTAATCATGCTGAAGGCTTTAGACATATTACTTTTAACACATTAAAACCCATCAAAACTTTTATCGGAAATTTTGAATGGCAAGTCATTACTGGAAGACTGGAAAGTTCTGGTTTTACTCCTCCTCGGACAGATATTGAATATGCTGGAAGAAAACTATACATACCTAAAATAAATCAGCAGGGAAGAACAGATGATTGGCGATATTTACAAGGTTATGTTTTTTCTTATTCACCAAAATGGATTGATGGTCTTTCATTGGGAATCATTCGTTGGGTTCAGATGTACTCTGCCTTGGTGGAAGGAAAGTACTGGTGGATGGAAGGAAAACCTACTTATTTTCCTGCTTTTCAAAATTTTTTTAGATCTAATGATAAATACGAAAACTATGAAGCTCAGACCAATCAAGCTGCAGGAGTTTTTTTAAGATGGCTTTGGAAAAATTCTAAAGCAGAAATTTATGCTGAATTCCATCATAATGATTCTAAAACAAATTTTAGAGACCTACTTTTAGACTCTGATCATAGTAGAGCAGCAACCATTGGACTACAAAAAATCTTCAATATTAATAATGATGATTTTTTATTTAATTGGGAGTGGACTCAAATGGAACAGACGGGTGGTCGACTCATTAGAAATGCAGGTTCTTGGTATGAACATGGCTGGGTTTATGATGGATATACTAATAAGGGTGAAGTTTTAGGAAGTGCCATAGGTCCTGGATCAAACTCTCATTATTTTTCTTTAAATAGAATTAGCGGAAAAGAATTAATTGGAATTGGATTAGAAATTATTGATAATGATAATGATTTTTATCATGAGGCATTTGTCTCTGAAAGAGATTTTAAAAGAAATTGGAAAGATATAAATATTCACCTCAAATACAATAAAAGCTTTAATTATTTTAATCTTTCTAGTAATCTAGTTTATATTAGAAGCTTAAATTATCAATGGGAGTTTGATGATTATGCAACACCGTACTACCATCCAGGAAGAGATCTGGATAATTTTCACTTAAGCTTAAAACTCACTTATTTTGGTAATTGGTAAGACCTTGGAAAACTTCTAAATACTGATTAGAAATAAAATCCCAATTATATTTTTTTGGGAGTATGTAGCCGGTATTTTGATGAATAAGTTCATTGTATCTTTCTTCAAATTCATTTATTTTATTGCTAATTGAGTTTTCATTTTTATTAAAAAGAATTGATTTTTTATTATAGAGCATTTCTCTATTAAAAACAGTGTCTAATGCTAAGATTTGACAGTTCAAATCAAGAGCATTGATCATGGTAGGATTGGTACCTCCAAACTCGTGACCATGGATATATCCATAGCAATTTTGATATAAAGCAGTTAAATCAGCTTGATCGTTAACATAACCAGTGAAAACGACTTTGTTAGAGGAGAGTAATTTGATATTACTAGCGTAATCATCATTATACGGTACATCGCCAACTATCACAATTGAATTATTTGAGTTAGATTTTAAAAAACCTTCAATGATTAATTTAGAGTTATTATCTGGAATTAACCTGCCTACAATTAAATAATAATTTTTTTTGTTTAAGCTAAATTTTTCTAAGATTTTAGATTTATTATCAACTATCATTGTTGATCCATATGCGATTACATTAGATTTTTTACTAAATTTTTTTTCATACACTTTACTCATTTCATCTGAATCATTAATAATCTGATCGTAAAAAAGAGTGGCCATTTTTGAAGCCCACTTGAAATAAATTGATCCCAAACCTTTCCATTTTGGTCTTAGCCATTCCAATCCGTCAACGTTGATACATGTTTTTTTTCTAAAAATTTTTGTTAGTAATCCAAAAGGGCCATTCGCTGAATTTACCACTATTACAACATCACTTTTTGAAAAGCAAACATGAATAAAGGAAAAAAAAGAATTAAATAATTGGGAAAAGACTTTTGAATAAACAGATGGAGTGTAAACTAAATGGACACCGTTAACTTTTTTAGGTTTTTTATTAAACAATTTTCTATGACAGTATACAGTAACTTCATTGCCAGACTTTACTAGTCTTTCAGAAAGTTCTTTTACTAAAGTTTCATATCCCGAGTAGACATAAGGATATCCTCTTGAGCCTATAATTGCAATTCTTAATTTTTTATTCAAAACTTGAGATTAAAGAATTTAACTTTTTTGAGAAAACTTGTTTTGTAAAGTTATTGGAAACGAAATTTATAGAATTATCAATATTTATTTTTTGTGAATCTAAATCTTTAATATAACTTAAAATTAATTGAGTAGATTTTATAATATCATTGTAATCTATTAGTAATCCATTATTAAAATCATTCAAAATTTCCCTGGGCCCACCACTGTCTGTAGATATTACAGGTGTTTTACTTTCAATAGCTTCAAATATTACGGTTGGAAAAGGATCTGGACCTATCGGAGTATGAATAAAAAAATGAGACTTATCTAAAATCGATTTAATATCATTTCTATATCCTAAAAAAACAACATTTTTTTCAATTTTATAATCTTTTACTTTGGACCTTAGTTTATTTAAATATTTATTATAGTAAGGCAAAGTGTCACCAACAATTTGTAAAATTAAATCCTTTCTTTCTTTTAAAATTTCATTAAATAATTCAATTAAAAATAAATGTCCTTTATAAGGTATTATTCTAGATATATTAGTGAACACAATTTTATTTTTATCTATTTTCTTTACATTAGAAAAATCAAAATTAAAACCATTATTGATAACCTTCACTTTTTTATTTAATACTCCGTTACTTAACCAAAAATCTCTTGTAAAATGAGATACAGTAATAATTTTTTTAGAAAAAAAGTTAAAAATTTTAGTTAAAAATTTTGTGTACAATTTAGAACTAGAAGGTACTTCATGAACATGAAAAACAGATGGTATATTTTTTAAATATGCAGCAAAAGTTGGACTTACAGCAGTTGATGTGTTTGTGTACACTAAATCAATATCACATTCTTTTATAAGTTTTTTGATTTGAAAAGTTGATTTGATTATAAAAATTAACCTATTAATAAGTCCAAAAAAATTAAAATACTTTTTTCTAAATACACCAATATTAATTATTGATAAATCAATACTTTTCAGTAACGTATGATTATTTAAAGGTCCATTTTCCGGTAATATCAAATGAACTGAGTGTCCCGATTTAATAAGTATTTCAATTATTGAGATTAGAATTTTACTTGCACCGTAAAGATCATTTGAACTATGAACCAATAAAATATTTTTAGTAGATTTTTTCAATTTCTTTAATAAAATTATACCTATTAAATTTTTGTACCCTTTCAAATCCTTTCGAAACTAATTTATTTGAAAGTTCTTTGCTTTGAATCAATTCTTTCATTCTTTCACATAAATTAATTTCATTTTGTTTATCAAAGTATAATACAGAATCTTCAGCAATTTCTCTAAATATTGGAATATCTGAGCATATAACTGGAACTTTAAGCTTTAGAGCTTCTATTAATGGTATACCAAAACCTTCATCAATAGAGGGAAATACATACATTAATGAGTTGTTGTAAAAATAAAGAGCTTTATTTTTATTAATATACCCAGGAATTAGAACACAATTAAAGAGATTATGTTCTGCAATATATTTTTCAATTTTTAATAGAATCTTATTGTCCCCATTAATGTAAGTTGATCCTGCTAAAACTAACTTATAATCAACATTTAATTCTTCTTTTAATTTTTTAAATGCTTTTAACAGAGTCAATAAACTTTTTCTCTTTTCAAATGTTCCAACATGTAAAATATATTTTTTACCATTTTTATTAGTTTGTTGAATTGAAAAATTTTCAGAACTCTGATAAACTGGATAAATTTTATTTTTTTTAAATACTGTTTCCAATCCTTTTTTAGAATAATTACTGGTTGTAACGATAGTAGTTTTACTATCAAGTCCCAATTGAATTAATTTAGTATAATAATTTCTCCAAATACTTGGATAATTTTTTGGGTATTTCCAAAATAAATTATCGTGGATTATAACTATTTTTTTTGAAGAACAAATAATAGGAGCAACATAGTCGGGACAAATAACAATATCTACTTTATTAATTAATAATTTAATAGGTAAAATAATTTGTTTCCAAACAAAATATCTTATTTGAAATATCCATCGAATTATTCTGAATTTAGAATTTATAAAAAACTGATTATTTGTTATTTTATTAATATCATGAGAAAAAATGTATTCAATCTCATCACTACCATAAGTCTTAGCTGCATTAACTAATTCTTCAATGTAAGTTTTTAAACCCGACAAAGCGGTTTTGTAATAGAAAACATCAACATATACCTTTTTCTTATTTTTCATAATATATGCTTAGTTTAGTATAAGATTTTGCTTGTTTATGTTTCGTTTAATATCTAAAAATATTAAAATTTTTATTCTCTATTGTAAGTATCATAAATTAAGTATCAAAGAAATTTTTAAAAAAATATATGATGAAAAAAAATGGGGAGATGATAAAAAGCTTTACTCAGGACCAGGCTCTCATGAAAATGAGTTGACAAAACCATATTTAATATTTGTTAAGAATTTTTTAAAAGAAAAAAATTATACTGTAACAGACTTAGGCTGTGGAGATTTTAATATTGGAAAAAAGCTTTACCCTTATTCAAAGAAATATATCGCAATTGATATAGTTGAAAAATTAATTGAATTAAATAAAAGAAAATATACTAATAGTAATTTACATTTTAAGTGCATAAATGTTCTTGAAGAAAAAATACCAATATCAGATTGCATAATTATTCGTCAAGTTCTGCAGCATTTAAATAACAAATCAATTGAAATTATTTTAAAACAGATTTATAACTTCAAATTTTTAATATTAACAGAGCATTTACCTAAAAATAAATTTATTCCAAATATTGATAAATTTACAGGGCCAACTATTAGGCTCGATACAAGCTACAGTGGTGTTGATTTAGAAAAAAAACCTTTTAATTTGAAATTTAAATCAAAAAAGGAATTAATTATTGAAGACAAAAATTTAGGTGGTATTCACAAAACTATTATCTACAAACTTTAAGTTTTTTTGATATTGATTTTCAATATTTCCAACAAGGAACCAAGAAATTAAAGAGACAAAAAGATATAACTCAGCATTTGCTGTTAATAATGGAAGTATTAATCCAAATTTTGTTAGTGTTACTGTAAAGGCTAAGTGTTTATTAATGCCATTTGATTTATAATACATTACAATTCCTGTTTTTAAAGCATTAAATAAAATTAAAATATAAATAATTAGCATTAGTAAACCCATTTGAACTCCAAAGATTAAAAATTGATTTTCACCTCCAACTTTGATAGATTGATCTACTCCACCAGCATTACCACTCATAGCCAATCCAATACCTAGTGGGTTTTCATAAATTGATATTAATCCCTCTAGCCATTCTATTAAATGACCAAGGCTAGAAGTGTTTCTAAAGGATAAAGTATCATTAATCAAAAATTTGAATTCTTCACTTGAAAAAAGATAAATTATTATACTCACAATTAAAGAAAAAGAAACAAAGCCCAGTAAAAGTTTAAATTTTTTTTCCATTATTAGTGACAACAAAACTACCATTATAGCAGAAACTATAGCTCCTCTGGAAAACGATAAATAAAAACCAATAAAAATCAATACTAAATAAAATAGATAACTATTATTGATTCTATAATAATAAGAATATAATATAAATGATAATAAAAAAATAAGTGAAGAAGAATACTCAAGAGGATTAGAAAAAAAAGCAGCAAATCGAGGTTTTACATTTTGAGATTCAAAAGACCAACTTAAGCCGTAATTACCAGAAGATTCAATTTCATTTATATCATAATTATATTTGGAGAAATCAATTAATGAATGAAAATGAGTTGAAAATATGAACTCAGTTATAATAAACAAAGAAGATGCTATTATTAGAAAATAAATTACTTTTTTAAAAGTTTTAAAAAAATATGGATCAAATTTTACGTTTCTTCCAATGGAATAAACAATTGGAATTATTAATAGATTTTTAGCATAAATAACCCTTGATGAAAAACTTGCCTCGCCATAAGGGATTATCATGTACATAATAATTATCACAGAAAAAAATATAAACAATTTATCCAGAGAAGAAAATGAAAAACTTCTTATTAATATAGACTCTTTATTCCCAAAAATAAAAATGAAAAAACTAAAGTAAAAAATGAAATCTTTAGAAAGTTTAATAAAGGTCAATAATAATTCTGTTTGGAATACTTTATAAGTAAGAGATTGTAATGTAATGTATATTGGTAGCCCGATGCATATATATAACAATAAGTATTCAAATTTGCCTTCAGATATTCTTTTGAAAGATTGAAAAAAAATAAGTGTATAACTTAAAATAAAAATAGAAGCTAGTATAATCATATTTTCATAGTTAAGGAATCTCTTAAACCTTTATAAACCATTTTTAATTTAAAAAATCTTAATCTTAATATAAAGTAAATTGAATATGCTAAAACTTTAAAAAATTGAAAAAAAACTATCCCATAACTATTAAATAAATCTTTATGTTTTCTCAATAAAATAATATGATTTTTAATGTTTAGATAATGAACAAAAGGATTTAAACTTCCATGTTTAGAATCATTTACATTTGATGAAAGTGACTCATGATGATATATAAACGTTTTACTAGTAAATCCTATTTTATAATTATTTTTTTTAAGTCTTAAAGACATATCAGCATCTTCATAATATGCAAAAAATCTTTCGTCTAATTTTCCAATTTCTTTAAAAATTTTAGTACTAAATAAACAGCAACATCCTGTGAACCATTCTGTAAAATCATGTGATGAATTTAAAGAATTACCTAATTTCTTTCTTGTAATAAAATTCCCAAAAAAATAATTAATACACCCTCCTGCATTCCAAATTTCTTTACCATTATAGTTTAATATTAAAGGTTGTAAAACTGATAAATTTTTAGCTTGTACTGTTTTCAATAAAACTTCAATTAAATTTTTGTCGATAATTGTGTCATTATTAATCAAAAGAGTATAATCATAATTATTGCTTAAAGCATAATCTATTCCAGCGTTATTTGCTTTTGAAAAACCTTCATTTTTTTTATTTTGAATTATTTCAATTTCGTTTCTATATTTAAAGTTTTTCACTTTTTTATTATCACTTTCATTATCAACTAAGATGATTTTGAAATTAGAATTTGTAGAATTTAAAATTGATTCAATACAAGTTAAAGTAATATCATATTTTTTCCAATTAACTATAATTATAGCGACTGTAGAATTTTTCATCATTTTCTATTAATTAAAAAGTAATGAATTAAGAAAGAAAATATTTCTGTCAATAATAATGAATAAGCCAAGCCATATCCACCATATATATTTGTTAAAATCAATGAATTAATTAAAAACAATAACAGAGTGCAAAAAGTTGCTTTATTTAATTTAGACTTCAAATCATTTACTAACATATAAACCACATTATTAAAATTAAGCATTGCAAGAAATGGAATAAATGATAAAAAAGATAAAATTTTAGAACTGTAACCAATTTTTTCATCAGCAAAAAGTTCAATAATAAAATCAGAAAAAAAACAAGTAATTATTGCAATTATCAGGGTAGTTAATAATCCGAACTTAAAATAATTTGATAGAAATTTATGAAACTCATCTTTTGATCTATCTTTTATTTTAGTCGCATGCTGTAATATTGATTGAATAAAAAACACCGGAATCATTCTAAGTATAAATGCAACTTTATATGCTAAGCTGAATCTTCCCAATTCTTGGTTATTAACAAAAAAAGATAATATTATAAGAGCTCCATTTACTGTAAAATGCGTTGAGATTGATGATAAAAAAAGATGTAAATTTTCTTTTAAGTTTATTATTATTTTTTTTAATGAAAGTATGTAATTAAATGTACTTGAACTTAAAAATAATTTCATCCAAAAAATCAAAAACAAAAAGGAAATACTAATACCATAAAAAAAGTTAGCCAGATAGGCATCTTCAGCATCACTTATAAATAATATAATAAGAACAACATACATTGATTTTGAGAAAAAATTCAAAATCGAGTGTGGTAAAATTTTATTTATCCCCTGTAAATAAAATAAAGGATTTAATGCTTCGGCTAAAAGTATTATATATGAAAAAATTAAAATTTTTTGAAAGACAATATTTGAATTAAAATATAAAAATGGAATACTTATAACAAATACTAAAACAGAAAGTGTTAACCTAAGGTTTAAAATTTCACTAATTACTAGATTTTCTTTTTTAACTTCTTGTGATTGAACTATTTTAATTGGTCCATTTAAATTATATCCATAACTAACAAAAATTGATAGAATTATAACAACAGAGAAAGCCAATTGAATTAATCCAAAATTATCTTCTCCTAAAGTTTGAAATAAAATAGGTGTATAAATTAAAGTTGCGATGATGTTAACACCTTGGTTAAGTGAAAGATTTATAAAGTTTTTTGAAAAAATTGATTTAATATCAAATGACATATTGTAGTTTATATAAAAATAAACTATTTAATTAATGATTGATAAAATCTAATTAAAGAAAAATATATAATGGAAATAACAAAACCACCAAAGAGTCCATAAACTATACATTCAAAAAATCTTAATCTAGAGTTTTCTAAAGGTAAAGTAGGTTTATCAATAATTTGAATAAGAGGAGTTTTATTTCTGTGAGTGACCTTAGCAAGTTCTAATTGTGTAACAATCTCCTGATATATTGCACCATTGGCTTGAACATCAACAAGAGCTTTTTGATAAGGAACTAATGAAACTTTAGTTAAAGGATTAGGATTAGGAATGCTTTGATCTTTTTCGGCTAGAAATAATATAGATTTATCTAAAACTTTTTTTACACTATCAGCTTGTCTTTGTAGAATTTTCAAATTTTCACCTGTTTTTTGTGTTTTTGTTTTAAAATAAAAGTTATTTACAATTGATACTAAATTCTCATTAAATGACTTCGCAAGCAACTCGTCTTTATGATCAAATCCAATCTCTAAAATTGTTGTCTTTCTACTGGGTTTATCAACCAATAAATATTTTTCCTTAATAATTTTTACAGCTTCAATCAAAACACTATCATGTAATCGAGATTTTGATTCAACAGCAGATTTATCAGAAAAATTAACACCTAATTTATTCCATTTTTTGTTTATACTTTCTTCGTTACCGAATCTATTAATCAATAATTCATTTTTATTTTCAAAAACGGAGTTAGACATCAATGTTTGTTTCAACATTGAAGATGATCTATAAAGCTCCTGAATATTATCAATTTGAAAAAGACTACTAGCATCAATAAAACTAGAAGCATTAATTCCAGCTAAAGAAGCTAAAGAAGCTATATCTCCAATAGAATTAGAGGATGACTCACTATCTAAAACAAATGAGGTTCTAGCATAATGTACAGGTGATTTTAAATAATTATACAATAAGACAATAACTAGAAGTGATGAAGTTAAAATTGCTATTTTTCTAAAATTACTAAAAATATAATTAAACCAATTTTTAAATGATTCAAAAACAAATAAAATTGAGAAATCTTTTTGATTGTCCATTTAGTTAATCTGATTAATTGCTAATATTAAAGCAGCAAGGCCAGTTGTGAAGTTCAAAATTTGAGATGCAGCTAATGGATTCTTCAAAGATTTTTTAGGGACAATAACCTCACATCCAGGTTCTGCTTTAGGATATAGATTGAAAAATAAAAACTTTTTAGTTCTAGCTACATCACCATTGGCATAAACTACATATGTACTTCCTCTTTTAGCCTTTAAATCAAATCCTCCGGCTGAATTAATGTAGTATTTTAATCCTCTTGATGGTGAGTGTCTAACAGTAGTTGGATATAATAATTCTCCTCTAAGTCTTACTGTTTCTAATTTTTTTGGTATTATAATTATATCCCCATCTTCAAGTAATAAATCTGATTTTAAACCTGGCGACTTAATAATTTGATCTAAATTAATTCCAATTGATTCAGATTTAGCTAAAGGAATATCTTCAGACATAGCGTTTCTTTTTACTATTTCATTTATTCTTTCTTTTTTAACAAAACTTGAAAAATCTTGATTCGAGTTGTTTTCTAATTTTAATTTCTCCAAATCATTATCAATTCTGGTAATCAAAAGTTTTTCTGATTCAGTTAAAACAGATTCATCAAGAGATAATTTTTCTCTTAATCTAGTTAGATCATTGATTTCGTTTTGAATTTGGGAAGACTCTTCAGCAAATTCTGTTTTTCTTATAATAGTTGCACCTTCATAATAAGCATATTCATTAGGCCCTCCAGCTCTTTTAAGCAAGTCAGAAATTCTTTCTTTTTTAGATGAAATTGCATATTTTCCAGGATAATTTACTTCTCCCTCAATCCTAGCAAACTTTAAGTAATCAATATTAGGGTCTTTTCTAATTATTATATTGTCAAAAGGTTTTAATTCAAAGTTTGAGTCGCTTTTTAAATTATCAATATCTACATAAAAAACTTCAGAAGAACTAAGTGTATTTTCAAATGAATTAATTCTGGAAATCTCAATACTTTTTAATGTAGCATTTTTTCTAACTCCACCTGCCAATAAAATAATATCCTCTAAATTCAAATTTTTCGAGAATGGATAGACTCCAGGTTTATTAATCTCACCTGAAATCTCTATATAATTTTCATCTTTTAAGTCATTAACAGAAATAATATTTAAAATATCATCTTTTTCTAAAAATATTGGCTTGCCTGTCCCATTAATTTGATTAAGAACATTAAATGAAATATTAGTAGTTGAAAAATCTTCATTGGTTCTTGTAATAAAAGCCCTATTCATAAAGGTATCTGGCCGTAATCCTTCAGCTTTGTCAATTAAATCTTTAACAGTCATTTTTTTACTTAATGAATAAACACCAGGTTTATAAACGGAACCTTTTACAATTAACCTGTTTTCATACTTTTCTATTATCTTATCAACTTCAATTTTGTCACCTGACTTCAATTCAAAAAAATCAAATTGATCACTGTAAACATCAACAATTTTATATTTTTCATCAAAAATTCTAGTAATTCTGATGGATTTAGAGTATGAATTTTCTGAAAATCCTCCAGCATATTTAATTAAATCTGAGACAGTTTCCCCATTTTTAATTTCAAATTTTCCTGGTGTTTTTACACCATCGGAAATAGATACACGATTTGTATAAGGACCAACAACAATTAAGTCATTATTTTCTAATCTTACATTAGAAGATTGATCACCTTCATTTAGAAATTTATATATATCAACTACATCTACTAGTTTATTATTTCTAAAAAGTTTAACCTCTCTCAATGTAGCATTTTCAGTAATACCACCTGCAACATATATAGCATTATAAACAGTATTGAAAGCACTAAAATTATATGTACCAGGGAGATTAACTTCTCCAACAATATTAACTCTAACAGCTCTAGGTATTCCTACAGAAATGTTAACAAAAGTTTTATTTTCATTGATTCCAGTGTAAACTTTCTTTAATCTTGAAATCAATCTTTTTTTGCTATTTTCAACAGTAAGACCAGAAACATTAATCGGTCCAAAATTTTCTAAAATTAAATCTCCGTCCGGACTAACTTCTGCTTGATAATAATTTTCAGATTGACCATAAATATCAATAAAAAGTTTATCTCCAGGACCTAAAATATAGTCTTTTGGTGTAGGTAAATTAAGATTTGATTGAAAAGATAGAAAAGTATTTCCTCTGAAGACTTCAAAACCATAAATATCGCTTTTGAGTTCCCTGTAAACTTCCATTTCTTCTTTCCATCTTTTTCTTAGTCTTGTTTCCTCGAGTGGTGTAGAAGCATTTTCTGCCACATAAGCAACAGTTTCAGCAGATTTAAATCTCTTATCAAGCTTCTCTATTTCAGATTGTGTTAACCCTTGAGCTCGAGCAATTTTTAGAAGATCAAACTGAGTATAACCTTGAGCCGAGGCTCTTCTCAAAAGTAAATCAAGCTCTGAATCACTTACCTGAGAAAAGTTAATATTTGAAAAGTCATTAAAACTTTGTGAATTAATTGAATTTATACTAAAGATTAAAGCTGTAAATGCTATTAATAATGTTGTTTTTTTTATCATCTTTAAAATTAGAGGGAAAACGAAGATAAATAAAATCTTCTAAATAGGTTATATAAGGTTAAAATAAGAAAATAATACTGTTTTTTTTTCTGATAAAATTCAATTATCAATAAATTGCAGAATGTTTAAAAATATTACTCTAATTACTTTATTGCTTGGACTTACCGGTTTTGCTCAAACAGAACTTAAATTCAATTTAGCAACTGCTACATTGCTGGTTCCGAATATTGGAATTGAAGTAAAACTCTCTGAAAAACTTGGTTATCAGCTAGATACAAGTGCATCTTTTTATAATGATATTGAAGGTTCTCCTTTTCATATGACTCAAATTTTTAATGAGTTTCGTTTTTATCCAAATAAAAATCAGAAAAGAAATTTTTTTATTGGTGCACATGTTGGTTATGGAATGTATAACATACGACTTCCCAAATGGATTGCTAACCTTTCAGGTAGTGAATTTAAAGAAGAGGGAAGTTATCAATATGGGAGAAATGCTTACTATGGAATAACTATAGGAAAAAAAATTCCATTAAAAAATGAAAGATTTGGACTCGAGGTATTTATTGGTGGAGGTTCATCTCAATCGAATTACAAATATTATAATAAGAATGAACAAAGAATATTTGCAATCACTAACTATAAAAGAAAATTTAATAAAAGTGGTGAAGAATTACCATACAGAGGGGGGTTGATGTTAACTTATAAACTTTAAAATTGAATAAAATTACTGTAATTTATTTAAGTTACTTAGGTCTTCCTTTAGCTTCTTAATTTTCATAAATTAAAAATGAATTATGTTAGAAACTCAAAGCCAATATTAGCATATGTTTTAAAAAAAATTAGATTGATACTTAAATGATAAAAGGAGTTATAGCTGGTAATTTTGATGTAATTCATCCAGGATACATTAAAACATTTAGAGAATGTAAAGAAAATTGTGATTATTTTATAGTACTACTTCACTCTGATCCTACAATTGAAAGACCAAATAAATTAAAACCCATTTTAACAGTTGAAGAAAGAATTGAAGTTCTAAGCTCAATAAAATACATTGATGAAATTAAAGTTTATGCTTATGAGAAAGAGTTAATTGAACTACTTAAAAGTGGTGAATATAATATAAGGTTTTTAGGTGATGATTACATTGGAAAGTCCTTTACAGGTAATGAATTAAATATAGATATACATTATATATCTAGAAGTCATGGTTGGTCAACAACAAAGTTCAAAAAACTAATAGCTGATTCAATTAAGATTAAAAAATAGCCTCAGCAACAGCTCTAATATTTGATGATCTTCCCATTGAATAATAATGTAAAAATGGAACATTTTTATTTTTAAGTTCTTTACTTTGTTCTATACACCACTCAATACCAACTTGTCTTACTTGAGAATTATCTTTACACTTAATAATTTCTTTTATTAGAGATTCAGGAAGGTCACAGTGAAATCGATGAGGTATTAAGTTCAATTGTTTTAATGTTGATATAGGTTTTAATCCAGGTATGATTGGAACATTAATTCCTTCTTCTTTACATAAATCAACAAATTCAAAGTACTTTTTATTATCAAAAAACATTTGAGTAATAATATAATCTGCGCCTAGTTTTATTTTTTCTTTAAGAAAATGAAGATCACTTTTCATACTCGGAGCTTCCATATGTTTTTCAGGATAACCAGCAACTCCAATACAAAAATTTGTTTTTGTAGCTACCTCTAAGTCTTCCAAATAAACTCCTTTGTTCAGATTAGTTATCTGATTTACTAGCTCAGAAGCGTATTTATGACCATCTTTGTTAGGTGTAAAATAAGTCTCTGATTTAATTGCATCACCTCTCAACGCAACTACATTGTCAATCCCTAAAAAATCAAGGTCAATTAAAAAATTCTCGGTTACTTCCCTTGAAAACCCACCGCAAAGAATATGCGGGACCGCGTCAATATTATACTTGTTCTGAAGGGCAGCACAAATACCAACTGTTCCAGGTCTCTTTCTAACTATCTTCTTTTCCAATAGACCATCTTCTTTTTCATTAAATATATACTCCTCTCTATGATAAGTAACATCAATGAAAGGTGGATTAAATTCCATTAAAGGGTCTACATTGTCAAAAATAGAATTAATATGATGTCCTTTTACAGGAGGTAAAATTTCAAATGTAAATTGAGTTTTACCCTTATAATTTTTAATGTGATCTATTACTTTCATGAATTATAATATTGGATTTAACCATTTTTTTGCTTTATCTATTGAAATATTTCTTCTTTTTGCATAGTCTTCGAGCTGATCATTGTCTATTTTTCCAAGCCCAAAATACCTTGAATCAGGATTTGAAAAATAATAGCCAGAGACAGAACTTGCAGGAAACATGGCTAAGCTTTCTGTTAGTTCTATACCAGTATTGTTTTCAACATCCAAAAGACTCCAAATAACATTTTTTTCTAAATGATCTGGGCATGCTGGATAACCTGGCGCAGGCCTAATACCTTTATACTTTTCATCAATTAATTCATCATTTGAAAGATCTTCATTATTGGCATATCCCCAAAACTCTTTTCTAACTCTTTCGTGTAAGTATTCAGCAGCAGCCTCGGCAAATCTATCCGCTATCGCTTTAATCATTATTGAATTATAATCATCTTCTATTTTTTCATATTCTTTTGAAAAATTATCAGCTCCAAATCCTGCAGATACTGCAAAACAACCAACGTAGTCTACTTGATCTTGACTTTTATCAACTATAAAATCAGAAATTGAATAATTAGGTTTATTAGCAGCTTTTTTTGATTGTTGTCTTAAACAAATAAATTTACTTATAATTTCAGATCTTGAATCATTATTATAAATTTCTATCTCATCTTTATCATTTGAATTTGCAGGGAAAATCCCAAACACTCCTTTAGCAGTTAATCTTTTTTCATTTATAATTTTTTTGATCATTCTTTGAGCATTATCATAAAGCTCTCTAGCCTCAGCTCCAGTCGCTTTATACTCAAAAATTTTGGGAAATTTTCCATGTAATCCCCAGGTATTAAAGAAAGGACTCCAATCAATGTAATTTTTTAAAATATTGAGATCAAGATTTTCTATGACTTTAACTCCTGTAAAATTTGGTGTTTTTATATTAAAATTTTTAATATCAATTTTGAACTTATTTTTTCTTGCCTCTGTAATTGAAATGAACTTTTTTTCAACTTTTCTTCCAAGGAAATTATCTCTAAATTCTTCATAATCGTCTTTTATAGAACTCCAATAAACATAATCATTTTTACTATCTGAAATTAAATTTGCTGCCACAGAAACAGCTTTTGATGCATCATTGACATGAACCACAGGAAAGTTGCATTCAGGTAAAATTTTTACTGCAGTATGAGCTTTTGAAGTAGTAGCTCCTCCAATCAGTAGAGGTATTTTAATATTCTGCTTCTTTAATTCTTTTGCCAAATAAACCATTTCATCTAAAGATGGAGTAATCAAACCCGATAAACCTATAATATCTACATCATTCTTTAATGCTGAATCAATTATTTTTTCAGGTGGAACCATTACACCTAAGTCAATGATTTCAAAATTATTACATCCTAACACAACACTTACTATATTCTTACCAATATCATGAACATCACCTTTTACGGTAGCCATTAGTATTTTTCCTGCTGAAGAACTAACAGAATCAGATTTTTCAGCTTCAATATATGGAAGTAAATATGCTACAGCTTTTTTCATAACCCTAGCCGATTTGACAACTTGGGGTAAAAACATTTTACCTTCACCAAATAAATCACCAACTATATTCATTCCATTCATAAGATAAATTTCTATTACCTCTAATGGTTTTTCAACTAAATTTCTAGCTTCTTCAACGTCTTCATCTATGTATTTATCTATACCTTTAATTAAAGAGTGATTAATTCTATCTTGTAGATCAAAACTTCTCCACTCTACTATTTTTTCATCCTTATTATTTTTTTTAGAAACTGTTTCTGCAAAATTTAGTAATCGTTCAGTAGCATCATCTCTTCTATTCAAAAGGACATCCTCAACATGTTCTAAGAGATCTTTTGGAATATTATCATAAATCTCTAACATTGTTGGGTTAACAATCCCCATGTTCATTCCATGTTTAATTCCATGATATAAAAATGATGAGTGCATCGCTTCACGAACTGTATTATTTCCTCTAAAAGAAAATGAAACATTACTTACTCCTCCACTCACACTTGCATGAGTCAGGTTTTTTCTAATCCATTTTGTAGCATTAAAAAAATCTAGTGCATTATTCTTATGCTCTTCCATTCCAGTAGCCACTGGGAATATATTAGGATCAAAAATTATGTCTTCAGGTGGAAATCCAACCATATTTACTAAAATATTATAAGATCTCTCACATATTTCAATTCTTCTATCATAACTGTCGGCTTGACCTTTTTCATCAAAAGCCATAACGATTACGGCTGCTCCATAACGACGTATTAATTTTGCTTGATTAATGAAAATATCTTCCCCTTCCTTTAAACTTATTGAATTGACAACACATTTTCCCTGGACTACCTTTAAACCAGCTTCAATAATTTCCCATTTAGAACTGTCAATCATTATTGGGATTCTGGAAATATCAGGTTCAGAGGCAATTAAATTTAAAAAGGTTGTCATTGCCTCCACGCCATCAATTAATCCCTCATCCATATTTACATCAAGAATTTGAGCACCACCTTCTACCTGATCCCTTGCAACTTCTAAAGCCTCAGAATATTTTTTATTTTCAATTAATCTTAAAAATTTCTTAGATCCTGTAACATTAGTTCTTTCACCAATATTCACAAAAGTTGAATCTTCACTAATATTTAAAACTTCAAGACCTGATAAAATCATTTTTTCCTTGGTTTATAATTTTTTACGAGATCGGAAATAACTTCTATGTGTTCTGGTGTTGTACCACAACATCCACCTATAATATTTATACAACCTTCATCTAAAAATTTTTTAATTTTTTTACCCATCTCTGTTGATGACTCATCGTACTCACCAAAAGCGTTTGGTAAACCAGCATTAGGAAAAGCCGCAGTAAAAAAATTTGAAAATCTACTAACTCTTTTCATATATGGTAACATCAACTCAGCACCTAAAGCACAATTAAATCCGATTGTTAGTAAGGGTAAATGAGAGACCGATGTAACAAATGCTTCTGCAGTTTGTCCTGATAAAGTTCTACCACTAGCATCTGTGATAGTTCCACTAACCATTATTGGAAGCTCGTATCCAATTTTGTCAAAAATTCCAGTAATTGCAAAGAGTGCAGCTTTTGCATTTAATGTATCAAAGATAGTTTCAACTAAAAGTATATCAACTCCTCCATCAATTAAAGCTTTTATCTGTTCAGAATAACTAACTACGAGCTCATCAAAAGTAATTGCTCTAAAACCTGGATCATTTACATCAGGAGACATAGAAGCAGTTTTATTTGTAGGACCGATGGATCCTGCTACGAATCTGGGCTTGTTAGGATTTAAATCAGTATATTTTTTACAAGCATTGACAGCAATTTTTGCTGACTCAAAATTTAACTCATAAATTAAATTTTCCATATGATAATCGGCCATTGCTACAGATGTAGATGAGAATGTGTTAGTCTCAATTATATCAGCACCAACATCTAAAAATTCTTCATGAATTTCACGAATAGCATTAGGTTGAGTTAATGATAGTAAATCATTATTTCCTTGAAGAGGATATTTATAATCTTTAAATCTATTTCCACGATAATCTTCTTCATTAAATTTATATCTCTGAATCATAGTACCCATAGCACCGTCAAGAACTAAAATTCTATCTTGTAAAATATTTGAAATTATTTGAAAAGTATTTTTCATCTGTTTTAGCACGTTTTTAGAGGCAGCAATCAGTCAAATTAACCTCGTTTATATTACAAATATATTATTTTTAACTCAAATTAAATCTAGTTAGTTTAATTATAGTCTGAGAAAAAATTTTTAAATCTAAATATAAAGACCAGTTTTTAAAATAATATCTGTCTAGTTTAACTCTAGAAGACATATCATGATAACTTTTAATTTTACCTCTAAAACCAGATACCTGGGCTAGACCAGTGATTCCTGGTTTAAATTCATGTCTTTTGTCAAACTTTTGAATTTTTTCCGAAAATTGATTATTTAAAATAATAGGATGTGGTCTAGGGCCTATGACTGACATATCACCAAGAAATACATTTAAAAATTGTGGCATTTCATCAAGGGCAGAAATACGCAATATTTTTCCAAATCTAGTTAATCTTTTGTCATTATTATCAGCAAAATGGGTATCAGCTTTATTATTTAAAACCATAGATCTAAACTTAAAACATTTAAATGTTGAGCCAGCCATTCCGTGTCTTGATTGGGTAAAAAGAATTGGACCTCTGCTTTCTAATTTAATAATTATTCCAATGAGAGGAATCATCCACGACAAAATAAATATTATAACAATTGATGAAATTAAAAAATCAAAAGATCTCTTGAGAATCTTATTATACCATAAATCAAGAGGAAGTTGATTTACCTCGATAACAGGAATATCAATAAGTTTACTTATAAAAAAGTTCTTAAACTCATAATTAATAAGTTCAGGAAGAATTCTAACTTTAATCAAGTTTAGGTCTGCAAATTCAATTAATTCTCTTTTAAGTTTTTTATTAATGTCATCTGAAATATATACTTCAGAAATTTCTTGAGAATTTTTATAAAAATTAGAAATTTTTCCTAAATAAGGAATTTCTTTTTTTTGATTTATTGAATTACTGTAAATTCCTTTTGATCTAATTCCTAGATGAGGGTTATTATTTATAGTATTAAAAAAATCTAAACCTTTTTTATCACAACCAATTACAGCAACATGTTTAATATTTCCTCCATATGATCTATATCTGTCAAGAATAAAATGTATTAATAATCTAACAATTATTATAGATAGAGTAAAGATTAGCAAAGATAAGCCTATTGACATCACACTAAATTGATATAAGTTTAGGAATAGGCTAATGATTGAAACAGTAGAGAAAAGTACAAAAACAGATTTTAAAGCAGATTTAACTGTTATTAGATAACTAACACCTCTTCCAATGTTAAAGGCTTTAGAGTATGTTGATAATATTAACCAGTATAATATTATTAATGTGTTGTATGATGTCCATTCAGCAAAAGTTAGGTAATGCATTAATTTAGTCACCAAAAATATAATTGTGAACTCGCTGATCAAAAACAATAACGGAAAAAAAGTATTAAATCTTGTAAGTCTCATTTTGAGCAAAAGTAATAATTTAATTAGTTGAAACAACTGTTAACATGTAATTTGGATCGATATATAATATGTTAATAATATTAATTTAAAAAATTAATTAAATTTTTAAAATTTAATTTTAAAAATTGATTATTTCGTACTTCGGGTGGGAATCGAACCCACACTCTGTTACCAGAACTGGATTTTGAATCCAGCGCGTCTACCAGTTCCGCCACCGAAGCAGCCGCACAAAATTATAAAAACTTTTCATTTGTATTCAAATCTGTTAAATAATTATTAAATTTGACGCCCCTAAGAAAAAATGAGTAAACATATTCCAATAGCGAAAATATTTTCTTGTACCCAATCAACAGTACTTGCTAAAAAAATTGCAAAATCGTTTGGCTCTGAGCTTGGTAAAGTTAATTTTTCACACTATAGCGATGGTGAGTATCAACCTTCTTTTGAAGAGTCTGTGAGAGGAGCACGTCTTTTTTTAATTGGTTCAACTCATCCTAGTTCTGAAAATCTTATGGAGCTTTTGTTAATGATTGATGCTGCAAAGAGGGCATCAGCTAGACATATTACTGCAGTAATTCCATATTTTGGATGGGCAAGACAAGATAGAAAAGATAAGCCTCGTGTTCCAATTGGGGCTAAATTAGTTGCTAAATTATTAGAAAGTGCTGGAGCAACAAGAATAATTACGATGGATCTTCATGCCGATCAAATACAAGGTTTTTTTGAAAAACCTGTTGATCATTTATATGCATCTACTATTCTTATTCCATACATTCAATCTTTAAATTTAAGTGGATTAACTATTGCATCCCCTGATATGGGCGGCTCCAAAAGAGCTTATGCATATTCTAGATTTTTAGAAAGTAATGTGGTTATTTGTTATAAACAAAGAAAAAAAGCTAACATAATTGCTCACATGGAACTTATTGGTGATGTTAAAGATAAAAACGTTGTGATTGTTGATGATATGGTAGATACTGCAGGAACTTTAACAAAAGCGGCTGATCTTATGATTAACAAAGGTGCAAAATCTGTAAGAGCAGTATGCACTCATGCCTTACTCTCAGGAGATGCTTATGAAAAAATTGAAAAATCTATGCTCAAGGAATTAATAGTAACTGACTCTATTCCTCAAAAAAAAGAATCAAAAAAAGTTAATGTAATAACATGTGCTAAATTATTTTCTGATGTTATGCATAACGTTAATAATAATCAATCAATTAATCCTTTTTTTATTAAATAATTATGAAATCAATCACAATCAATGGATCTAAAAGAGAAAGCGTTGGGAAGTCTTCGACTAAAGCCCTTCGTAATGCTGGAAAGGTTCCTTGCGTATTATACGGTGGGGAAAAACCAGTACATTTTTCAACAGATGAAATTAGTTTTTCTAAATTAGTTTATACACCTAATGCTCATACGGTGATAATTTCTATGGATAGTAAAACTGAAATTAATGCAGTAATTCAAGACATTCAATTTCATCCAGTTACAGAAAAAATATTACATGTAGATTTTCTTCAAATTTTTGAAGACAAGGAAGTAACTATTACTGTACCAGTAAGATTTGAAGGTAATGCTCCAGGAGTTAGAAATCAAGGTGGAAATTTATCAAAAAACAAAAGGAAATTAAGTGTTAGAGCTTTACCAAAAGATCTTCCTGACTTCATTAAAGCAGATATTTCTTCACTAAATCTTAATGATAATATAACTATTGCTGACGTATCTGAAGAAACTTTTAAATTTTTACATCCTGACAATATGGTTATTTGTCAAGTCAAAATGTCGAGAGCATCACTATCATTATCAACTGACGAAGAAAGTGAAGAAGGTGAAGAAGGTGAAGAAGGATCCGAAAAAGGTGAAGGAGGTGAAAATTCTACAAGTGAAGGGAGTGATACTCCAAAAACTGAAGAGAATTCAGAAGCTAAAGAATAATATTCCAATTAGCTTAATTTATAATCAAGGTCAAAAAGCTTATATATTTGTATAAATTTTTGACCTTGTTTTCATTATCTCAATTTTTCAAAAGAAATAAATCACCTGACATGAACAAATTCCTGATTGTAGGACTTGGAAATATTGGAATCGATTATGTGATGACTCGTCATAATATTGGTTTTGAAATACTTGATCAAATATCTGAAAATTATGAAGTAAAATTTGAATCTAGAAAGTTTGGAGATATAATTAAAATAAAAAAAAGTGGAAAATTATTAATTTTTTTAAAACCTAACACTTTTATGAACTTGAGTGGAAAAGCTATTAAGTACTGGAAAAATAAAGAACGAATACATAATGATAATTTGCTAGTAGTTTTAGATGACTTAAATTTAGATTTTGGAGTTTCTAGACTTAGAAAATCAGGCAAAGATGGAGGTCATAACGGTTTAAAAAGTATTAATGAATCATTAGGATATAATAAATATTGTAGGTTAAGATTTGGAATTGGAAATGATTTTAAAAAAGGTTCTCAAACTGATTATGTCCTTGAAAATTGGTCAGATGAGGAATCAAGATCATTGCCTAATCACATTAATAATAATATTGAAATAATTTTTCACTTCATAAAGCATGGAGTTGAAAACACCATGAACAAGTATAATTAATGATTGTTTTAAGAGATTTATTCAAAGTAAAGTTAGATAAACCTTCAATAGCAACTATTGGAACCTTTGATGGAGTCCATTTAGGTCATCAAAAAATTCTAAAATCATTAATATCAAATTCTAAGCAATCTAGCTTAAAATCTGTGTTAATTACTTTTGACCCCCATCCAAGAAAAATACTTGATCCTAATTCAAAAATTGAGTTTATACATACTATTAATGAAAAAGTTGATATACTTAAAAAATTAGGGCTTGATTATTTAGTTATACATGAGTTTAGTAAAAACTTTTCAAATATTGATGCTGAGGATTTTGTCAAAATTTTAATTGATAAATTAAATATTAAAAAACTTATAGTAGGCTATGATCACCGTTTTGGAAAAAACAGAAGCGCAGATATAAATGATTTAAAAGAATTTGGTAACAAATACGGTTTTGAAGTTATTGAAATTAGTGCTTTTGATATTGAAGAAATAAAAATTAGTTCTACAAAAATCAGAAGTTCTTTACAAAATGGAAAAATAGAAATTTGTAGAAAATATACTGGATATAACTATAAATTATCAGGCAATGTAGTAAGAGGTATGTCAAGAGGAAATAAAATGGGATTTCCAACTGCTAATATTCAAGTTTTTGATAAAAATAAAATCATACCTAAAAATGGTGTTTACTTAGTTTCAAGCGAAATTGACAACAAACTATATTATGGCATGTTGAATATAGGCTATAATCCAACCTTTGGTAACCATGAAAAATCCATTGAGGTAAATTTTTTTGATTTTAATTCTAATCTTTATAACAAAACTTTAAAGATTGAATTTATAAAATACATAAGAGAAGAAATTGAATTTAAAAGTGTCGATGAGTTGATTAAAAAATTAAATAATGATAGAGAATATTGTCTCAAACATATAAATTCAATTATTAATAATTAATTTTAAAAAATACTATGCTTCAAGTCAGCTACATTAAAGATAATTTTTCAAGTGTTGTAAGTAATTTGAATAAGAGAAATATTGATTTTTCAAAACAACTCATAGAAATAACTGAGTTGGATGATTTAAGAAAAAAAATTCAATCAGAATACGATTCAATATTAAACGAGTCTAATACCGTTACAAAGGAAATTGGAATATTATTCAAATCTGGAAAAAGCAGTGAGGCAGAAGAACTTAAAAGTAAATCCATATCACTTAAACCTAAAGCTAAAGAATTACATGAAAAGCTTAAAAATGTCTCTGAGGAATTAAAACTTAAATTGTGTTCAATTCCAAATATTCCAAATGATTTAGTTTTAAAAGGTAAAAATGAACAGGATAATGAAATAATATTTTCAACTGAAATTTCTGAAAATATTAAAAATTTAATCCCTCATTGGGATCTATCATCAAAGTATAATATCATTGATTTTGATTTAGGAAATAAAATAACAGGAGCAGGTTTCCCAGTTTACAAAAACAAAGGTGCTAAACTTCAAAGATCATTAATTAATTTTTTTCTTGATAAAAATATTTCAAAAGGATACAATGAAATTCAGCCTCCTTTATTAGTAAATGAAGATTCAGGTTTTGGAACAGGCCAACTGCCTGATAAAGAAGGACAAATGTATCATGTTGAAAATGATAACTTATACTTAATTCCTACTGCTGAAGTTCCAATAACTAATATTTATAGAAATTCAATTTTAAAAATTGACGATTTACCAATAAAATTAACCGGCTATACTCCATGTTTCAGACGAGAAGCTGGAAGCTATGGGTCAGATGTTAGAGGTTTAAACAGACTACATCAATTTGATAAAGTTGAAATTGTTAGAATTGAGTGTCCAACAAAATCATATCAAGTTTTGGATGATATGGTAGAACATGTAAAATCAATACTTTCAGATTTGGAATTACCTTTTAGAATTCTTCGATTGTGTGGTGGTGATTTAGGGTTTACATCTGCTCTCACATATGATTTTGAAGTTTACTCAAAAGCTCAGAAGAAATGGTTAGAAGTTAGTTCAGTTTCTAATTTCGAAAGTTATCAATCTAATAGACTAAAGGTACGAATTGATTATGGCGATAAAACAAAAAAATTGGCACATACATTAAATGGAAGTGCTCTTGCACTACCTAGAATTATTGCTGCTTTAATTGAAAATAATCAAACAGATAAAGGAATTACAATTCCTAAAGCTCTTCATAGATATACAGGATTTAAAATAATTGATTGATTATTACTAAATTGAAACAATAATAATCTAGTTTGAAAACTGTAAATCCAAAAAAAAAATTTGGTCAAAATTTTTTAAATGACAACACAATTGCTACTCAAATAGTTAGTTTTCTCTGCACTGAAAAAACAAACAATATAATTGAAGTTGGTCCAGGAATGGGAATTTTGACTAAAGAGATTCTAAAAATTGAGAATTTAAATAAAAAATTTATTGAACTAGATAAAGAATGTTGTGATTACTTACTAAACAACTTTTCGGAAATTAAAAAAGACTTAATCAATGATGATTTTTTAAAGATTGATATTAAAAAATTCAATCCCCCAGTTAGTATAATTGGAAATTTTCCCTACAATATTTCTTCTCAAATTTTATTTAAGGTTTTTGAAAACAAAGAAATTATTTATGAAATGATAGGAATGTTTCAATATGAGGTTGCTGAGAGAATATGTTCTACTAAAGGAACTAAAAAATATGGAATACTGTCTGTTTTAATTCAGGCTTTTTTTTCTGTTGAACTTTTAATAAAAATTAAACCTGAATCTTTTTATCCATCTCCCAAAGTTAATTCAGCAGTGATTAGAATAAGAAAGGTTAGAGATAAAATTGATTGTGATGAAATTTTATTTAAACAAATTATTAAATCAGCTTTTAATCAAAGAAGAAAAACGCTAAAAAATAGCCTAAAGAGTTTTAAAAAAATAGAAAATATCAAAGAACATAGTATCTTTGACAAACGAGCAGAGGAACTTGATGTAGATGATTATATTTTTTTAACTAATCTCTTATCTAATGGAAACATTTGAGCTATCTAATGAACTTATAGAAAAAGTCTCTCAGCTAATTTCCAAAAGAAAAAATTCAGAAATAAAGAAAATAGTTGATGGCTTTCACTATGCTGACTTAGCTGAAATTATTGATGAGTTAGATGAAAATCAAAGAATTTATCTTATTAAACTTATAGATAGCGATAAAACATCTGATGTATTAACTGAATTAGATGAAGATGTAAGAGAAAAAATTCTGAAAACATTATCCCCCAAAGAAATTGCAGGAGAAATAAAAGAAATGGATAGTGATGATGCTGCTGATATTTTAGATGAATTAACTGATGAAAGAAAAGAAAAAGTAATATCCTTAATTAAAGACGATAACATTACTGAAAATATTCGTGAACTTTTAAGTTATGACGAAGATTCTGCAGGTGGATTAATGGCAAAAGAATTAATAAGTGTTTATGAAAATTGGAGTGTATCAACATGTTTAAGAGAAATAAGAAAACAAGCTGAAAATATAACAAGAGTTCATTCAATATATGTGCTTAATCGAACAAACGAATTGATAGGAAGATTGTCACTTAAGGATTTAATTACATCTCCATCTAAAAGTAAAATTAAAGAAATATATATTCCTAAAGTTGATTACGTTCATGTAAAGGATTCAGGTGAAGAAGTTGCTAAGATAATGTCAAAATATGACCTTGAAGCTATTCCTGTTGTAGATGATCAAAAACAACTTCAAGGAAGAATAACTATTGATGATATTGTAGATTTTATAAAAGATGAGGCAGAAGAAGATTATTTACTAGCTGCAGGTATCTCAAATGATGTAGAAGCTGATGATTCTATTTTTGAGCTAACAAAAGCTAGATTACCATGGCTCATATTAGGACTATTTGGCGGATTAGGTAGTGTTTTTATATTGGAAAGCTATGAGTCAATTATGTCAACCCCATCTTTAAGAGCTTTATTCTTTTACACCCCACTAATCGCTGCTATGGCTGGGAATGTTGGAGTACAATCATCAGCAATTGTTGTGCAAGGATTGGCAAATGATGTAATAAAAGACAGTTTGATCTCCAGACTATTTAAAGAAATTAGTTTAACTATTTTAAATGGAATCATACTCGGTGGTTTAATTATTTTATTTGGTTTAATAATAGAACAACCTATCGACATGAGTATTACTATTTCTGTTTCAATGATTTTTGTAATTATTGTTGCTGCTCTAATTGGCACATCTGTACCTATAATATTAAATAGGTTTGGAATAGATCCTGCTATTGCTACTGGTCCATTTATAACAACGGGAAATGATATAATTGGAATTCTTTTATTTTTCTACATCGCTAAAATTATCCTTGGATTTTAATGAGGATTCTTCATCTAGATCAAAATCACGAATATTTATCTTCAGAACTTGAAAAACTAGGTTTTGAAAATCATTATGATTATACATCATCAAAAGATCAGATATTAGAAAAAATTGATGACTATGTAGGAGTAATTATTCGTAGTAGAATTATTATTGATGATGAAATAATTAAATCTGCTAATAAACTAAAATTCATTGCTAGAATTGGTGCTGGTTTAGAAAATATTGACTTGATTTCAGCAAAAAAAAATAATGTAAAAGTACTATCAGCTGGTGAAGCTAATTCTAATGCCGTTGGAGAACATGCTATTGGAATGCTCCTAAGTCTATTAAATAATATTGGAATTAGTAATGAAGAAATAAAAACTAATGTTTGGGAAAGAGAAAAAAACCGAGGAATTGAATTAGAAGGAAAAGTTGTGGGAATTATAGGATTTGGTAAAACAGGTCAAAGTTTTGCAAAAAAATTATCTGGATTCCACTGTAAAGTGATTTTTTATGATATTAAAAAAATCCCTTCAAATGAATTTGGAAATTCTGTATCTCTTGATGAAATAAAAATGAAATCTGATATAATAAGTATTCACACTGATTTAAATCAAAGTTCTTTAAATCTAGTCAATATGGACTTTATAAAATCATGTAAGAAAAAATTTATATTAATTAATACTTCTAGAGGAAAATGTGTCAATACTAAAGATGTTGTCAGTGGATTAATAGAAAATAAAATTATTGGAGCATGCTTAGATGTTTTGGATTTAGAAGAAATTTCTTTTGAAAAAATTCAATCAAATCAGGATTTAGATTATTTAAAAGAATCGGATAAAGTTATTTTAACTCCACATATTGCGGGTTGGACCCATGAGAGTAAATTAAAATTAAGTAAATTAATAATTGAAAAAATAAAAAAAATATGAAAAATGTAATTGTTCTATGTACTGGAAATTCATGTAGAAGTCAAATGGCTGAAGGTTATTTAAAAAAATATTTACACCAAAAAGCAAATGTACTGAGCGCAGGAGTAAAAAATCATGAAATTAATCCAAAAGCAGTTGAAATTATGAAAATGGATGGTATTGATATTTCTAATCACACATCAAATCATGTTTTAGAATATGAAAAGATTGATTTTGACTTCATAATAACTGTTTGTGACCATGCAAATGAAACATGTCCTAGTTTTTACTCTCAAAATGCTGTTCGTTTACATCGAAATTTTTTTGATCCATCACACAGTAAAAGTGAAAATAATTGGAAAGAGTTATTTGAAAAATGTAGAGATGAAATAAAATTATTTTGTCTTGAATTCTCTAGAGAGTTTTTCAGCTAGGAAAAATTAATTGAATAGTTTTCTCAGTTCTTTGTTCCAACAAAAGTTTTTTTCCGTTTGAAATATTTTTGATAGAATTATCATCAAAGTGTCTAATTGTATAAAGACAAACATTGCTGTTTATTTTTATATCAAATTTTCCTTCCATTTTTTTTATAAACTCATCCATTTTATTGTATTTATCATAAACACAAACTGAAAAACTAATTGCAGAGTTTTGGATTACATCCACTTTCATTTTAAATTCATGTAAAGACTTAAAAATCTTACTAATATTATCTTCAACAATAAAAGAAAAATCCAATGATGATAATTTCAATAAGCAAAGATTTCCCTTAAAAATATAGCATGGTATTGTTGGCACAAGATCTAATCCTTTTGAAATTTTTGTTCCATTTCCATTTGGATTAAGAAAAGATTTAACATAAAGAGGTATTTCTTTTTTTTGCAGTGGCTGAAGTGTTTTAGGATGAATCACTGAAGCGCCATAAAAAGCTAATTCAATTGCTTCAAAATAAGATATCTGCTCTAAAAGCTGAGAGTTTTTAAAAACTTTTGGGTCTCCATTTAATACTCCAGGGACATCCTTCCATATTGTCACCGACTCACTATTCAATGAATATGCAAAAATGGCTGCGGTATAATCTGAACCTTCTCTACCTAAAGTAGTATTAAAGTTATTCTTATCGCTTCCAATAAATCCCTGAGTTACATTTATTTTATCATGTTGTATTTTTTCTTTAATTCTTTTTTGAGTTTCAGACCATTGGACATTACCTCCTCTGTAGTTTGAATCTGTTTTTATACATTCTCTAGCATCTAACCAAATAGAATTAATATTATTATGTACTAGATATGAATTAATGATAGTAGTTGAAATTATTTCACCAAACACCACTATTTGATCATAAACAAAAGAATGATTAGGAGATTTATTATTATCAAGAAAGAATTTAATTTTTTGAAAAAGAATTTTTATTTCATTTAAAATCTGATGTTTTTCTGGAAATAGATTTTCTAAAATTCTTTTGTGGTATTCATATAGTTCTGTAATTAAAAGATTTAAATCATTTTTGCTGGTAAAATAATTTGAAACAATTTTTTCTAGAGCGTTAGTAGTTTTACCCATTGCTGAAACAACAATAATTGTGTTTTTATCAGCTTTTTTATTTACAACGTTCAGTAAATTTTTAACTCCATTAGCATCCTTTACTGATGCACCTCCAAACTTAAAAATCTTCATTATTTACAAATTTTTTTATTGCATTAAAATCCATTTGAGCAACTCTCCAATCATCTAATACATGAGCTCCATTTTTTTTATAAAAATCTATAGCACTTTTATTCCAGTCAAGAACAACCCACTCAATTCTTTTAACATTTAATTCATGGGCATAATGTATAAATTTTGAAAAAAGCTTAAACCCTATTCCAAGTCCTCTTTTACTTTTAGTTACGATTAAATCTTCTAAATGAATAGTTGGTCCCTTCCATGTTGAATATCTAGGGTATCCAACAGCTATTCCGACTATTTCTTGGTTTATCTCAGCAACAAAACATTTAAATTTAGGTGAGCTTGAAAAACCATCATTAATTAATTGCTTCTCAGTTACTATGACAGCATCTGGTTCCTTTTCAAAAGTTGCTAATTCTTTTATCAGTTCAAGAACTTTTGACATGTCTTTAGATAGTGCTTCTCTAATTATAATATTCATAGAATAATGCAAATCTATATTTTTTTATAGATCACAATTAATAATTTATTATTTAAAATATATTATAGTACAATTGTTGCATTCACAACTATATTAAAAAAAAATTCAAATTTTAACTTTTAACTAGTAAATTGCGCCCGATTAGGATAGAATTAATGATATTTTGATAAAAGATATATATCCTTCTAAAACAAAATTTAATAGGTCTCTGAACTTACAGAAACTGGGGACACTTATATCCAAAAATGAAAAAAATGTTTATTTAAATGGACTTTATGGTTCTTCAATATCGTTTTTATTAATTGATTTATTTTCTAACCTTAAAAAATCTATTTTTTTCATAGCTGACAACAAAGAGGAATCATCATATATTTATACTGATATTGTAGAACAATTAGGAGAAAATTATTGTTCATTCTTATCTTCTTCTTTTAATAAGTTTTCGAGTAAATCCTTAAACAAAGACAATGTTTTAAGTAGAACAAAAATTTTAGAAAAAATTTATTTAAATGAACCTAGAGTTTACATTTCAAACTGTGAGGGAATCATTGAAAAAATACCATCTAAAAATGGTAATTCTAATTATGAAATCTTGTTAAGTGAAAACGATCAACTATCATTATATGAACTCAATGAAAAATTATTTGAACTAGAATACACAAAGGAAGATTTTGTTCAAAGTCCAGGTGATTTTTCCT
>CABYPD010000007.1 GCA_902520835.1 uncultured Bacteroidota bacterium
GAAGAAGCACCTGCTGCTGAAGAAGCACCTGCTGCTGAAGAAACTCCTGCTGAAGAAGCACCTGCTTCCGAAGAAGCACCTGCTGAAGAAGCACCACCTGCTGAAGAAGCACCACCTGCTGAAGAGGCCGCTGATGAAGAAGAGGAAAAGCAGTAGTAAATAACTACCTTTACTTTTAGTGGAAAATCAAGATTGTATTTATCTTGGAAAAATCTTAAAACCCTTCAGTTACAAAGGAGAGTTAAAGATCTATATTGAAGATTTTTATATAAATCAAATTAATGAATTAGATTTTTTTTTGTTAAAGGTTCAAGGTTCTTATATTCCTTTTACAATTAAAGCAATAACAAAAAAAAAATCAAATATTTTTAGAATCAGCCTTTATGGAATTAATTCAGAAGATTTAGCAAAAAAATTAGCAGGTGTTGAAATCTACACCGAAAACAATTTGATAAAAAGTGAAGTTCTAGAAAAAAATGACAATTATATTTTTATAGGACATGTAATCTATAATAATAATTCAATTATTGGAAAGATTATTGATATTGTAGAAAATAAAAATCAAGATTTATTTGAGGTTGTCGTTAATGAAAAAAGAATTCTAATACCAATAGTTGATGAATTTGTAGTAAATATTGACAACGATAATAAGAAGATAATTATGAATCTACCTGAGGGTTTAACTGATTTATAAACTATTATGGAAACAAGAATAAATAAATATTTAAGTCAGGTTGGTTATTGCTCTAGAAGAGAAGCTGATAAGCTTATTGATCAAGGTAGAGTTACAGTTAACAATAGTGTTGTTGAACATGGTTGTAAAATAACTCAAGGAGATATAATCAAAGTAGATAGTGAGAAAATTAATAATAACATTAAAAGTAGAACATATCTGATTTTCAATAAACCAAGAGGAATTGTTTGCACTACAGATACTGAAAAAGAAGATCATAATATTATTGATTACATCAATTATAAAAAAAGAATTTTTCCGATTGGCAGATTGGATAAAATGAGTGAAGGGTTGATTTTTTTAACTGATGACGGTGAAATTGTAAATAAAATACTAAGATCAAGATATGTGCACGAAAAAGAATATTTAGTCACTGTCAATAAAAAAATAACTTCAGATTTTATTGAAAAAATGGCTAATGGTATTCCAATATTGAATACAATAACAAAAAAATGTGTTGTGAAATTTGTAAGTGATTATCAATTCAAAATAATTTTAACTCAAGGTTTAAATAGACAAATAAGAAGAATGTGTTATTTTCTTAGCTATAAAGTAAAAAAACTAGAAAGAATTAGAATTATGAATATAAAGTTAGATGTACCTAGAGGAAAATGGAGGAAGTTTTCTAATAATGAAATAAATGAACTTAAAAAGTTAATCTCGTAGTGATACGTATTCTATCAATATTAATTTTAACGCTTTATACTTCAATATGTTTTAGTCAGAACATTAAAACTATTGACACAATCAATCTTGATGAGGTTGCGGTTAAAATCTTAAGAGAACCCAATAAAAAAAACTTATCAGTTTTTTCAATAAACTCAATAAGAACTGAAGAAATTCAAAGGTATGCCTCGCAAATAAATTTAAGTGAATATTTAAATCTCATTCCAAGTGCTTTTATAATGAATAACAATAATTTTGCTCAAGATGAAAGAATATCAATTAGAGGTTTTGGAAGTAGAGCAAACTTTGGAGTAAGAGGAATTAAAATTTTTGTAGATGATATTCCTGAAACCTTTGTAGATGGTCAATCTCAAATTGACAATATAAACTTTGAAATTATTGATAACATTGAAGTTTTGAGAGGAGTCAATTCTTCACTTTATGGAAGTTCATCTGGAGGTGTAATTTCAATTAGAACAATCGAAGATTTTAATGATAAATTAGTTAAAGCAAATGTATCATTAGGATCATTTAATACATCAAAATTTTATTTTACTTATGGTGTGAATAAAAATGATAATAAATTAATATTACACTTAAATCAGACTAAATCTGATGGTTACAGGGACAATAGTGAATTCAAAAATTTGAACTTCAATTTAAAGTATATTAAAAACTTAAAAAAGGGACAGTTAAAAATTATTGCAAACTACTTAAACAGTCCATATGCTAATGACCCTGGAGGATTAAAATTAGATGAGGTCAATGAAAATAGAAGATCTGCTCGAGATAGAAATTTGCAATATGATTCTGGAGAAAAAGTTGAACAATTTAAAATTGGGATTCATTTAAAACAAAAATTAAAAGAAAATTTAGCATTACAAAACCATGTTTTTTTAAATAAACGATTTTTTGATGGAAAGTTACCCTACTCAAATGGTGGTATAATTGACTTAACAAAAAATTACTGGGGCTATAATTTAAATATTATTAAATATGGCTTATTGAATCATAATTTTGGTTTAGAATTTAATAATCAAAGAGATTTAAGAAATCGATATATTAATAACAATGGAATTTCCGGAGATTTGGTTATGAATCAGAACGAAGATTATAAGAACTTCTCAATTTATTATTCAAATTCTTTTAATCTTGGAAAATTTACTTTTAATAATAGTATTAGATATGATGATAATAATATTGGTTTTTTAGATAATTTAAATAAAAAACAAGAAGATATTTCACTTAGCACATTCAGCCCAGCATCTAATATTAATTATGAATTTAATAACTCAAATGAACTTTTTATTAATTATTCAAGCGGTTTTGAAACACCAACTTTGAATGAGCTTTCATCTACTGTAGGTAATTCTGGATTTAATAGCGATTTAAAATCTTCAAAATTCAATAATCATGAAATTGGCTTTTCAAATTTGAAATCAAATAATAAAATTAAATATAGAATTACTTATTTCTATTCAATATCTAGCAACGAAATTTCACCATATGAACTAGAAAATTATCCAGGTCAAAAATTTTATAGAAACGCTGGTAAAACACTTAGAAAAGGTTTCGAATCTGAATTTAAAATAGGTATAAGTAAAAAATTATCTTTTGATTATATTTCATCAATAGGTTCATATAAGTTTTTAGATTTTACAATTGGTTCAAATAGTTTGAGCAATAGTAGAATACCTGGAATACCAAATTCTATACACTTCTTTAACTTAGATTTTAAATTAAATAATAAATTAAATTTATTATTAAACTGTAAATTAATTGGTGATATGTATGCAGATAATTTTAATAATAGTAAAATAGAAAATTATTCGATTTTTAATCTTAAGTTTTTAAGTCAAATAAATTTATCTAATACTAAATTTGATGCATTTGTTAGTTTAAACAATATACTTAATGAGAAGTATTTTGATAATATAAGAATAAATGCTTTTGGATCAAGATATTATGAACCAGCACCTGGATTTAACATAATGTTTGGTGTAAGAAAATGAAAAAAAATGTTGTAATAGTAGGTGCAGGCGTGAATGGATTAGTAGCTGCTAATTATTTAAAAAAGCATGATTTTAATGTAACAGTTCTTGAAAAAAAGAATTATGTAGGGGGCGCATGTGTTAAAGATTCTACAATAATCAATAATAAAAAAATTGATTTTGCACAAGGAGCAACAGTATTGGGAATGATGCCAAATTTCATTTATAAAGAAACTGGACTATCAAATAAAATAAAAACTTTTTGTCCAGAACACCCTAAGCTTGTTTACTTTGAAAATGATAATAATCCAACAAGAATTTACAGAGATATTACATTGCTAGAAAACGAACTTAAAGATAGGTGGAACGAAAAAGGTGATGTAAAAGCTTTTAGAAATGATGAAAATAAGGTAATTAAATTTATTCAAAAAATTTATAAAGAGGGAACCCCTCCAAATCTGGATCAAGCAGTTAACGAAATTGGGAAAGACTTAACTAAACTTTGGATCAAAGGTTCAGCTAAAGACCTATTAGATCACTATTTTACAAGTGAAAAAACAAAAGTATATATGGGTATGACAGTAATTGAAAGCAGCCCAACTTCATACAATGAAAAAGGTAGTTCTTTTACAATTCCATTAATGGATTCTGGATCCATTTTTGGAGGTTTTTGGGGATTTGTTAAACAAGGAATATGGATGATTTCTGATGAGCTTTTAAAGCTGAATAATGAACTTGGTATTGAAACAATTCTAAATTCAGAAATTAATGATATAGATACTAACAATAGAAGAATATCTTATACTAATAATAATCTTGATTCCAAAATATATTATGATTACCTCCTTTTTTGCACTGATCCTCTTACGCCAACAAAAATTCTTAATGATAATAGCTCATTTATAGAGAAAAAAAATTATTTAGGAAGTAGTGGTAAGTTAACAATGTTTTTTAAAAAACCTGTAGAATGGAAAAAAGAGAAAGCTCTTGAAACCTCTTTTAGATTTGTTTTTTCACAAGATACTCTTGATGACTTGAACGATTCAGGACAAATGGCATTAAACTCTCAGAATAATTATACACCTGGCTATATACAAATATATCCTGACGGTGCAGCTCAAAGAAAATTAAATAATTCTGAAAATTTTGACAAAATAATATGTTTCACTAAAAATTTTTCTTTTAATAAACAGTCTAAGGATTTACTATATGCTGAACAAAATATTATTGAAAAAATTTCTAAGCTTATTAGTAATCCAGAAGATTTAGTTGGAACAAAATTTCTCACACCCAAAGATTTGAATAAAACTTTCTTTTTTCCTGAGGGAAATATTGATCATATTGCTATGGATGGTTCACAAAATTTTGATAAAAGAACTTTTTCTTCAAACCCAAAAACTAAATTTTATAATTATAACAATTACGAAAATATTTATTATGGTGGTGCAGGTATATTTCCATGTGGAAGCATAGCTGGAACACCTGGCTATATGTCCTCTAAGCAAATAATCTCAAGCTATGAAAAATATTAATGTTGGTTGGGTTGAGTGGCTATCACTCCCCGATCTAGGCATTTCTGCAATTGAAGCAAAAACAGATACTGGTGCTAAAACAAGTGCTCTACATGCATACAATATTCAACCGTTTGGCAAAAAAAAGAGAAAAATTAGGTTTGCTATAAATCCCATTAAAGATAATCCTGAAATTGCAATTTACTGTTCAGCTGATATAGTTGATCAAAGAGAAATAACATCATCGATGGGAAGAAAAGAAATTAGGTATATTATTAAAACTTCTATTCAAATTGGTGATGTTACAAAAGAAATTGAACTGAGTTTGACAAATAGAGAAAATTTAAATTATAGAATGATCTTAGGTAGAAGTGCGTTAGATGGATTTATTGTTGACCCTAACTCAAGTTTCCTTCAAAAAAAATTAGACTATTCCGTATATAAAAAAATTAAAAACAAAATTAAATTAAGAAGAAGTTTAAGAATTGGAGTGTTAACTAGAGAGCCTAATAACTATTCTATAAAGAGATTAATTGAAGAAGCTGAAAAAAATGATCATGTTGTTGAAACCATTGATACAAAAAGATGCTATTTAAAAATACATAGTAAAAATCCTGAAGTTCACTATAATGGCAAAGCATTGCCTATTTATGATGTTGTAATTCCCAGGATTGGTCCTTCAATTACATTTTATGGAATGTCAGTAGTACGTCAATTTCAAGCAATGGGCACTTTTTGTATTAATTCAGCACAATCCATCGGAAATTCAAGAGATAAATTAGCTGCTCATCAACTTTTAGCAAGAGTTGGAATACCAATGCCAAATACTGCATTTGCCAATTCACCTAAAGACACTAAAAGCTTATTAGAATTATCTAATGATATTCCACTAGTTATTAAGCTTCTGCAAAGTAGCCAAGGAAAGGGTGTAATCCTTGCTGAATCAAAAAAAGCAGCTAGTGGAATGATAAGTGCTTTTCAAAGAATTGGAGTCCCATTTATTGCTCAAGAATTTATTGAAGAAGCTAATGGCGAAGATCTCAGATGCTTTGTGGTTGGAAGAAAAGTTGTAGGTTCAATGATTAGAAAAGCAGCAGATGGAGATTTTCGTTCTAATTTACATTCTGGAGGTACTGCAAAAAATGTAAAAATTACAAAGCAAGAAAGAATTATCGTACTTAATGCTGCAAGAGCTTTGGGACTAAATCTAGCAGGAGTTGATTTAATTAGATCAAGTTCTGGTAGTAAAGTTTTAGAAGTAAACAGCTCACCTGGAATTGAAGGAATTGAAAAAGCAACAAAAAAAAATATTGCAGGCTCAATAATTAAGTTTATTGAAGAAAATATAAGTTTAGTTAATATTTCCAGTAAAAAATATTAAATTATTTTTTTTTCAAATTATAATAATAAAATAAAATGTTAAAATTTTTTTTAAAAAAAACTCTTTGATTAATTTAGAATATGGAAATAAGTTTGCCCAAAACAAATCTTAAAAATGAACTTTTAAAAGCTAAAAAAAGAAGTTCAGCAAGTAAAAATCAACAATTTTTTAGTTTAGAATATGAGATCTCAAAATTGAATAGCGATAACCTATTTCATGTTAATCAGATTAGAAAAATTTGTATTGATTACAGATTAAGATTTTTAGATGTAGAACTTTTCAAAGGTAAAATCCCCAACGAAGCTTTCAAGAAGCTTGATCAGTTTAAAAATAATCATCCCAATTTAAATTTTGAATTAAGGATAATGGCTCCTTCAAAACTATTTGAACTAGAAAACTATGATGATCCACTATTATTTGCAAGTCTTGGTGATGGATATTACTATTTAATTCACAAATGGGGTAATGACTTGAGTTTTTTTAGAAAATTATCAGTTTGGCCATTTAAAAATCTAGTTAATATTTTAATTTTTATTTCAATTATATCTCTACTAATTACAGCTATTGTTCCTGGTAATATATTTTATTATGAGAATAATCCTGGTGCTGAATTTTTTATCACATTTCTTTTTATTCTGAAATCAGTAATTGCCATTTTTATTTATTACGGTTTTTCTTTAGGTAAAAACTTTAATGAATTTATTTGGAACAAAAAACACTTTAATTGATTTTAAATAAAAAAGGAGATGTTTAACAACACCTCCTTTTAAGTACTCGGGGCGGGACTTGAACCCGCACGAACATTACTGCTCATTGGATTTTAAGTCCAACGTGTCTACCAATTCCACCACCCGAGCATTATTCTGAGCGAAAGACGGGATTTGAACCCGCGACCCTCACCTTGGCAAGGTGATGCTCTACCCCTGAGCTACTTTCGCAAAAATGGTATGCAAATGTAAAAAGAAAATTAAAAAGACTATTATTTTTCATCTGTTATTTTATTTTTCAATTCACTCAGTTTTACTAAAGCTTCCATGGGAGTAATATTGTCTGTATCAATTGATTCCAATTCATCTTTAAATTCCTCATAATTTTTATTATCTACATCGAAGAAAGTTAATTGCATTTCAGAACTTTCATCAATTTGAATATCTTTATTTTCACTATGAGATTTTTCTAAACTTTTTAAAATATTTTTTGAGATTTTAATGATTTCTGAGGGCATTCCAGCCATTTTTGCAACATGAATTCCAAAACTGTGAGCACTTCCACCAGGAATTAATTTTCTTAAAAAAATAATATCCTTTCCAGTTTCTTTAATTTTTATGTTGAAGTTTTTAACTCTTTTAAATTTATCACACATCATATTAAGCTCATGATAATGCGTAGCAAATAGAGTTTTTGCTTTTGTTGGGTGATCATGTATAAATTGAGTTATGGCCCAAGCTATTGAAATGCCGTCATAAGTACTAGTTCCTCGACCAATTTCATCCAATAAAATTAAACTTCTATAACTAAGATTATTTACTATAGATGCTGCTTCTAACATTTCTACCATAAATGTAGATTCTCCTTGTGAAATATTATCACTGGCTCCAACTCTTGTAAATATCTTATCGAAAAATCCCATTTTGAGTTTTTTTGCAGGAACAAAAGAACCTATTTGAGCCAATATTGAAATTAGAGCTGTTTGTCTAAGTATAGCAGATTTACCAGACATATTTGGTCCAGTAATCATTAATATTTGTTGATCAGTTTTATTAATTTTTATATCATTAGGAATATACGATTTACTTTCTTCTAAAGTATGTTCTATTACTGGATGTCGAGCATCAATTACTTCAAAATTATTAGACTCATCAATTATAGGTTTTGAATAATTATAAGTTTTGGATATTTCTGAAAATGAAAATAAACAATCAGAATATGCAATAATTTTAGCGATATCTTGTAAATCACCTACATGTGGGATTAATTTATCAATCACTTTATTATATTCTATGATCTCAATCTCTTTAATTTTTTCTTCTGCAATTAAAATTTTTGACTCATATTCTTTAAGTTCATCTGTTATATATCTTTCAGCATTAACAAGGGTTTGTTTTCTAATCCAATTTTCAGGTACTTTATCTTTATGAGCATTCGTTACTTCCAAATAATAACCAAAAACATTATTAAAAGATATTTTCAAAGAAGTTATTCCTGTATTTTCAATTTCTCTTTCTAAAATTTTTTGCAGATGTATTTTACTATTATTGAATACATCACGAAAATTATCAAGGTCCTTATTAATTCCATTTTTGATAGTATTACCCTTGTTTATATTAACAGGAGACTCTTCAAAGAGATTTTTTTCAATCAATTGAACGACCTTATTAGAATCTTTAAATTTTTTTGATAATAGCTTTAAATTTTTTGAGGCGTTATTTAATTCCTTTTTAATTTCATCAACATTTAAAAGCGAAAGTTTAAAACTTACTAGCTCTCTTGGATTAACCTTATAATTTGTAATTTTTGAAACTACCCTTTCAATATCAATAATTGAATTATATTTTTCTACAAGATTAGTACTTGATAACTCAACCAATTCTTCAACAATATCATATCTGAATTGAATTTCATTTAAATCAATTGAAGGAAAACATAACCATCTTCTTAAAAGTCTAGATCCCATTGCTGTCATTGTTTTATCAATAATATCTAAAACTGACTTTCCACCTGGAAATTTAGATTTGATCAATTCTAAATTTGAAATTGTAAATCTATCCATCAATAAAAATGACTTATTATCAATAGGATTTATTTTATTTATATGTGTTAGATGCTTTTTATGTGAGTCTTCTAAATAATGAAGAATCATAGATGCGGAAATCACACCTAAACTATTATCACTAATTCCAAAACCTTTCAAAGTTTTAACATCAAAATGATTGTATACCTTTTTTAATGAGGTGTCTAGATTTATCATCCAATCATCGACAAAAAAGAAATACTCTTCACTAATGTTTTTGTTATCAAAAAATTTCTTATCACCTTTTGAAATAAGAATTTCTTTAGGATCAAAATTTTCAATAAGATTTAAGCAATAATCAAATGAACCTTCACTTGAAATGAATTCACCTGTTGAAATATCAAGAAATGCTATCCCAACATTTTTTTTATTAAAATTAATTGCTGCTAAAAAATTATTTTTTTTCTGATTTAATATCTCATCATTTAATGCAACACCAGGAGTAACCAAATCAGTTACACCTCTTTTGACAATAGTCTTGGTTAGCTTCGGATTTTCTAATTGCTCACAAATTGCTACTCTATGTCCTGCTTTTACTAATTTATGTAAATATGTATCCAATGAATGATGAGGAAATCCAGCTAATTTAGTTTCTTTATTTACCCCAGATCCTCTCTTGGTTAAAACAATTCCTAAAACCTTAGAAGTAGTAATTGCATCTTCATGAAAAGTTTCGTAAAAATCTCCAACCCTAAATAATAAAATTGAATCAGGATATTTTTCTTTAATCTCCCGATATTGCTTCATTAATGGCGTTTCTTTACTTACCTTAGAACTCAATTCAAATAATTTATAGTTAAAACTTATTTTTGGTTAATGAAAAAATTAAAAAATTCTGAGCTTAACAGAATTGATGTTTCAACTTTTAAATCTATTAAAAAAACTCCACTAATCATCATTCTAGATAACATTAGAAGTTTAAATAATATCGGCTCTATTTTTAGAACCTCAGATGCTTTTTTAATTGAAAAAATTTACTTATGCGGAATAACTGCCACGCCTCCAAATAGAAAGATTACAAAAACTGCAATTGGATCTACAGAATCAGTTGAATGGGAATATATAAATGACATAAACAATTTGGTAGAAAATTTAATAAGTCAAGAGGTAAAAATATGGTCAGTCGAACAAGCTGTAAAGTCTTCTAAACTAAAAGATTTGAAATCAATTGATGCAGACAAAAAACACGCTTTAATTTTTGGAAACGAAATAGATGGAGTAAGTCAAGAAGTCGTTAATAAATCACATGGAGTAATTGAAATAAGCCAGTATGGAACAAAACATTCTCTTAATATTTCAGTAGCTGCTGGAATTGTTGTTTGGAAATTTTATAATCTAATAAAATCAAATTAAGAATTAACCTTAATTATATCCAATCTTCCAGGCAAATCCAAAAGAAGTTCATTAACAGTCTTTTTTTTCAAAGGATGAAAAATTTCTTTACTTATATCACAAAGTGGAATTAAAACGAAATGTCTTGTATGCATTCTAGGATGAGGTACAGTTAAACTTTGTGTTTTCAAGATCATATCATCTATAAAAATAATATCAATATCAATATTTCTAGATTCGTAAACGTCATTCAATTTTCTTTTTCTTCCAAATAAATTTTCAATTTTTAAAATGGATTTTATCATGTTATTAGTAGATAAATTTGATTCAATATGCAAACACGCATTTAAAAAATCATCGCCAATAAATCCCTCAGCTGGATTACAATAAAAATTTGAAATCTTAACAATACGACCCATTGATTCTTCAATATGTTCTATTGCTAAATTTAAATTGTATTCTTTATTTCCTATGTTAGAGCCAATTGATAAATAAACGTTTCTTTTTTTCAATATTAAATTCTTAAGGGTTAAATTTATTATAATAAAATGGACTACAATAATACTGAAAAAGTTGAGTTAGCAAAAAAAATATACTTATATCTAGGTGCAATTTTTATAACTTCATTAGTTGTATCAAACTTGATTTTCCAAAAGTTTTTTTACTGGTATCCTTTTGATATATCACTTTTTGGATTTAATTTATTTGAACTCTCGGTTGGGATTTTACCTTACCCAATTACTTTCTTAGTAACAGATTTAATATCTGAGATATATGGAAAAAAGAATGCTAACAAAATAGTTGTAGCTGGAATTTTTGCTTCTTTTTTTTCATTGTCAATTATATATGTTGCAAACTCTGTTCCCGCTATAGAATCATCACCTGTTGATAATGAAACCTTTACAAGCGTTTTTTACCTATCGGGTCTAGCAGTGTTATCTTCAATGCTTGCTTATCTATTTGCACAATTTATCGATATCAAGATATATCACTATTGGAAAAAAAAAACAAAGGGAAGAATGCTTTGGTTAAGAAATAATTTTTCAACTTTCTCGTCACAGTTTATAGATACTTTTACAGTAGTTTTTTTATTGTGTATTACAAATACACTTCCCTGGGATATGTTCACTGGTTTACTTATTTCTGGATTTTTATTTAAAGTACTAGTAGCTCTTATTGATACTCCTCTTTTATACATGGGTGTTTATTATTTCAGAAAAAAGTTTGATCTTGAAATAAATGAAGAAATCAATATTTAATCTATTTTAATACCAACTACCAAACCTTCATTAGATCTTACATTAAAAACTGTACTGTCCTCAAAAATTAAATACTGACCTTTAATTCCAATCAATTTGCCTGAAAAGTTTTTCGTTTTTTTTATGTTTAAACTTTTTGGGGTTATAATTTCATCAGAGATTGGATAATTAATTTTTAAAGTCTTTGATTTAATTAAAAAATAGTTTTTTGCTTCTTCTGGAAGAATTGAGTAACATTCATTTTTTTTGATTGATAAATCAACATTAGACTTATTTGTAGTTAACATTGTTCTCCAATTTGTTTTGTCTTTAAAATATTTTTTTAACTCAATCTCACAAATACCAGCCAAATATCTATTTGGTAATTCTGCTATCTCAATTGCTTCAATAGCACCTTGATCAATCCATCTAGTTGGGACTTGAGATTTTCTTGTGACACCCACTTTAACATCACTTGTGAATGACAAATAAACAGAGTGTGGTTGCAACTGAATTTTTCTTTCATAATCTAAGTCTCTATCCTGAATCCCCAAATGAGCTTTGCTAAGTTCAGGTCTGATAATCCATTCTGCTGTTCTCGGGGATTCAAAAAAACATTTTTTACAATGTCCTTGACGAAAAATTTCTTCATCAGAATTACAACTTAAGCAAGAAAAACCTTTAAAATCAATTGTTAAATGTTTATTTAATATTGAATTTGAAATCAAAAACTCATTATTCATATCTAAAAAATAAGTTACCGAATCACTAATTTCTGATCTCATCTTATTTAAAACTCCTGTAAACATTTTTTTGTATTAATTTTATCATATAAATATATGCCATTTTCATTATTCAATACGGTCGTTTCATGGATGCTAAAAAAAAGAATTCATCAAATTGAATTATTTATTAAGTATCCTCATGAGGTTCAAAACGAAGTACTAAAAAAACTAGTTAATCAATCTAAGGATACTTTTATTGGTAAACAATATGATTTTAAATCAATAAATAGTTATAAAGATTTTTCTGATAGAGTGCCTGCAAGAACCTATGAAGAATTTTTTGATTACATAGATAGGACAATTAAGGGTGAGCAAAATATTTTTTGTAGTGAAAATATTAAATGGTTTGCCCAATCAAGTGGGACAACTAATTCAAAAAGTAAATTTATTCCTGTTAGTAACTCTGCACTAGAAGATTGTCATTTTAAGGCTGGTAAGGATATGTTATGTCTCTATATTAACAATAATGAGAATTCAAATATATTTTCAGGAAAATCATTAAGACTTGGTGGAAGTAGAAAAATTTATGAAAATAATAACAACTACTTTGGTGATTTATCTGCAATTTTAATCGATAATCTTCCTGTTTGGGCAGAGATTATAAGTACTCCAAATAATTCTATTTCTCTGATGGATAAATGGGATGAAAAAATTGAAGCTATAATTGAAGGTACTCTAAATGAAGATGTAAGAAGTTTAGCTGGAGTTCCTTCATGGATGCTTACTCTTTTAAATAAACTTCTTGAAAGGACTGGAAAAAAATATATTGATGAAATCTGGAATAACCTGGAAGTATACTTTCATGGTGGTGTAAGTTTTAATCCATATAGAAATGAATTTGAAAATATTATATCTAATGAAGGATTTAAATTTTATGAAATTTATAATGCATCTGAAGGGTTTTTTGCAATTCAAGACTCAAATGATAGAAATGATTTACTATTGATGTTAGATTATGGTATTTTTTATGAGTTTATTTCTATAGATGATGGTAATAAAAAAGAAAAAGTAATTGATTTATCTCAAGTTGAACTCGGAATCAATTATGCAATGCTAATTACTACTAATTCAGGACTGTGGAGATATAAAATTGGTGATACTGTCAAGTTTACTTCTTTAAATCCTTATAGAATTATCGTATCAGGAAGAACAAAACATTATATAAATACTTTTGGTGAAGAAGTTATTATAGATAATGTTGAAAATGCCCTTGAGAAGGTTATTGAAGTTCATCAATGTAAAATTGTTGACTACACCGTTGCTCCTAAATTCATGAAATCTGGAAAAAAAGGCAAACATGAGTGGATAATTGAATTTTCTAAGGAACCAAAAAATTTTAAAAAATTTATTGAAGATTTAGATTTTGAAATCCAAAAAATTAATACGGACTACAAAGCAAAGAGGTTTAAAAACTTAACATTAGACATTCCTAAATTATATTTAGGAAGAAAAAATTTATTTTATGACTGGTTAAAAAAGAAAAATAAGTTAGGTGGACAAAATAAAGTACCTAGATTATCTAACGACAGAACCTTCTTTGAGGAATTACTAGAAATAAATTAAGAAGCTTCTTTTAAATCAGTAAAATTTGTGTCATCTAATTTTGATACAATATAGCTTTTGTCAACAATTAGCTTTTTTGTTTTTGATCCAGGAAGGTTAAACATATCATCAATTAAAATTGTTTCACATATAGATCTAAGCCCTCTAGCTCCTAGTTTAAATTCAACAGCTTTTTCTACAATATAATCTAAAGCTTCATTTGTGAAAGTCAGTTTAATATTATCTATTTCAAAAAGACGTTCATATTGTTTTGTTAAAGCATTTTTTGGTTCAGTAAGAATTCTTCTTAGTGTCTTAGCATCTAATTCAAGCATATAAGTAAGAACTGGAAGCCTACCTAGTATTTCTGGAATTAAACCAAAGTCTTTCAGATCATTAGGCTTTATATTTGAAATAATTGTACTATCATCAATTTTAGCTTTTAATTTTGAGTTTTTAAATCCAACTGAACTCATGTTTAATCTGCTGTTAATTATTCTTTCAATTCCATCAAAAGCTCCACCTGCAATGAATAATATATTAGAGGTATTTAATTTAATAAAGTTTTGATCTGGATGTTTTCTTCCTCCTTTAGGGGGAACATTTACTACAGTACCCTCCATTAACTTCAACAATGCTTGTTGGACACCTTCACCAGAAACATCTCTTGTAATAGATGGGTTATCTGATTTTCTTGATATTTTATCTATTTCATCAATAAAAATTATTCCTTTTTCAGCTTTTTCAATATTATAATCTGCAGCTTGTAAGAGTCTTGTTAAAATATTTTCAACATCTTCTCCAACATAACCTGCCTCGGTTAATACAGTGGCATCGACAATTGCTATGGGAACATCTAACATCTTAGCAATAGTTTTAGCTATTAATGTCTTACCCGTTCCTGTTGGACCAGCAATTATTACATTACTTTTTTCAATTTCAAGGTTGTCATTTATCGCTTCCTGATTAATTCTCTTATAATGATTATATACACAAACAGAAATTACTTTTTTTGAGTATTCCTGACCAACAACATAATCATCCAAGAATTTCTTGATCAATTTTGGATTTAAATGTGATATATCATCATTTGACTTAATTTCTTTAGTTTGTGCTTGATGATTAAGAATAGAATAAGCTTGTTCAATACATTGATCACAAATATGAGCATCTTCCCCAGCTACAAGAATTTTAGTTTGTACTTTACTTATTCCACAAAAGGAACATGATAAATTTTCATCAGACATGATCTAATTTTTGATAAGCACCTCATCAATCATACCGTACTTTTTAGCTTCAACTGCTTTCATCCAATAATCTCTATCAGAATCAGCATGAACTTTATCATATTTTTGACCAGTATGTTTTGCTATTATTTCATACAATTCTTTCTTTAACTTTCCAATTTCTCTGGCAGTAATTTCGATATCAGAAGCCTGACCTTGAGCTCCACCTAGAGGCTGGTGAATCATAACCCTAGAGTGAGTTAAGCCAGATCTTTTACCTTTTTCACCTGAGCAAAGCAATACTGCAGCCATAGATGCAGCAATTCCAGTACAAATTGTTGCAACATCAGGACCAATAAATTGCATAGTATCATAAATACCAAGACCTGCATAAACAGATCCACCTGGTGAATTAATATATATTTGAATATCTTTTTCTTTATCTGTACTCTCCAAAAATAAAAGTTGAGCTTGAATAATATTTGCAATTGAGTCATTAATTGCTGTTCCTAAAAAAATAATTCTATCCATCATTAATCTGGAAAAAACATCCATTTGAGCAACATTTAGTTGTCTTTCTTCAATAATATAGGGTGTCATACTACTAACAATTTGATCATAGTATAGTGAGTTAACACCTTGATGTTTTATGGCAAACTTTTTAAATTCTTCAGAGTAGTTCATAAATTAAATTTAATCATTTTTCTTGTATGCAAGTTCTATGTACTTTTCGTAGGTTGTTTTTTTTACTTTTTTATTAATTTTTTCTTTATAAACTGAAAGTAACTTTTCACTTATTAATTGATGAGTCATTCTTTTAACTTCTTCTTCATTTGATAAAATTCTAGAGGAAATTTTTTCTAAATCTTCTTTTTTTGGTTCAGGCTGACCATATGCAATCATTTGGTTTTTAATTGATTTTTCAGCAAAATCTTTAATCATTATATGATCAATTTTAATATCATTATCCTCTAATAATTTAGATTCAATTAATTGATATTTTAATCCATTTTTAGAATTATCGTACTCCTTCTGAATATCTTCATCCGTTAATGGATCTTTAGAATTTATTTTAATTAATTTTTTTATAAAATCTTCAGGTAAATCAATTTTTAAGGATTTTATTAGTTCATCAGTAACATCATTTAAAAATTTCTGATCTGATTGATTAACAAATTGTTTTTCAATTTCATCTTTAACTCTAGTTTTAAATTCAGTTTGATTTTTGGGGGTATTTTCTTTATAAATTTTATCAAATAAAGATTTTTCTAGCTTAGCTTTTTCTGTTTTATTAAACTCCTTTATCTCAATATTAACTTTACTAATTGATTCAATTTTTTCTTTTTCAATTCCAGAAAGAGCTTCAAGATCACCTTTAGCTTTGAAAATTTTATCTGTGTCAAGGCTAACAGAATCTCCAACTTTTAATTTAGAGATTGTATCAAACGATTTTTTTGATAGTCTATCAGATGTAATATTAATTTCCTTATTTAATTCAATGTCATCATTACTAATGATTACAACTAGATTTGAGTTTTTTTCAATCTTTGATAAAGAAATTAGTTTACCATATTGATTTTGTATAGACTCAATTTGATTTTCAACCATGCTCTTATCAGCAATGATTTTATAATAATCTACACTCTTTTTTAATTTATAATTCAATTTAAATTTTGGTGTTTTAGCAATTTCAAAATTTAATGATATATCATCATCTCTCCAGTTAATTTTCTCATTATCAATAGGGACAGGTGTACCCAATAAAGAAAGATTTTTTTCAGTTATAAATTGAGTTAGCTTTGATTGAACCAATTTATTTATTTCATCAACTTTAACAGGAATTTCATACTGTTTTTTTATTAAACCTAATGGAACAAATCCTTTTCTGAAACCAGGAATATTTGCTTTTTTTCTATAATCATTCAATATAGACTTCACCTTTTCATTGTAGTCATTTTTTTTAATATCTAAACTAATTACAGAAATCTGATTATTAAGTTCTTTAATGGAAATACTCATAATAAAAAATTGGCCCCAAAAATAGCCTTTTTTATTTTGTATGGCAACAAATCAAGTTGTTAATAGTTCTTTACAAATATCAAAGAACTCTTTTTGCTTTTCATGATGTAACCAATGACCTCCTTCTTCCACTGGAATTAAATTGTAGTTAGGAAACAACACTTGTGTTTTTTTTAACCCTTCATCAGTAATATAATCAGAATTCAAACCTTTGATAAAAAAAGCTTTTCCTTCATAAAAAATATTTGAATTAATCTGATCTAATATGTTGTCAATATTATTAATGAGAGACGATAAATTGCATTTAAATCTAAAGCTACCATCTTTAGATCTGACTAAATTTTTAGAAAGAAAAGAAATAAATAACTCGTCCTTAAAGAACTTTTTTAAATGATTATCAATATCATATCTATTTGAAATTGAGTTTAAATCAATTGTACTTAAAGCTTCGAATATCGAGTTATAATCTTTTTTATATTTTATTGGAAGTATATCAACAATAATTAATTTATCAACCATATTTGAATGATTGAGAGCGAAACAACAAGCTGTTTTTCCACCCATTGAATGACCAATAATGGAAGCTTTGTCAAAATGAAAATGCTCAATATAATTTTTTAAATCATCAGCCATTAATTCATAATTATGATTTTCAGAATGAAAACTTTTTCCATGGTTTCTTTGGTCTACTATGTGAACTTCAAAACCTAATTCTGAAATTTTTTTTGCAATAGTTATCCAGTTATCTAATGAACCTAAAAATCCATGTAAAATGATTAGCTTGTTTTCTGATTTTCCAAATACTCTACTATTAATAATCATCTATTTAATTTGTCAATGTATAGGTTTATTACATTGTCTATTCCCAAATAGATTGATTCACTAATTAACGCGTGACCAATTGAAACTTCCTCCAAATAAGGCATTTTTTTGGCAAAAAACTCAATATTTTGAAGTGATAAATCATGACCGGCATTTACTCCAATTCCTAATTCATTAGCTAAACTTGAACATGCAGCATAAGCATCAATTGAGCTTACTTCACCCATTTCATACTTTTTTGCAAATTCTTCAGTATATAATTCAATTCTATCAGTCCCTGTTTTCTTGGCATATTCTACCATTTCTAAATTAGGATCAACAAAGATTGATGTTCTGATTTGAGCTTTCTTAAACTCATCTATAACTGATTTAAGATAATTCCAATGTTTTTTTGTATTCCAGCCTGCATTTGATGTAATAGCATTGATGTCATCAGGAACTAATGTAACTTGGGTTGGTTTAACAAGCATAACCAAATCTATAAATTTATCAATGGGGTTTCCTTCAATATTGAATTCCTTATAAACAGATTTACCTAAATCAATAGCATCTTTATAACGAATATGTCTTTCATCAGGTCTAGGGTGAATTGTTATACCGTCTGCGCCAAATCTTTGAATGTCTTCAGCCATTTTGAGCAAATTTGGATTATTTCCTCCTCTTGCATTTCTTAATGTTGCAATTTTATTAATATTAACGCTTAGCTCAATCATAATTTGGATTACAAAAATAATTAGTTAATACAGATTAACACTATAATTTTTAGTTAATTTGTAGAATATAATTGAAATGAAAATAGCCATCTTTTCACAAGAAATAAGTCAGGACGTTAAAAATGTACTACAATCTATACTTATTCATAAAGATGCTCAAAAATGCATTTTTTTTATTCATAATAATTTAAGTCAATGTAAAATAAATGCAAATAATTTCTCTTTTTTTAAAAATTACGATGATCTAGATAAAAGTTTTGATTTATTTATTAGTATTGGTGGAGATGGAACCTTTCTCAGATCAATTGAGTTTGTTAGAAATTTAAATCTACCAATTATTGGAGTTAATACTGGAAGATTAGGTTTTTTAGCATCTACAAAAAAAGAAAATTTGGAAAAATCATTGACTAAAATTTTTAAGAAAAAATTTAATGTTGAGAAAAGATCTATTTTAAAAGTATCTTCAGAAAATAAATGTATTCCTGTAAATTCTTTTCCATACGCACTTAACGAAATTAGTGTTGTTAGAAAAGATACCACTTCGATGATAAATGTTAAAACAAGTTTGGATGGAACCTATGTTAATTCTTATTGGTCAGATGGTTTAATTGTATCAACCCCAACAGGATCAACTGGATATTCATTAAGTTGTGGTGGTCCAGTAATTTCACCGTCAAGTAATTCATTTGTTTTAACTCCAATTTCACCTCATAATCTTAATGCAAGACCACTTGTGATTTCTGACTCAACTAAAATTGAAATCAGTGTTTCAGGAAGAGAAGAGTTTCATCTGCTTTCAATTGATGCAAAAATTTTTACCATAAAAAATGAAACTAAAATTTTTGTTGAAAAGTCTAATTTTGATATACAAGTTGCTAGTATTAATAATTACAATTTTTATAAAACATTGAAAGATAAATTACTTTGGGGAAAAGACAAAAGAAATTAATTCATGAGATTTCTTAGTCAATTTCTTTTACTGTTGTTCATTTTAATATCTAAAGATATAAATGGTCAAAACAATGAAATTGGTATTTTTTTTGGGGGAACTAATTATATAGGCGATGTAGGGCCAACTACTTATATAAACCCATTACCAAAAGTTAACTCTCTAACAAAAAAAAGTGAGTTAAATAATGTAATTGGATTTTTTTATAAAAAAAATGTTTCAAAAAGAATTGCATTAAGGGGCGGATTTAATATTGCAGAAATCAGCTCAAATGACCTTTGGAGTGGAACTTCAAATTATAGAAAATCTAGACAAAAATTTTTTAAAAATAGTATCGAGGAAATAAATTTAAGTGTTGAATTTAATTTTAAAGATTATGACACTTCATCTGACGAATTTCAACATACATTCTACATTAGGTCTGGAATTTCATACTTCAGATTTGATGATTTATTTTATCCAGAAGGAATAAATAAAGCTCAATCATTTGCAAAGCATAATACTTTTTCAATTCCCATTTCTGTTGGTTATAAAATAAAACCACTAAAAAGTTTTGCATTGGGATTTGAAATTACAGCGAATCATTCTTTCACTGAAAATTTAGATGGTAGTTTTCCTAAAAGATTTAAAGATTATGAGCTATATTCGCAGAAATCTTTTGGAGGAAATTTGAGTCAAGACTGGTATGTGTTTACAGGTATAAATTTGACCTATATTTTTGGTAATTATGAGTGTTATTGTCCATAATAAGTTATTAGAAAAAATTGATCCTCTCAAAATTCCTGATCATGTTGCTATAATTATGGATGGTAATGGAAGATGGGCCAGAAAATTAAATAAAGAAAGATTTTTTGGACACAATTCAGGAATAAAAGCTGTTAGAGAAGCCATTGATCTTTCAATAGAATTAGGAATTGATACTCTAACTCTCTATGTTTTTTCCATGGAAAACTGGAATAGACCAAAAAATGAAGTTAATGCTCTGATGGTTCTTTTGTTTAAATCCATAAATAAAGAGTTGTCGAAATTAATAGAAAATAATATAAAACTAAATGTAGTTGGCAATACAGATTTACTTCCCAAAAAAACTAAAACTAGCCTATTAAAAAGCATAAATTTAACAAAAAATAATACTGGTTTAAACTTAAATTTAGCTGTTAGTTATGGAGCAAAACAAGAAATTATTAGAGCTACAAAGTTAATCTCGAATAAAGTTAAAAAAAATATAATTTCTCAAGAAAACATTGATGAAAACACAATAAATGATCATCTTTACAGCTGCAATTCGAAAAATGTGGATCTTTTGATTAGAACTGGTGGTGAATTTAGATTAAGTAATTTTCTTCTTTGGCAAATTTCTTATGCTGAGTTAAATTTTCAGGATGTTTTGTGGCCTGATTTCAAAAAAGAACATTTTTTAAAAGCTATTATTGATTATCAAAAAAGAGTAAGAAGGTTTGGAAAAGTTAAATTATAAATTTTTAATTGGTATATTATTAATTATTAATGGCTTTTTATCATTTAGCCAAGAAATAGACTATCAAAAAGGTAATTTTTATACAATTAATGAGATAAATGTTTCGGGTCTTAAAAGCTTTAATGAACAAACTGTTGTAGCATATACAGGCTTATCTAAAGGACAAAAAATTAGAATACCTGGTGAAGAAATTAGTCAGGTAATTAATAAGCTTTGGAAACTTGAACTTTTTAGTGATATAAATTTTTACCTCACAAAAGTTGAAGGAGAAAAGGCAAACATTGAAATTAGCATTAAAGAATTACCATCTCTTTCTGAATTTACAATAACAGGACTAAAAAAATCAAAGAAAGAAACTATTATTGATGATATAGAAATTAAAAAAGGTCAAAAAATTACTGAAAACTTTATAGAAACTACTAAAAATTATATTGTAAACAAGTACAAGAAAAATGGATTTCTGAATACAAAAGTCTACATCGATACAAAACCCGATACTGTTGGAATTAATAATGAAAAGATGTTAATCAATATTGATTTGGGTGATAGAGTAAAAATTAGCTCAATCAATTTTACTGGAAATGAAATAATCAGTTCAAAAAAACTTAAGAAACAAATGAAAAAAACCAAAACCAAACTACCTGTAAGGTTTTGGAAAAAATCTAAATTTATTGAAGAGGATTATAAAAATGATCTGACAACTATAGTAGATTATTACAAGGAAAGAGGATATAGAGATGCACGAATAATTACTGATTCTGTTTTAGTTGATAAAAATAAAATCGATCTTAATATTCAAATTAATGAAGGTAATAAATATTATTTTGGTGAAATAAATTTCCTTGGTAATAGTGTTTATTCTGACGAATTACTTTCTAGGGCTTTAGGTTTATATAAAGGTGATACTTATAATGGTGTTTTATTAAAAAAGCGAATTGCTGATGATTCTAAACCTGATGGTGAAGATATAACTAATTTATATCAAAATAATGGATATTTATTTTCTACAATTAATCCTGTAGAAATTTCTGCTGAAAATGATACAATCAATTTTGAAATAAGAATAAATGAAGGGAAGCCCGCATATTTTAATAAAATTTCTGTTGTTGGTAATGATAGAACAAATGATAATGTAATATATCGGGAATTGAGAACAAAACCAGGTGAATTATACAGTAAAGATAAAATAGTACGGACTGTCAGAGAACTAGGTCAGTTAGGTTTTTTTGATCCTGAACAAATAAGTCCTGACTTCAAGAATGTTGATCCTAATGCTGGAACAGTAGATATTGAGTATGGATTAGTTGAAAAATCTGCTAGTCAAGTTGAACTACAAGGCGGATATGGTGGTGGTGGATTTATTGGAACTTTGGGTTTATCATTTAATAACTTTTCATTAAAAAATTTAAAAAATAAAGATGCGTGGAAACCAGTTCCAATGGGTGATGGCCAAGCACTATCACTAAGATTACAAGCAAATAGATTTTATCGTGTTTACAGTTTTTCTCTATCAGATCCATGGTTTGGCGGTGAACAACCTGTTCAATTTTCTACATCATTTTCACATACTAAACAATACAGATATAATTTTTTTACTGGGAGGGTTGATAAAAGCCAATCATTTGAAGTAACAGGTGCTAGTATCGGTCTAGCAAAAAGACTGAGAGTACCAGATGATTATTTCTTGCTTTCTCAATCTCTATCTTATCAGTATTATAATTTAAACAATTATTATACTGGATTGTTTACTTTTGGTGAAGGAAAATCAAATAACGTTTCTTATACAGTAGCACTATCAAGAAATAACACATTTACCAACCCTATATTTCCACTTGGGGGATCTGAATTTCTTTTATCTGCAAGATTCACACTTCCATATTCTCTTTGGAATGGGGTTGATTATGCTAATTTAGGTGAACTTGAAAAATTTCAAGACGGTGATGGAAATCCAGACCAAGCTAAAATTGACCAGGAGAGATTCAAGTGGTTAGAATTTTATAAAATAAAATTTAAGGGAACTTGGTATACTAGATTAATTGAAAAATTAGTTCTTAGAGCTCATACCGAATTTGGCTTTATTGGCGCATATGATAATGATAGAGGAGTAATCCCATTTGATAGATTTTTCCTTGGTGGAGATGGAATGTCTCAATATGCCATGGACGGAAGAGAAATGATTAGCTTAAGAGGATATCCAAATCAATCACTGTCTAGTGTAAATGGATCTACCATTTATAATAGATTTTCACTCGAGCTAAGATATCCAATCACACTAAAACCTGCAGCATCAATATTTGGCCTAACTTTTCTTGAAGCTGGTCAAGGATATGATAATTTTAGAGAATTCAATCCTTTTAATTCTAAAAGATCTATGGGTTTTGGATTAAGAATATTTATGCCCGCTTTTGGCCTTTTAGGTATTGATTTTGCTTATGGACTCGACAATACTAATCCATCTGATTTGAGCCCTAACGGATGGGAAACACACTTTGTTATCGGACAACAATTTTAACTATATAATTAATTATGTTTTTCAAAAATGAAAATAGTCAAATAAAATTAATCTATTCATTAATTATTTTAAGTATAGGTGTCACTTCATTTTCTCAAAAACCTTTAAGAGTTGGGTATGTCAATATGGACTATATTTTAGAAAATTTTGATGATTACAAACAAGCAAATCAAGAATATTCATTAAAACTTAATAAATGGAGAAGAGAAATTGAAAAAACTGAAAAGGAAATTGAAAAAAAATACGAAGAACTGGAAATCAAAAGACCTTTATTAACTACGCCAATATATAATGAATTAAAAGAAGAAATTAACTTTGAAAAAAGTGAACTTGAAGAATATAAACAAAAGAGATTTGGCCCTGAAGGTGACTGGATAATTCAAGAAAAAATATTAATCCAACCTATTCAAGATGAGGTACTTGAGGCAGTTCAAAAAATTGTTGATAAAAATAAATTTGATTATATTTTCGATAAATCCTCTGCGATAATTATGTTATATTCGGAAAAAAAATACGATATTAGCGAGCTGGTTTTAAAAAGTATTTTAAGACAAGAAAAAATTGAAAATCTTCAGATGAATTTTGATGATGAAATTAAAGAAAAAAGAAGGGATTCAATATTAAAAATTAGAGAGTTAAAAAAAATATCTCTTCAAAAAAAAAGAGACAGTATAATTAATGCAAGAAAAAATAAAAAATAATATGAAATATTTAAAATTATTTACAATAGTACTTTTTTTAGTTTTTGGTTCAATTAGTAATGCTCAAAGTAATGTTGCTCACATTGATTCTCAAGCTTTAATTAGTGAAATGCCTGAAGTTCTTGAAGCGCAAGCTCAGATTGAAAAACTTCAAAAAACTTATCAATCAGAAATTGAAGCATCAATGAAAGAGTATCAAACAAAATTACAGACCTACTCTGCTGATACCCAAAATCAAACTGAGGTAACCAATCAAGCAAGGGCAAAAGAGCTTCAAGGAATGGAACAAAACATTCAGCAATATCAACAAACAGCTGCTCAAGATATTCAACAGAAACAAGCTGATCTTTTAAGACCTCTTATAGAAAAGGCACGAGCAGCTATTCAAAAAGTAGCTAGAGAGCAAGGATTTGACTACGTCATTGATGCAACACCAGGTGGAGCACTAATTTTGTCTGATGGTAAAGATCTTTTAGCTGATGTTAAAAAGGAATTAGGATTTTAATATTTTAAAATATTTAACTAACTAAATTAAACTATCTATATTTTTATAGATAGTTTTTTTTTGCATGAAGAATAACTCTATAGGTTTTTTTGATTCAGGAATAGGTGGAATTACAATTTGGGAATCCGTAAATAGATTATTGCCAAATGAGAATACGATTTACTTAGCTGACTCTAAAAATTCACCATATGGAAAAAAACCTAATGATGAATTAATAAATATATCCAAAGAAAATGTAGAATTTTTAATCAATAAAAAATGTAAACTTATTGTCGTTGCATGTAATACAGCGACAACTAATTCAATAAATTTTTTGAGAAAAAGCTATAATTTACCTTTTATTGGAATTGAACCAGCTATAAAGCCTGCAGCACTAAATACAAAAACAGGTAAAATTGGAGTCTTAGCAACAAAAGGAACACTTGGAAGTAGTTTATTTGAAAAAACATCCAATATTCATGGTCAGAATGTTAAGATTATTGAACAACATGGATTAGGATTGGTTGAATTAATTGAAAAAGGAATATACTCTGGCTCTAAAATTGATTCTTTATTAAAAGAGTACCTTAATCCAATGTTAGAAAATAATATTGACAAATTAGTTTTAGGATGTACCCATTACCCTTTAATTAAAGAGTCAATCAAAAAAATTATTAATGAATCTATTAATATTATTGAATGTAGTGAAGCAGTAGCTCTTCAAACTGAAAGAGTTTTAATAAAATCTAATTTGATAAATTCTGGTACTGAAAAATCAAAAAAATTATTTTATACAAACGGAGATAAAAATATCTTGAATAGTTTATTAAATAATAAATTTGAAATTTTAATGGTTTAGTTATGAATTATATATTAGAAATTTTAGAATCTGAAGACAAGAATGTTCTTGTGCTATCATCTGAAAATGTTATTCATGAGAAAAGAGTAGAATTGGATGAAAATTCTGATTTAAATCAATTCCCATTAATAAAACAATTATTTTTTCTTCCCTTCATTAAGTCTGTTACACTAGATAAACATCTACTAATTATTGAAAAGCTTGATTTTTTGAATTGGGAGGAGGTTCAAGATGATGTTATAGAACAGATTGAAAATTATTTAAATAAAGGAGGAGTGATTTATTCAGGCACTATGAATGCTATTACAATCTACGCGGAAAGTACTCCGAATCCCTCGGTTATGAAATTTGTATGCAATAAAAGATTAGTTAATGTTTCTCACGAATTTAAAAAAATAGACGAAACTGAACATTGTAATATTGCAAAAGCATTATTTCTTCATGATTTTATTAGTGAAGTTTATATTGATTTAAATTTTATATCAATTACAATCAAAGAAGATTATAGATGGGAAAATCATACAATGGAAATAAGAGAATTTATTCTGTCCTATATTAAAGGTGGTAATGAATTAATTGATTCTAAAGTCGATAAAGCTAAATCCACTAACAAAGCTATAGAAGTAAAAAATCTTGATGAAATTTCTTTAAAAATTTCAGAATTAATTGAAACTCAAATTAAACCCGCTGTAGCATCTGACGGTGGAAATATCCTTTTTCAATCTTATGATAAAAATACTCAAGAGGTAAATGTTATTTTACAAGGTGCTTGTAGTGGATGTCCCTCCTCAACTATTACTCTCAAAAACGGTATTGAAACTATGCTAAAAAATGAGCTTCCTGGAAAAATTTCAAATGTAGTTGCAATTAATGGTTAACCACTATTAGATTTAAACTCTTTAAGGTATTTTGGCTCACAATAGGCAATATCCTCAAAATCATTATTGATATATTTTTTATAGGCTATTTCGCTCATATTTCTAGATGAAGGTATTAAAATCTTTTCATTCCAATTAAAATTAGAATTAAATTCAATTAATTCTTTACACTTAAATTGACCATTCCCAACAATTAATATTTTTTCATCAACTGAATAATTTAAAAAGGATTTTGAATTAATAATTTCAGGTAATTCTTCTCTGATAATTTCTTTTTTATTATTATAAATACACGAATACACCTCGTCTCTTCTCGCATCAATTGTTGAAATTAATATTCCATTAAAATCAATATTAGTGATTAGATTTTCTAGTGAGGAAATGGAAATCAAGGGAATATCTAAAGCATAGCATATCCCCTTTGCAGCAGCAAGCCCAATTCTTAGTCCAGTATATGATCCAGGACCAATGCCCACGCTTACAGCATCAAAATCTCTCAGACTTATTTTATTTTTTTCAGTGATTTCAGAAATAAAAATGTGTAATTTTTGAGAGTGAGAAAAATTAGATGAATTTTTTTCAATACAATCAATTAATTTTCCATTTTTTGAAATAGAAACCGAGCAATTAGTACTTGAAGTTTCAATATTTAATATTAATGACATTTAATTAATGTTTACTGGGACTCCAAAGTAAAATTCTAATACTTTTAATTTAAAAATTAAATCAAATTTTGATCTTATCAGATCAGATTGAGCTGACTCAAATCTCTGCTTAACCTGGCTATATTCATAGGGATTCAAAACGCCTATATTAAGTTTTTCTTTAGCATATTCAAATGATAATTTTCTTGAATCTAATGACTTCTTTGAAGCTTCATAAGCTTTTAATGAACCGTAAGCATCACTGTAAGCTTGATTTATAGTATTTTCCAAGTCTAACTTTCTTTGGAAAAGTAAATTTTCACTTCTTTGGACATTAATTTTACTTCTATTTACATTAGATCTGACAGAAAATCCATTAAGTATAGGTATTGATAAACTTAGTCCATAATTTTGTCCTTTATTTATATCAAATTGATCGGAAAATGATTTTGGAGGAACAATTTTAGTTCCCTGAACTGGAGCTAAAACTCTCTCATTAGTATTTTCAACGACACCCACAGGAACTAAATTAAAATCACCTGAACCAATTAATCTATCACTATAAGCTATTCTTGTGCTTAAAGAATAAAATGCAGACAATCTTGGTTGTAAAAAACTTTTATTGAATTCTAAAGACTTTTTTGCAATTTCTACGTTTGTTTCAGCAATCTTAATCTCATTTTTATTTTCAACAGCATAGGAAAAAATCTCATTAGGTGATTTATCTAAGATGTTTGATATTTTAAGTTTATAATCAACATCCACAATATCAAAATTTTCGTAGTCATCTATTAAAAGCAATTGAGCAAGAGCTATTTTGGCTAATTTAAGGCTATTTTTAGCATCAATAACTGATTTTTCAATACTTGTTAAATTCGCTTCAAATTCATATAAATCTCCTTTAGGTATGACACCGCTATTAACCAATTCAATTGCTCTCTGCACTTCTTCTTTAGAAATTTCTAATTGTAATTCTTGAACTTTCAAAATTTCTTTATTAAAAAGTATTTGAAGAAAAGAATTTGCTACTAGTAAAGAAATATTTTCTTTCATATCAGCTAATTGATATTGATTGGCTAATATTGAAAGATTTGCTAAATGCAATTGTTTAACATTTTTTAAACCATTTAAAATATCAATATTCATGTTTAAATTCATTGAACTAAACTGAGTAGTAATATTTTCCAATAAACCTGTTGTAATATTTTGATTTAATCCAACATTCCATGAATGCGAACTTCCTATATTTAGATTGGGTAAAAAATTACCAATAGCAGTTTTTCTTGATATTTCAGAATCCAAATAATCTAGCTCCGATTGCTTTATTGAAATATTTTCTTTTAACGCTCTATTGACACAGTCCATCAAAGTCCATAAATCTTGAGATTGAGATTTAATAGAAAAAGCTAGAATTACAATTAAAATTATTTTTCTCATAATTAAATTTTTATCATTTACTTAATCATTAACATTATCAATATTTCTCTTTAGTGGTTCAGTTCTATTCCAAACCTTGATATCCTCATTTTCAGCTAAACCTTCTAAAACTTCAGCAAAAACTCCATCAGAAATACCAATTTTTATATCTCTTTTCTCAAACTTTTGATCAGAAATTTGCACTTCAACAAATGGTTTTTTTGTTTTATTATCATATTGAATTAAAGCTTCATTAATAGACAAAACATTTTCTTTTAAATTAGTTACTATAGAGGCATTTGCACTGTATCCAGCTCTGACAATAAACTCATCATCCAAATAAACTTCACCTTCAATTTTAAATTGAATAGCTCCGGAAATATCAACTCCTTTTGGCGAAATAAGAGTTAACTTCGCATCATATTCCTTGTCTTCGATCGCTCCTAAGGAGATTTTTAATGGTAATCCTACAGAAAGTTTGCCAACCTCACCCTCATCAACCATTCCTTCAAAAATCATTTTACTTAAATCAGCAACTGTTGAAATAGTTGTTCCTGGATTAAAAGTATTGGCTTGAATTACCTGATCACCTTCTTTTACTGGAACTACCAATATTGTACCTTTTACTGTAGATCTAACTAAAGTATTTGTAACAGCTGCCCCTCCAATTGAACCTAATTTAATAATCTGTAAATCAGAATTTGCATTTTCCAAATTTTGAGCGTCCTGATTATATCTAAGTTGAATACTGTTAAACTCTTGTTCAGATATAATCCCCTTATCAAACAATTTTTTATTTCTATCAAATTCTTTCTTTGAATTATTTAATATTATTCTTGATGTTTTAACTCTTCCTTCAGCACTATTTAAGGCTTGTTCATCAGGAACAACTTTTATTTTTGCTAATAAATCACCTTCATTTACTTCATCACCTTCCTCAACATAAACCTCGTCAATTATTCCGCTGATCTGAGGAACAATGTTAACCTCATCTTCAGGAATTAAACTACCTGTTGCTACAATTTTATCTTCAATTGATTGATAACTTAATTTTTCTGTATCGTAAGTGATTGCCGATCTACTATTAGTTTTTATATAGTAGGCCATTGAAAACATGAATCCTAAAACTAAAACTGTAATTCCGATGTATTTTAAATATTTCATTTTTATAATTATTTTATTATTCTTCTCTCAATGCCTCAATTGGTTTTACATTAACAGCAATTTGTGCAGGTATTAAGCCAATTAAAGTACCTAAAACTATCATCAATGATAATGCACCAAAAATAAACTCGATTGGAACGGTTGGATTTGTATATGGAAAGTCTGATAAATCCTGAGTTGCCATATTAATTGAAAACAGAACTAAGGTGCCAATTATTATTCCTATTATGCCTGCAATAATAGTTAAAAATACAGACTCAATTAATATTTGTGTTCTCACTTGACTTGGTCTAGCACCTAAAGCCCTTCTTATGCCAATTTCTTTAGTTCTTTCTTTCACTGAAATAAGTAAAATATTACCTATTCCAATTATACCTGCCAAAATTGTAGCTATCCCAACAATTAATGATAAAAAAGTTAAACCATCTGCAAATTTTATTGTTTTTTTAAATACCTCTCCTAGATTAAATGCACCAAGAGCTTGGTCATCCTCAGGGGCAATATTATGAACATCTTTTAGCACAAGCTTAACCTTTTTTTCAACTTCAACTACATCAGCATCTTGAAATGCGGACATCATAAAAAAACCTACGTATTTTCCTGTATTAAACAAATCTTTGTACGTAGCAAATGGTATATATATATCACCATCATCACCAAATCCTCCACCTTGTCTGAACTGATGAACACCAATAACTTTAAATGTTACATTATTAATATTGATATATTGTCCAATTGGATTTTCATCCTCATCAAATAACTCCTGATAAGTTCGTTCGCCAATTACAGCTACTCTTCTTTTTTGATCCATATCAGCTTGATTAATAAACCTTCCTCCATCATAAACTTTTGTTACAGCAATTTTTATGTATTCAGGATAATCGCCGTAAATAGCATATGTGCCAGTTTTTGAACCTTTTATAACATTTCCACCAGAGGAGCCAAATACTCCAGCTACATTTCTAGGTGCTACATATTCAATTGACGGAACTTTCTTTTTAATTACATCAACATCATTTGTGGTTAATCTAATCTGTCTCCTAGCTTTATATCCTGCATATGGTAATGATGTTTGTTGAGCCCAAATAAATAAACTATTTGAAGAAATTGATGAGAATGCTTTTTCAAATCCATTATCTAATCCCTTTGAGGTACCTGCTAGTGTAATATATATAAAAATACCCCATAGAACACCAATCATTGTTATTATAGTCCTTATTCTATTTTTTTGAATAGATCCGAAAATTTCTTGCCATGTATCGTTTTGAAATAGTGCTTTCATTTATTTATCATTCAAGGCTTCAATAGGTTTAATATTTGATGCTTTTTTAGCTGGAACAAAACCAGCAATACCTCCAAAAACTATAAGCATCAAAGTAGCCAATAGTGCAGTATATAAGTCAACATATGGGTCAATAATATAAAAATCTTCCTGTAGGGCATCACCTATAGAAGATAAAAACATTACACCCAAAAATAGTCCGATATATCCGGATATTGTTGTTATAAATATTGATTCCTGTAAAACCATCCATACAATTGATTTTGGAGTAGCTCCAATAGCTTTTCTTATTCCTAATTCTTTTGTTCTTTCCTTAACAACATAGACCATAATATTTGAGATTCCTATTATACCTGCTAACAAAGTTCCAAAACCAACAAAGGAAACAATCATCTTTAATACATTTGAAAAATCTTCACTTTCTTTCAAATCACTTGATGCACTTCTAATAAAAATTCCTCGGGGATCAGTTGGGTCAATTTTTTTTCTATTCTTAATATAACTCTTAATTTTTTTTTCGAATTCAAGAGCGCCATCAAATCCAATTTCAGATTTATAAGTTATAATTATTTGACCAACATTATCAGATCCTCTTTGAATAGACTGAATTGTGGTATATGGAGCATAAATATATCTTTCTTCATTATCACCACCATCGTCCTGGAATACACCTATAACTTTCCATGTTCTACCTCCTCCATTAATAAATTTTCCAATTGGATTTTCCTCCCCAAATAAATCTTGTTTAACTAAACGCCCTATTACAACATAACGCTCTTTGTTTATTATATCTATACTATTAATAAACCTGCCTTGCATCATGATAGTCATTTCATTTTTTTGATGATCTGGTCCAACTCCTCTAACTGAAAAATTATTTGATTTTAATTTATACGAAATATTTCTTGCTGTAAGAGTTATTCTTGGTGTGATTCCGTCGATAAAAAAATTAAATTTCTCAGAAATATCAGCATAATCATCATTATCAAATTCTATACGTCGATTTGATTCATAGCCAGCATATGGTTTCGAAGTTCTTCCAGGATTTATCCATATAGTATTTAATTGATCATCCTTAAAAAAAGATTTAAATGTGTTTTCTAAACCATTTCCCAGGCCATAGAGCACAATAAAAATTAATATTCCTAATGCAACGGTTGAACCAGCTAATATTGTCCTAAGTTTATTTTTACTTATTGTATCTAAAATTTCTAACCAACGATCTCTGCTAAACATTATAATGCCTTCTTTTGTTTTATTTTTTTATCTTCAACTATAACTCCATCTTTAAGTCTCACAATGCGATTACACATTTGTGAAATATCATGTTCATGAGTGACAACTAGAATTGTTTTTCCTGCTTTATTTATTTTTTGGATTAAATCCATAACTTCTTTTGATGTATTTGAATCCAAAGCTCCAGTTGGTTCATCAGCCAATAAGACCTTGGGTTCAGAAACCATAGCTCTGGCAATAGCAACTCTTTGTTTTTGTCCTCCAGACAATTCATTAGGCAGATGATGAGACCAATTTTTTAATCCTACATCAGACAAATATTTTAAAGCTTTTTTTTCACGAACTTTTCTTGATATACCTTGATAATAGAGTGGTAAAATAACGTTATCTAATGCATTCTTATAATTAATTAGGTTAAATGATTGAAAAACAAATCCAAGAAATTTGTTTCTATATTCAGCAGCTTTTGTTTCATTCATTTTTTTTATAATAACCCCATCTAATTCATAAGATCCTTTATCATGATTATCAAGCATTCCAATAATATTTAGTAATGTTGATTTACCGGACCCTGATGAACCCATAATTGCTACAAGTTCACCCTCTTTAATTTCAAGATCCAATCCTTTTAAAACATGAAGTGAATTTTTACCAATATTATATGACTTATGTAAATTTTTAATTTTTATCATTTATTCAATATCTATTGTTATAGTAAGTTTGTCAAATCTATCTTCGACATAATTAGAAATTTCTTCAAAATTATTAACCAATTTCTCATTTATACTTAGAGTTATGACATTAAAAACTGAAACTAAAAAAAGAAGAATAGCAGTTGATATAACAAGTGTCTTATTTATGCTTCTTTGTGTTAAAAGCTTTATTATAGCAAAAGACAATAAAGTAATAAAAGTTATAAGTTCAACATAGATCATGGTTACATTAATCGGTTTTAAATCAACAAGTAACAATTGAACCATATTTAACAACTCATCATTACTTACATATAATCCAAAATAAATCACTGTGAAAAAAACTAAAATAATAGCTGCTAAGGAAACTAAATAAAAAAGAATAATTATTAAAATCACTTTAGGTACTTGACCAAGAAAGGGAAGTAATTTGTCGAAAAACTGGCCAATTAATTTAAATGGAAAAAATAAAAAAGAAGATTTATTTTTTTGTCTATTACTTTTCTTTACTGAATCATCATAATATTTCTTTACATTATCTAAATCTAATTTATAACCGGACATATCCATCTTCTGCTTTATTGTTTTTGCGCTTTTACTTAAGACCCACAAAATCAAATAGAATATAAATCCCCATCCTCCAAAAAATATCATAGCAATAAAAATGAATCTTATGAATAAAACTTCCACAGATGTGTAATTAGCAATTCCTTTACAAACTCCAGCTATAATTTTTTCATCTGAGTCTCTATAAAACTTTTTCCTGTTGAATGATTCATTCATCGAACTTTTTGGCATAGCTATCCAACAAACTATATAAAAGAAAAAACCAAATCCTCCAACAAATATTAAACTAGCAAGTAAAATTCTTGTAATTAATGGATCTATTTTAAAATATTCAGCTAATCCAGAGGCAACACCAGCAATAATTCTGTCATTATTATTTCTTTTTAATTTAAACTTTTTAACCTGATCAAAATCTTCACTATGATCAATGTCAAAATCTTGGGGCTTACCCATGATTTCAATAATTTTATAAACGTGAGAATTCAAAACCACATCGCTTTGATTATTAAGTATTGAAAGAAGGTTTTCAGAAATTCTTTGTTCAAAATCAACTAAAATTTCATCTTTATCATTATAATTTTTAAAATACAAACTAATTGATTCTAAATATTTAGACATAATGCCATATGCATCTTCTTCAATATTAAAAACCTTACCTGAAATATTTGCAGTTAATGTTTTTTTCATTAGCTAGATTTAATTAGTTTTTCTATTGAAGAATTGACTTCTTTGTATGATGTTACTAACTCACTAAGATATTTTTTCCCCTTTTCTGTAAGATTAAAATATTTTCTTGGGGGTCCTTGTTTTGATTCTATCCATTCATTATCAACATATCCTTTATTTTTTAACCTACTTAGTAATGGATAAACAGTACCCTCAACAACAATAATTTTTGAATTATTAAGTTTTTCAATTATTTCAGAAGTATATAATTTATTATTTGAAAGAACTTGCAGAATACAAAACTCCAACAATCCTTTTCTGATCTGAATTTTGAAGTTTTCACTACTCATTGAATTTCTTCTTCTTTCTTCTCGATTTTGATTGTTATTACATCATTATCTTCATCAGTGGTGATTACCCATTCTCCTTCTAATCCATCAACATTTTCACCATCAATTTTCAAATCAATAATTTGCTCGACTTTGATGTCTGGCTTTATATCAACACATGAATAAAATCCAGTAATAAGTATCATTAATAAATATTTTTTCATAATTATTTAATTTTTTAGAATTCTTTTAAAAGTTCATATTAACATCTTTAGAAATCACAGATCATGTTCCAAATTTTTTTCATGAAGATTCGTTGAGATTATCAAAAAATTTAGCATAAGTAGTGTATATATAAGGACTTAAAAATATAAATCCAATAAATAGAGTTAGTACCGATAATATAATCCAACCAATAAAACTTAATTCCAAAAGAAAAAGTTTGAGCTTTTTGTTTTTCATCAATCTCCAACTTTCTTTAAAAGCATCAAGTCCTGATATATTTTCATCATTAGCAATAGTGAAAAATGATTGAGAAATACCCAGGCTTATATATATAACAGGAAGAAGAACAATTAAAACAAAACCTAATATGATTACAAACCAGTTTAAATCATCTGAGGCCATTGCCATAGTGTCGGGTTCATATAATGGTAAATCTGATTGAAAATTAAATCCTCCAAATGGATTTGTAATATCTGACCAATGGCTTATTATATCTACTATTTTTTCTATAGATTCTTTTCCAATTATTAAAAAAATCCATATCACAATAGATATAATTATAGTTGGAAACATTATTGCTATTATTAAAAGAAACGCTACAAGTGCTGCCAAAAACTGATTCCTATTTTTAAAAGCAACAAATAAATCTTCAATTTCAACATGATCTCCACGAGAAACTTTTAAATAGAAAAAATATAATCCAACAGCAAAGGGACCAGTTAGAATAAACCCAGCAATAGCTCCAATGAAAGGTATTAAACCAATTGCTTGGGTTATGATTATGTAAATTAAAAATCCTCCAATAGATATACCCCACTTATCTTTACTTAATGCCTCTAAAGCATCATTTTTTAATTGAATATTAGATTTCATTTTATTCAGACTTTTTAATAAATATTCCGGTACACAAAGAAAATAATAAACCAAAAAATAATGAAAGTAGTAAAATTGCTGGATATGCTATCCACATGAAAGGTTCAGAATTTTCTATAAAAGATTGTTCCGTCATTTGAGCAGAAAATTCTGGGTTACTTTCAACCATTTGAGCATATGATAGTTGCAAAGCTTTAATATTGAAATCTGGCTCAATAAAATTAGTTAGTGAATAATAATAAATGAGACCAATAATAGCCTGAATTAAACTAATTCCAACACCAATTTTTAAGCATTGACTAAAGGTAACTAAGCCGCTATTCTCTTTTCTGAAAGCTATTTGACCTAAGACTATCCCAGCTATTAAAATAATTGATCCAACAATTTGTGAAACAGTATCGTTTTCATAATGAGTTCCCATAATGAATTGAACAATTCCCCAAACTAAACCAACTAAACCAGTTAGAAGCCCATATTGATAAATTATTTTTTTTGAACTTATACTTTCCATAATTAATATTTTTTAATACATGGTACTTTGTATTACCAAGTAGCAAACTTAAAAAAAAATATTAAGTTTTTTTAAAAAATTTATAATAAATTAAAAATCCAATTAAAGCCACTAAAACATATGGGATAGCCATCAAATATACTATTCCATCATTAAGACTTTCTGCAACTTTTTCATCAGCTCCTGATTCAAGAACAGCCTTGCACATAGAACATTGAAAAAAGTTAAATATCATACGTAATATGGTGAAATCATTATATAGACAATAACTCCAGTCACAGCTACATAAAGCCAAACAGGAAATGTAATCTTTGATATTTTTTTATGTGATATAAACTCTGATGAAATTGCTCTTGTGTAGCTTGTTAAAACTAAAGGAATTACAATAATTGATAATAAAATATGGGAAATTAAAATAAAATAATAAACATATTTGATTACACCCTCTCCCGCAAAAGGAGTAGGATCGCTTGTCATGTGATAAGCTATATACATAACCAAAAACATTAATGACAAACCAATACATATTTTCATAAGCAATTCATGAATTTTTCTTTTACCATTTTTTATAAAGTATAACGCAGCAACCAATAAAACAGCAGTTAACGCATTAATGCTTGCATAAATTGGAGGTAGAAAACTCAATGGTTCAACATTTGGAATTCTTACAGTAAATAAAATAGCAACTACAATAGGGACAAGAATAGATACTGCAGTTACTAATGGTTTATATTTCTTAGATTCAGCCATTATTCAAAAGTTTTATAATATCTTCTTTAATCATATCTATACCTTGCTCACTAGCTCCAGATGATGTTATTCCCAAGTAGTAAACAATAGGATTACCATTAGCATCTCTTCTAGATCTAATGTAGCCGTTTTTGTCAATTAGAGCAAAAAAACCCTGATGCTCAAACCCACCTGCAACAGCTGGGTTAACTCCTGAAAAAATATTAAATCCACTATTAGACAACTCATAAACATCATCAATTTTTCCAGTTAAAAAGTGCCAGTTAGGAGATTTAACGTTTAATCTTTCTGAATATTGCTTAAGTACCATTGGAGTATCATTTAATGGATCAATTGTAAATGATGCAATACCAAAATCATTGCGATCGGAAAACTCTTCGTCGAGAATTTTCATATTTTGATTCATTTCAATACAAATTGATGGACAAGAAGTAAAGAAGAATTCAGCTACATAAACCTTTCCTAAAAAGTCTTCATTAGAAATATATCTGTTATCCTGATTTTTAAATATAAAATCAGGAACTTTTCTTGCAGTACCATTTAATTTAATAAATGAAAGCTTTGAAGATTGACTAATTTCTTCACTGCGGTTAGAGTCAACAACACTGCTTGTTTCAACTCTACTTTTAATTCTAGGAAAAAACCAAATTGCAAAAATTATAATTAAAGCTACAAGTACTAATTGTTTTTTATTTTTCAATATTATTAATCTTTGAATATATTATTCTTTTTTAAAGCCAATCTATACTCCGCTAATATAATTTTTACATCATCAAGCATGTTGTTATTTATATCAGCAACCGACCTTGAATCATAACCAAATTTTATGCCATCAGAATCATCTCTTCCTCTAAGAGATGAAAATTTATCAATTATGTAAGCATATGGTGAGCTCAAATTCTCATCCAATTGAAGATTTGTACTTAAACTTGAAAACAACTCATTAATTTTATCCTCATCAAGATGAATAAAGCTCCAATTTTTCATATCAGTATTAGTTCCTGAAGATAATTTTTCTTTCAATAAATTAGTTTTATTTTCAATGCCCAACGGCGAAATTGATATGAACTGAAAGTCTTTAAACTGATAAAATCTCTTATATATTTTCTGATTGAGATTTAGTGCATCTCCTTCTCTGTTTTCAATATCATTACCTAAAAAAAGTAATATTGAAATTTTATTATTAAAATCCTTGTCAGTGATTAATTCTAATTCTTCGATACTTTCAGTTAAAACAGGTAGCTTAGCAAAGTTATTTATACCTGAGGCAAAAAAAAGGTAAGCAACCAATGGAAGTACAAATAGAATAATAAGGACTAGGTACTTTTTCAAGAAAATTATGTTTTAAAAGTCCCAGCTCACAAATCCTTCAAAGAAAACATCATAAATATAATTACCCTCAACAAGAAGAATAAATGCTAAATATGCCATCAGAAATATAAGTGTTATAACTACTGAAGCTTGAAGACTAAATGATTCATCTCTCATGTGCATGAAATCCCATGTTATATAATAAGCTTTAATAATTGTGAGAATTAAGAAAATCCAATTTATCAATTTCATACTTAAAAAAGTATTCATTAATATTTCAGGTTTAATAATTCCTAATGCAACTTCAATGATAGTTACAATTGATAAAAAAATTAAAACTCCCCATATTTTTTGGACATTAGATTTAAACTTAACTAAACCTCTAAAAATCTCTAATTTATGTGAATTTTGACCCATCTTAAACTAAATAGAAAAAAGTAAATACGAAAACCCAAACTAAATCTACAAAATGCCAATATAAACCAACTTTTTCAACCATTTCATAGTGCCCTCTTTTTTCATAGGTACCCAATATAACATTAAGAAAAATTATAAAATTAATTACAACACCAGAGAAAACATGAAATCCATGAAAACCAGTTATAAAGAAAAAGAAATCAGCAAAAAGCCTATTTCCATATTCATTTCTTATTAAATTGGCACCTTCAACAACATACACAGCCTGAGAAACTTTTTCTATTGATTCTTCTCTTGAAAGTATTATTTTTTTTCCTTTTTCATTAATTTTTTCTGATCTAACCAAAAGATTTGGATTAGAAAAAAATGCTTGAGAAACTTCATCAAGGGTAAAAGTTGGAAGAGATGATTCATCTCTGTACCATAATCCTTTACTGCTTTGATGTTGTTCTCTAAATTTTGGGTTAGCAACAACAAAATCTTTCAGAGCAATTCTTTTGTTCGAATTTTCACTATCAACAAATTGAATAATTTGACCGCCTTTAGTTTCCAATGCACCATATTCCCCTCTTATGAAGTTTGCCCATTCCCAAGCTTGTGATCCAACAAATACAGCTCCTCCAACAATTGTCAATAACATATAAAAAGCAACTTTGTTTTTATTATTGCTATGACCTGCATCAACGGCTAGAACCATAGTAACAGATGAAAAAATAAGAATGAAAGTCATTAAAGCTACATAATACATTGGAGCATCAACACCATGTAAAAATGGAAAGTGTGTAAATACTTCATCAGCAATTGGCCATGAGTCAATATGTTTAAATCTGGCAAAGCCGTAAGAAACAAGAAAACCAGAAAAAGTTAAGGCATCTGAAACAATGAAAAACCACATCATCAATTTTCCGTAGCTTGCCTTTAAGGGTTTTCCTCCTCCGTCCCAATCATTTTGAACTTCAGCAGAGGAAATTGTTGAACTCATTCAGTGAAATTTTTCACAAAGTTAATGAATTTTTATCCAAAGAAATAAAAAAATAGAAACAAATAAAGCCATAGTAAATCAAGAAAATGCCAAAAATTTACACCAAGTGTAAAACCAAGCTTTGAATCTTGATATTTATCATTTTGCAATCTATACATTAAAACAATCAAAACTATTAATCCGGCAATTAAATGTAGAATATGAACGAAGGCTAAAACATATATGAATGATGTAGTTACATTACTTTGTGCACCTGCAAAATAATAGCCATTTTTAACAAATTCATTAAAACCATCAAACTGAAAAAACAAAAATGCTATTCCTAAAATAAAGGTAAGAATTAGAAACTTTAATGAATTTGATTTACCATTAGGCTTATTTAAAAAAAATTTTGAAAGATGGATTGTAAAACTACTTAAAAAAAGTATGAAGGTACTATAGGTAAAAGAAATTGGAAGAATTAAATCCTCTAACCAATCAGGTCTTCCTTTACTAACAACATATGCACTTGTTAAACCTCCGAAGGTCATAGTTATACTTAAAAGAGCAAATAACAACATCATTTTTTTTGCTCTAGCTTCTTTATTTTTTAAAATTTCTTCTTTCATAAAAATTTATCAATTATATATACTATTTGAATTAATGTTAAATAAAAAATACTTCCATAAAACAATTTTTTTGCAGAATTAATATCCATTCTGTTATATAGATTAATTGCTAATACTAAAACTATCAAACCAATTATAAATACTACAATTGCTGAGCCAAGTTTTAAACTTAATAAACCAGTTAGTCCAGTAACTGGAAAAACAGATGCAATCATCATCCAAATTGTATATAAAATAATTTGTAATGCTGTACTTTTATCTCTATTTCCAGTTGGTAGCATATTGAAACCTGCTTTTTTATAATCGTCATCTAACATCCATCCTAAAGCCCAAAAATGTGGAAACTGCCAAAAAAATTGAATCATGAATAAAGTGCCTGGTTCAATTCCAAACTTATTTGTTGCTGCTACCCAACCCAACATAAAAGGAATTGCTCCAGGTATTGCACCAACAAATACAGAAAGGGGTGTTAATGGTTTTAATGGAGTATAAACACATGTGTATAAAAAAACTGATATAGCAGCAAAAAAAGCAGTTTTATAATTAATCATGTAAAGCATGAAAAGTCCTAATAGTGTTAATATAACTGACATCCAAAATGCATTCTGAGTTGATATTTGTTTTGTGGGCAATGGTCGCAGCTTTGTTCGATCCATCAACAAATCTTTATCTCTTTCAATAATTTGATTAAATGAATTTGATGCGCCAACTATACAATAACCACCCAAGATCAAAAAAATGAAATCATTTAATATAAAATTTTCAACCGCAAGAATATATCCTGCAATGGATGAAAAAACAACACTCAGCGCTAGCCTTGCTTTAGTCAACGAAAAAAAAACGGCAGATTTACTCAATTTAAGTTATTAGTGGATTGCAAATTTAGATTAGAATCTGCAGTTTACAAATATGTAAGGGTAAAATTATTGAAGTTTAAAAGTGATAGGTACACTAAATGGGACCCTTACAGGTCTTCCTCTCTGCTTTCCAGGTGTCATTCTCGGTAATTTACTTATAATTCTATCAGCTTCTTTTTCTAAGTTTTTATCAGGACCTCTGGTTCTAATACCGGTTATTGATCCATCTTTGGAAATAGTAAACTGGACAAAAACTCTTCCTTGAATACCCATTTCTTGAGCTATTTCGGGATACCTAAAATTTTTTCTAATGTGTTGTTGAATTTTTTCCTGAAAGCAATCTCTTCTTTTAGACTTTGCTACTCTTTCACAGCCAGGAAACAATGGAACATCTTCAATTATTGCAAATGGAACATCTAAATCTAAATCTTCTTCAACTACTTCGACTTCTTCGACAATTTCTTCTTGATCAGTCTCAGTTGATTCAATTATAGTTTCTTCAATTTCCTCTTCATCCTCAACAATCTCAATTACTTCAGGAGCTGGAGGAGGTGGAGGTGGAGGTGGTGTTTTAATTTGTTCAGTTATAGGAATTTCTTCATCATCATCGTTTTCGACATCAAGTGCAATATATCCATATCCATCATCATCCCAATTTTTAAATTCAATAGCTCTCCATGAAATAAAAAGAACAAGAAATAATCCGATGGCAAAGTAAAATGAGCTTTTGTTATTTAGATCAGCTTTTGGATTTTTTTTAGATACCATGGCTAGCTAAAGTAATTTTTTTTTGTAAAAAAGCAAAATTATTATGCCAATAATAACCCCTGCCATATTCGCCAATATATCATAAAAATCAAAATATCTTCCAAAGGGTAACAAATATTGTAAAAATTCAAGTGTTATTCCAAAAATAATTGAAAACAATAGTAATCTTATTAAACTTAAATTTTTAATATTAAAAACAAATCCCCATAATGTAACAAAGATTAAATAAATTGTAAAATGAATTAATTTATCAATTTCAAAAAACTTAAATCTGGGTGCAGACTCTGGTAGGGGAGTTAAAAATATTATTACAATTATAATCGAATATATAATTGCTAAATACTTAAGATTGATTTTATCAAATAATTTCAGAATATGATTTTGAATCTAGTAATTGACTAATTTCATCCATATTGGAAATATCAACTTTAATAATCCAACCTTCGTCATAAGGAGAGTCATTGACAAGTTCAGGATTGTCATCTAAGGCTTCATTAAATTCGATAATTTTTCCAGACAAAGGCAAAAATAAATCTGAAACTGTTTTTACTGCCTCAACAGTACCAAAAACTTCATCTTTAGACAAATTTTCGTCTAAAGTTTCAACCTCAATATAAACTATATCACCTAATTCACTTTGCGCAAAATCTGTAATCCCTACAATTGCTATATTACCTTCAATACTTACCCATTCATGATCTTTAGTATATTTTAAATTATCTCTAATTTTCATTTTTCTAAATTAATTTAAGTTTATCAATTACCAAAATTATACCTAAATGTAAATCCTGATCTTATATTTGTTTGTGGAAATGCTGATGAAATCTCGTACTTTGAGAACATATGATCATAAAAAAATATAGCAGAAAAATTTCTACTCAATGCATAATCTGCAGTTAATTTTGCAGAAATTAAAGTTTGACCAGCTGAAACTTTATTGTCATCTATATTAAGATTTCTAATAACAGTCATATTTTTTCTGATACTAAAGTCAAGCTTAGTATTTAGATCACCAACAAATGAATTTGAGTTTGGAGATAAAGAAGAATTAATTTTTACATTTCTAGCTCTATAACCCAACCCAATAACATATTCATTTCCCCATGATTCAGTAATAAAATTATTTGCAAGACTCAAAGAAACTGCTCTGTCCTTAATGACATCTAAGATTAGTCTCAATGAATTTTTAAATTCAATATCAACTTCGATTAAGGGGTTAAACTGTTCTACTAAATTAATATTTGAGTATAGTTTTTCACTCATGTAATTTCCAGAATTATCAAAGGAATTTGGATTATAATTTAAGTTAGACCTAAAATTATTTATTGTAAAACTAGACCTATATCCATGTCCAATTGATATCCTAGAGATAAAATTTTCAAATAATTTACTTAAACCATCATATTGTAAAGACCAATTTAATTTTGGGCTTTTTGATATTGGATTTAAACTAATATCGTTTGGGTTTTTACCCAAATAGGCTGATAGGAATGAATTTATTAAAACTTCTTGACTGTTTTTTGAAAAACCAATTGGAAAACCCTCGGAATCAAGATTAATATTATTTAAATTTTTTTGAGAAATGAGCCTTTGTGCAACTATTAATCTATTATTCTTCATTTTCTCAAATGAGTTAGAAAAGTTTTTATCTCTACGACTAAAAGATGTCTTTAACATGTTGGTAGAGATTGAAAAGTTTCCGTAATAATTTGGGTTTAATGCAGAATATGAATTATTTATAACAGAAAAATTTTCTGAAAAATTATTTGAATAACGTCTATTTGCATTCAAGTCAATTCTAATTGAATTAAACAGCTCCAATTCACCACTAAAATCAAAATCAGAATTAAATATTTGCTGAAATGGCTGATTAAAGTTTGGAAAATCTGTCAACCATCCGTTTTTGGCAGCTTCATATCTAATATCTGACTGATTACCAAAAACAAATCCTATTGATGGTCTTGCTGTTCCTAAAAACCCAATTGATGGAATGTATCCTGGTAAGACTTTTCCTGAATTTTCAGAATAATTAAATCTAACTCTTTTTAAACTTTTAATTAAATCTGGAATAATAGATTCATTTTTATTGAGCCATGGAATTGTTCTGTAAATTTTATCAAAATTTAAACTAAGAGAAAAATTCTGAGTATTTGCATTTTGTATTGTGTTAACCCTGCCTAACACTTCACCTGTTGCAGAACTAATATTGTTAAGCATATCGGAGCCTCTTTGCCAATTAAAATCTCCACTGTAATTATAAGATCCGTCAATAAAATTTAAAAAAGGAATTAAATTAAAAGGAAGACTATAGTTAATACTAAAATTTTGATTAAAATAATCAGGATCTCCAATGTTAAAGAAATTATCAAAGATACCTATATCACTGCTATTCAAATCAGACTGATTTCCGTTTATGTTAGGAACAATATTAGAATTGGAAGCATTGTAATTAACTCTAATTGATTTTGTTAGATTTTGAGATAATGACAAACGCCAATCAAATAAAAATTTCTTTTGTGAAAGTTCTGGAATAGGAATTTGACTATTAGAATTTATACCTGAGTAATTAATCTCTCTAAATTTCTGAGTATATAAACTTCTAAAAAAATTACCTGAGAAAGAAAGATTTGAGGGCAATGGATTAAAGTTGAACTCTTTAAGCCAATTTAAATACTTAGATTCTTTGGATACTAACTTTTCAAATGGGTAAATACTTAAATCTTCAAAATTATATGAATAATTTGCATTAGCTCTTACAGATTTTCTGTCTGCATATTCAAGTTCATAATCTTTATAATTGTTTTCACTATATGTGTAAGAAAAGTTTAAATTTTCAATATCATAAAATCTTTTCCTTTCTTGATTATTTTTTTTCTTGGAAAGCCCTAGAACACTAAAACTTTTAGAGTTTGATAATATTTGAGATTGATTTATTATTGAGTCTTTATTATTAGATAAATCTAAAACTTTGTTTAACTCAATATCATCATAAAAACTATCATATTTTGGTTTAGTAATTTCCTCAGAATATGTGTAGCTAACAGGGATGTTAATCCTCCAATCTTCAGGCAATAATTGTCCAGCATTAATATTAGAAATAAAATTGAATTGCTTGTATGAATCATTAGATCGTTCGTTAGGTGATTTATCAATTGACCCAAATCCAATAGATGAAATCCTACCATTTAATGATATGTTTGCAAAATCAGCAAAATTTGCATCCAAATTAGCAATGGCTGACCATCCTCCACTATTTTTAATGTTAGATATTCTGAGTTCATTAAACCATACTTCACCAGACAATGTATTACCAATTTTTTCTGAAGGATTTTTCAATCCCAAAAGAACTGTTTTTACTCTACCTAATGATGGATTTCCTTTAATAGAAAATTTATATTTTTTTTCACCTGGCAACTGGCTAATTTGAGTAAACTCATCAATTACATTTAGTTTTTCATCAAAATAAATTGCTTCATTACTTTGTATTTTTTGTGAAATAACTTCAAGCTTAATTTTTAAAAATTTCTCTAAATCAAATTCAATTGAATTACTTTCTGGTTTCCAAACTTGCTCAGGAGATAATCTTGAATTAAAATTAGAATTAAATGAAGTTGGCTTTAAAGGAACTTCAATTTGATAATAATTCTCATTAATGTCTGAACCAAACCTTAAAAAAGCAACAAGTCTTTCGTCAAATTTTTCTTCAACTCCATCACCAGGTAACTTTGGTCTATCATTCAAAGATTCTGCATGGATGTACATTTTCATTCTTTTATATTGACGTAAATCAAGATCTATATTTTTATAAACTGCTCTTGAGTCAGCAGGTTGAAGATCTTTAACCTTTAATGTTAAAGATTGTTCGTTTTGTCTAATTATTGAATTGTTACTAAATACTTCTTCTCTTTCGATTCCAGGTGGTAAAACATAATTTACTGGGAGTCTATTTTCATTTTCATGGATATTAACTGTGCCAATTTCAAAATTGGTTTCATGATATATATTATTGTTGTTATTTAATGGCAGAGTAAATCGCTTCCAATCTGTCTTTACTAAATCAAGAGTAGCGAATCTCAAAGTAGTTGGGTTTTCAAAATCCTTTAATGCTAGTCGAATGAAACTGATAGACTTTAAATCATTAATACCATTGATAGAGTTAAAATATTGATTGATACTCTTTCCTTCATAATATTCTTTAAAAATTGGAACCTTAAATAAAATCCACCTTGAATTTATATTATTACCATTCGGAAGTTTAACATTATTGTTTTCTCTCACATCAGCCACAAATGGATGATTATCTTTTGACATATTTTTAAACAAAGGAATTTTATACTCAAAATAGCTGTTAATTCTATTCATAGTATTATCATTGTTTACATCTTCAACATCTGGAATATTAGAAGACCCTCTATTATTTGAACTTGCATTTACGGGCGAATTACCTTGAACCCCATTATAGTACTTGTAGCGATCTAAAATATTTCCGCTTTGATCCAAATAATACTTGTAATTATCATTAGCAGGATCGTTTGAATTTCCATTATTATAAAATTCTAATTCGTCAATATCATCTAGCCCATCATAGCCTAAATCTTGTGATTCTCTTTCACTGATATTTGAACTGAAAGAATAAGTTAAAGATTGACTAGTTGGTGTACGACCCCAATTAGATAATTGAAAATTACTTTCATAATTATTAGGTAAACCATTTTCAAATTGTTTTTTTCCATCTGGAAGAATATCCTCAGAAATATTCCCCAAATGAAATAAAATTTCACCGATTTTTAAATCACTAGAATTGTTATTTGAAAAATCATCTAAAAGCCAAAATTGAATATACTCTACATTAGTTTTTTTAAAATTGGTGCTATTAATTTTTCTTGTTATTCCAGACCAATTCTTTTTATTATCACTTTTAAAATCTAATTCCTGATTATTATTATAAGGTCCCTTTTCATCTGGATAATAGGTCAAGTCAAATGTGGATTGTATTCGTGATTCACCTTGGTATAAATCTATTTCAGGAAATATTTCATCAATAAATATTCTTCTGCTTGAATTTTTAGATATCTCATCTAAACTAATATCATTTGGCCTTCTAGATGAATAAAAGATAGGGTCAATAGTGTACCAGGATAATCTAGCTCTGTTATAACCAGCTCTTAAATCATTATTACCATATTCATATCCTGCAAATCCTACTGGAATACTAGATAACTTCCAAGATTGAGAATCTCTTAAATCTATTTTATTTTGACTAGCTTCAAAATCATCAATGTATACACTAGCTGATTCGTCATATCCTGATTTTCTTGGGTCTGACGATTTCAAAACTGCAAACTCTGTTTTTAACGATATATTTGAGATAACATCTGTATTAACATTTGGCAACTTGTTAACTATTCTCGTTAAAAATGGGGCCTCAGAAAAATAGGCTGCATTGATACCAAATGTAGTATTATTTACAGGCTCAACACCATAATTTGATTTTCTAGAAATAGATCTTTCACTTAAGTTCAAAAGAGTTGCTCCTATTTTAAATTTATCGCTAAACTTGTGTTCAACATTAAAACCAGAAAATCTTCTTTTTTGTTGATTATAAAAGGAATTGCTTTCAGTAGATATCTCAACAGGTATATTTGAGTTTTTTAATGACTCATCCAAAATTTCAACATTTCCATTTTGATAATTTACTAGGTAATCAATTCCCTCCGTTAAAATTTTACCACCAGCAGTAACAACTATTGAACCTTGTGCAATATTAAATTCACCAGTATTGATTCCGTCATTTGAAGAAGTGCTTTTGTACTTTCCTCTAATATCAAATTTATTTTTTTCTATAAATTTTTCAGCCGAAGTCTTTCCAAATGTATACATCTCATTATAAACATATTTTAGCTGATTTTGATTATAAGTTGTTGGATCATTATAATCTTCATTTTGGTTATCTCTTAATTTTTCAAATAAAAATTTCCCGAATGGTTCTTCTTTTGGAAAAACTAATAAGCCTTTATTTTTAATGATTGTAATACCATCGATTGCATCAAAAAAACCATCTCCACCTTTTTGTAAATTTCCGTTGGGATCTAGTTTGTCTAACTCAAAAAGATTCAATAATCTTATTTTTTCCAAATCTTGAGGCCAGGTATTTTTATCTATTGGTGATATATAATTTAACGATGATGGATTATTATAAAATATATTTAATCTAAAATCAGTTTCAGAAATTTGAAATGAACCAAGATTATAAATATTTTTCATAGTTAGTTTCCATACTGGTTGTCTTACATTATTAATGCTGCTTTTTAATAGTTTAACAATTAATCCCTTTCTCACTACTTTGTTATTTGAATCATCAACAGACACAATTCCATCATCCGAAAACTCGCCTACTTGATATATTTTACCATTCATAGTATATTGAAATGAAACACCTAAAACCTCATCATTATTAAGTGATTGTTGTAGTGAAATATAGCCTAGTTGTTCGTCATAAGAATATTCGCTTTCATCCAGTTTTCTTGCATTTTCAAGTATAGAGTAGTCTGAACCCTCATTAAAAAGATTTGGATTAGTTGAAAACCCATTATTAACATTAGTTATATCTCTAATATTTTCATTTAATAAATTTTGACCTATTCTATTTGGGTCAAAATTATTTACAGAATTATCTGGATTTAAATCTGGATCATTTTGAATAAAAAAATTAGGAACTAAATTGTCTGTATTTGTAAATTCAGGGTCAGTTTCGGCTAGATCTTGAAGTGCAATAATATTTCTTACATCATCAGTTTCGTTAGATTTATTTGTAACCCAAACTTCTAATCTTGTAATTCTTATCGGTGAATTAACATATGGATATGTTTCTAAAAATTTATCAAAATTTTTTCTAAAAAAATGTGTTAAGTAAAAATGTCTATTGCTTTCATAATCTAAAGCTGAAAAAGAAAACTCGTTCATTGATCCATCTGCACCAGATGATAAAGTTTTGGATTGAGATCTTTGTTCTGATAAAACAGCATCAATTGTTGTATTACCAAATTTCAACTGAGTTTTAAATCCAAATAAACTTTGAGCACCACTAATTAAAGAGCCGCTTATTGGCATACTTACATTTCCAAGCTCTATTTTTTGAATTATATCATCCTCGTTCGGTGTATAATCCAATTTTAAAAGATTTTGAAAATCAAATGTTGATTGAGAATCGTAATTTGAATTAATTATCAGTTTTTCACCAATTTTTCCACTAAGACTAAGAGAAATTAACTGATTGAAATCTAAACCTAAATTACTGCGGTTTCGAACTGGAATAGTTGGATTATCTCTTTTATTGTATCTCGCTCCTAAATCTAAAGCTACAGATCCCTGAGGAATCAGCTCAATTTCATTACCTCCAAAAATTGATTCAAAAAAACTTGAATTTATATATAAATTAGGAAGCAGATTTTTTTTTATTGAGTTATCGTCGCTTTCAATTAATGTTGTTTGGTCATTAAAATATTTATCAATTAAATTCATTCTAAAAATCTTTCTATAATCTTCTGGTTTCAATTGAAGTGGTAAACCAACATTGATCTCTCCAATTTTCATTTGATATATATATAAATTTAATTCTGGATCATATATATATTTTGAAATTAGGTCAGAAGGTTGTTTTAATTTAAATTCACCAATATATATTGTATTGTTAATTGTATCAAGACTGATTTTTTGTTGAGAAAATGAGTAAAAAGAAAATAAAATAATTAGAGCTAAATGAACTCTTTTAGGAACCCTAATATTTTTAAACCAAATTTTCAAAATAAATCAAAGCTTATTTAAAGCTTTTTTAATTAAGCTTTCAACAGATATATTATTATTCTCGGCTTTAATTTGATTAACAACTTTAACTGTTTGTTTTCTAGAGTATCCTAAAACTTCAAGAGCTGTGACTGCTTCATCAACTTCTTTACTTATCATTTGAATTTGATTATCATCAATCTCTAATGATAATACTTTATCCTTTAATTCTAAAATTATTCTTTGAGCTGTTTTTGAACCAATGCCCTTTATCGCTTGTACCGAATTAATATCTTCATTGTGAATTGAACTTATAATTTCAACTGGAGTTAATGATGACAACATTGTTCTTGCAGTACTTGCTCCAACACCAGAAACTGAAATTAATAATATAAAAAGACTGCGTTCTGATTTTGTTTTAAAACCAAATAATGTATGAGAATCCTCTTTAACAATTAAATGTGTAAATAATTTAATGTTTTCCTCATCACCAATTTTTGAAAATGTATTTAATGAAATATTTACGCTATAACCAATACCGTTACAATCAACCACCAACTCAGTGGGTGATTTCTCAATTAATCTTCCTTTAATTTGCTTTATCATTTAACTAAATTACTACTTTCTATTTTGAGCATCAACAACAGCTATGGCTGACATATTAACTATTTCTTCAACACTTGCTTTTAATTGTAATATATGAACTGGCTTATCCATACCCATCATTATAGGTCCAATTGACATAGCATTATCAATTTCTTTGATAACTTTATAAGTTATATTTGCAGAATCAAGATTAGGAAAAACTAAAACATTAACCTTTTGACCTGATAATTTCGAGAATTCAAATTTATTACTTAGCATTGATCTATTTAATGCAAAATCTGATTGCACTGGCCCATCAACAGTTAATTCTGGAACAGTTCGTTTAAGATAGGTTACTGCTCTTTCTACTTTTTTAGCCATTGGATCATTGGAAGATCCAAAATTTGAGTATGAAAGCATTGCAACAATAGGATCAAAACCAAACATTTTAGCAGTTTCGGCAGCCAAAATAGCTATGTATCCTAATTCGTTATATTTTGGATTAATATTAATCGAGGTATCAGCTAAAAAAATTGGACCTTTGCTAGTAATCATTAAATTAGCTGCTGCTACTCTTCTAACACCTTCACTTTTTCCAATAACTTTTAAAATAGGTTTTATAACTTCAGGGTAACTTCTTGAGAATCCCGATATCAATGCATCAGCCTCGCCAATTTTAACCATCATTGAACCAAAATAATCTCTTCTTCTCATAAGTAATTCAGCTTGACTAATTGTCATTCCTTTATTTTTTCTTTGTCTTAAAAACTTCTTTGCATATTTCTTAATTAAAGGAATTGATTTTTTTTGACTCAAATCAATTATTTCTAAGTCATGTTCAAAATCAATTTTTAACATTAACTTTTTGATTCTTTTTTTCCTTCCAATTAATATTGGAATACCTATACCTTCATCATAAACAATTTGAGCAGCTTTTAAGACATCTAATCTATCTGCTTCAACGTAAACAATTTTTTTTGGATTTCTCTTTGCTTTAGCTAGCAATAATCTAATTAGTTTATTGTTATTACCTAATCTAGATTCTAACTCCCTTTCATATCTTTCCCAATTATCAATATATTGTCTTGCAACTCCACTTTTTATAGCTGCTTCGGCAACTTTAATAGGAATTTTTGAAATCAATCTTGGATCAAAAGGTTTTGGTATAATGTAGTCTCTTCCAAAAGTCAACTTAGTTTCACCATAAACTACATTTACATTCTCAGGTACTGGCTCTTTTGCTAATTCAGCTAATGCAAAAACAGCTGCCATTTTCATTTCTTCATTAATTTTTGATGCTCTAACATCAAGGGCCCCTCTAAATATAAATGGAAAACCTAGCACATTATTAACTTGATTTGGATGATCACTTCTACCAGTGGCCATTATAATATCATCTCTAGTTTTCATCGCCAACCTATAGCTAATTTCAGGGTCCGGATTTGCCATTGCAAAAACAATTGGATCTTTAGCCATAGATTTCAGCATTTCAACAGAGAGCATATTTGCCTTTGATAATCCAATAAAAACATCTGAATTAATTATAGCATCATCTAAACTCTTTACATCTGTATTTTTTGAAACAAAAAGTTTTTTTTCGTTTGTGAGATCATTCCTCAGATTATTAATTGGACCTTTGCTATCAAACATTATAATATTTTCCCTTTTTACTCCAATTGCTACATACATCTTTGCGCATGAAATTGCAGCAGCACCAGCACCACAAATAACCATTTTAATTTTTTTTAGATTTTTTTGAGCAAGTTCTATAGCATTCAAAAGCGCAGCTCCAGAAATGATGGCTGTTCCATGTTGGTCATCATGCATAACAGGTATATTCAATTCTTCAACAAGTCTTCTTTCAATTTCAAAAGCTTCAGGGGCCTTAATATCTTCTAAATTTATTCCACCAAATGTTGGTGCAATATTTTTTACGGTGTTTATAAACTCATCTATATTTTTGGTATTAACTTCAATATCAAAAACATCTATATCAGCAAAAATTTTAAATAAAAGACCTTTACCTTCCATTACGGGTTTTGATGCTAAAGGACCAATATCACCTAAACCAAGTACAGCAGTACCATTGGAAATGACAGCAACTAGATTAGATTTTGAAGTGTATTTATAAACATCTTCTGGATTTTGACTTATTTCTAAACATGGATACGCAACACCAGGTGAGTATGCTAAAGATAGATCTCTTTGAGTTTGATAGTTTTTTGTTGGTTCTACTTTTATTTTTCCTGGCTTTGGCTTCGAATGATATACCAGTGCCTTTCTTCTTTCTCTTTCTTGTTTCATATTACCTAAAAATCAGATTCGATATGTAATCACCAAGTAAATATCCTAAGCCTAAACATAAAGGATATAACAAAAACAACCATAGGTAATCAATTAGTGATAAATTATTTGGTTCATTTTTTGTAATATTTTCTAAAAAATCATACCAACTAGCTATTCCTAATTTTGAAACTATGAAATTACAGATTATTGCTACTAGAAGAATTGAAACACCAATAATGTATAAACGAACCATATATCAATCAAAAATAGTTAATTAATGAGATCTCAAAAGTTTTACACATTTTAATTTATATTTACCAAGCTCTGTGAAATTAAGTTTTAAAATAATACTATTCATTTTTCTTTTTCTTGGGATAAAATTAAATGGTCAATTAAGTAAAGTACATTATATCCCTCCTCTTACAACATCAAATTCTGGAAACCCACTTGTTGGATCACAGTTTTTTTATATTTCAACACCAAGTCAATCAGCGGTAAATTATAAAATAATTGTTGGAGATGGTACAATTTGGAATCAAGGTGTTGTTTCCAATGCTAATCCTGTAATTACTCCAGCCAATTCGCAAGGGAATAGCTATGAGAATTTATTTATCTCTGATTTCGAATACGAAAAGATTATTAAAAAGGGTTTTATAGTTGAAGCTGAAAGTGAAATATATGTTTCTTTAAGATTTGAAGCTACCAGTACATTTCATGCTGGAGCAATAGTTTCAAAAGGTGAGTCAGCATTGGGTAAGAGGTTCTATGTTGGAGCACTAAGAAATAGAGCAAATTATATGACACAATTTGCTTCCGTGATGGCTACTGAAGATCTTACCAAAGTAACATTTAAATTAAAAAATAATGTTTCTACTGTAAATGGCCAATCAGGCGAGTTTGAAGTTATATTAAATTCGGGGGATTCATACTTAATTGCATCTCGATCTGGATTTGGTTCAACTGAAGACGGACTTATTGGTACTCTTATAGAATCTGATAAATCAATTGTTGTTAATACTGGCTCAGGGACTGGCTCAAACGCACTAAATAATGGGGGACATGATTATGGAATGGATCAAATTGTTGGAGCTGACCTTGTTGGATCAGAATATATTTTTATTAAAGGTGATGGGGAACCAGACTGGGAAAAAGCATTAGTCATTGCAAACCAAGATAATACTCAACTTCAAGTTAATGGATCTGATTATGGTTCTCCTTTACAAGAGGGTCAGTTTTTATTCATTAGTGAATATACATCAGATAATAATATGTATATAAGTACTAAAGATCCTTCTCATAAACTTTTCGCTTATCAAAGTCTGGGGAGAATATGGACAGAGAGTCAATTTCAGAATTCTAGAGCTGCCAACCAAGGTATGTTTTTTGTTCCACCCTTAAATTGTTCAAATAGAGGAAATGTTGATAATATTGCTAAAATTGATGATGTTGCAAATAAAAGCTATACTGGTGCAGTAACATTTGTAACAAAAAAAAATGCTGAAATATTTATAAATGGACAGTCAATTTCTGATGTTCAAAACTCTAATGGCCCTTTCAATGTTACTGGTAAAGATGATTATGTGACCTACAGAGTTGATAATTTGACAGGAAACATTTCGGTTACAGGAAATGACGAGCTTTATGTTGCATACTTCAATTACAATGGTGCTGCTACAACTGGTGGTTTTTACTCTGGATTTTCAAGACCACCTAAAATTGATTTTGATATTGAATTAGAAACACTTGGATCATGTATCAAAAAAGATGGTGAATCCAATATTACTTTAAAAGCATCAGATATTTCAAATTTTACATCAATTGTTTGGGAATATTTAGAAAATGGGAATTTTATTTCAACTGGCATAACCACAAATGAATTTACTCCAACTCAATCTGGTACTTACAGATTAAAAGGCATACTTGACTGTTCTGAGTCAACATTTGTGTCAAATGAAACAACAGTATTTATTTGTGCTGATGATTTTGACAATGATGGTATAATTGACAACATAGATCTAGACTCTGACAATGATGGGGTTATCAATAAATATGAATCATTAGGAGATGGTCTTATCGATTTTTCAAACTTATCAAGTCCAGATATAATACTAGAAAATAACCCATCAAACATTATTGGTGGAATTATAGCTGTTGATATTCCACAAAATTCGCATACTCAAAGTGGTAGTGTTGGAAGTATAACGTCAACTGTTGATCCAGGTCGTGATCAAGAAGTTGATATCAACATTAGTTTTAATGAAAAACTCAATATTAAAATTTCTGAGACTTCTGATTTTGAGGTCCAAAAAACAGGTGAAGAATTTGAATTAAAGGTTACTCCGAGTGAATCAAGTGTTACATTGCTGGACCCAGATAAAAATTTACTAATTGAAGTAAATGGAGTTTGGCAAGAAATTGATATACCATTCACTGCAAATACTATTAAGTTTAGGTATAAATCCAGAGTAAATAATACATTTGAATTTAATGCTTCAAAAATTGATGGAATTTCTTTCAAACATATATACAATAATATTAGCTCGAATGATAAAAGCTTATTTGCTCCAAAGATTGAAGTAACATCTTATTACTTAAACACAGATGGAACTGATTTAGAAGACATATTCGATATTGATAGTGATAATGATGGTTGTAATGATGTCATTGAGGCAGGTTATACAGATCAAGATGAAGATGGTATTTATGGTTTGGGATTGCCAACAATTGAAAATGGAGGCGTTAGCAGCAGAGGAGAAATAGTCTCTCCAAACTATGATCCAACTACAGTACCTCGAAACTATGTTGATAATTCAAACAATACTATTTATTATTTCCAGGAGGCGGCTACTGCTCCTACCATTTCTTTACAACCTCAATCTGTAATTGCATGTCAGATTGGTAACTCAGTAGAATTTATTGTAAATGTTACAACAAATGATTCACCTGTTTATTATTCCTGGTACGTGGCTTCAGTAGATCAACCTAATTCGTGGAATGAGATTGATGATGGATTTAAATATTCTGGATCAAATACTAATACGCTTAAAATTGATGATGTTCAAATGAATATGAGCGGAAACAAGTATCGAGTTGAAATAAATACTGACAATTATGCTTGTATTCAAACAACAAATGATTTTGCTAAATTAATTGTTGAAGAAGCTTTACCAATAGTTAATGCAATTGATGATCTAATTTTATGTGATGATAATTCTTTCGGCTCTGATACTGATGGATTAGTTTCTGGAATAGATCTAACCTCAAATATTGATTTGATTTTAGGTGATAGTCAAGATGAAGCTGATTTTAATGTGAGTTTTCATTTAAGTGATATCTCAGCAAATGATTTAACTGATCCAGGTTTAGTAAACCCGAGTAATTATTCTAATAGCAATAGTACTGAGCCTATTTTTGTAAGAGTTCAAAACAAAGCCACTTTATGTTATAATACAATTAAATCATTTGATTTGGTCATAGCAGAACTTCCTGTTATAATTAATCCTCTAATAACCCTTGAACAATGTGATAGTGATGAAGATAACAATGGTAAAACAAAATTTAATCTAACTGAATATGAAAATTTAATTTCTTCAAACCATGAAAATGAAACATTTGAATACTATACAGACTTAAATCTTACTGAAAAAATAATTGACCCAACTCAATTTGAAAATACTATACTTTTTAACCAAAGCATTTATGTAAAAATAATAACTGATCAAGACTGCTTCAGGGAATCAAGAATTGATCTTAGAGTTGGAGCAAGCCTAATTGATTCTGATTTCATGGAGAATTTTTCAAAATGTGAAACATCTCCATCGAATTCACAAGACGGTATAGAATTTTGGGATGCATCAATTTTTAAAGAAATAAATACAAAATTAGTGGCATCTGACTCTAAATTCTCAGATCAAAATATTTCTATTTCCTACTATTCTTCTGAAAACGATGCTTTGACAAAAAAGAATCCAATAGATTTTGAATTATCAAGTTTTTCATATTCTAATTCAACTCGGGATGTTCAAGAAATTTGGGCTTCAATTGAAGTAAATGATTTGGAAACAGTAACCTGCTTAGGTTTAAAGCAAGTTGCAACACTATACGTTGAACCCAGACCGATAGCTAATGCTGTTACTATTGATAGACAATGTGATGGGGATAGTGAACTTGACTTAGACTCTCAAGATGGTATCTATCCATTTGATGTCTCTTTAATTGAAGAGCAAGTAATAAATGGACAAACTGATGTTACTGTTACTTATTTTAATGAAGATGGAACACAAATACAAAACTTTGGTCCTGTTTTCGAATCAGCTTCTCAAACAATAACAATAAGAGTTGAAAAAGATCCTAGCTATCCTAATATTACTAATCCTGATGGATTATGCTACGACGAAACTACCCTAGAATTTATCGTAGATGATGCGCCAGAAATATTTCCTCTCACAATACAAGCACAATGTGATGATGGTGAAGATGACAGTGACGGTTTTTCAGAATTTGACACGTCAAATATCACAAATTCACTTCTAGGACCCAACCAAAACTTAACTGATTATTCAATTACTTATTCATACAAAGATGAAGAAGGTAATCTTCTGACATCTAATGAATTAAAAAATCCTTTTAATACTAATACTCAGACAGTAATT
>CABYPD010000008.1 GCA_902520835.1 uncultured Bacteroidota bacterium
GCATCTTCAACACTTAAATTAATAGAACCATCACTGTTACCAATACAAGTAGCACTGCCTACTTGGACTTTGAAATTTGATTCTGGAAGATTAAATATTATTGGCTTATTATTTTCAAAAGGACTACCTCCGATATTAATGCAATTCCAGTTCTTGCCGTTATTATTTTCAAGTAGAGGATCTTTTAGTTCTAATGAATATCCGCTTCCGTTCGAACAATTAGGCCAATCATCATTAGAGTTATAATTTACAAAATCAATTAAGTTATCATTTTCATCAAATAAACGAATTTGATCTTTTTTACCTAAACCAAAATCAAAATCTCCAATCAAAATATTACTAGTTAAATCAAAACTTTCAAATTTTGATTTTTCATTACTAATGACTAAAAATCCTTTTGCAGGGATATTAATATTTTCAAATTTAAATTTGTGATCATCATCATCATCTTTAAAATACCAACCATTTAAATTGATATTTTTTTCATTTGGGTTATAAATTTCAATCCAATCACCCAAATCATAATTGTCAGATGATTTATGATTAATTTCATTTATAATTAAAGGCAAATCAGATTTTACAAAATTTGCTTTTACAATAGTATTTTTATTTAATTTTAATTTAATATTTAAATTTTGAGAATTATAATCAAGACTCCAATGTGAAAATTCATATCCTGGTTTTGGAATAGCAGATAATTTTAGTTCAATATTTTGAAAATAAAAACCAGACCATTCATTTTGATTGATTTCTAAATTATTATTAATTAAAATGTATCCATGATTATCGTTACTAATCTTTAAATTTAAATTGTGATACTCGTTAATGTTAAAATAATTCATCAAGTGTTCTCTAACGACATTGGGTCTTTTATTACAATATTCTAATATTACATTCAAATTATCTTCTGCTCTTTTGGGATCTTTACCCCATCGTTCGTAATGATTTTTAATTTCAGATTCCATATTTGAATAAAATTCATTAAAGATCCCTTTAAGATTTTCTGCTAAAAATCTTGAATTTAATTCATCTGAAAATCTATTTAAAAACTTTGTTTTAAAATGGGGATTTAATAAAAGTTTTCTGAGGAGAATTGTAGACCATGGTGGGTTTCTATACGAACTGGAATTTTCTGCAGTACTGTGAGTTAGCATATTGTAATTGTAATCTTGTTCAATTCCAAAACCAAAATCCGTATCAAATAATATCCATCTCCATTTACCCTCAGGATGAATCCAAAATTTTCTATTATTTCCAGGCCAATCTTGATTTCCAATAAAAATATTTGTTATGTTATAAATTATGAAATTATCAAGGTCAATTTTTGTATTTAAATAATTATAATTATCATCAATAGCAAGATCATTATTTTCATAAAAATTCATTAAATCTTTCCATTCATTATAGTACTTTATGTCACCTTCCATCAATGCACCGACATGCTCAAGTCTTGTAATATCATCAGCACCTATGTCAAATTTGGATGCTAACATATGTTCATTATGTTTTTCTCTTAAATGGTAAAGCCCCCAATAATTTTCGTTTAGATAAACCTTTACGGTTAAATAATCTTGATAATCTAATCCACTTCCAGTAAGTGCTTGTGAAAATGCAGCATCTCTCATGTTTGCTCTTAACCAATCATTTCCAGAATTTCTAAGAATTAATGACTCAAATTCATCATATTCAAAATTTTTAAAAAAAGGATACTTTATATCTTTTGTATCATAGCGATTTCTTTTGTGAATTGAAAAAGATCTTTGTTCATTTGATCTAGATGTACCCCCAAATATCTTTAATCCAGCGTTTAAAGAAACTGGATTTGACCCATCTTTCTTGTAAAAGGAGAAATAAACGGGTATCTCTTTATCACTCCAAAAATTTGCACCATAATATGGCCATTGAGAATTTGCATTTTTTCCCTTAACATAAATTCCTTTTTCTTCATTAAATAAGCTGTCTCTGTTACTTACCAATGTAATTATGGGTAAATTGTAAGTATCATCAAAAATATATGATTTAGAAACAGATATACCTGGAATATATCCATCTTTAAATATTTTGGCCCTAACAACTGAATTTTTATTTATATCTAACTCATTTAGATATTCATTTGACGTTTTATTTGGTTCATTAGAATTTGTTGTATATCGAATTATTTCATCTCCTACGTTTCCGGAAATTTTAAGTTTTATCGGATTTTCAATTAATCCTCCATTATTCGAAAAAATAATCTCAGAATCAATTATACCTAAATATTCTTCATCTGCATTAATAGCTTTAGGCGTAGGTGATTCATAGAAAACATAATTATCATTGTGAATAGATTTGCCATAAGAAATATCATTAGATAATTTTGGAACATCAATTTTTGAGGAAATATTTCCATTTAAATCACTTAATGTTATTGTTTCACCCTTTGATGATATTTTAAAGTTTGTATGTATTTCATTAGTTACTTTATTTTTTCCCGAACAATAAATTATCAAATATGATTTTGGATTTAATTTATAGTCTGGGAAGCTCCATTTTTTTAAATTTCCTTCTTCGTCACTTAAAAAAAATTTTTTTAATTCTACTGTATTTTGAGAGGTATTATATAATTCAATCCAATCTGATGCTTCATTGTCATCATCTAAAAAAACAGAAGATGAGCTTAGTACTTCATTAATAATTATTTCTTGTGAGTTTGTAACAAAAACTGAAAATAGAAAAAAAAATTTCAAAAAGTCATTCATAAATGATAACTGATATTCAAATTTAAATGTATATTATTTTTATCAAATCCAGGCCGATACCAAGGATCTGCCCAATGATCTAATTCCCATTTATGGTTTAAACTTCTAATAAAAATAAATTCTCCATATAATTTGAATCTATTAAATTTATTAATGTGTATTAACTTTAAATTAAAATCTTTCCAATACCTTCTAAAATCAGAAGAAGGGGAGAAAGCTTGGTAGTAAAAATCATTATCATTTTCAATTATTTCAATTCCCAATCCAAATACTTTATTTTTCAGAATTTTTTTTAATAAAATATTATGAGAATTACTACCTGGACCAATCTTACTTCCTAAAACTTCTCCGTAATTTGTATATCCGTTAATTATATAATCATGCTCATACCATGATCCAATTTTATTTGAAATATTATTAGAATTTTGTTCCATTCTAGTCCATTCCCAGTTTAGATATAAATTATCATTAAATCTTTTCAGAATTCCTATGGTATAAGCTGTTTTTTTTAAGTTGGTATTAAGGTATTGGTGAATAGAATTTTTTGTCGAAGGTGAACTATTATAATATTCAGCATAAAACTCAAATGAATTTTCTTTAAATTTTAAGAAAAATCCTGAACCTTTATTAATCTTTTTATTATGATTATTAACAAAATTAAAACTTAAAAAATGTTCAAAATATTTTAATCCTAAATCACTAAAACTATAAGTTTGTAACCATCTGATCGTTCCGAGTGTTAAATTACTAATTTTTTTAGGTGAATATGATATAATAAATGAATGAAGTTTAGATTTATTTTGATAATTAGTATTGCTGTCTTTAGGCACATAATAATTGGTTGCACTAGATTTTCCTTCAATGTTAGGAGGATAGTATCCAGAATTATTTAGATTGCCAATTATATACTTAAATTCAATTTTGCCAAATAATGCTTTTATTGGCCTATTAGTGTTAAATGTAAAATGATTAAAACCTCTTGAATTATTACTCAACATTATACTATTAAATCTTGAGGGTCCCCACCATAAATTTTCAGAGGAAAACCCTAAACTTAACTTTTTATAATTTAATAAAATATTTGATTGGCCTAAGGATAAATTTGATAATGATTTTGAACCAAATTTTATTGGCATATCAATTTTGTTCCATAATAAATACCTTGTTTCCCATACTATCGGAAAATGACTTGAAGGGAACTCTTCAAAAAACTTATTTTCCATATAATGAAATTCAGGCTTTAATTTTATTGAAAAAAACTTTGACTTAAAATATATCCCCGTTGAAAAAACATTTTGAATTCCAACATTTGGTAGCATTATTTCGTTGTTTCTTAAGTAAGGGAAATTAGAATTATATTCGATGTAGTTTTCTATTGGAAAAAACTTAATTTCTCCATGTTTTTTTTTAAAGTTAAGTTTCTTAAAACCTAAATCAAATAAAAGATCTTCAGTATTGTAGGGATTTATTGGGAGTATAGTAAATGAGAAAACAGAATCAAGTTTTTCTCTGTTATACTCATTATAAAAGAAAGAATTTTTAATGTCAATATTTTGTGAAAAAACATTAATTGATAATATTAAAAAGAAATATCTTTTCAATTAAATTTTTATTTTACGAATTTTTATATTATCCATGGACCAACTTTCATCACACTTAAAATATTGAACTCCTTGAGATATTGCATTTGGTTGATAAAGTTCATCATAGAATCTAATGAGTACTGAATTTCCTCCACTTCTAAAAGTTTTTTCTACCTTGTAAAGTGTAGTACTAGGACCACCAAATCTTGGGTTGGAAAAGCATATTTTTTCTAAATCTGTTTTGAAAGCAGATGATTTTGGAGTGTTTTCATATGGATACGATTCAGGGTATGACTGCTTTAGGCAGTAATCTGAAAAGCATGGGCTATTAGAAAAGGTGGTAGAAAAAAAATCTATTGAAGAATCATTTAAATAATCAACTCCATGATTGAATTCAATATTCCATTTATCAGCTTTATCATTTTCAGGAAATCTATTTGAATTTCCATCCCAAGAACCATGAATGTATAGATCAAAGGAAATAGTAATATAATCGTGTTCTCCAATATCATTCAAATTTAAATTAAAACCATCATTGTTAAAATCTCCGATTACATTTGTTTCATTAAAATAACTTATACCACCACCATCAATTTCATCCATATTTTCATTCTCAAAATCATTCTCATAAATAAGTTCATTTAAATCCATTTCAGGATATTTACATGAATTATAAATTAATAAGTTAATTATAGCTATTAGTAAAACTTTTTTCATATTAAATTGTAGCCAAAACTATGAATTTTTTTTCATCAATGATTCAATGTGATCAATTTCAATTGGAATATCAGCCATAAGATTAGTTGGATCACCTGAATTGTTTATCACAACATCATCTTCAAGTCTGACTCCAAACCCTTCTTCCATTATGTAGATTCCTGGTTCGACTGTTAAAACATTGTTTTTTTCAAAAGGAATTTTCAAATCACAGTAATCATGAGTGTCTAAACCTAAATGATGAGATGTACCATGACTAAAGTATTTTTTATAGGCAGGTTTTTGTTTTGTCTCATTTTGTATATCTGATTTGTCAAGTAATTTAATTCTTAGAAGTTCTGAAGTCATGATTTTGCCAACTTCTCTATGATAATCACTCCACAAGATACCTGGTCTGAGTAGTTTTGTAACTTCATTTTTAACATTTAAAACAGCATTATAAACTGTCTTTTGTCTTTTATTAAATCTTCCATTAACTGGAATAGTTCGTGTCATATCACTAGAATAATTCGCATACTCAGCACCAACATCCATTAGGATAATTTCTCCGTCAAGACATTGTTTGTTGTTTTTTATATAGTGCAGATAATTGGAGTTTTTACCAGATGCTATTATGGGCGTATAAGCAAATCTTTTAGATCTATTTTTTAAAAATTCATGAGAGAATTCGGCTTCAATTTCATACTCCCAAACACCAGGCTCTACAAATCCTAAAACTCTTTCAAATCCTTTTTTAGTTATATCACATGCTTTTTTAATAAGTTGTAATTCAATTTCATCTTTAACCGATCTTTGATATTGTAGAATTGGATTACTCTTTTTGAAGCTTAAACCACCAAAATTTTTAAGTTTTTCAATAAATCGATCCTCTCTGGTTTGAGTTTCAACATTTTGTCTGTAATGCTCGTTAGTATTAATGTAAACATGGTCAGTCTGTTTTAAAATTTTACTTAAAATTTCATCGAATTCACCGAGCCAATGAATATTTTTAATGCCAGAAATTTCAAAAGCGGCAGATTTGGTTAATTTCTCTCCTTCCCAGTGTACAATATGATCATTTGTTTCTCTGATAAAAAGAATTTCTTTAAAATTTTCATTTACCGAATCAGGATATAAGACTAAAATACTTTCCTCTTGATCGATGCCGCTTAGATAAAATATATCTCTATGTTGTTCGAATGGAAGAGTAGAGTCTGCACTTATGGGGTAGACATCATTTGAATTAAAAAAAGCTACACTGTTTGGGTCAAGTTTACTTTTGAAATTATTACGGTTTTTAATGAATAGTGTTTTGTCTATTTTATCGTATTTCATTATTCGAAATATTTAATATTTGGCTGGTTTTCCACCAGTATGAGAATTGGAAATAAATTCCCTAATATCATCATTTGATTTAGCTAAATCTTCAGTCCTTAGATACATCATATGCCCACTTTCATAGGCTTTAAAATAAAAACGATCTTTCATTCTTCCACTTGGATCTATTTGCCACATTGTATATTTTGCTTGAAAATAGTTTGTCGCTCCATCATAATATCCTGATTGTATTAAAACCTTAAGAAATGGATTTTGACCCATTGCTTTTCGTAAATTATCTCTAGTATTATCATTTTGTCTATCCCATGGGTGTACTGGACCAAAAACATAATACTTTAAATCTGTTTTAAAATTAAGTTCATTTCTCAAATAGTAATTAATAGCAGGAGTAAAAGAGTGATTCCACGAATTAAGTTCTATATTATTTTCAGGTGTCGATCCTGCTACTTTCTTATCAAAACCTCTATATCTGGAATCTAATCTTCCAATTGTATATCCACCTTTACTTTTTAGAAGCTCTTTCCAAAAAAAATTACTAGGTACATCCAAGTTATTATTTAGTACAAATTTTATATCTAGCCCCGAAAAAAAAGAATATTTTTCAGCAATTGATTTTCTTTCACTATCATTAATGAATCCTCCCTTTGCTAACGCTGGCATTAAGTGATTTAATGTAAAATTTTCAACCTCAGGTAATATATCTTCTAATTTTTTATTTTGTAAATCTTTATTTAGGGCTTTGTGATACCATGCAGTAGCTGTGTAGTAAGGTAAATTTAAAGCTGAATATACTGGACTACCAGTCTTGTACAGCTTATAATCAGCAGGAGAAACCAATATTACACCATTTAAATACATCCAATGTTTATTTTGTAACTCATATGATAATCCCATTACTCGAGTTCCACCGTAGCTTTCACCAATTAAATACTTTGGAGATTCCCATCGGTTTTTTCTTGAAACAAATGAATTAATCCAATCTGCCAAATATTTTATGTCAGAATTGATTCCAAAAAAAATTTCTCTATTTGGATATTCACCTTTTTTATTTTTTAACATCCTCGAGAATCCTGTATTAACAGGATTAACAAATACAATATCAGCTACATCAATTATTGAGTGAGGATTATCTTTGACACCATATGGTTGAATTGGAAATCCTTCATCATCGATTTTCAAAATTTTTGGTCCTGTGTAACCAATATGCATCCATAAAGAACCAGAACCAGGACCACCATTGAAAGATATTATTAATGGTCGCTCAATAGAATTATTTTTTGAACTTTCTTTAAAGGATCTTTTGTAATATGTATAGAATAAGCTTGCAATAATATTTCCATCATCATCCCATACAGGTTGTGTCCCTGTTTCAGCTACGTAATTAATTTTTTCATTTTTTATAATTGTCTCATGAAATGTTTTTACAATAGTGTCGGATGAAATTTTTATGTCCTGTGAGTTAACAAAAAAGGAAAATAATAAAATACATTTGAAAATATTTCTCATACCAATTCATTTATTTTTCTAAAATATGAATTTACGATAATAATTTTTTTAGTTAAATAAACCATATTACTTGTTTCTAACCACTTTGTAAGTTAATTTTGTAAAGTAATAATTGAGATGAAAAGGATTTTTAAATCATCAATTGGCAGGAAACTAGCTATGGCTCTTTCGGGATTATTTTTGATTGTTTTTCTTTTGCAACATTTTATTATAAATTTTACGTCCGTCATTGATCCTAAAATTTTTAATGCTTTCTCACACTTTATGGGAAATAATCCGCTTGTTCAATTTATTCTTCAACCCATATTAATTGCTGGAGTTCTTTTTCATTTTATTATGGGCTTTGTTCTAGATTGGCAAAATAGAAAGGCAAGACCTGTGAAATATGTCTCATTTAAAGGTAGCTCTAATTCAAGTTTAGTTTCTAGAAATATGATTATTTCTGGTATAGTGGTATTGTCTTTCATGGCACTTCATTTTTATGATTTTTGGGTGCCAGAAATGAAATATAAATACATTGATGTATTACCTGAAAACCCTGATAGATATTTTGAGGAGTTAGTACATAAATTTGAAGATCCATTAAGAGTTGGGATTTATTGTATTTCTTTTATATTCCTTGCTCTTCATTTAGTTCATGGCTTTGCGTCATCTTTCAAATCAATTGGAACAAACAATAAATACGCAGGGATAATTAAAAAAATCAGCTACTATTATGGAATTCTTATACCATTAGGATTTTGTTTTATCGCAGTATATCATTATTATTCAACCATATGAGTGTAATTAATTCAAATATTCCTGAAGGACCAATTGAAAAGAAATGGATCAAACATAAAAATGAAATTAAGCTAGTTAGTCCTGCAAATAAAAGAGGAATTGATATTATAGTTGTTGGGACTGGACTTGCTGGAGGTTCTGCAGCTGCAACCCTAGCAGAACTCGGGTATAATGTGAAAGCTTTTTGTTTTCAAGACTCACCTAGAAGAGCACACTCTATTGCTGCTCAAGGAGGAATTAATGCTGCCAAGAATTATCAAGGTGATGGGGATTCTATTTATAGATTATTTTATGACACAGTTAAAGGTGGAGATTACAGATCACGTGAGGCAAATGTTTACAGGCTGGCTGAGGTCTCCTCAAATATTATTGATCAATGTGTTGCTCAAGGTGTACCTTTTGCTAGAGAATATGGAGGCCTTTTAGATAACAGGTCCTTCGGAGGGGTACTTGTTTCTAGAACTTTCTATGCAAAAGGACAGACAGGACAGCAACTTCTTTTAGGTGCTTATTCAGCAATGAATAGACAAATAGCAAGAGGTAAAATAAAAATGTTCAGTAGGCATGAAATGATGGATATCGTACTTGTTAATGGTAAGGCACGAGGAATAATTGCAAGAAATTTAATTTCTGGTGAATTGGAAAGACACTCAGCTCATGCTGTTGTCATAGCTTCTGGAGGTTATGGGAATGTTTTTTATTTATCAACTAATGCAATGGGGAGTAATGTTTCTGCTGCCTGGAAAATTCATAAAAAAGGTGCTTTTTTTGCAAATCCTTGTTTTACTCAAATTCATCCAACTTGTATTCCTGTATCAGGTGATTACCAATCCAAACTAACTTTGATGTCTGAATCATTGAGAAATGATGGTAGAATTTGGGTGCCAAAGAAAAAATCTGATTCTGAGGCTATTAGAGCTGGTAAGCTTAAACCAACTGAGATCTCTGAGGAGAATAGAGATTATTATTTAGAAAGAAGATATCCTTCTTTTGGAAATTTAGTTCCAAGAGATGTTGCGTCAAGAGCTGCAAAGGAGAGATGTGATGCTGGATATGGTGTTAATAAGACTGGAGAAGCTGTTTATCTTGATTTTTCATCAGCTATATTAAGATACGGAAGGGAAAAAGCATTACTTAAAGGAATTGATCAAAATGATGAAAATAAAGTTAAAGCTTTAGGTAAAGATGTTGTGAAAGCAAAGTATGGAAATCTTTTTCAGATGTATGAGAAAATTGTCGATGAAAATCCCTACGAAACACCTATGATGATATATCCTGCTGTCCATTACACTATGGGTGGAGTATGGGTTGATTATAATCTTATGACAACGATTCCTGGATGTTTCGCTATTGGGGAAGCTAACTTTTCTGACCACGGAGCTAATAGATTAGGAGCTTCTGCTTTGATGCAAGGTTTAGCTGATGGATATTTTATACTTCCATACACTATTGGTGAGTATTTATCTGATGATATTAAAACTGGAAAAGTTTCTAATGATACTAAAGAATTTAAAGAAGCTGAAAAATCTGTTGCTGATAAAATTGACGTCTTACTAAACACAAATGGTTCGAAATCTGTAGATTATTTTCACAAGAAACTTGGAAAAATAATGTGGAATAAATGTGGAATGTCAAGAAATGAAGTTGATCTAAAAAAAGCAATTGAAGATATTCAAAAGCTTAGATCCTCCTTTTACAAAAATGTTATTATTCCTGGTGATAAAAGCTCGTATAATGAATCTTTGTGTAAAGCTATGAGATTAGCTGATTTCTTGGAGCTTGGAGAATTATTTGCGATGGATGCTTTAAAGAGAAATGAATCCTGCGGAGGACATTTTAGAGAAGAGTTTCAAACAAAAGAAGGCGAAGCTCTCAGAATGGATGATAATTTTTCTTTTGTTTCAGCATGGGAAAATAATGGCGATATTAGTAATTCAAAACTTCACAAAGAAAATTTAGAATTTTCCAATGTTGAATTAAAAAATAGATCATATAAATAATGAAACTTTTTCTTAAAATTTGGAGGCAAAAAGACACTAAATCAAAAGGATCGATTGTCAATTATGAAATTGATGGTATTTCACCTGACATGTCCTTCCTTGAAATGATGGATGTTCTCAATGAGAAGATAATTTTAAATGGAGGCGATCCTGTTGCTTTTGACCATGATTGCAGAGAAGGTATTTGTGGTTCTTGCTCAATGTTCATTAATGGCGAGCCTCATGGTCCTGACAGGTATGTGACTACTTGTCAATTACACATGAGAAAATTTAAAGACGGTGATACCATCTACATAGAGCCCTTTAGAGCCAAATCATTCCCAGTCATTAAAGACCTAGTTGTTGATAGATCTTCATTTGACAGAATTCAGCAAGCAGGTGGTTATATTTCTGTCAATACATCAGGTAATCCTCAAGATGCTAACGCAATTCCAATTGAAAAAGAGAGTGCCGATAAAGCTTTTGATGCAGCTACTTGTATTGGCTGTGGAGCTTGTGTCGCATCTTGTAAAAATTCCTCTGCAATGTTATTTGTTTCTGCAAAAGTATCCCAATTTTCATATCTCCCCCAAGGTAAAGTAGAATCAACTGATAGAGTGCTCAATATGGTTAAACAAATGGACGAAGAGGGTTTTGGAAATTGCACGAACACAGGAGCATGTCATGTTGAATGTCCTAAGGGAATTTCTTTAGATTACATTACAAGGATGAATAGCGAATACTTAAAAGCTAACATAAAGAAATAGATTTAAATTCTTTCTCTTATAACCCAATTAGCTCTGACCTTTATAGTATCATTGTAATGAACAATATTCTCAGGTTTAATTTTCTTCAAATAGTTTCCTGTATCCCATTTTCCATTATTATTTATATCATGAATAATTCTTAGGTTGTATTCTCCTGGTCTAACATTTTCAAACACACAGGGTTCAAAACTATTTGCTAGTTTTTTTGACATTACAATATCTTCATTCATATTTATTAAATCAACTATAATCGGTTTAAATGATATATTTGATAAATTGACAAATATTTTACCGTAGTCAGATCTTTTTTTTGTTGTAAATGAGTAATTTAAGGTATCTGTTGTGTTTCCAAAAAAATCTATAATACCTTTTGGTAAAATTTCAATTAAATATTTATCATTTGGTAAAATTTCAAAATCTAAAATAAGATCAACTTCATTAACTATCTTGCTTTCAAAAGTTTGAATAACAGAGTCTTTATTAATTATACTTATCTTTTTTGAATCAAATTTATCAATTGGTATAGAACTGTTTAACATAAATTTTTTACCAAGATCTATTGAATTATTTTGATTTGATATGATTAATGTGTCACTATCAAAATCTTTTTTTGGAATTTTGAAATAATTAATGGTGTCTTTATTCTCAATTTTAAAATGTAAACTATCAAATTCAATATCTTTAAACCAGTAATGTAAAGTATCTTTATATTTTTCTTTAGTTAAAACCCCTTTAAAATCTTTATTCTCTAGTGATATATTTATGGAATCAATATTACCTCTATAACCAAAACTGATTTTGTTTGAATATTCTTGAAAAGGTTTAAATATTTTATAAGTCGGAATTTCTTTAAATAAACTTAAATTAAAAATATTGTCATTTGGTAAACTAATTATTGAATCAAAATATGCAATCTTATCATTTAATGGGTCAAAAATAAAGTTGTTGTTTATATCTTTTAATGCAATTAATCTGTAGTTTCCACCTTTTAAGTTAGTAAAATTGAAAAAAGTGCTATCTAAAGTACTTGCTACATAAAGTGGTTTTTCTTTAAATATTATCGAATCATTATATTTTTCATTTACAGGATATAACATAGCTGTAACAAAATCATTTTGTTTTCTGTCGTATGAAGTGATAATATTCCCTTTAAGTTCTAAAGAGTCAATGTATGATCCAGTTGAAAAAACATATTTGAAATATGGCAATAAATTACCCTCATTATTGTCTTTTATGCTTTCTCCAAAATTAAAAACAAAAGTTGTGTTATTTTGAAATTCTTCATTTATTTCAATATCAATAAATTTCGATGCTCCTCCTTGTGGAAAAATTGAATACTTAAACTTTTCAATTGGAGGAGATACAACTAGTTGAGAACTTAATTTATCAAGTTTTATATATTCATCAAAGTAAATCCGAATTTTATTTTCTTTAAAAAAAATTGAATTATTTTCTGGTTGTGCTTTTATAAATACCGGAGAATCTTCATCTTTTTCTCCACCCTCAGGTACACCTCTTTTTGCACAAGACAAGACTATTATTATGACTAGAAGAAATAAATAATTTGATCTCATAATCAATGCAAAGTAAAATTTTATTTTTGAATCAATTAAGTCTTTAGTTATGAAAGTGCTATTTTTGTAAAATGTCTGATGAAATATTTAAAAAAATCGTATCTCATGCAAAAGAATATGGTTTTGTTTTTCAATCAAGTGAAATATATGATGGTTTGAGTGCTGTTTATGATTATGCTCAAAATGGCGTTCTTTTAAAAAATAACATTAAAGACTATTGGTGGAAATCAATGGTTCAATTAAATGATAATATTGTTGGTATAGATTCTGCTATTTTTTCTCATCCCACAACATGGAAAGCTAGCGGACACGTGGATGCTTTTAACGATCCAATGATTGACAATAAAGATTCCAAAAAAAGATATAGAGCTGATAATTTAATTGAAGATTACATTCAAAAAGTTGAAGTAAAAATCAATAAGGAAAAAAAGAAGCAACATAAAAGATTCGGAGAAAATTTTGATGAAAAAACTTTTCTCTTAACCAATCCAAAGGTTTTAAAATATCAAAAAGAAATTGATATAGTTAATAAAAGATTTTCTGAAGCACTAAATAAAGATAACCTTGAAGAGCTAAAAAATATTATTGAAGATTGTGGAATAGTTTGCCCAATTTCTGGAACAAAAAACTGGACTGATGTAAAACAATTTAATTTGATGTTTAAAACGCAGCTTGGCTCAACTGAATCAAATTCAACTGATTTATTTTTAAGGCCTGAAACTGCTCAGGGTATATTTCTTAATTATTTGAATGTTCAAAAAACCGGTAGAATGAAAATACCTTTTGGAATCGCACAAATTGGAAAAGCTTTTAGAAATGAAATTGTTGCAAGGCAGTTTATATTTAGAATGAGAGAATTTGAGCAGATGGAAATGCAATTTTTCATCAAGCCTGGCACTCAAATGAAATGGTATGAACATTGGAAAAATGTGAGATTAAATTGGCACCTTTCCCTTGGCTTAGATAAAAGTAATTACAGATTTCACGATCATGAAAAATTAGCACATTATGCTGATGCTGCTTGTGACATAGAGTTTAATTTTCCTTTCGGATTCAAAGAATTAGAGGGAATCCACTCTAGAACTGATTTTGATCTTGGCAGTCATGAAAAATTTTCTACAAAACAAATTAAATATTTTGATCCTACAGATAATTCAAAGTACACTCCTTACGTGCTTGAAACCTCAATTGGTTTAGATAGAATGTTTTTAGCTATTTTTTCTTCTTCCTTAAAATTTGAAAAACTTGATGACGGAACTGAAAGAACTGTATTAAAAACACCATATATTTTATCACCATACAGTGTTGCTTTCTTACCACTAATAAAGAAAGATGGACTTCCTGAATATTGCAGAAAAATAAAAGATAAATTAAAGCTTAAGTTTAGTACTGTTTACGATGAAAAAGATGCTATAGGTAGAAGATATAGAAGACAAGATGCTATTGGAACACCTTTTTGTGTAACGATAGATCATCAAACTATTGATGATGACACTGTTACAATTCGAGATAGAGATAGTATGAAACAAGATAGAATTCATGTGAATGAAATCCATAATTTCTTAGATTCATCACTAAATATTAATAATTGGTTATTAAATAGTGATTAAAATTCTTTCCTACAATATAAATGGGATAAGAGCAGCAATTCGAAAAGGTTTTGTTGAGTGGCTTGAAGACTGCAATCCAGATATTATTTGCTTACAAGAGACAAAAGCGAATGTTGATCAGTTTGATCAAACTGTTTTTAAAAAATTAGGTTATAATGATTATTGGTTCTCAGCTGAAAAAAAGGGATATAGTGGAGTTGGAATATTGACAAAGTTGAAACCAAATAAAATTCATTATGGTGTTGGAATTGACTACATGGACAGAGAAGGTAGGAATTTAATGCTAGATTTTGATAATTTCTCTATTATGAGTCTATATCTGCCATCGGGAACTAATATTGATAGATTAGGATTTAAATTTAAATATATGGATGATTTTTTTTCTTTTATAAATGAAATAAGAAAATCAAAAAAAAATTTAATTATAGCTGGAGACTACAATATATGTCATGAAGCTATTGACATTCATGATCCAATTAGAAATGCCAAAGTATCTGGTTTTCTACCTGAAGAAAGACAATGGTTAGATATATTTTTAAAATCTGGATTTACAGATACTTTTAGATTTCTTAATAAAGATCCTCATCATTACTCTTGGTGGAGTTATCGAGCAAATTCAAGAGCAAACAATAAAGGATGGAGAATTGATTATCTTTTATCATCTGAAAATTTAAATAAACATATTAAAAAATCGTACATAATGAATGATGTTCATCATTCTGATCATTGTCCAATTGGAGTTAATATAGAATTATAATGGAATATAATTATTTGCCAGATACTAATATTAAGGTTAGTAAAATATGTCTAGGAACCATGACTTGGGGAAGACAAAATACTCAGGAAGAAGCTTTTGAACAAATGAATTTTTCTCTAGAAAACGGTGTTAATTTCTTTGATACAGCAGAACTTTATCCTGTTCCAGCTACCCCAGACAAATATGCCGATACAGAAAAAATAATCGGTAAATGGTTTTCAAAAACTGGAAAGAGAGATAAAGTTATTTTAGCTACAAAAATTGCTGGACCTGGTGATTATACTGCTCATATCAGAAAAACAGGATTTAAGGGAAATTCAATTAATGACGCTGTTGAGGGAAGCCTAAAAAGACTTCAAACTGATTACATTGATCTTTATCAATTGCATTGGCCAGAAAGAATTACTAATACATTTGGTAACAGAAGCTTTCAATATTTTAATGATTCTTGGGAGGATAATTTTGAGGAGATTTTACATATTTTAAAGTCATTGATCGATCAAGGTAAGATAAGACATGTTGGGCTTTCCAATGAAAACCCATGGGGAATTATGAAATTTCTTGAATATGTAAAAAAAGGCTTACCCAAAATGATTACTATTCAGAACCCTTATTCCTTATTAAACAGATTATTTGAGGTTGGAAGTTCAGAAATATGTAAAAGAGAATCTGTTGGATTATTAGCATATTCTCCTCTTGCATTTGGTGTGCTTTCCGGAAAATATATGAACAAAAAGATGCCTAAAAACAGTAGGTTAGATTTGTTTCCAAATTTAAAACGATATAGCAACATGAATTCATTTAAAGCAACTGAACTATATAATGATATTGCTAATAAACATGGAATTTCTCTAACAGATCTATCATTATCTTTTGTCAATGATAGACCATTTGTAACAAGCAATATAATTGGAGCTACATCGATTTCTCAGTTAAAAGAAAATATAGAAAGTGTAAATGTGAAATTGAGCTCTGAAATAATTAAGGAAATCAATTCGGTGAATGAACTAATTCCTAACCCTGCTCCTTAAAAATATTCTTTACAACCTCTTTAACGTTAGAAAGTTTCTTAACATTAATTTTAGTTGAATTAAAATCTTGTTTTATATCGCTTGAAATATAGATGTTCTTGTAGCCTAATCTTTGAGCTTCATTAACTCTCTTTTCAATACTTGAGACAGATCTCAATTCACCTGATAGATCTACCTCTGCGCAAAAACATGAATATTGATCAATTGTTAAATTAATATTTGAGGATAATATTGCACATATTACTGCAAGATCCGTAGCAGTATCTTCAATTTTAAATCCTCCAGTAACATTAATAAAAACATCTTTAATTCCAATTTTGAATCCAGCTCTTTTTTCTAAAATAGCTAATAGCATATTTAATCTTTTAGAGTTAAATCCATTTGAAATTCTTTGAGGAGTTCCATAAACAGCAGAGCTGACAAGAGCTTGAATTTCGATCATTAAAGACCTACTTCCGTCAAGAGTAACAGAAACAGCTGAGCCTGATGATTTTTTTTCTTTTTTAGAAATGAATAGTTCGCTTGGATCACTAACTTCATTTAATCCATTAGAATTCATTTGATAAATTCCAATTTCATCAGTTGAACCAAATCTATTTTTTTTAGACCTTAAAATTCTATATTGATTTTGTTTATCACCTTCAAAATGAAGAACAACATCAACCATATGTTCTAATATTTTCGGTCCAGCTATGCTTCCTTCTTTGGTAATATGTCCAACAATAATAATTGGTAATCCTGTATTTTTAGCTAGTTTAATTAAAATCCCAGTACATTCTCTAATCTGTGTCAAGCTTCCTTGACTACTCTCGTGTATGTCAGTTTGTATGGTTTGAATAGAATCAATGATTAAAATATCTGGTTTAATTTCTTCAACATTTTTTAAAATTAATTCTAGATTAGTTTCAGTTAGAATAAAACAATTTGTTAGGTTTTCAGTAATTCTATGAGCTCTTAATTTTATTTGACTAGAACTTTCTTCACCTGAAATATATAATACTTTTTCGCTAGAGCTTAATGAATTTTGTAATAAAATAGTAGATTTTCCAATTCCAGGCTCCCCAGAAATTAATACAACAGATCCTTTAACTATACCACCACCTAAAACTCTATTAATTTCATTTTCAGAAAAGAAAATTCTTTGATCATTTGCATAATTTATTTCATTAATATTAACAGCTTTTGATTTTGAAATAAATTCATAATCATTTTTATTTTTGGTATTTACTATTTCTTCAGAAACAGTATTCCATTCACCACAAGCTGTACATTGACCAAGCCATTTAGGATATTTTGCTCCACAATTAGAACATGAGTAAATTAGCTTTATTTTTGATGACATCAATTATATATAGTTATTTTCGTCAGGAAAAATAACAGTTGGTTTAAAGTTTTTTGCTTCACTCAGTTCAATTGAAGCATATGAAATTATTATTACTTGGTCACCTTTTTGAACTTTTCTTGCAGCAGGGCCATTTAACGTAATTTCACCACTACCTTTAATCCCTTTTATTACATATGTTACTAGTCTTTCACCATTATTTATGTTAACGACTTGTACCTTTTCACCTTCAATAATTTTGGATGCTTCCATTAATGATTCATCAATTGTAATACTCCCAATATAATTTAAGTCAGCACCAGTAACAGTAACTTTATGTATTTTTGATTTTAAAATATCAATTTTCATTCATTAAATATAATTATTTCACAACGATGTTATCAATTAGTCTTATGCCATTAACTTTTACACAAATAAATATATGTAGATTTTGATTTGCTTCGCTACATATTACTTTTTTAAGTGAATTTGAATTTCTAAAATCCAGATAATCTAACTCAAAATTAGGAATACTATTAATTTTATTTGAAACATGCTCTTTAATTTCACTGATTTTTAATTTTTTGAAACTATCTTTTGCAAAAACAAGCATTTCATAAATTATTTTAGAATTAACATAATCTTTCTCATCTAGCAATCTATTTCTTGAACTTATTGCCAAACCATTAGCTTCTCTAATAGTCTTACACGTAATGAGTTTGATTCCATTAAAATTTTTATTAATTATATTTTTTACAATTAAAACTTGTTGATAATCTTTTTGACCAAAAAAAGTATAATCAGGTTTAAAAATATCAAACAATTTAGAAACTACAGTAGCTACTCCATTAAAATGATTTGGCCTGTATTTTCCCTCCATTACTTTATCTATTTTTCCAAAATCAAATTTTTCATAACTAACATTTTTGGAGTACATTTCATTGATTTCAGGCGAAAAAATTCTAATATTTTGTGATAATGAGTGTATTGTATCAATATCTTGGTTTAATGATCTTGGATAATTTCTATAATCATTTAAATCATGAAATTGTGTTGGGTTAATAAAAATGGAGACCCAAACTACATCAGATTTTTTTAAAGCTTCTTCAATAAGAAAAATATGCCCTTTATGAATAGAGCCCATTGTGGGTACAAGAGAAATTTTTTTACTATTTCTTTTGTCATAAGAAATGCTTTTTTTTACATTTTTAATTTTATTCTCAATAATCATTAAGAAAAATTTAACAGCAAGCAAACATAATACTTTAATGTCAATCTTATATAATTTTTGTAATTTTGTAAATCTTAAAGAAACAAGGATTTATGAAAGGAAAAAAAATATTATTTATTTCATCAGAGGTGGTACCATACATGCCTCAAACTGAAATTTCTACTCTGACTTTTAATTTGCCAAAATTAGTTAATGAAAATGGTGGTCAAACAAGAATATTCATTCCTAAATATGGAAATATAAATGAAAGAAGACATCAACTTCATGAAGTAATAAGACTTTCAGGAATTAATTTAATAATTGACGACATGGATATGCCATTAATAATCAAAGTCGCTTCTATTCCTAAAGAGAGAATGCAGGTTTATTTTATTGATAGTGAAGATTATTTTAAAGGAAGACCAGGCTATGCTAAAGATGAAAACGACGATTTTTATGAAGACAATGACGAAAGATCCATTTTTTATTGTAAAGGTGTAATTGAAACATTAAAGAAACTTAACTGGGCTCCAGACCTTATTCATGTTCATGGGTGGATTGCTTCATTATTACCACTTTACATGAGAAGTTATTATAATGATGATCCAATTTTCGATGGTACTAAAGTTATAGTTTCTCTGTACGAAGATAGATTAAAGGGAAACCTCGATAAAAATTTTACAAAAAAAATAAAATTTGATGATATTGACGAATCAAACTTGAGTATTTTAAAAAAATCATCATACGAAAACTTATATAAATTATCTGTAATCCATTCGGACGGTTTAATACTCAGCCCTAAAATAAAAAATGATTTTTCAGATCTATTAAATGGATTAGACATCCCTGTTTTAGAATGCTCTCATGATTCAGAGAATTATAAAGAAAAGTATAAAAATTTTTATAATAGTTTTTTAATTGATAAATAGAATGTATAGACATCTAGTAATTATTATTCTGTTTATATTTTATTCATGTACTAAGGATTATAATTCAATTGGTACTGATATTTTAAAATCCGATACTTTCAATACAAGTGTAGAGCATATTCCTGTTTATGCTACACAAAAACTTATTTCTCCTTTTAAATCTAATGGATTAAGCTCCTATCAATTAGGGCAAATTAATGATAATATTTTTGGAAAATCTGAGTCTTCATTTGTAACTCAGTTAAGATTGTCACAATATGATCCTTTTTTTGGTTTATGGGATTCTGATAAAGAAAAAAATGGAGATACAAATAATATCAAAGTAATACAAGAAAATGAAAATGTAACAAAAGTTGTTTTAGAAATACCTTTTTATAATAATACAATTGATTCTGACGGTGATGGAGTTATAGATCTTTATGATGTTGATAGTAATGATATAAATAGTGATAGTGATGGTGATGGAGTTTCCGATATACAAGAAAGAGCTAATGGCACAAATCCACTAAACCCAGATACAGACGGAGATGGAATTAATGATAATCTAGATACGGAATCAATAAATCCAGATGAGGGATCTACTGTTTATGATATAGATTCTTTAATTGGGAATATTGATGCAACCTTTAAGATAAAGATTCAAGAATTGGACTATTATTTGAGAGACTACGATCCAAGTAATAATTTTGAGACTTTTCAAAAATATTATTCTGATGATCATTTTATTAAAGATTTTGCAAACAAAATTTTATATGATGATTTTGTTGAGTTAGATACAAGTGAAATAACTATATATGAGGAAGATGACCCTGACACAGACGAAGTTGATGAATCTACTCAAGTAAAAGAAAGGCTTTCACCAAGGATAATAATTCCTTTAGATACTACTTTTTTTCAATCAAAGATTATTGATAAAGAAGGTAGTACTGATCTTTCAAATCAGGATAATTTCAACCTTTACATTAAGGGATTATTACTGAGCGCTTATGATTTTTCTGATGATTTATTAATGATTCTTGATTATGATAATGCGAGAATAAAAATCACATATGAATATGATGTATATAATGATAACAATTCAACAGATGACACCTCTGATGATGTAATTGAAAAAGCAGAAAAAGATTTTGAAATTTTATTAGCAGGTAATCAAATAAACCTGATAAATAAGGGGGATTTCATTCAACCCATTTTAGACAATATAAGTTTAAGTGAAAATCTTAAAACTGGATATTTAAAAGGAGGACAAGGTGCAATGCTAGAGTTAGATTTATTTACAGAAAATAATGGAGTTAATATTTTAGATGAAATTAGATCGAAAGGTTGGTTAATTAATGAAGCTAACTTGACTGTATATATTGATCAAAAAACTATTCGTTCTTATGGCGGCTTAGTTGAGCCATCTCGCTTATACTTGTATGACATGGAAACTCAAACTCCATTAATTGATTATTTTGTGGATAACACAACAGGTCAGAAAGAATTTGATAAAAAAATTAATCATGATGGATTAATTCAATACGACTCTGATAAAGAGGGTGTAAAATATAAGATCAGAATTTCCGAGCATATTAAAAATATTATTAGAAATGATTCAATTTCTAATAAATTAGGTTTAGTAGTATCTTCATCAATTGATAATTCACAAAATTTAGAATTGAGAGATAATATTGATTTGAATGTAATCCCAATTACATCTGCTATAAACCCATTGGGAACTATAATTTACGGACCAAATCCAGATCAGGAAAATTATGATAAAAGACTTAGGTTGGAATTATATTACACTGAAATCAATAATTGAACTTCTTCATAAACTTTATTAAAACACCTCTTTTTACCTTTGAAAAGGGTGATAATAAAGCATGTTCTAATACAATTGATATATAAATTATAGATATAAAAATTAATTTTTTTAATCCAAAAAAATGCTTATCAACATATTTAATTTTAGATAATAAAACTTCTGTTTTTGTTTTTATTTTTGTTTCAAGATTATTTCTCGTTGATAATCCATGAAAATGGTAGCATGAAATAGTGTTAATCATAATTATTTTAACTCCAATTTTTTTTAATTTTTTACATAGGTCCATATCTTCATAATACATCCAAAATCTTTCATCCCACATATTTACTTTTCTAAAAATACTTTTTGATATTAGAACAAATGAACCTGAAATCCAGTCAGGGTTAAATGAGTCGAGTTTTTCAAGTCTTTTTTTTGTCTTATTATTGAATATCCTATTTATGAATCTTAATATTCCATTAAATGTATAAATAGATAAAAATTCGCCATATGCATATGTATTTTTATTTTTTTTATCAAGTTGTTTAATGCTTACCACATTTAAATTGAAATTTAAATTTTTATTTAAAATTTTATATAAACAGTTAGAATCTAGGATTGTATCTGGATTTAAAAATAAGAGTAAGTCAAATTTTGATTTAAGTTCGCCAATATTGCAAGCTTTTGAAAAACCATAATTTGAATCATTTTCTATCCAAATCACTGATTTGTACATTTTTTTAAAAGAAAGTATTTTGTTATCGTTAGAATTATTATCAACTACAATAATTTGAGTCTTTATTTTTTTTTGATTAAGTAAGCTATTAAGACAATTTTCTAAAGGCAACCATGATTTGTAATTAACAATTATAATTGAAATACCATTTTCATTCATTATAATTTTTTTCTAAGCCTAGCTACTGGGGCACCAATCATTTCTCTGTATTTAGCAACTGTTCTTCTTGCTATTGGATAGCCTTTTTTATTAAGTAATTTAGTTAGTTGATCATCTGTATAAGGAATATTCTTGTTCTCATTTTCAATAATATCTTCAAGAGTTTTTTTAACTTCAATTGTAGATATTTCTACTCCATCTGAATTTTTAATTCCTTCGGAAAAGAATGATTTTATAAGTTTAATTCCATATGGCGTGTCAACATACTTACTATTAGCTACTCTTGAAATAGTTGAAATATCCATTTCAATTTTTTCAGCTATATCCTTTAAAATCATTGGTTTCATCTTAGTTTCATCACCAGTTAAAAAATAATCTTTTTGAAAATTAATTATCGATGACATTGTCATTATCAAGGTTTGATTTCTTTGTTTAATTGCATCTATAAACCATTTGGCTGAGTCAAGCTTTTGTTTAATAAACATCACCGCATCTTTATGACTTTTAGTTTTATTTTTTGACTCAGAATATCCAGATAGCATATTTTTATATTCTTCAGAAACATTAAGTTGAGGAGCATTTCTTGAATTTAATTCAAGTTTTAGCTCACCTTCAATAATTTTAATTGTAAAGTCAGGCACAATCGAAGAATTAATTTTCGTATTTTCATTGAAAGCTCCACCAGGTTTAGGGTTTAATTTTTCTATTTCAGTGATCACATTTCTTAATTCTTCACTACTTATATTTAGTTTTTGTTTTATTTTTTCAAAATGTTTCTTTGAGAATAAATCAAAAAAGTTTTCAATTATGTTTATTGATAAATCAATGGTTTTATTTTTACTTTTTCTTCTAAGTTGTAGGACTAAGCATTGTTTAAGATCACGGGCACCTATACCTGGTGGATCTAATAAATATATCTTATCGAGAATTTTCTGAATTAATGCTTCATCAGCATCTATCCCCAATGTAAAAATTAAATCGTCAGAAATATCTAAAATATCTCTTCTTAAATAACCAAAAGAGTCTAAGCTGCCAATAATAAACTCAGCTATCTCAAGTTCTTTTTTACTTAAAGAGAAAGAATGTAATTGAGCTTTTAAAAATTGGTTAAATGAAGTTCCAGATGCAAATGGAATATTTTTTTCTGATTCCTCACTGTAATTATTTGATTTTAGTTTATAATCTGGTGTGTCATCATCTGAAAGATAGTCGGATATATCAATTTCATCTTGATTGCTTTCATCTATTTCATAGTCATTTTCGTTATCATCATAATTATCTGAATCTAAGTTCTCATTATTGTTAGTGTCTAATGCTGGGTTTTCTTCAATTTCTCTAGATAATCTTTGTTCAAACTCTTGAGTAGATAATTGAATTAATTTCATCAGTTGTATCTGCTGAGGAGAAAGTTTTTGCGATAATTTTAATTTTAATTTTTGGTTTAGCATTTTAATGTACTACATTAAAATTACAAAATAACAAAGGATATATACTAAAACTCTGCGTTTTTTGGAGTTCGTGGGAAAGGGATTACATCTCTAATATTATTCATTCCAGTTATAAATAGAATTAATCTTTCAAGGCCAAGTCCAAAACCACTGTGTTTTACAGTTCCATATTTTCTAAGATCAAGATACCACCAAAGTTCTTCCTTTTCAATACCTAAAGCTTCAACTCTTTCATTTAAAATATCAAGTCTTTCTTCTCTCTGAGATCCACCAACAATCTCACCAATTCCTGGAAATAAAATATCCATAGCTCTAACAGTTTTTTTATCATCATTTAATCTCATGTAAAAAGCTTTAATTTTTGCAGGATAGTCGTATACAATAACTGGGCACTTAAAATATTTTTCAACTAAAAACCTTTCATGTTCGCTTTGAAAATCAATTCCCCAATCTTTAACAGGATATTTAAATTTTCCTTTTTTATTTGGTTTCGAATTTCTTAAAATTTGAAATGCCTCTGAATATGTAACTCTTTTAAATTTATTATTTATTACAAACTCAATCCTTTCAATAAGTGAAAGTTCACTTCTTTGATCTTTTGGCTTGGACATTTCTTCTTTTTCTAATCTATCACTTAAAAAAACTATATCATCCTTACATTTTTCATAAGTATGTTTAATTACATTTTGTATAAATTCTTCAGCTAAATTCATATTATCATTTAAATCATAGAAAGCCATTTCAGGTTCAATCATCCAAAATTCAGCTAAGTGTCTAGAAGTATTTGAGTTTTCAGCTCTAAAAGTTGGACCAAAAGTATAAACATTTCCAAGTCCCAAAGCCAAAGCTTCAGCTTCAAGTTGACCAGAAACAGTTAAATTAGTTTCTTTACCGAAAAAATCTTCAGAAAAATCTAGATTTTTCTTATTTGAATCAAGTGTTGTTACTCTAAACATTTCACCAGCTCCTTCAGCGTCACTTCCTGTAATGATTGGCGTGTGGATATAATAAAAATTATTTTTATTGAAAAAATTATGAATAGCATACGACACTTCCGACCTGATTCTAAATACTGAACTTAAAGTTTTAGTTCTAACTCTCAAATGAGCATTTTCTCTCAAAAACTCAAATGAATGTTTTTTTGGTTGAATTGGAAATTTTTCAGGATTACTCTCTCCTAAAATATCAATACTATTTGTAATTAGCTCAATACTTTGTCCTCGCCCTTTACTTTTAACTATTTCTCCTTCAACTTTTATACAAGCACCTGTATTAATTTTTGACAACTTTGATTCTTCAAGTTTTTCATAATCAACTACACATTGAAGATCATTTAGACAAGAACCGTCATTTAAGTTAATAAACCTATTAGAACGAAATGTTTTAACCCAGCCATAAACAATGATATTTTTTCCAACATAATCATCATTTAATATAGACTTAATTTGTAATCTTTTTGACATTATTAGACGGATAAAATTTCTTTTTCTTTAGTTGAAAAAATTGAATCGATTTTTGAAGTGTATTTATCAGTAATGTTCTGAACATCTATTTCAAAGTTTGATTTCATATCTTCGCTTGCATCAGATTTTCTAATTTCGTTATTAGCTTCTTTTCTGGCATTACGAATACTTACTTTAGCGTTTTCAACTTCAGATTTTGCAACTTTTACTAACTCTATTCTTCTTTCTTCAGTCAATGGAGGAATACTAATTATTATAGATTCACCATTGTTCATTGGATTAAAACCTAAATTACTTGATAAAATAGCCTTTTCTATATCTTCAAGTTTATCTTTTTCCCATGGTTGAATGGAAAGGGTTTGTGAATCTGGGGTGTTAATATTAGCAATTTGATTTAATGGAGTTTGTGCACCATAATAATCAACTTTTACACTAGATAACATATTAGGATTAGCTTTACCTGCTCTAATATTTAAAAGCTCTTTTTCCAAAAAAGAAATGGAGTTAACCATTGATTCTTCTGTAGCCTCTAAAATAAACTCTAATTCTTCCATTTAATTAACTATTGTCCCAATTTGTTTTCCATCAATAATTTTCTTCAAATTTCCAGGTTTGTTCATATTAAAAACAATAATTGGTAAATTATTTTCTTTACTTAATGTAAATGCTGTTGAATCCATTACTTTTAATTTTTTTGTAATGGCATCATCAAATGTTAAATGTTCAAATTTTATAGCATTTTTATTTTTTTCTGGGTCTAAATTGTATATTCCGTCCACTCTTGTTCCCTTTAAAATAACGTCTGCATTAATTTCAATTGCTCGTAAAACTGCAGCAGAGTCAGTTGTAAAAAAAGGATTTCCAGTTCCAGCGCTAAAAATAACAACTCTTTTTTTTTCAAGATGTCTTACAGCTCTTCTTTTTATATACGGCTCAGCAATTGATTCCATTTTAAGAGCTGTTTGAAGCCTGGTTTGAATACCACTTTCTTCAAGAGTACTTTGTAAAGCAAGTCCATTAATTACAGTGGCTAACATCCCCATGTAGTCAGCTTGGACTCTATCCATTCCATTGCTAGCTGCGGATAATCCTCTAAAAATATTACCACCACCAATAACAATTGCTATTTCAACACCAGTTTTTACAAGTTCGCTAATTTCTTTACAATAGGCCTTGATTCTTTCAGGGTCAACACCATGGGTTCTATTGCCCATAAGAGCTTCACCACTTAATTTTAATAGAATTCTTTTGTATGGCATTTTAATGATTATGTAAATATAATCATAGTATTTAAAAGGGTGTATTAATTAAACTAAGGAAACCCTTTTAAAGTCAGTTATTGAACAATCTGAGTTTACAGATTTAATGTACTCATTAACTGACATTTTATTGTCTTTAATAAATGCTTGATTAATTAAAGTGTTGTCTTTGAAAAATTTCTTCAATTTACCTTTAGCTATATTTTCAAGCATAGCCTCTGGTTTTCCTTCAGCTCTCAACTGTTCTTTAGCAATTTCAATTTCTTTTTCAATTATTTCTTTACTTACTCCATCTTCATCAAGGGCAACTGGATTCATAGCCGCAGCTTGCATACATACATTTTTTGCAACTTCAAATGATTCATCAAAATTATTTGATAGACCAACAATTGTAGCAATTTTATTTCCAGCATGAATGTAAGATCCAACAAAGTTTGAATTAATTTTTTCAAACGAACCTATTTCTAATTTTTCACCAATAACACCTGTTTGTTCAATTAATTTTTCCTGAACAGACATTGATTCAATTTTTGTTTCTAAAAGCTCTTCTTTTGAATTGGAACTTAATGCTAATTCAGCTATCTGATTAGCAAGAGAGATAAATGATTCATTCTTTGCAACAAAATCTGTTTCACAATTAAGAGAAATTATCACTCCAGAATTTGAATCAGAATTTACTTTTGCTATAACTGCACCTTCACTTGACTCTCTGTCAGCTCTTTTTGCAGCAACTTTTTGACCTTTTTTTCTCAAATTTTCTATGGCTAGTTCAAAATCGCCTTTAGCTTCAACTAACGCCTTCTTACAATCCATTATACCAGCACCAGTACTTTTTCTTAATTTATTTACATCTGCAGCAGTTATATTACTCATAATATTTATTTATCTTTTTTTTCTTCTTTAGTTTTGTTTTCAGGCTCATCACCTTTTTCTTTCTTCGCTTCATTTTCCGCCTTTTCTTTATCTCTTTGCTGAAGACCTTCTTTGATAGATTCAGTCACTTTCTTTAAAATAATTTCAATTGACTTAGAAGCATCATCATTTGAGGGTATACCAAAATCAACTTTATTAGGGTCAGTGTTAGTATCAACCATAGCAAATATTGGAATATTAAGTTTATTAGCTTCTCTTACAGCAATATGTTCTCTTCTAATATCTACAACAAACAGAGCACCAGGAAGTCTAGTCATGCTAGTAATTGATCCTAAATTCTTTTCTAGTTTTGCTCTGGTTCTATCAACTCTTAATTTTTCTTTTTTAGAAAGAGTTTCAAATGTTCCGTCTTCTTTTGTTCTATCAATTGCAGACATTTTTTTTACAGCTTTTCTGATGGTGACAAAATTTGTTAACATACCTCCAGGCCACCTTTCAGTGATATAAGGCATATTGACTTCAGAAGCACATTCTGAAATAATATTTTTTGCTTGTTTCTTAGTAGCAACAAAAAGAATCTTTCTTCCAGATGATGTAATCTTTTCTAAAGCAGAGCACGCTTCTTCAAGTTTATTGACTGTTTTATATAAATTTATGATATGAATTCCGTTTTTTTCGGAATAAATAAAAGGAGCCATGTTTGGGTTCCATTTTCTAGTTAGATGTCCAAAGTGAACACCTGCCTTTACAAGGTCTTTGATTTCAGTTTTTTTTGCCATTTTTTTTAGTTTACTTTCTTGTTCTTTAGCAACGTACCATTTGGCAGTTTAGATGCTAAACTAAATTTCGATTAACGAAATTCGACAACGTTATTATTATGAACTTAATTCAAGAACTCTATTATCTCTTAGAGAACTGGAATTTTTTTCTGGCCTTCTTCTGACCAAATTTCTTTCTTTCTACCATTCTAGGATCTCGCGTTAGCAATCCTTCACTCTTCAATGCTGATTTATTATCTTCAGAAATTTCACACAATGCTCTTGAAATAGCAAGTCTAATAGCTTCTACTTGTCCAGTGGTACCACCTCCATAAACGTTTACAGATAAATCGTATTTACCAGTATTGTTAGTTAATTGAAATGGTTGCATTATTTTGTACTGTTGTGTGGTAGTAGGAAAATATTCTTTGTAGTCTTTTCCATTAACAATTACATTGTCTTTTCCTTTTGACATGTATACTCTAGCTACAGATGTTTTTCTTCTACCTATTGTGTGAACTACTTCCAAATTATATGTTATTTAAGTTAATTGGTTCAGGGCTTTGAGACTCTTGTTTGTGTAATTCGTCATTGTAAACTCTCAAATTTTTAAAAATTGCAGCTCCTAATTTATTTTTAGGAAGCATACCCTTTACAGCTTTTTCAACAATAATTGATGGATTTTTATCATGTAGTTGCTGAGCAGTTTTTACCCTTTGTCCACCAGGATATCCAGTATAACTAATATATTTTTTATCTGACCATTTGTTTCCAGTCAAATTAATTTTACTTGCATTAATTATAATTACATTATCACCACAATCTACATGAGGGGTAAAACTTGGTTTATGCTTACCTCTCAATATTTTGGCAACTTTAGAGCACATTCTACCAAGATTTTGATCACTTGCATCAACAAGAAACCATCTCTTTTGAACATCTTCTTTTCTAATCGAAACTGTTTTAAAACTATTAGATTCCAAATCAATTATTTTAATGGTCGACAAAACTACAATAATTAATCAATATTGCAAATGATTTATAAAATAAATATAACCTAGTGTGCCTCAAGCCAATTGTTGCCTATTCCGATGTCAACTTTAAGAGGAACTTTTAGTTTATAGGCACTTTGCATGCTTGATGAAATAATTTCTTTTACAATGTTTAATTCATCTTTTAAACAATCAAAAATAAGTTCATCATGAACTTGTAATATGAGTTTTGATTTAATTGATTGATTTTGAAATTCGTTATTGATTTTGACCATTGCAATTTTTATAATATCTGCAGCGCTACCTTGAACTGGAGTGTTAATTGCATTTCTTTCTGCTGAGGATCTTAATATTGCATTTCTTGAATTTATATCATTTAAAAATCTTTTTCTTCCAAGAATTGTTTTCACATATCCATTTTCCCTAGCAAATTCAACTTGATCCTGTGTGAAATCTTTTAGTTTAGGATATGATTTATAATAGTTTTCTATTATTTCTTTTGATTCTGACCTACTTAGTTTGGTTTGATTACTCAATCCAAAAGCAGAAACACCATAAATAATTCCAAAGTTTACAACTTTTGCATGACTTCTTTGTTCTGGTGTAACATCCTTAAGTTTAATTCCAAAAACATTTGCAGCTGTTGCGGTATGAATATCTTCATCATTATTAAATGCATCAATCATGTTTTTGTCTTTACTCATTGAAGCAATAACTCTAAGTTCAATTTGGGAATAATCTGCTGATACTAGAATGTGTTTGTCATCTCTTGGAGTAAAAGCTTTTCTAATTAATTTTCCATTCTCTGTTCTAATTGGGATATTTTGAAGATTAGGATTCAAACTACTTAATCTACCAGTTGATGTTAGGGTCTGATTAAAAATGGTATGAATTCTTTTAGTTTCACTATTTATTTGTTTTGGAAGTGCAGTAACATATGTTGTGATGAGTTTCTGTAAAGATCTCCATTTTAGAATTTTTTCAACTATTTTATGTTTTTCAGAAAGCTTTGATAAAGTTTCTTCACTTGTAGAGTATTGTCCAGTCTTTGTTTTTTTTGCCTTGGACTCGATTTTTAATTTATCAAATAATATTTCTCCAAGTTGTTTTGGAGATGCTAAATTAAACTCTTCACCTGAGAAACTAAAAATTTCGGATTGCAGTTTTTTTAAAGAGTTATCAAATTGTTTGTATATATAATCCAACAACTTAGTATCAATATTTACCCCTTCATTTTCCATTTCGGTTAATATTATAGATAAAGGCATCTCAACATCTTCAAAAAGAGATTCAATTCCATGCTCAATAATTTCTTTAGTAACTATTGTAGACAATTTATTTATATAAAATACTCTTTCTTCAGAACCTAAATTAAAACCATAAATTTTTAAAAAAGATTCAAAATCATCTCGTCTACTCGAATCAATTAGGTAGTTAGCAATTTTTAAATCAAAAAATTTTTTAGGATCATGACTCAAGTTGTGTTTATTAAAAAAACGTAAAACTTTTTTTACATCAAAAACATAAATTTTAGAATTAGCACTAAATAACGGCTCAATCATTTTAATAAATTCATTTGAATTTCTTTGATCAAGATTAATAGAATAAATTGAATTTTCAGTCCAACAAAAAGTTAAATAATTTTCTTTGTTAACATCAATAGAATAAGTTTTTTCATTGGATAGTTTTTCATGTAAAAGTCTAAAAGATGTTTCGTTAGAGACATCTTGAATTAAAAATTTATTTGAAGATATGGGAGCTTCCTCAATATTAGTAAATAAGTCAATATTCTTATCAATTTCTTTAATTTCTTCATTATCCTTAACGAAAAGCTTTTTATATGTTTCAGTTAATCTTCTAAACTCTAGTTCACTAAAAATTTTAGTTATCTCATTATTATTAGGCGCTTTTAATTTTAAATCTTCAAGTTCAAATTCAACAGGAACATTAGTAATTATTGTTGCTAATTTTTTTGATAAAAAACCAAGATCTTTATTGTCTTCAATTTTTTCTTTTAATTTTCCTTTTAAATGTTCTATGTTCTCAATTAATCCCTCAAGAGAACCATATTCTTTTAAAAATTTTTTAGCTGTTTTATCTCCAACTCCAGGGAGGCCAGGTATATTATCAACAGAATCCCCCATCATCCCTAAATAATCAATAACTTTTATCGGATGATCAATTTCAAATTTCTTATTCACTTCATCAACTCCCCAAATTTCAATACCATTTCCAAATCGAGCTGGTTTATATAAGAATATATTTTTAGTAACTAATTGTGCAAAATCTTTATCTGGAGTCACCATAAATGTTTGAAACCCTTCTTTTTCAGCTCTCAATGCAATAGTTCCTATTATATCATCAGCTTCGTAACCTTCTTTATCAATTGTATTAATACCTAAGTTTTTTAGGATATCATAAATAATTGGTACTGATTCAAGAATTGGTTCTGGTGTAGCATGTCTATTAGCTTTATATTCTTGAAATATTTCTCTTCTGTCTTTGGAACCCCCTTTATCAAAAATAACTGAAAAATAGTCAGGATTTTCTCTATTTAAAATATCAAATATTGAATTCAAAAATCCCATTATTGCACTTGTATCAAATCCTTTTGAATTAATTCTAGGATTTTTTATAAAAGCATAATATCCTCTGAAAATTAGAGCATAGGCATCAATCAAAAAAAGTTTTGGTTTATTCATTGAAGTAGGTTCTAAATTACGAACTAATGATTAGAAATCTTAATATTTATTAACCTAAAATATTTTGATATAAAACAGTAAAAATCACTTATTTATAAAAAATGTTATTTTTACCCTAAATTCTGTATATGTCTAAATTTGGTGAACTTATTGATTCCGAAATGCCAATTCTTTTGGATTTTTATACTGATTGGAATGAATCATCAACATCAATGCACCCTGTTTTAAAAGATGTTGCTGCTGCAATTGGAGATAAAGGAAAGGTAATAAAAATCAATGTTGACAAAAACAATGAATTAGCTCAGGCCCTTCGTATTAAAGGTCTTCCAACTTTAATGATTTATAAGTCAGGTGAAATGGTATGGAGGCAGAGTGGCGAGCAAGATGCCAATACTCTGATAAATCTATTAAACGAATTTCTATAAACTAAAATTATCAACGTAATTCAAGTATTCATTTAATTCAGATTTAATATATTCTTTATCCTCATATTCTGATATTATGGCAATTAATTCTTCATAATTACCTAACTCTTGTTTAGATAATGAATTTATGTAATCAGCTGAAGAATCATCCCTTGCAGAAATTAAATTTTTTAATCTTTCTAAAATTAATTTTTTATTTATTTCATAAAGGTCTCTTGCTTCAGATTGTTTTTCTGCTAAATATAATGGAGAAATAAAACTTATTAAATAATTGAAGAAATCATACTCGCCATACAAACTTTTAAAAACATTAGATGTTTCTATGTATTTTAATAAATAATCACTGACAAATTCAATTTCTCCTAAATTTATTTGATTCTCAAGAAGACCTCTTAATCTTTCATTATAGGTAAAAATATTTTCAGCATATGATTCTAAATCAAAACTATTCTCATTGTAAAGCATAGATTTTGAGTAATAATTAATCTGATCGTGATATTTTTCCTCAATTATTTTAAATAGGTCTCTACCCTTTTTAATTTTTCCGAGTTTATAATAGCTATCTATATATGGTTCACTTAGACTATAGTATCCAAAATACTCAATAGGTAACTTCTCAAAAGAAAGATCTAAAATTTCATTAGCCTTCTCGTAGTCTCCAAGTGAAATAAATTCTTCAGCAAGTCTATGTAAATTACTTCTAAAAGTTATACTATTTTTCCTCGTTTCAGGATCATGGTAAATTTTGTCTGATTCTGAATTACCCCATTGCCATTTTTTTACAATTTTGTACATATTATTTGGATCAATTCTCCCCATCTGGTAGGGATTGTCAGGATTTAATGGTGTTTTAATTGGAACAAGCTTATAAACTAAACCATCTAACTGAAGATAATCTTTCATCCACAAGTATTCTGAATCTTTGTAACTTCCACCTGTAAAATATATTGGTCTTTCCCAGTCATTTTTAGAAAGAATATCAAGCATAAGTATTTGATTTTTATACAAACCCGATTTTGGAAGGTCGATATCAATATAATCAACAATTAAATTTTCATTTTCTTTTTTAACAACACCAGAGTTTAGAACATTTTCTTTATTAACGTAAAATCGCACCTTATTAGTTGGGTAAAAAACCATATTTTGGGTAAACTTTGGAACATTATTTAAATCAGATTTGTCATAACCATATTGTTCCAGTAAAAATTTGTATTTAGTTCTTTCATTATCACTGCTTATCCAGTTCATAAAATCTTTTAAGTCCCACCTAACAGAATCAATTAGTGCCTCGTATTTAATGTAATCTCTTATGCCATGCGCATATTGACTGTGTTTTAGTTGGGATTTTATTGGCTCACTTTTATATGCCTTTCTCTTCATTTGATCCATATACCAGTCTGTAGCTATTAGACTAGTATTTATTGTCCTTACATCAGTTCTATGTTCTTCAATTTCTTGAGCATACCAAAGAGCAAAAGTATCATTGTCTCCAATTGTAAAAATCATAGCTTGTTTGTCTTCCACAATTGAGTCAAGATATGCTTTAGCTAAAGTTTGAGCTGTATATCTGTCAGATCTATCGTGATCATCCCAATTATTGAATGCAAGTAATACAGGAGCAGCTAATACAATCATGAATGAGATTATCGAAGAGTAACGTTCGTTTAAATAGTGTTTTATGGATTTAAAAAAGTACATAAAACTTAGTCCTATAAAAATTGAAAATGCATAAAATGAACCAACTAAAGCATAATCCCTTTCTCTTGGTTCAAAGACTCTCTCATTCAAATAAAACTTAAGAGCTATCCCAGTGAAAACAAATAAAAGAAATAAAGGCCAAAAAGTCTTAAAATCTATCTTCAATATAAATAAAAAACCAATTAATCCTAAAATTAAAGGAATCATAAAATATTTGTTTCGAGCTTTATTATTAATTACATCAGGTGGTAAATTATTTTGAGGACCCAATCTAAATTCATCAATAATTTTAAAACCTGAAATCCAATTTCCATTTTCAAGGTCAAATTTCCATTGATTATCATTTTGCCTTCCAGAGAAATTCCACATAAAATATCTAAAATACATTTGCCTCAATTGATAAGAAAAAAAGTAATTAAGATTAGCTAAAAAACTAGGTTTTTCAATCTCAATGTAACTATTAAAGTCTGTTAAAAATTCATTGAATTCCTCTGCAGTTACATCGTCATTATCAATATCATTTTTAAAGTTTTGAACAATTTTTTGGACTTGAGGTTCATTTTTGTATTCATCTTTGATTGCAAAATTTAAAAATCCATAATATTTTAAATAATTAACAGCATTATTGTCACTCCACATTCTAGGGAAAAATCCTCTATGTTTTTTATTCGAATTAATTTTTCCCTTTTCCCAATCATTAACAATTATATATTTATTGAGTTTTTCATTTTTTTCATATTTTGGCTTATCATCTTTGTATGGTTCATCCAGATCTTGTCCAGCATAAGCATCAGTAAACATTGGTCCATAAAATAAATAAGTTTCAGGATACTGTTCTAAATTATAGTATGCTAATAATGATCTTGCATCTTTTGGTGAATTTTCATTGATTACAGTCTCAGCATTAGATCTTATAGGAATCATTAGCCAAGATGAGAATCCAATAAATATGAAAGTTATACATAGTATTAATGTATTCAATGTATATAGTTTTTTCTTTTTAGTAAAATTGATTGAGCTAAATAAAATGAGTATCAAAAGAAATGCAGTGAAAATTGTTCCTGAATTAAATGGGAGACCTAATTCATTGACAAAAAACACCTCTAAATAACCAAATAATTTTAGTGTTGACGGTAGTAATAATTTAAAGATGAATAATAAAATTGAAACAGAAATAATATTTGCAAGTATGAATTTTTTAAAATCAATTTTTTGATATTTTTTAAAAAAATAAATTAGTCCGATTGAAGGCAATGCAAGAAGACCCATAAAATGAACACCAAATGATAAACCAATTACAAACGAAATTAAAATTAACCACCTGTCTGATCTATCGCTACCAAATTCAGATTCCCACTTTAAACCAAGCCAAAACAGCACAGATAAAATTAATGTAGCCATTGCATACACCTCAGCTTCAACAGCATTAAACCAGAAGCTATCTGTAAATGTAAATGTAAGCGCACCCAGAAATGATGAGCCAAAAACTTTTAGAAACTCATCTTTTTTTAACATATCACCAATGCCAAGTATCTTTTTTGTTATCAATGAAATTGACCAAAAAAGAAATACAATAGTAAATGCACTTGACGTCACTGACATCATATTAACTGTGAATGCAATTTGTTCAACATCAAAAGCAAAAATTGAAAAAACAGCACCAAGCATTTGAAATAATGGAGCTCCAGGGGGATGCCCTATTTGAAGTTTTGCGGATGTTGAGATATATTCTGCACAATCCCAATAGCTGGCAGTTGGTTCTACTGTGAGGTAAAAAACTATAAATGCAATTAAGCCGTTTAAAAATCCAAAAAAATTATTGTATTTATTAAAATTCAAAATATTTTTTAAAGTCTAAAAATAAATAAACATTGTCAATTTTGCAGTTATTTCAATGTTAAAGATTAAAGTGATAATTATTTAATATAAACTGGTATATAATTGAAAGTTATTTTAAATTTGCATGCTCTTGGCCTATGGTGTAACTGGCAACACGTCTGGTTTTGGTCCAGAAGAGTCTAGGTTCGATCCCTAGTAGGCCAACAAAGTTTGTAAGATATTTATATATTTGCACAGCTGAACGAAATATAGAGGGGACATTGTCCCCTCCTTTTTTATATATAATTTAAAAAATATGGATAATTTATCGCTAATTGAATCTTTTTCAGAATTTAAAGATGAGAAGTTTATTGATAGGGTTACTTTAATGTCTATTCTAGAAGAAGTTTTCAGAAATACCTTGAAAAGAAAATTTGGGGATGATGAAAATTTTGATGTTATTATTAATCCAGATAAAGGTGACTTAGAAATTTGGAGAAATAGAGTTGTAGTTGCTGATGATGATGTAGAGGATGATAATAGTCAAATTTCTCTTACAGATGCTAGGAAAATTGAACCTGATTTTGAAGTTGGTGAAGATGTATCTGAAGAAGTAAAGCTCATAGATTTAGGTAGAAGAGTAGTCCTTTCACTTAGGCAAAACTTAGTTGCTAAGGTGCATGAACATGACAATGGGATTATTTATAAGCAATTTATTGACTTGGTAGGAGAAATTTATACCGCAGAAGTTCATCATATAAGACATAACGTTGTTATTCTATTAGACGACGATGGAAATGAAATAATAATGCCAAAGGATAGGCAGATACCATCAGATTTTTACAGAAAAGGTGATTCAATAAGAGGGATTATAGAATCTGTCGAATTAAAAGGAACAAAACCTTCAATAATCATGTCAAGGACATCTCCAAAGTTTTTAGAAAAGCTTTTTGAGCAAGATATTCCTGAAGTTTTTGATGGTTTAATAAACATAAAAAAAGTAGTTAGAATACCTGGTGAGAAGGCTAAGGTAGCAGTCGATTCATATGATGATAGAATTGATCCTGTTGGAGCTTGTGTAGGAATGAAAGGGTCAAGAATTCATGGCATTGTTAGAGAGCTTGGCAATGAGAATATTGATGTTGTTAATTACACTACTAACACTCAGTTATTTATTACTAGATCATTGAGTCCTGCAAAAATAACATCACTTAAAATTGATGATGAAAATAAAACAGTTCAAGTTTATTTAGATTCTGATCAAGTTTCTAAAGCTATTGGAAGAGGAGGGTACAATATAAAGCTTGCTGGTCAATTGACAGGATATGAAATTGATGTTTTTAGAGAAGGCTCTGAAGAAGATGTTGAGTTAACTGAATTTTCTGACGAAATTGACTCATGGATTATCGATGAGTTTAAAAAAGCTGGACTTGACACTGCTAAAAGTATACTTGAGCAAGATGTTGAGGATCTTGCTAAAAGAACTGATTTAGAAGAAGAAACCATAATTGATGTTAGAAAAATTTTAAGTGAAGAGTTCGAAGAAAATTAATGAGTGATTTGAATAAAATTAGGTTAAATAAAGTTGTTAGAGAATTTAATATTTCTCTTGAAAGAGTTGTAGAATTTCTCTCCTCGAAAGGACATACTATTGAAGCTAGACCCACTTCTAAGATTTCAACAAGTCAGTATGATTTGTTGCTCTCGGAATTTAAATCTGATAGATCCAGTAAGGTTGAGTCACACGATCTTACAGAGGAAAAATTGAAAGAAAAAGAGGAATTACGAATCAAATTTGAAAGAGATCAAGAAATAAATAAAAATAGGATAATTACATCAAAATCATCTATTCACAAATTTAAAAAAATTGGAGAAATTGATCTTGATAAAAAAACTCCCAATCAAAATCTTGAAATTAAAAATGATGTAAATACTTTAAATTCTAAAGAAGACGATAATGAAAAAGTTTTAGAAAAAAATGAATCCAAAATTCATACTAAATATGAAAAACTTTCAGGTCTTAAAAAAACAGGTGAAAAAATAAATCTTGAAAAGTTTAATAAACCTGATTCAGAAAATGATAGTACAAAAAACAAAAGAAAAAGAAGAAGAATTGCTAAAGATATTATAAACCAGAAAGATTCTTCAAAAAATACAATTGATAAACAAAATAAGTCAAGGAATGTTGCAATTACACCGTCAGATGATGAAGTTCAAAAGCAAATTAAGGAAACACTAGAAAAATTACAATCTTCCAAATCAAAAGCAGCAAAATATCGAAAAGAGAAAAGAGATACCCATAAAAAAAGAAGTGAGGATCAAGAAAAAACTGAATCTGAAAAGAAGGTTATTAAGGTAACTGAATTTATAACTGTTGGTGAGGTGGCTACAATGATGGATGTTTCTGGAAATGATATTATTTCAGCTTGTATGTCTCTGGGTATAATGGTTACCATGAACCAAAGGCTTGATGCCGAAACACTTTCTGTTGTTGCTGATGAATTTGGATTTGAAGTAGATTTTGTAACTGCAGAAATTGAAGAATCAATTAATGTTAATTCTGACTTGCCTGAAGATCTTCTTCCACGTCCTCCAATTGTTACAGTTATGGGCCATGTAGATCATGGTAAAACGTCATTACTTGATTTTATTAGAAAAGAAAATGTTATAGCTGGAGAATCAGGTGGGATTACTCAACATATTGGCGCATACAGTGTTAAACTTAAAAATGATAATAAAATTACATTTTTAGACACTCCTGGTCATGAGGCTTTTACAGCTATGAGAGCAAGAGGTACTCAATTAACTGATATCGTTGTGATAGTCATTGCTGCTGATGATGACATAATGCCTCAAACTAAAGAAGCAATTAGTCATGCCCAAGCTGCTGGTGTTCCAATTGTTTTTGCAATTAATAAAATAGATAGAGATGTAGCTAATCCTGAAAAAATCAAAGAGAAGTTATCAGGAATGAATTTATTAGTTGAAGAGTGGGGTGGTAAAATACAATCTCATGATATCTCAGCCTTGAAAGGTATTGGAGTTGATGAATTATTGGAAAAAATTCTTTTGGAATCTGAAATGTTAGAATTAAAAGCAAATCCAAATAAAGCACCTAGTGGGTCTGTAATTGAAGCTAGGTTAGATAAAGGGAAAGGTTATATTTCTACTCTTCTTGTTCAGACTGGGACATTAAATATTGGAGATTATATTTTAGCTGGTCAATACAGTGGTAAGGTAAAGGCATTGTATGATGAAAGAGGTCATCAAATTAAATCTGCAGGACCATCAATGCCTGTTTCAGTTCTTGGGCTCGATGGTGCTCCTCAGGCAGGTGATAAATTCAATGTTTTTGTTGATGAAAAAGAAGCTAAACAAATTGCGGCAAAAAGAACACAACTTGTTAGAGAACAAAGTGTCAGAACTCAAAAACATATAACATTAGATGAAATTGGTAGAAGGATTGCCATTGGTGATTTCAAAGAACTTAATATTATTTTAAAAGGTGATGTTGATGGTTCAGTAGAAGCACTTTCTGATTCTTTTCAAAAATTATCTACAGATGAAATTATTGTCAACATTATTCATAAGGCTGTTGGCGCCATAACAGAATCAGATATTTTATTAGCTTCAGCTTCTGACGCAATTGTTATAGGATTTAATGTAAGACCTTCAGGCAATGCAAGGTCTATTGCTGATAAAGAAGAAGTCGATATTAGAAATTATTCCATTATTTATGATGCTATTAATGATCTTAAGGATGCCATGGAAGGGCTGTTATCACCTGAGCTGAAAGAGGAAATAACTGGTTCAGCTGAAATAAGAGAAACATTTAAAATTTCAAAAATTGGAACTATTGCAGGATGTATGGTTATGAATGGTAAAATTAATCGAAAATCAAAAGTAAGACTTATTAGAGAAGGGATTGTTATAACTACGACAGAACTTTCCTCACTAAAAAGATTTCAGGACGATGTTAAAGATGTTTCAAAGGGATATGATTGTGGTATTCAGTTAAAAAACTACAATGACATCAAGGTTGGTGATGTTTTAGAATGTTTCAACGAGCTTAAAGTAAAAAAGAAACTAAAAAAATAGATTAATCTTTAATTATCAGGCATAAATACAAATGCAGATTTAAATTCTTTCCTTAAAATTTTTAATTTTTTTTCAGCATCCAATTTAGATTTATACTTACCTATACGAACTTTATAGTTTGGAGTTTCAAAATAAAAATAAACACTATCCTCTATAAATTTTTCAGAAACTAATTTTGATATTGAATCTCCAATTACAAATTGTCCACTAAATAATTGAATTGAGTAATAGTTTTTTTTAAAATTTTTTTTATCAATAACTTTTTTAATTTTTAGAACACTGTCTAATTTTGGATCATTGATAAGGTTGAGTCTATCAGTTTGAGAATAAGTTATGCTTAAAAATAATAAACAAATGATAGTTAATTTTTTTTTCATTTCTATTACAAATATAATTCTTTACTTTTTTAATTTATTTTACTTAATTGTTAAACATATTTGACCTAAAGTTTTTTAAATGTTAAAATATTAAAATAGATTAAAAATATGTTTTTAATATGGTTAATGTTTATTATTTTTGATCCCTAAAATCAAGCAATTTTTTAATTGTTGGAAACTATTAAAAACAAAAACCTAAGTCAATCTTTTAAGAAACTTGTTGTCTCTAGATTTTTTGCGCTTGTAATTCTTATTTTTTCCTTTTCTTTTGGTGGTTTTTCTCAAGAAGTTGATATTGCAAAAGGTAAGTCTTTATTTAATGCGAACTGTGCCGCTTGTCATAAATTAAATAAAAATCTTATTGGTCCTGCCCTTGCGGGTGTTTCAGCTAAATATGAAAAAGAATGGCTGTATTCATGGATTAAAAATAGTAATGCAATGATTAAATCTGGTGATGAAAGAGCTGTTGCTATTTGGGAAGAATGGAATAAAGCTGCTATGAATGCTTTTCCACAACTTACAAATATGGATATTGACAATATTTTAGCCTATACTGATTATGTGCCTGAACCAGTTGCTGTTGCAGCATCTACTGTCGTTACATCCCAAGCTCCAACTGCAGGTTCTGTTTCTACAGATATTATTCTTGTTGTCTTAGTTATAATTCTTTGTGTTTTAGTTTCTATGTTATTTTTGGTAAACAAAACTCTCAAAGCAATTGCTAATAAAAATGGAATTGAATTTGAAAAATCAAAACCATTATTTAAAGTTCCAATTTGGAAATTATTTATCAAAAATCAATTTCTAGTTTTTTGTTCTGTAGTTTTCTTTTTACTTTCAAGCGCTTATTTTGCATATGGCTGGATGATGCAAATTGGTATTGATCAAGGTTATATGCCTGTACAACCAATTCATTATTCTCACAAAATACATTCTGGAGCAAATCAAATAGATTGTCAATATTGTCACTCATCAGCAAGATCTTCCAAGCATTCTGGAATTCCATCATTAAATGTTTGCATGAATTGTCATGAAAATATTGCTGAATATAATGGTGAAGAGGATCTTGAAAAAGGTTATACAAAAGATTTTTATACCAATGAGATAAAAAAATTATATAAAGCTGTGGGATGGGATGAGCAAAGTAGAACGTATACAGGAGATACTGAGCCAGTTAAATGGGTTAGGATTCATAACTTACCCGATTTTGTCTACTTCAATCACTCACAACATGTAAATGTTGCAGGTATTGATTGTAAAGAATGTCATGGTCCTATTGAAGAAATGGAAATTGTATACCAGCATTCATCATTGACAATGGGATGGTGTATTAGTTGTCATCGAGAGTCTGATGTAAAAGTAAAAAATAATGAGTATTACACTAAGATTCATGAAGAGTTATCTAAAAAGTATGGTGTTGAAAAATTAACTGTAGCTCAAATGGGAGGTCTTGAATGTGGCAAATGTCACTATTAAAATTTGATTGAATGAATCAAGAAAAAAAATATTGGAAAAGTGAAATTGAGTTAAAGCCTAACAGCGCCATTGATCAGTTAAGAAATAATGAGTTTACTGAAAAATTACCTGTAGACGAAAATATTTTTACTAATGACTCAATCAATAATACACAAACTGATAGAAGAGACTTTTTAAAATATTTAGGCTTTAGCACAACAGCTGCTGTACTTGCAAGTTGTGAGGGGCCGGTTCACAAATCTGTTCCTTATGTGGTTCAACCTGATAGAATAATTCCAGGTATTGCAAATTATTATGCAACTACACTGTATGATGGCTACGACTCCGCAAATGTCCTTGTTAAAACTAGAGAAGGCAGACCTATTAAAATTGAGAATAACAAACTATCCTCTTACAATGGATATGCAAATGCTAGATTAAATGCTTCAATTCTTGGTCTATATGATAGTGGTAGGGTTCAAGGACCTACTATAAATCAACAAGATGTTTCTTGGGATAATTTTAGTAACAATATTAAAGCACAATTGAGTTCATTAAAATCCTTAGATCAACCAGTTGTTTTATTGACATCAACTATCAATAGTCCAACTAGTAAAAAAATTATATCTGAGTTCATTAACAAATATCCTAATATTGAACATATTGAGTATGATTCAATTTCTGAGTCTTCAACATTAGACGCTCATGAATTAATGTATGGTTTAAGAGCTCTTCCCTATTATGATTTTCAAAATGCCAAATGCATTGTTTCAATTGGTGCAGATTTTTTAGGTGATTGGCAAGGTTCAAATTACGATCATGATTATGTAAAAGGAAGAATACCAAATAAAAATAATGGAAAAGCTTCCATGTCAAAACATATACAAATTGAATCAAACATGTCGATTACCGGATCGAATGCAGATTTGAGAGTTCCATTATCGTTAAGTGACCAAAAATTATTTTTAGCTCACTTGTACAAAAAAATATCAGGTGATTCTAACTCAATTCAATCTATTTCAGATGATCTACTAAAGAAGGTAAATTATGCTGCTGAACATTTACTTTCTAATTCTTCAAAGTCAGTTGTTGTTTGTGGATTAGATGATTTAAGTGCTCAAATAATCACTAATAGAATTAATGATTTATTAAGTTCTAGTGTAAAGAGTAAAACTAAAGTCTCTTTAGTAAGAAATGGTAGTGATTCAAAAGTAAATAGCCTTTTAAATAGAATAAAAAAAGGAGATATTAAAGGATTAATAATGAGTGGTGTAAATCCTTGCTACACATTATCTAATTCAAAGGATTTTACAGAAGCTTTAAAAAAATTAAATTTTAGTGTTACTTTCTCAATGAAAATTGATGAAACAGCTATCAACTCATCACATGTTGCAGCTATCCCACATCAATTAGAGTCGTGGGGAGACTTTGAATTTATAAATGGAGAATACAGCTTAACACAGCCAACCATCAAGCCTCTTTTTGATACTAAACAGCTTGAAGATTGTTTACTGAGTTGGTCTGAAAGCCAAAGTTCTTTTTATGATAAAATCAGAGATAATTGGAAAAATAATATTTTAGATTCACCTCAAAAATGGAATTCTTCTTTACATGATGGAGTTTATTCCTCAACTAGTACAATTAATTTAAATTATAATAATCTACAATACTCTACATACTTATCTCAGTTAGTATCTATTAACAATGACGGATATGATTTGATTATGTACTCTAAAATTGGTATGGGTGATGGGCAACAGGCTAATAATCCTTGGTTACAAGAATTTCCAGATCCATTGACTAGGGTATCGTGGGATAACTATTTAACTGTATCAAAATTTGATGCTGAAAAAATTGGTCTAAAAAATTATAATGAATCAAACGGGGCTTTAAATAGTAATTACGCTTTGATAAAAATAAATGAAACAGAACTAAAAGTCCCCGTGATTATTCAACCTGGTCAGGCAAAAGGAACTGTTGGTTTATCCTTTGGATATGGTAGAGAGATTGGAATTAAGGATGAGATGAAAACTGGTGTTAATGCTTTTAAACTCTACAAAGAATTTTCAAAATCTCAAAAAGTTACATTATCATCAGTATATGAAATTCATGAGTTTGCTTGCGTACAGTTGCATAATACTCTTATGGGTAGAGGCGATATAATTAAGGAAACTACATTAGATATTTTTAATACAAAAGATAAAGAATATTGGAACCCTATTCCAAAAGTATCTAAAAATCATATCGAGACACCTGTTAACTCTAATGAGGTTGACATGTGGACTGAGTTTGACAGATCAATTGGCCACCATTTTAACTTATCCATTGATCTTAATGCATGTACTGGTTGTGGTGCTTGTGTAATTGCTTGTCACGCCGAAAATAATGTTCCAGTGGTTGGTAAAGAAGAAGTTAGAAAATCTAGAGATATGCATTGGCTAAGAATAGATAGATACTATTCTTCAGAAGACAATTTTTCGTCAGATATTGAAAAGAAAGAAAATATATCAGGCTTGGGTGAATCCCTTTCAATTTTTGGAGAAATGGAAGAGCCAAGCGATAATCCTCAGGTTGTTTTCCAGCCTGTGATGTGTCAGCATTGTAATCATGCTCCATGTGAAACCGTTTGTCCAGTTGCTGCTTCATCGCACGGTAGACAAGGGCAAAACCACATGGCTTATAATAGATGTGTAGGAACTCGTTATTGTGCAAATAACTGTCCCTATAAAGTAAGAAGATTTAACTGGTTTTTATACAATAATAACGATGAATTTGATTTTCATATGAATGATGATTTAGGAAAAATGGTTCTGAATCCTGATGTAGTTGTTAGATCGAGAGGAGTTATGGAAAAATGTTCTTTCTGTATACAAGGGACTCAGTCTGTTATATTGAAAGCTAAAAATGAAGGAAGAGAAGTTGAAAAAAATGAGTTTAATAATGTTGTTGCATGTTCTGCAGCATGTTCAACTGGCGCTCTTCAATTTGGAGATATTAATAATAAAGAAAGTGAAGTATATAAAAGAAAACAAGATGATAGAGTATACCACCTTCTTGAATATGTAGGAACAAAACCTAATGTGTTTTATCATACAAAGGTTAGAAATATTGATAAAAATAAAAGTATATAGATGGCATCTCATTACGAAGCACCAATTAGGAAGCCTTTAATTACTGGTAATAAAACTTATCATCAGATTTCTGTTGATGTTGCAAAGCCAATTGAAGGTAAAGCCAATAAGCAATGGTGGATTGTTTTTTCAATCTCTCTTGTTCTGTTTATGTGGGGTGTTGGATGTATGATTTATACAATAACTACAGGAATAGGAGTCTGGGGATTAAATAAAACTGTTGGATGGGCCTGGGATATTACAAATTTTGTTTGGTGGATCGGGATTGGACATGCGGGTACATTAATTTCGGCTGTTTTACTTCTTTTCAGACAAAAATGGAGAATGGGTATTAATAGATCTGCTGAGGCTATGACAATTTTTTCAGTAATGCAAGCAGGTTTATTCCCACTTATTCATATGGGAAGACCTTGGCTTGCATATTGGGTTTTACCAATACCAAATCAATTTGGTTCATTATGGGTTAATTTTAATTCACCTCTTTTATGGGATGTTTTTGCCATATCAACATATTTGACTGTGTCACTAGTTTTCTGGTGGACAGGTCTTCTCCCTGACTTTGCAATGATTAGAGATAGAGCTGTTAAACCTTTTCAAAAGAAAATTTATAGCCTTGTCAGTTTTGGTTGGAGTGGAAGAGCCAAAGACTGGCAAAGATTTGAGGAGATTTCACTTGTATTAGCTGGTTTAGCTACGCCTTTAGTATTGTCAGTTCACACTATTGTTTCTTTTGACTTTGCTACATCAGTGATCCCTGGTTGGCATACCACGATTTTTCCGCCATATTTTGTTGCTGGAGCTATATTTTCTGGTTTTGCAATGGTGAATACATTACTTATTGTAATGAGAAAAGTATGTAATCTTGAAGACTATATTACACTTCAACATATTGAACTTATGAATATTGTAATTATGATTACAGGTTCTATAGTTGGCTGTGCATATATAACGGAGCTTTTTATTGCATGGTATTCAGGTGTTGAATACGAACAATATGCTTTTTTGAATAGAGCTACTGGTCCTTACTGGTGGGCTTATTGGGCAATGATGACATGTAATGTTTTTTCTCCGCAGCTTATGTGGTTTAAAAAATTAAGAACTAGCATAATATTCTCTTTCGTGATTTCTATTGTAGTAAATATTGGAATGTGGTTTGAAAGATTTGTGATTATTGTTACTTCTTTACACAGAGATTATTTACCATCATCTTGGACTATGTTTTCTCCATCGTTTGTAGATATTGGTATTTTCATAGGAACTATTGGTTTTTTCTTTGTTTTATTTCTTCTTTATGCGAGAACTTTTCCAGTTATTGCTCAGGCAGAAGTCAAAACAATTTTAAAATCATCTGGTGATAATTATAAAAAAATGAGAGATAAGAATGGCAAATAAATTTTTACATGTTATATATGATGATGATGATAAGCTTTTAGATGCTGTTAAGTTTCTAAAAAAAGAAGGAGTTTATATTGAAGATGTTTTTACTCCATTTCCTGTCCATGGACTGGATAAAGCTCTAGGTTTAGAACCTACAAGAATATCAATAGCTGGCTTTTTATATGGTTGTATTGGATTTGCATTTGCAATTTTAATGATGAATTATATCATGATTGAAGATTGGCCTCAAAATATCGGTGGGAAACCAAGTTTTAGTTTTATAGAAAATATGCCAGCATTTGTGCCTATTATGTTTGAATTAACTGTATTCTTTTCAGCACACTTAATGGTTATTACATTTTATCTTAGAAGTAGACTTTGGCCGTTCAAGGCTGCTGAAAATCCAATTCCAGAAACAACTGATGATAAGTTTTTAGTTCAAATTCCTGTAAGTGATAATGAAAAAGAGCTTAAATCAAAAGTGAAGAAAACAGATATATTTAAAATTGATTTAGTCGAAAATAAAGATGAATAAAATAAATTACATATACATATTATTATCCCTCTCTTTTGTTTCATGTTTTGATTCATCAAAACCTAACTATCAATTTTTTCCGAACATGTATGAATCCGTTGGTTATGATACTTATGCAGAATCATCGGCATTTGCTAATGGAATTGAAGCACAGGAACCTGTGGAAGGAACGATTTCTAGAGGATGGGAACCTTATGAGTATGAAGACACAAATGAAGGTTATGAGCTTGCTAAACTAAATTTAAAATCACCAATCCAAAGAACAGAAGAAAGTGTTAAAACGGGAAAAGAGCTTTATGGAATATATTGTTCAGTGTGTCATGGATCAAAAGGTGATGGACAAGGAATTTTAATGACAAGGGAGAAATTTTTAGGAATTCCAAGTTATGCAGATAGAGATATTACAGAAGGAAGTATATATCATGTTTTGATGTATGGAATAAATTTAATGGGATCTCACGCATCACAAGTTGATCAAGAGGAGAGGTGGAAAATTTCACAATATGTTATGGACTTAAGAGATGAATTGAAAAAATAGTTTGAATGTTTGTATTAACTAAAAAAATAAAAATCTTTTCATTAGCTCTAATAATTTTTGGTTTATTAGGAATAGCTTTTGGTTTTTATTCAGCTCCTAGTACTATTGAAGAAGCAAAAGAAATCATTGCAAATTCTCACCATGGTGACGATCATACATCAAGTCATGATTATCTTGGAGATGCTTATTCTTCAATAATTGAATCTAATAAAGAATATGATTCAGAACATTCAGAAGGTCATGAAATGTCACATGATGAGCATGTTTTTCATCAATTAGCTAATAGACCTTGGGCTGCAGTATACGTGGCAGCATTTTTCTTTTTTATGATTTCACTTGGTACTCTTGCATTTTATGCAATTCAAAGAGCTGCTCAAGCTGGATGGTCTCCATTATTATTTAGAGTTATGGAAGGTATTACTGGATATTTACTGCCTGGAGGTATAATAGTTTTAGTTATACTTTTATTATCAGCTCTACACTTAAATCATTTGTTTATATGGATGGACCCTGAGGTTGTTGAATATGATAAAATTATTAAAGCTAAAAGCGGATATCTTAATGTTCCATTTTTCCTAGCAAGAGGAGTTTTTTATTTGGCTGGGTGGTCTCTGTACAGGTATTTTTCCAGAAAATTTTCAATTGCACAAGACAATTCAAATGATATTTCAAACCATGTTAAGAACTTCAAATTATCAGCTGGATTTTTAGCATTTTTTATTGTAACTGAATCTATGATGTCTTGGGATTGGATAATGTCAATAGATCCACACTGGTTTAGTACATTATTTGGGTGGTATGTTTTTGCAAGTATGGTTGTTTCAGCAATCACAGTAATTGCTCTCATGATAATATTTCTAAAATCATTGGGATACTTAGAAAAAGTTAATCATAATCACTTACATGACTTAGCTAAATTCATGTTTGGTTTTAGTGTATTTTGGGCTTATTTATGGTTTTCACAATTCATGTTAATATGGTATGCAAACATTCCTGAGGAAGTTACATATTTTATAACTCGTCTTGAAGATTATCAAATTCCCTTTTTAGGAATGTTGGTTATGAATTTTATTTTACCATTTCTAATACTTATAAATTCAGATTTTAAAAGGTTAAATTGGATTATTGTAATGGCAGGTATAATTATTTTAATTGGACATTATATGGATGTGTTTAATATGATCATGCCTTCTGCTGTTGGAGACCAATGGTCTTTTGGAATCCCTGAGTTGGGATCTTTAATGTTTTTTACAGGATTATTTGTATACATTGTTTTTGATTCATTAACTAAAGCTCCACTTGAAGCTACGGGTGATCCTTTAAATAAAGAAAGCGAAAAATTTGTTTATTAATTTATGATAAAAGATAAAATATAATGACAGTAGTACTTTCTATAATAGCAGTTACGTTATTAGCAATATCAGTTTGGCAAATAACTAAGATTTTTGAAATATCAAATCTTGGAGCTAAAAAAGATAATTCACAGATTGCATCTGAAAAAGATAACGATCTTCAAGGTAAATTAATGTTTGCTTTCTTAGTGTTTATTTATCTAGTAACAATTTATTCATTTGCTTCATACACTAAAGTTCTTCTTCCAGAATCAGCATCTGAACATGGCTATACTTACGACAAACTTTTGCTAATTTCATTTCTTGTAATTTTTATAGTTCAAACCATTACTCAAGCATTATTACATTATTTTGCATATAAGTATAGAGGAATTAATGGTAGAAAAGCATCATTTATCACACATAATAATAAGTTAGAATTGGTATGGACAGTCATTCCAGCCATAGTACTTTTTGCTCTAATACTTTATGGAATGACTACATGGTCTGATATAATGAATTTTGAAGAAGATGAAGACGCTTTGATTGTAGAGTTATATGCTCAGCAATGGAACTGGAAAGCTAGATATGCTGGTGATGACAATGTTTTAGGCGATGCAAATGTTAGATTTTTAAATGATTTTGATGGTAGAAATTCTGTTGGTATTGATGCCTCAGATCCTAACAGTCTGGATGATGTTGTTGTTACACAAGAGTTTCATCTACCTGTTGATAGGAAGGTGATATTTAAAATTAGATCTCAGGATGTTTTACATTCTGCTTACATGCCACATTTTAGAGCTCAAATGAATTGTGTTCCAGGAATGATTACTGAATTTTCTTTTACACCAACTACAACTACAGCTGATATGAGATTAAACCCAGATGTAGTTGAAAAAGTCAATAGAATTAATAAAATTAGATATGATAATAGTCAAGAATTGATTGCTAAAGGGGAGGAACCGTTAGAGCCATATCAATTTGATTATTTACTTCTTTGCGCAAAAATATGTGGATCTTCACATTATAACATGCAAATGAAGATTGTTGTAGAATCTGAAAAAGATTTTAATAAATGGTTAAATCAGCAGAAAACGTTTTCTGAGGTTATTCAATAAAAAATAATATGTCTGTAGCTGTAAATAATAATGTAGAAAATCACGATGATCATCATCATCACAAAGAAACTTTTATAACTAAATGGATCTTTAGTCAAGATCACAAAATGATTGCCAAACAGTATTTCGTTACTGGTGTACTAGTAATGGGTGTAATTGGTGTTTTGATGTCTTTATTATTTAGAATTCAACTTGCATGGCCTGAAGAATCCTTTTCAGTTTTTGAAGTTTTTTTAGGTGACAGGTGGGCTCCTGATGGAGTTATGGATCCTAATATATATTTAGCATTAGTAACGATTCATGGTACAATCATGGTGTTTTTTGTTCTTACTGCTGGATTGAGTGGTACATTTAGTAATTTGTTAATTCCTCTTCAAATTGGTGCAAGAGATATGGCTTCTGGTTTTTTAAATATGGTTGCTTACTGGTTATTTTTCATCTCAAGTGTAATTATGGTTGCTTCACTCTTTGTTGAAGCTGGCCCTGCAGCAGCTGGATGGACAATATATCCACCACTCAGTGCGCTTCCACAAACACAGCCTGGTTCCGGTGCTGGAATGACATTATGGTTGGTGTCAATGGCATTTTTTATTGCATCTTCTTTGTTAGGTTCTTTAAATTATATAGTCACTGTACTGAACTTGAGAACTAAAGGAATGACCATGTTTAGACTTCCCTTGACAATATGGGCTTTCTTTGTAACAGCAATTATTGGAGTTATATCGTTTCCTGTTTTATTATCAGCCGCATTACTTTTGATAATGGATAGATCTTTTGGAACATCATTCTTTTTATCAGATATTTTTGTTCAAGGTGAAGTTCTTCATTACCAGGGCGGATCTCCAGTTCTTTTTGAACATTTGTTCTGGTTTTTGGGACATCCTGAAGTTTATATTGTGTTATTACCAGCCCTTGGAATCACATCTGAGATAATCGCTACAAATTCTAGAAAGCCTATTTTTGGATATAGAGCAATGGTTGCTTCAATTTTAGCTATTGCCTTTTTGTCAACTATTGTTTGGGGACACCATATGTTTGTTACTGGAATGAATCCTTTTTTAGGTTCTGTATTCACATTTACAACTTTGTTAATTGCCATACCGTCTGCAGTAAAGGCATTTAATTATATAGCAACTTTATGGAAAGGAAATTTGCAATTAAATCCTGCGATGTTGTTCTCAATTGGACTAGTTTCTACTTTTATCACTGGTGGTTTAACTGGTATAATTTTAGGTGATAGCGCTTTAGATATTAATGTCCATGATACTTATTTTGTTGTTGCTCATTTCCATCTTGTGATGGGAATTTCAGCTCTCTATGGACTATTTGCTGGTGTTTACCATTGGTTTCCAAAATTATATGGAAGAATGATGAATAAAACCCTTGGTTATGTACATTTTTGGATTACGGCCATAGGTGCTTACGGTATCTTTTTTCCAATGCATTTCATTGGAATGGCAGGTTTACCTAGAAGATATTACACAAATACTGCATTTCCATATTTTGATGATTTAGCTGATATCAATGTTTTAATAACTGTATTCGCATTGATTACTGGTTTAGCCCAACTTATCTTTTTATACAACTTTATTCATAGTATGTATTTTGGAAAAAAATCTGAAAAAAACCCATGGAAATCAAATACACTTGAATGGACAGCCCCTGTTGAGCACATTCACGGAAACTGGCCAGGTAAAATTCCTGAGGTTCACAGATGGGCATATGATTATAGTAAGCCTGGGAAAAAACAAGATTTTGTTCCTCAGTCAACTCCAATTGCTAGTGGTGAAAATATTACAGAGCATTAGATAGTTTTTTTCAATTATTCTTAAGTCAACTTTTGACTATATTTGAATATGAATGAAAATCTTGATCCTACTAATGAAAATTTTTCAAACGAGGATTTAGAGATTGATAAAGCGTTAAGGCCGCTAAGTTTTGATGATTTTAATGGTCAGAAACAAGTTTTAGATAATCTGAAAATTTTTGTTCAGGCAGCAAATCAGCGTTCAGAAGCATTAGACCACACATTACTTCATGGTCCACCAGGCTTAGGTAAAACAACTTTGGCTCATATTATTGCTAATGAATTAAGTGTTTCTCTAAAAGTATCATCCGGACCAGTTATTGACAAACCTGGTGACTTAGCTGGTTTATTAACCAGTCTTGAAAATAGAGATGTTTTATTTATAGATGAGATTCACAGACTTTCGCCTGTAGTTGAAGAGTATTTATACTCAGCTATGGAGGATTATAAGATTGATATTATGATAGAATCAGGGCCAAATGCACGATCTGTTCAAATTAATCTCAATCAATTTACGTTAATTGGTGCTACAACAAGATCTGGATT
>CABYPD010000009.1 GCA_902520835.1 uncultured Bacteroidota bacterium
CTCTTCATTTGATATTGAATCCTATGTTCCTTTTTTTAAGACAAAGAGAGTTTGGTCAGACAGAATTAAAAAAATAAACACTCCAGCTATGCCTGGTTATGCTTTTTTTAAACTAAACAAGCTCGACTATAATTTGATCAATCTTAATCCTTACACTAAAAGCATTGTAAGGGATACCAATGGGATGCCAGCAGTAATAACAGAAAATGAAATTTCTATTTTGAAAAGCCATATTAATGGAGAGGGGGACAATAATGGTTTTTTTAATTGTAATATTGGTGAAAAAGTACAGATTATCTCTGGTCCTATGATTTACAAAAGCGGAGTTGTTGAAAAAATAAATAATAAAACAGTTACAATTACGTTAAAGTCTTTAAACATTAAGATAGTAATAAACAAGGGCGATTTAATTGCTGCATAAACCCCAATAATTGTTCTGCTTTTTTGTAGGTAGATTAGCGAAGCTGTGTTTAGTTCACAGCTCGAAAACAAATTTTATAAAACTTATTTTAGGTTTAAAGCTATTTGCATCTGTTTTATAGGCTTTGATCCTGTTATCTTCTGGGTGTTTGGTTTCAATAACTGAAGTTTTATTGCCTGTTAAATCATAAAGCTTTGAGTTTATATCGCTAATAAATTCATTTCTAATTGAAGTAAGGTGTGACTTACTATAGTTTTTAGAAGATATAATTTTGTTTATTTGAGGAGCTGAAATGAAATTGTTTTCAGATAAAAGTGTAAAGAACTTTTTTTCTTTTGATGAAATCTCGACAGAGTTATTTTTAAAGTAAATTGCTTTTTCGTCGAATAATAATAGAGCTTTAATATGGTCTTTATATAGAAAAAGTTTCAAAATTATCCAGAAAAAGGCAAAGCCAATTAGAGCAATTAAAATGTTTTCAATTGAATTGTCTCTTTTCTCTGAAACTATGGGAAATGTTGATTTGGAATAAATTGATTGATCTAATGAGTTTAAATCTATCTGATCTAGGGTTTTTATACCGTTGTTTCCAGAAATATAAAATATGCTTTTATCTACAATAAAAGTTGGAAATTTATTATCAATATTGACTTTTGCATTGAAATTTTTATATGACGTATAACTCATATCATTAAAGTCAAATTTGAGAATGGAATCGCTTTCCACCAAGAAAGAGCTCCTATCAATTGATGGCAATGTAAAAAGGGTGTGTTTTGAGCTTAATGGTTCAGAAATTTTGCCTAGATCAACAAATTCTTTTTTGATTAAATCAAAATAAAAAACATCGTCATTGTCTACGCTATACATAGCGCTTTGTGAACTAATGGTTGTGCCTCCAAGCACAAAAAGCTTATCATCAGATGTTATTAAGCTAATTGCTTTGCCCCTTCCTTTTGGAACGTAAGCGCTATTGTTGTAAACTATGTCCCACTGTTTAATGTTTGGATCGTAGAAAGTGATGTAGTCTTTAAAAGACCAAAAGCCGTAACCTCCGTAGATATGAATTTTGTCGTTATAAACAAAAAAAGACCCCCATACTTGATTTCTATGAAGACTAGTGTTGTCAATTCTTATAAATTGATTGCCGTCTTTTTTAAAAACTGGGCCTGCTCCAACAGAGACCAAATAAAAATCATTGGAAGTTGAAACAGACAAATATTCTTTGTGTGAAAATTCTACTCCAATTTCTTTAATCTCTTGCTTGAATGAAGAAGAAGGAAATGCAAAATAATCCCATGAATTATTATTTAATTCAAAAATACCGTTCGTGGTTATTATAGAAAGTTTTTCCTTCTCTGATTTTGCAAACAAATAATTTGCTATGCTATCAGAAACTGGAAGCTGAATTTGACATAAAGAAAAATTAAAGAACAATAAAACAGCGTATGAAACGAATCTTTTCACGAAAACTAAGTTAATAAATGGAAATTGAATTATTAGTTTATTATTTTTTGTTTTTGTTTTTAGGAGCTGGTCTTTCAGCTTTTTTAAACGGATATCTAAACAACACCTTTAATCTGAATAAAATGTATGACCCAGTTGTAGATAGGTCTTCTCATAAAGACAAGGCAACCAGGTCTGGAGGGCTTGCTTTATTTTTAACATTTTGTATATGTTATGGTATTGGAAAAGCGCTGGGTGTAATGAGCGTGGATCTATATGCTCTAATTGCTTTTTGTTTTGTGGCTCTAATTGGAGTTGGCGATGATTTGTTCACAATTAAATACAGAGAAAAGTTTTTTGTTCAAGTGTTTGCTGGGGTTGTACTGTTGCAAAGCCGTGTTTATATAAATAATTTTCATGGAATTTTTGGGATTTATGAAATTCCTTACTGGGCATCAGCAGTTATAACAATATATGTTTTTGTTGTGATAGTAAATTCATTAAACCTAATTGACGGAATCGATGGATTGGCAGCTTTGCTTTGTGTAAAGTTTTTTGTTATTGTTGGGGCTATTCTTGCTGTTTCTTCAAAAGAAATGGAACTTGTTGTTCCGTCAATAATAGGGGCTTTAATTGGTTTTTTAATTTACAATATGAACCCTCACAAGAAAGTTTTTCTAGGTGATACTGGCTCGCTTTTACTTGGGTCTGTTATGGCTTTTTATATTTTTTATATACTTGATGATAGAAGCTCTATTGTAACCGATTCAAACATTTCAAGGCCTTTGCTTGCTGTATTATTATTAATATATCCTCTAGCTGATACGCTAAGAGCTTTTATTATAAGGGCTTACAAAAAACAATCTCCTTTTATTGCGGATAGAGTGCATCTTCATCATCGACTGATTGATAAAAAAGGGCTTAATCATTGGCAATCTACATTAACAATTTTATTCGTTTCTATATCCATTCTTGTTTTAGGTTTTCTTCTTTCAAGTGTTTTAAGTTTGAGTCTTGTCATTCTTTGCTTATTAATTTATATGATTGGTATATTTTTCTTAATCTTCAAATGATGAAAAAAATATTTTTCTGGCTTTTCTTAATACCCTTATGTTTTTACAACATGCATTTATTTGCTGTTGAGAAAAGTGCTTTTAATGAAGCTTCCAATGATTCTATTTTAAATACTGTGAGTGTTTCAAAGCTTCTTGAGAGCAGAGACTACTTGTTTGTAGAAAATGGTAAAAACTATTTTCATGTGCTTTTAAGAAACGGCTTTCTTACAGGCCCCTTTCAAAATAATGAGTTTGTCTATAAAGATTACTCTAGCCAAGTGCCTGAGGAAATTAATGTTGAGTTTCAAGCCCTAATACCAACAAAAATGGGTTCTGATACTTATCTTTTATATCCTGGTGGCGGGATGCTGTTTAAGTTTAATGAAAGCGTTGGGGCAATAAAAAGAATTGACAGGTCTTTTGCTCATAGGAATCAATATTCTGGATATTTTTTCAGCCACAATAAAAACTTGTATTTATTGGGAGGTTATGGCTTTTGGGAAACAAAATCCCTTCTTACAAAATTTAATTTTAGTTCTGGGCAGTGGGACTATATACCTACTACAGGACAAGCGCCTGAGGGAATTGATCGTGGTGCTTTTTTAATTAAAGATGATAAACTTTATGCTGCAGGATTTGTGAGTAGAAACAGTAATAATCAAAAAGAAAACAGAGAAGATAATCTTTATGTTTTATCCTTACCGACATCAACATCAATAGGTGAGACTGTAGCTTCTGACGCTTTTAATTGGGAAAAAAAAGGTGTTTTAAATCCTCTTTTATTAAATGCTCCTATAACTGCCTTAAACAAAGATTGGATTTATAAGGATAATCTTTTAGTCAACATTGTTGATGACCCTAATCTTTACCTAATTGATCCAATAGAAAATATTATAAAAACTATTCCGAATGATTTATTGTTGTATAAGAGCGGGGGAAAGTCTATAATGAAAAATAGTGAAATAATCAGCACTGTCAGAAATTCTGCAACTGGATCAGTCTCTATGGCTTATTTTGATATTAATGGCATTGAAAACAATCCAAATATTTCTGAGGAGTATTTATATAGAAGCTCCGATAATTTTTATGATTTTTTAATTTTTGGAGCAATTCTATTAGTCTCTATTATAATTTTTCTATGGGTTTTCTTTAGCTACTCAAACAAAAACTATGTTTTAATTGATAATGAAATTATTCACGCAAAAGGTAATTTAAAATTAAGTGAAATTGAAACACGTTTAATTGCTCTATTTATTAATAAGAAGTCACTTGCAAATTCTAAAATAATGTCTTTATTCACTGAAAAATCTAAAACAAAAGATTATGCGGTGAAAAGGAAAAACAGAACCTTAACAAACCTCAATAAGCGATTCTCAGAACTTTACGGAACCTCTTTATTATACAATCAAAAGTCTAAAACTGATTCAAGACAAACCAACTACCTTTTAAACGAAAAAATTAATCTCAAGAGAAATTAATTTGCATTCAGAACCCCCTCTATTAATTCTCTGTTATTAGAAAGTCTTGGTATTTTATTCTGTCCTCCTAGCTTTCCCTTAGACTTCATATAATTCTTGAAAGCTCCTTTTTTCACTACTACTATTTCAAGTTCTTTTAAAACTTTTCCTTCAATTAAATCTCTGTAATAAATATTTCTATTACATAATGCTGAATTAAGATGGCTTGAAAACTTCTTCATGTTGAAATTCACTGTTTCTAATTCAATACACCACTGGTGACATGGCAAATCTCCTTGGTTTTCTAATTTTGGAGCTACAGTAAATTCATTAATTACAATATTAAAAAAGGTAGCTGTTTCAGCTAAAGACTGCTCTACTTCCGACACTATAACATGTTCTCCAAAGGCCGAAATAAAATGCTTATATCTTCCGGTAACTAAGATTTTTGGAGGAATCAAAGAAGTGAAAACAACCGTATCTCCTGTATTATATGCCCAAAGGCCCGCATTAGTTGAAACAATCATAACGTAGTTAACTCCAATCTCAACAGCAGAAAGATCGTGACGTGTCGCTTTATCGTTTTCAAATTCGCTAAGCTTAATAAACTCGTAAAAAATTCCTGAATCATACTGGAGAAGCAGAGCTTTATCGTCTTGCTCATTTTGATAAGCAAAAAAACCCTCAGATGCTGGGAAAAATTCTATTGAGTCAATTGTTTTTCCAATAAGTTTATTAAATTTTTTTTTATAAGGCTCATAATTTACTCCGCCAAAAACAAAAAGAGAAAAGTTTTGAAAAATTTCAGACAAGTTTTTTTTATTTGATTTTGTAATAAGTTTTTCCAAATACATTTGCACCCAGGACGGAATTCCACCAATAACAGTCATATTCTCATTTAATGTTTCGTCGCAAATTGTATTAATTTTTTGTTCCCAATCATCGATACAATTTGTATCCCATGAAGGCATGTTGTTCGATCTTAAATATGAAGGAACGTAATGGGCTACTATTCCAGATAATCTTCCTGTTTTTATTCCGTTTATATTTTCTAAAATAGGAGAGCCTTGAATAAAAATTGTTTTACCGCTCAAAAAATCAGTTTTTCTTGTTTTATTTATATAAAAAAGCAGGGCATTTCTTGATGATTTTATGTGATAGGGCATTGATTCATTTGAAATTGGAATAAGTTTCGCCCCGCTTGTAGTTCCTGAAGTTTTAGCAAAATATCTTGGTTTTCCTGGCCAAAGAATATTCTCTTCTCCGCTTTTAACTTTATCGATGTAGTTCTTGATGCCTTCATAATCTCTCACAGGAACTAAACTCTTAAAAGACTTGAAGTCGCTTATATTATCAAATTTGTGATCTAAACCGAACTGTGTTTTAGAAGCCTTTTTAATAAGCTTTATCAATGTTTGTTTTTGAATTTTAGCAGCTTTTGAATATGTACTTTCAATTTGGCTTACAACATATGATGCAAAAAGTTTTGCAATTATCTTTTTTAACATTTTAGAAGCTTATTAAATCTTCAGGGTTAATTGGCCCTTTATCATCCCAAAGCTCGAAATGAAGATGAGGACCTGTAGTTAGTTCCCCGGTATTTCCAGAAAGAGCGATGATCTGTCCTGATTGAACAAAATCTCCTTGTGAGACTTTTGAAGACTTATTGTGTTTATAAACAGTCATTAGTTTGTTCTTATGATATACTGCCACAGTATAACCAGAGTTTATAGTCCATTCTGAGAGTATAACAATTCCATCAGCAACTGATTTAACTGGTGTTTCTTCTTTCAAAATTATATCAACTCCATAATGTTTATCTGTAATTGAAAACTTCTCGGAAATAAAACCGCTAACTGGTGATTCTAAAGAGATGTTTAAAGGGCTAAATTCAGATTCAATAACATTAAATTTATCCTCTCTTTCAACCAGTTTTCTAAGAATAGAATCTTCAATATTGATTTTGATATTCAATTCTGAGACATCTACTTTAGCCAACTCTGTATGTGTTTGGTATTTGTTTTCAAACTCTTCCCCAGACAACAAGCTTTTTAGAGACAAAATATATTGTTCATTGTTTTCTAGCTCTGCTACCAGCGTGTCTAGTTTTTGTAAATTGTCAATTGCCTGAAACCTCATTGCTGTTGTATCATACCCAGGAACATATTCTCTAACTGGTGTGAAAAAAATTATGAATGTTGTTATTGTCATTATAAAAAGACTGACAAGAATTGAATATGCAAGAATATTAAGTTTGGAAAGCCTTAAAGAGAATCTCTCTTCATAAGTTTCTTCGTTCAAAACTACCAACCTGTATTTGTTGGGCTCTTGCTTGTTTTTATTTACATTCTTTTTTCCTTTCATTTGAAACAAAGATAATCATCAAAAAATTATTAATTTTTATGGTTTGAATATTAAAATGCAATTTATTATTACTTTTGTTTAAATTAGATTTATGAATACAGCGCTAGTTTTATTTGCATTAGGACCGGGTCAAATTGTTTTAATTTTACTTGTTGTTCTTTTATTATTCGGAGGTAGAAAAATTCCTGAACTAATGAAAGGCCTAGGAACAGGTATTAAAGAGTTTAAAAACGCCTCTAAAGAAGAAGAAAAAGAAAAAGAAGACAAATAATTTTTATTTCTTTCTAAAAACTTTTAGTGATTTAATGATTGCTTCAAGCTCAATAATTCCATCTCTCTTTCTTTGAGAAGGTGAAAAGATAAAGCCTTCTAAATATAAAATTCGTTTGTTTATAGTATCTTTTACAACATAATTGATAAAGGGGCCGCCCATAAAATCTCCTTTAACCTCCCATGTGCCTCTTGTCTCCTTTAAAATAAAACCGTTAGCTTCATCAATATCAAAATATGGTAAATACGCTTCTTCAGTAATCATATAGCTTCCATCAACTCGTCCTGGAACAAACTCTTTGTTTAGTGAGTCTCTAGTTTTGATTGTTTTCAAAAGATCAATTTCATCAAAGCTTTCATATCGGATGTTTAGCTCGCTTGCTATTAAATTTGAAGTGCCGTTTTTTAATGATTTTTGAAACCAGATAGTTTTATTTTCTTCTTTAAAAATCGAGTATGCAGACGGCATTGTTAAACTAATGGATAAAGAGTCTTTTAAGTTTGTTTTGTTTAAAGGGGATTTTAATATTCTTCTTTTGTTTTCTTCTATTTCGCCTTTTTGAAACTCATTTATCGAAAAGTTTGCTGCTTTTTTTAGGTTTTCAATTAATTGTGTTTCGTTTGTGCCTGATATTTCCAAAAACAGTTGTGGTCTAGCAAACTTGTCTCTAGCCATCTTTGGTTTGTCGTCTTTTTTCTGGTTTATAAAAACTATGTTTCTTCCGGTTCTTCCAAAACCAGTAAAAGCTTCATATGGAATATAGCTTAAATTAAAAGATTCTTCAATTTGAGGGAGCCCTTTAAATTCAGATGCAAAAATATTTCTAATTTCATTGCCAACTTTAGATTCCCATGTGACTTTGTCAGTTATTACAGAAACAGAATTAATTCTGCCAGAGGATAAAGGTTTGTAATTTTTGGTTTCTTCTTCACATGAAAGAAACAAAATCAAAATAAATATGTATGTATATTTTTTCAAAATACTTTAGTTAGTTAAAGCGCTTATTCCAGGAAGTATTTTGCCCTCCAAGCTTTCTAGCATAGCCCCTCCGCCTGTTGACACATAGCTTACTTTATCTTGAAGCCCAAACTTTTTTACCGCAGCAACAGAGTCTCCGCCTCCTACTAATGAGAAGGCTCCATTAGCTGTGCTTTCGGCTACTAAATTACCTAGCTCTTTTGTCCCTTTTGAAAAATTGGAAAACTCAAAAACACCAACAGGCCCATTCCATAGTATTGTCTTTGAATCTAAAACAACTTTTCTAAAAGCTTCTATTGAGTTTTTACCAGCGTCCATGCCTTCATAGTCATCTGGAATATTATGTATATCAAAGTTTTTTGTCTCTGCATCATTGCTAAACTCTTTGGCGCAAACCACATCAGATGGAAGATGAATTTTAACATTCTTTTCTTTTGCTCCAGCTAAAATTTCAAGTGCAGTAGATATCATTTCGTCTTCACATATAGATGACCCAATCTTTCCTCCAAGCGCTTTAATAAAAGTAAACGACATGCCTCCTCCAATTATAATGTGATCAACAACATCTATAATATTATTAATGATTGGAATTTTTGAAGAAATCTTTGCTCCTCCCAAAATAGCCAAAACAGGTTTTTCTCCACTTTGCATAACTTTTTCTATTGATTTCACCTCTTTTTCTAAAAGGCTTCCAAAAAATTTATTATCAAAATACTGCGCAATAATAGTTGTTGAAGCGTGTGCTCTGTGAGCTGTTCCAAAAGCATCATTAACATAACAGTCAGCTAGTGTTGAAAGTTTTTTTGCAAAACCTACATCACCGTCTGTTTCCTCTTTATGAAACCTTAAATTTTCCAAAAGAAGTATTTCACCACTTAATAAATTATTTGCTTTATTTATTGCATCATCACCAATAACATCTTTAGATAAAATCACTTTTGTGTTCAAAACTCTTTCAACTTCAGAATGAATTTTAGACATAGAAAGGTTATTGTCAAAGCCCTTAGGTCGTCCTAAGTGACTCATAAGTATACAAGATCCGCCGTCTGAAATAATTTTATCTATGGTCGTTTTTGCAGCAAGAATTCTACTATTATCTGTAACATTTTCTTTCTCAATTGGAACATTAAAGTCTACCCTAACAATTGCTTTTTTATTATTAAAATCAAATTTATTTATCGTTTTCATAATCTGTTCAAAGATATGTGAATTATAAAAATTAAGGTTTATTTTTAATAAATTTAAGATTTGGAAAAAACACAGTCTGCAAGTCAAGAATTAAACAACATTGCGAAAAGCAAAAGAATTCCTAATGCCATATTGCTTTATGGAAACGGTAAAAACAAACTAAAGTCTGCTCTGGATTTTTGTAAAACAGTATTGATTCTTGATGAACAGGGTGAAAAAAAATCAAGACTAGAAAAAATGTGCGGATCATTTACTCACCCTGACCTTCATTTTATATTTCCAATTCCTTCATCTTCAAAGCCGCAAGAAAGCGTTTGTGATTACTATTATAATCAATGGAGAGAGGCTCTGTCTGAATTTGGAGACAACATTACAATGGGTCAGTGGAAAGAAAAACTGGAGTGTGGAAACAAACAGCTTTTTATTGGAGTTAGTGCAGTTGAACCATTGCCCAGGAAGCTTTCAATCTCTGCGTTTGAAAAAAAACATAAACTTGTTTTGTTCTGGTCTGCTGAAAGACTAAACTCTGAAGCAACAAATAAAATTTTGAAGCTTGTTGAAGAGCCTGGCGAAGAAACTTCATTTGTTTTTATAACAGAAAAAAAAACAGACCTTTTGCCAACATTGGTTTCTAGATGTCAAACTATAGGTTTTGAAGGTTTAAAAGAGCATGATAGTGTCTCTGTTGAACTAGAGTTGATGTTTAGTGAGTTGTTAAGAAATGCTTTTCAAATCAGAAAAGATATTTCTTATGGATCAAAAATTATTGAGTGGTCAAAAAACGCTGCGAAACTTGATCGCGAAAGCCAGAAAGATTTTTTTATATATTCTACTGAAATAATTCGACAAGCCTTCTTAAAAAACATGCAAGCTGAAAATCTTATTTCATTTAATCCAAAAACAGAATTTAATTTTTCTTCTTTTTCAAAATTTGTAACACAAAATAATGTTGAAGAACTTACTAACGAATTTGAAAAAGCTTTTTATCACACTTTGCGAAACGGAAACTCAACAATGATTATGACTAATCTTGCTTTAAAGCTCACAAAAGCCATTCACAAACACTAATTGTTGTAAACACAACAAGTTTGTTATAAAAACAACAGTCATATTTAACGCGTAATTGACAATTATTAAAATCTAGTAGTTATTCTCATCAACTCAAGCAAAAAGACCTTACAGCTTATTAATTTGATTTTTGAAAGACAAAATAGTGAGAGCTTGCATTATTCGTGAACAAATAAGATATTGTTGAAAGCAAACCAATCAAAAACCCTTTAAAAAAACCTAGCGGATTTTTTTTATATTTCTCAGACAATATTGAGACATAAAAAGCATCCAGAAACATAGGAGCTGATTTTAACAATTCAAAACCAGCATTCTTTGCAGCTAAAACTATTGCTCTTTTATTAAAATGATATCTATGTCTAGGAGTATCGTAACCTGCCCAGTATTTTTGATAATATTTGGCATCTAAAGAATCATGGTTAGGAACTGCTAAGATTAGAAACCCATCGTCACTTAGTAAGGCATAAAACTTTTTAAGTGCTTTATTGAAGTCTAACAAGTGCTCTAAAGAATGCCAACAAGATATCAAATGAAAGCCCGAGCTGATTGTATCAAAGTTTTTGAATACTTTAATTTTTTTTTTTAAACACTCATTGTAGGCACTCGAGTTGTTTTCGATGCCGCTTGAATCATATCCTTTAAATTGCATTACAGAAACTAAATCACCAACACCACAACCAAAATCTAAAAACCGTTTAGAAGAGCCCATATATTTAGCAATCAAATTGAACTTTCTTTTAAGCATAAATTTTGAAGCAGCAGAATACACTAAAGAAAAAAAAGAAGATCCTTTATTGTGTGACAAATAATCACTTGAATTATAGTAATTAAAAATATCTTTATCAGAAACTTGGGGGGTGGTTTTTAGTAACCCTTTTTTTATCTCCTTTACAACAAATTCTTCGTTTGAGACTAAATAATCTCTAGTTGAAATTTCTTTTGTTTCACGTGGAACCTTAATATCGCTCATAATTATCTACCCATAAAAACAAGCATTGCACTAATATCAGCTGGTGAAACACCGCTTATCCTGGAGGCTTGAGACAAAGTTCTGGGTTTGATATCTTCAAGCTTAGACTTGGCTTCAGTAGATAAAGATTTGAGCTTGCTATAATCAAAAGCCAAAGGTATTTTAACGGATTCTAAATTATTAAGTTTTTCTGCATGAGATTTTTCTTTATCAATATAACCAGAATACTTAATTTGTATTTCAGACTGCTCAATAATTTCCTCATCAATGGAATTCTCAATTATAAAGTCATTTAACGCTTTAATTTTTAAAACATCCTTTGAAACAATATTTGGTCTACAATACAATTTCTTTAATTTCATTGATTGTGAAATTGGCTTAGAGTTTTTGTTTTCTAATATTGGGTTCATTTCAGTTGGAAGAACGCTAAGCTTTGTAATAAAATCTATGAGTTTTTTTGTTTTAGAAAGTTTAGATTTGACAAAGTTATAACGGTCATTTGAGGCCAATCCAATGGAGTGAGATAATTCAGTTAGCCGTATATCTGCGTTGTCTTGTCTTAAAAGCATCCTAAACTCTGCTCTAGACGTAAACATTCTATACGGTTCTTCTGTTCCTTTAGTAATTAAATCGTCTATTAAAACACCAATATAAGCCTCGTTTCTTTTTAAAACAAACTCTGGTTTATTATTAATTTTTAGATGGGCATTTATTCCCGCCATTAAACCTTGTGCTGCGGCTTCTTCATAGCCAGTTGTTCCATTTATTTGTCCTGCAAAAAATAAATTTTCAATAGGTTTTGTTTCAAGTGAGTGTTTTAATTGAGTGGGGGGAAAATAATCATATTCAATAGCATATCCAGGCCTAAAAAACTTAACGTCTTCAAATCCTGGTACAGATTTTAGAGCATTAAATTGTATGTCTTCAGGAAGCGAAGTTGAAAAACCATTAACATAAACTTCAACGGTACTCCAACCTTCAGGTTCAACAAAGACTTGGTGTCTTTCTTTGTCGGCAAACCTATTAATCTTATCTTCAACAGACGGGCAATACCTAGGTCCGACAGACTTAATTCGTCCATTAAACATTGGAGACCTGTCAAAACCTTCTCTTAACAAATCATGAGTAACTGAATTAGTATAAGTTACAAAACAGCTTCTTTGTTTAGTTAATTTTGGTGAGGAAGGTAAATAGGAGAAGCGGCCAGGATTAATATCTCCAGGTTGCTCTTCCATTTTATTATAATTTAAAGTTCTGCCATCGACCCTTGGCGGAGTTCCAGTTTTCATTCTTCCTGACTTAAAGCCTAAGCTAACTAATTCTTCAGTAATACCTAAAGAGGGTTTTTCTCCTGCCCTGCCACCACCAAACTGTTTTTCTCCTACGTGAATTAGACCATTCAAAAAAGTTCCATTAGTTAATATAACTGTCTTAGTATATATTTTAATTCCGAGTTGGGTAGTAACACCAACAACTGTTGTTCCATCGACTATAAGGCCACTTACAGAATCTTGATAGAAATCTAGATTTTGAGTAGCCTCGAGCATTTCACGCCATTTGTGAGAAAACATCATTCGATCTGATTGAGCTCTAGGACTCCACATAGCTGGTCCTTTAGATTTATTAAGCATTTTAAACTGAATAGCGCTGTAATCAGTAACTAGCCCACTGTAGCCGCCTAAAGCATCAATTTCTTTAATAATCTGCCCTTTGGCTATACCTCCCATGGCAGGATTACAAGACATTTGCGCAATATTCTGCAGGTTCATTGTTATAAGCAAAGTAGAGCTTCCCATATTTGCTGCTGCTGCTGCTGCTTCACTTCCGGCATGTCCTGCGCCAACTACTATAACATCGTATTCTTTTTGGAACATATTTATTGTTTCACGTGGAACAAACGTAACATTTTCTCTTCTTTATCCCTAATAGCTTTTATTTCATCATCATTGGAATCGTTGTAGCCCATAAAGTGAAGGAGGCCATGAACCATAACTCTTCTCAATTCATCATCAAATTTAGTAGAAAACTTTTTAGAGTTTTCCCTTACCCTGTCAATAGATACCGCAATATTACCAGCGAGATTATAACCATCAGAATCATCGAATGACAATACATCTGTACAATAATTGTGATTTAAAAACTTGACATTCAGGTTTTTAACATCTGCATCATTAAAAAAAGCATAAACAATATTGTTTAGCGAATAGCCTTCAGAAAGAGCAACTTTCGCTAACCAATTACAATATAATTGTTCGTTATCTAGCTTATAATCAGTGTTGTAAACAAATTCGACAGTCATAAAACTTGGCAAATATAATATTACAAGATTAAAGATAAAAAGAGAAAAATTATATATTTGAAAAATGAAGGATTTAAAGTATTTATTTGCTTACACAATTCCTGTTTCTGCTTACCTTTCATTTACATCATATGGTATTGGAACATATACTGCAGTAATTTATGCTTTTATAATAATTCCATTTTTAGACTCGCTATTTGGACAAAGCAAAGAAAATCTTCAAGAAAACGAGGTTAAAGCAAAGAAAATTAATAAGGTTTTTGATATTATGTTATACGTTAACCTACCTATTGTCTTTGGATTACTTTGGGTTGTTTTTAATAAGGTTCAAAGCATAGATTATTCAACTAGCGAAATGATAGGGCTTTCTCTGTCAACAGGAATTCTTTTATCCACAAACGGGATTAATGTGGCTCATGAACTTTGTCATAGAAATAAGTATTATGAAAAATTTATTGGGAAGGCATTATACATGCCATGTTTGTATATGCATTTTTATATCGAGCACAACTTTGGACACCACATTAATGTAGCGACACCTGATGACGGTGCAACTGCTAAATATCGACAATCTGTATACTCGTTTTGGATAACATCAGTTACAAAACAATATGTTGATGCTTGGAAAAAACAAATTGAATTGTTGAAAATTAAGAAAACTAAATTCTTTTCAATTAAGAATGACATGCTGTGGTATCATATCATACAGCCATTATATTTATTTTTTGTTTTATTATTGTTCTCTACAAAAGTTTTATTATTTGCTATAGCTGTTGGAATTATAGCTTTTTTGTTCTTAGAATGCATAAACTACATTGAACATTATGGTTTAAGAAGATTTAAAAATGAATCTGGGAGATATGAAAGAGTTCAAACATATCATTCGTGGAATTCGAACCATAATATTGGTAGAATAGTTTTATATGAACTTACTAGACACAGCGACCATCACTTTAAATCATCAAAAAAATATCAGCTTCTGAACTACTATGAAGAAAGCCCGCAACTTCCATACGGATACCCTGCATCAATTCTATTAAGTCTTGTTCCGCCTTTATGGTTTTATATGATGGACCCTTTAGTTCCAGAAAAAATGAAAAAGGTTTAAAAACATTCTCAATTTAAAATCAAGAGCTTACTTTTGTAACTAGAGATGCAAGAAAAAACTAGACTTCGTTTTGCTCCAAGTCCGACTGGGCCTCTTCATATTGGTGGTCTAAGAACAGCACTATTTAATTATTTAATTGCTAAAAAACTTGGTGGCAAACTAATCTTAAGAGTAGAGGACACCGACCTTGGGCGAATAATTAAAGGAAGTCAAAAACATATTGAAGAGTCTTTGGAGTGGTCAGGAATAACATTAGATGAATCTCCTGCTAAAGGTGGAAGCTATGGTCCATACAACCAAGGTGAAAGAAAAAAAATCTATAAACAACATGTAGACAAGTTGATAGAAAAAGGTAATGCATATTATGCGTTTGACACAAAAGAAGAGTTAGATGCTCATAGAAAGAACCATGAGCTTAAAGGAAAAACATTTATATATAATTCGCACAACAGGCATAAACTTAAAAACTCTTTGACATTGAGCGGAAAAGAACTTGAAGAAAAAATAAATGAAGGAGATTATGTAATAAGGTTTAAAACTGACGAAAACAGGGTCGTAGATTGTAAAGATTTAATAAGAGGTAAAGTTTCAATATCTACTAGAGAAATTGATGATAAAATTTTATTCAAAAGTGACGGAATGCCCACTTACCATTTAGCTAACGTTGTAGATGATCACTTAATGAAAATTAGTCATGTAGTAAGAGGCGAAGAATGGCTCCCGTCTTTAGCTTTACATGTATTGCTATATGAAGCTTTTGAATGGGAGGCTCCTTTATTTGCGCATCTTCCTTTAATTCTTAAACCAACTGGAAAAGGCAAGCTTTCAAAAAGGGATGGGGTAAAATTTGGCTTTCCTGTTTATCCTTTGAATTGGGAAGAAAGTGGAGTTGTTTATAAAGGGTTTAGGGAAGAAGGGTATTTGCCTGAAGCACTTAAGAATTACTTAGCTTTCTTAGGGTGGAGTAATGACAAGGAAAAAGAAGTTTATAAAATGGAAGATTTAATTAACGATTTTGATATAAAAAACATTAATAAGTCGGGGGCAAAATTTGATCCTGAAAAATTACTATGGCTAAACTCACAACACATCCAGTTAATAAGCGATGAAGATTTAAGCAAAATCATTTCTGCTCAAATGGATGTTGATCTTAAAAAATCGATTTTTATAACTAAAATGATTAAACCGCGTTTAGAAAAACTTTCTGGATTAAAAGACACATTCAATTTCCTTATAAACAAACCAAATTTTGATACCAAAACATTAGAAAAACTCCGAAACGGTGAAGTAAAAGAAAACCTGAATATTGCTGCTGACTTTTTTAGTGGATATACTGTCATAGATGCATCGAATTTAAAACAAAGTATGTTTAGTTTCCTGAAAGAAAAAAACATAAAACCTGGAAAAATTATGCCTGCAATCAGGATTGCGCTAGTTGGAAAACTTGAGGGTCCTGATTTGTTTGAATTGGCTTATTTTTTTGGAGCAAAAGAAGTAGTCAAAAGATTGAATAATCTGAGTAGTACCATTTAGACAGATAATGAAGTTTAAGAAGGAGCATAGAGTTCCCTTATTTATATTGTTTATTCCATGTTATCTTGTTTGGCTTCATGAATATTTGAACAATAGAGGGGGTAATTGGTTTGATTTTGCGTACATGAACTTTTTACTTTTCATATCGACTTGGGTCGTTTTTTTTAAGAAAGATTAATACAGGTTCCAACAACTATTAAAAACTTAATATTAGACACAATTAATTGTCATATTTTTTTGTTAATTTATTAGTAATTAAAAAACTTAAAACACTTTAACTTATTTATGAATTATTTTTTAGTACCTATTTTATCAATATTATTTATTTTTTTACTTTTTGGAACATTTTTTATTGTAAAACAACAGTCCGCTGCAATAGTAGAAAGGTTTGGAAAATTTGTTAGCGTAAGACACTCTGGTCTTCAAATTAAAATTCCAATAATTGACAATGTTGCAGGCAGGCTTAGCCTAAGAATTCAACAGCTTGATGTTGTGGTTGAAACAAAAACAAAAGATGATGTTTTTGTAAAAGTAAAGGTTTCTGTTCAGTATAAAGTCATAAAAGACAAGGTTTATGATGCTTTTTATAAACTTGACTATCCTCAAGATCAAATTACTTCTTATGTTTTTGATGTTGTTAGAGCAGAAGTTCCAAAGATGATATTAGACGATGTTTTTGAAAAGAAGGATGACATAGCTATAGCTGTCAAAACAGAGCTAAACGATGCAATGCAAAACTATGGTTTTGATATTATTAAAACCTTAGTGACAGACATAGACCCTGATGCACAAGTAAAAGAGTCTATGAATAGAATTAACGCCTCTGAAAGAGAAAAGGTTGCTGCTCAATTTGAGGGAGATGCTCAAAGAATCTTAATTGTAGAAAGAGCTAAAGCTGAGGCTGAAAGCAAAAGGCTTCAAGGTCAAGGTATCGCAGATCAAAGAAGAGAAATTGCAAGAGGCCTTGAAGATTCAGTAAAAGTATTAAATGGTGTAGACATCAATTCTCAAGAAGCATCAGCTTTAATTGTTGTTACTCAGCACTATGACACACTACAGTCTGTTGGATCAGAAAGCAACAGCAATTTAATATTAATGCCAAATTCACCACAATCAGGATCTGACATGCTTAACAACATGGTTGCTTCTTTTACGGCGAGCAATCAAATTGGCGAACAAATGAAAAAAGCAGCTTTGAAAAAAGAGGAAGAAAAAAAGAGCTAACTTATTTTTTATAATTGTCTCTTAAGCTAACGGTCTTGTTAAAAACAAGGCCGTTTTTATTTGAATTCGTATCTGCAACATAATAACCTTTTCTTTGAAATTGAAAAGAGTCTCCAGCGTTAGACTTTTCTAATACTTTTTCCCCAAAACCATTAAATTTCTTTATGGAATTTTTATTTAGAATTTTATCAAACTCCGAGGTGTCAAAATCTGCTGGTGAAGGGTGGTTAAATAGCCTTTCATATTCTCTTATTTCTATTGGGACTGAATGGGGTTGTGAAACCCAATGTAAAGTTGCCTTAACCTTGCGCTGACTCTCTGGGCTCCCACTTCCACTTTTACTTTTAGGATCATATGTACAATGAACCTCTGTAATATTCCCTTGAGGATCTTTAATCACCTTATTAGCTTTTATAATATATGCCCCTTTAAGCCTAACTTCATTTTCGAGAGAGAGTCTAAAAAACTTTTTTGTTGGGTTTTCCATGAAATCATCTCTTTCAATGTATAGATTTTTAGAGAACATGACATCTCTGGACCCAGCTGTACTGCTTTCAGGGTTGTTCTCAAGAATTAGTTTTTCTTCAAGCTTCTCATAGTTTGTAAGGAAAATTTTAATAGGATCTTGAACAACCATTAGACGATTGCACTTTTTATTTAAATCTTCTCTAACACAAAACTCCAGAAGAGACATCTCAATTATGTTTTCTCTTTTTGCAACCCCCGCCGTTTCAACAAACTTTTTTAATGAATTAGGAGAGTACCCTCTTCTTCTTAATCCTGAAATGGTGGGCATACGTGGGTCATCCCAACCATCTACTATATTGTTTTCTACAAGAAATAAAAGCTTTCTTTTTGACGTAATAGTATGGCTTAAATTTAATCTTGCAAACTCTCTTTGTTTTGGGCGTATTTTATTAGAATCTACAACTTGATCTAAAAACCAATCATAAAGCTCTCTGTGTGGTTTAAACTCTAAAGTACATAGAGAGTGTGAGATTTGCTCAATGTAATCAGATTCTCCGTGAGTCCAATCATACATTGGGTAAACTATCCACTTGTCTTTAGTTCTTGGGTGTGGTTTGTTTATAACTCTGTAGATAACCGGATCTCTCATCAGCATGTTCGGTGAAGACATGTCTATCTTTGCTCTTAAAACATTTTCGCCCTGCTTATAATGGCCCATGGTCATTTTTTTAAACATCGCTAAGCTTTCTTCAATTGGCCTGTCTCTGAAGGGGCTATTTAGTCCAGGTTCTGTGGGTGTTCCTTTTTGGCTGGCAATTTTTTCAGAATTCTGAGAATCGACATATGCTTTATCGTTTTCAATTAAATTAACGGCCCAATCATGAAGTGTTTGGAAGTAGTCTGAAGCATAGAGTTCATTGTCCCATTTATAGTTTAGCCATTTTATATCGCTTTTTATGGCATCAATATATTTTTGTTCTTCCTTTTCTGGATTAGTGTCATCAAAACGCAAATTAATTTTTGCAGAATACTTTTTAGCTAGTTCAAAATTTAAAACTATTGCTTTTACATGTCCGATATGAAGATAGCCGTTTGGTTCTGGCGGGAATCTAAACCGGAGCCTGCTTTTATCAAAGCCATTTCTTAAGTCTTCATCAATGATGTGTTCAATAAAGTTTTTGGCTTTTTTCATAAAAATTCAAAGGTAATTAAATTCTCCTTTGGGTTTAAAATTTATATTTGCTATATGTACAAAATTTTTGTTGAAAATATTCGCTGCCATTCATTTCACGGGTGTTTGCCTGATGAAACAATAATAGGAGGAGAGTACAGGGTTGATGTTGTTGTTTTTTTAGAGAATGAAAAACTCAGTGGAAACGACGATCTAAATGAGACTATTGACTATTGTGATGTAACTAAAATTGTTGAGGATCATATGTCTGTTCCATGCAAATTAATTGAAACAGTTTGTGAGAAAATTTGTGATAGCGTTTTGAGAATTTCTTCAAATATTGAAAAAGTAATGGCTTCGGTGACGAAAATAAACCCGCCTATTGATGGTGATGTTGAAAAGGTTCGTGTAGAAATTGAAAAAAAGAGATCCAATTAGTTAAAATATTTTACTTTTGCTTCCTCAAGGCACTGTGGCCGAGTGGCTAGGCAGAGCTCTGCAAAAGCTTGTACAGCGGTTCGAATCCGCTCGGTGCCTCTAAAATCAACCCCGTTTTAGGGGTTTTTTTATAGTCCTTTAAAAATTAAAACTATTCCAAAAATTAATATTAGGATGTTAAGCCCTTGCCTTATATAAAAAAGCACCCTGTCTGTGAGTTTTGATTTTAACCTGCTAGATAGAAGAAACTTTAAAAGGTTTATTGCTAAATAGGTAATAACAGACACTATGAAGAAAGTCCAAATTTTTACTGGACTCATTTCAACCTTTGGGCCAAACCAAACAATAACACCTGCCCAAATAACAAGGTAAGAAACATTAATAATGTTTAATAAAAAACCTTTGACTGTATATTTTAAAAGTCTTGTTTCCTCAACAGCCTTTGCTTTTTTAATTTTCTTTTTTTTAGCAACATTATTTATAAAAGAAACTACAGAATAAACGGTTAGAATTACCCCTCCTAATAAAAAAAGAGCTGGCTGATTTTCTTCAGTTGCTATTTTACTGGCACCAAAATATGCAAGAGAAAAAAAAAGTAAATCAGAAACAATTACTCCAAAATCCATAAAAATAGCTTGCTTTATTCCTCTGGTTATACTTGTTTCAAGTAAAATAAAAAAGATAGGGCCAAAGGAAAAAGATAAGATAAACCCAAATACTACTGCATCTATGTAATCGGCCATTTTTTATTATAGAATAATTAAAAGTACTCTTTTATTCTAATTATTTAAAGGCTTCTTATAAAAGAAATGGCGCGATTATTAAATTCTATTGGCTGGTCAACATTTACAACATGTCCAGAATTTTCAACTACTGAAAGCTGAGAAAGCTTCTGAGATTTTGAAATTTGTTTTATACTGGGCAAAAACATATAGTCTTCTCTTCCCATTAAATAAAGTGTTGGTATTTTAATATCAATTTGTCTAAACAATTTTAAAAGCGGATTTAAGTCAGACGTGAGCTTATACCAACGCATAAACTCTTTTTTGTATAGTTTTTTAGCTTCTCTTACAAATATAAGTCTTGACTCTTTATGGTTTTTTTTTGGCATGATTATATATGCGAAAAGTCTATAGATCCACAGATAAGGAACAATTGATTTGAAAAGGTTTCCAAACCTCATTAAAATTTGAGATCTAACATTTAACTTCATTATGGCGCCAGCCATTACCATACTTTTAATTCGTTTTGGATAAGTTTCTGCGATCTGTCTAATTAAGATTGTTCCTAAGGAAATACCAACAAAATGAGAAGACTTTATTTTTTCTTTGTCTAACACGTCCACTATGTCTTGGGCAAGTGAAGTGAACGTGTATTTTTTTTTAAAAGCATTTAAAAAACTTCTTTTAGATTTTCCATGACCTCTCAAATCTACCATTAAAACATTAAAGTGTTTTGAAAATTCTCTTATTTGTTTAAACCATATTGAGGAACTTCCACCAGCACCATGAACAAAGGTTACCCATGGTTTTGATTTTGAATTAGTATAAGTTGAATAATGTAACATGTTAATAATCTAAAAGCTTTAAATCAATGTGTTTTTTTTCAATGTTTGTGCTTAAAACAGAGGCTTTCACATTGTCTCCTAGCGAATACTCTGCCAAAGTGTTTTGTCCAATAATTGTATTAGATTTTCTATCAAAGTTATAAAAGTCTCCAGGAATATCTTTCATTCTTACAAAACCTTCACATTTGTTTTTATTTAACTCAACAAAAAGACCTCTCTCATTAATGCCAGAAACAACACCATGAAAAGTTTCTCCAACTTTATTAGAAAGATATTTTACTTGCATAAGTTTTAGTGAAGCTCTTTCTGCTTTAGTTGCTTTTTCTTCCATTGAACTACAATGAAGGCATAACGACTCTAACTCCTTTATTGGTTTTTTATTGTTATTTATTATATCGTTTATTAGGCGATGAACTATTAAGTCAGGATATCTTCTGATTGGAGATGTAAAGTGTGTATAATTATCAAACATTAAACCAAAATGACCAATGTTTTGAGAGCTATATTTAGCTTTACTCATAGCTCTAATGACCATCATATCGATTATGTTTTTTTCTGGTTTGCCTTCAATAATTTTAAGCAACTTATTTATGGCTTTGTTTGGTTCTTTTGAGTTAGATATATTAATATTATACCCAAGTCTTTTTATGAAAGATTCAATTTCTGCTATTTTCTTTTCGTCGGGTTTATCGTGAACCCTAAAAACCCCTCTTCTTTTACTTTCAATTATTTTTTCTGCCACAGTAACATTTGCAAGCAACATAAACTCTTCTATAAGAAAATTAGCTTTCTTTTGCTTTTTTACATAATATCCTGTTGGCTCTCCTTTATTATTAACTTTAAACCTAACTTCCTCTTTGTTAAAAAATATAGAGCCGTTGTTTGATCGTTTTATTTTTAATGATTCAGCAATTTTATTTAAAAGAACAATTGCATCTGCTATTTCTTTTTTTACTTTTTTTTCTTTATTTAAAATAGTTAGTTCTTTTGGTATGTTATTTTTTTCTTTATCAATTATGAATTGAGCTTCTTCATAAGAAAATCTTTCATCAGAAATAATTTTACTTTTACTAATACTTTTATTTATTATTTTAAAATTGCTATCAAAAGTTATGTAAACAGAAAAAACATTTTTTTCTTCGTGAGGGTTTAATGAACACTTGTCGTTTGACAAAACCTCTGGCAACATTGGTACAACTCTATCTGAAAGATAAACACTTGTTGCTCTTTTAACCGCTTCTTTATCAATAATTGAATCTTTTATAACATAGTGAGATACATCTGCAATATGGATTCCTATTTCATAATTTTCTTTTGATTTTTTAAAAGAGATGGCGTCGTCAAAATCTTTAGCATCAACAGGGTCAATTGTAAATGTTAACTCTTTCGTATAGTCTTTTCTTTTTTTATTTTCTTCTACTTTTAAGTTTTTTGCCTCTTTTAAAACGTTTTTAGGAAAAACATAAGGTAAACTGAACTCTTCTAAAATAGCATGTATTTGTGTATTGTGTTCTTTTTCATCACCAAGCGATTTTAATATTTTTCCATCAGGGTTTTCATATATCCAATCTTTAATTATTACAACAACTAATTCATTTTTATAAGATTGCTTTTCATTAACTATAATTTTAAAGTCTTTTTTTGGGACCTTAACATATGATCTTCCGTTTTCTTCAATTACTTTACCTACATATCTAGTTTCTTCTCTGTTTTTATGACTAAAAATTCTAACATTACTCTTTCTATCAATAAAATAATATACTAATTCATTATCAAAAACACCTTTAAGTTCTCTTCTTCTAGGTTTAAATTCAACGCCTGTTTCAAGGTCTATTATATTTCTCTTTTTAATTCTTGCTATAAGTAAATTTATTTTGCTATTAAATATAAACTTATCATTACCTGCACTAATTAAATACCCTCTTTTAACGAAGTCATAGAGAATGGTCTTTAAATTTTTAATATCTATTACTGAATTTAGATAATACCTAATTTGTTTTAGATTAAATATTTTTTTTCTATTCTCTACAAAAAGATATAAAAGTTTTTTAGTGAAAATTTCAGGAATTATTTTTCTCATTAAATCTTTGCTAAATTACTTTTTAAAAGGATAAAACCGTTATCAACATTTTATTATTTATAAATAACATTATAAAAAGAATATTTAAAAGTTATTATGATTATTATATACTGTTAATATGTATGATATCTTTTGTGTTTTTTAAAAACTATTTGAGATATTAAAATATTATAAACAATAAATATTAATATTAATTATTTGAATTTCAATTTTATAGGCAGTTATCATTTATAGTTAATAACTTATAAATAGTATAAAATTTTAAAAAAAGGATGTCAATAAATACATTAATTTTGTTAAAAATAAATGATGGTTTTTATAAAAGGTAAATATTTAAAATATAATTCAAAATTATTAACAACAACTAACAAAATATGAACATTATTATTTCAAATGATCACGCTGGCGTTGAATTAAAAAACAAGGTTAAAGACTATTTAGAATCCAAAGGATACAATTTAAAAGACCTTGGAAATAATGATGGTGAAAGCGTGGACTACCCTGATATTATACATCCACTTGCAAAAGAAATATCTGAAAACAATGAATATAAAGGAATTATTATGTGCGGTACAGGAAATGGAGTAAGTATGGTTGCTAATAAATATGAAGGAGTAAGAGCTGGATTGTGTTGGAGTAAAGATATTGCAGAACTTATAAGAAAACACAATAATGCAAACATATTAAGCTTACCGGCTAGATTTTTATCCATTAAAGATGCTTTGGAAATAGTAAAAGTTTTTTTAGAAACGGATTTTGAAGAGGGTGGAAGACACGAAAGAAGAGTTAATAAAATTGATAAATGACTTGGGAGATTAAAGAGTGGTCAGAATTATCTATAAAAGAAGTTGAAAACATATTTTCATTAAGATCAGAAGTTTTTGTTGTTGAACAAGATTGTGTCTATCAAGACATAGACGGTAAAGATCAAAAAGCAAAGCATGTTTTAGGAAAAAAAGAAAACGAGATAGTTGCTTACGCTAGAATTTTTAAACCAGGAGATTATTTTAAAGAAGCTTCTTTTGGAAGAACAGTTGTTAAAAAAGCATATAGAAAAAAAAAAACAGGGCATGATCTTGTAAAAAAATGTTTGGAAAACATGAAAGACAAAATCATTAAAATATCTGCTCAATCTTATCTAAAAAGTTTTTATTCTTCACATGGTTTTAAAGCTGAAGGAGAGGAATATCTAGAAGACGGCATTCCCCACACAGCAATGTTTTTAAAAAGACTATAAAACAGCTATTGAACAATATTGAACTCTATAATAGAAATAGAAATTGTCCAGGGGTCATTTGAGGTGCTGGTCATATAGGTTAAAATGTTTTTTGTCCCTGAAGAAATCCATATAGGCATTCTTATTATTTGTTGATTGTTGGCCGCAGTACTAGACATTGATTGATATATTTTAGTCTTATTTATAAATAGACCAACTGCATTCCCTACAGGGTAAAGAGGATTATCTCCTCTAGTTCTATCACCCAAAGTTATTGCGGCCGAAACAACTTTCCACACTTTATTTTCCTCCAGGGTAATGCTTTCTAATAAAGTTTCTCCTGTGTTTGAGGCAGATCCATCAGTACCATTTAAAACTTGAGAATACTCTAGATTAATAACCCTATTAAACTGTAAGTTCCCTTGTGAGTAAACTACAGTGCTTACAAATAAAAAAGAGATAAATAATAATTTTTTCATAATAAGAAATTTAAAATCCTTCGGTTGTATATATTAATGTGTTTGTGTCAGAACCAGTTCCCGACGCTGTGTTTTGTGACTTTAAAGGAGCCCATGATGATCCGTCGTAATAGTAAAAACCAGCAGTACCGTCCGTTTGATAAACAAGCAGACCGTTAACTGGGCCTTGAATGGCGTTTTTTTGTTCTGCGGACATTCTTGGAACTAAAAAGCCTTTAGAGGTTGACTGAACTGTAAATGCTGATGATTCTACAACAGTGTTGGTCCCAACCATAACGCTTGAACCATCATTATATAGCTGACTACTGTTAACCACCCATTTTTCCCCATCCCAGTATGGAGTATTGCCTTTTTCGCTTCCGTCATTAACCAGACCGTTACAAACATACTTAGTTAGTGTTGCGTCAATCTCATCATCACTTAAGGTTCCGTCTGAATTTGAATCAAGACCATATTCTATTTTCACACCACCTGTTATACAGTTTGTGCCAGCTGCTTCTAGTGAAGTTTTTACCAAGGTGTTTATAGAATCTGCGCCACCAGCCCCATCTTCACCTTTAAGGGAAGCAAGAAACTCCTCTTCAGTTCCTGTATTTCCAGCATCTAACCAAACCTGATAAGCGCTTTTACCTTCATCCCCTTCTTCCCCAGAATCTCCTTTTAATGAGTCGAGAAATTGTTGTTTGGTTCCGACATTTCCTTCGGAAATCCAAATCTCGTAGGCGCTTTCTCCATCTCTACCTTCTTGGCCAGGCGCAAATAAAGCAAAAGGAACCGAGGTTAAGTCTTGATTGCTAATTTCAACAAACCCACTGCAACTTCCCGATGTATCAAGCCTAACTCTGAGTTTTTTTGGTTTTTCGCTCCAAACAATGTTGTTCCAACCACCTGAGCTTCCCCCAGCATAATCTCCAGTTCCAATAGTTAGATTTACCATTCCAAATTTATCAGTTGTAACTTTTTGGTATTCTGAATATTCTACAGAATTAGTTTCATTAATTATAATAAACTCTAAACATATAGCCGTATTAACAAGCGGAGCATTTTGGTTGTTATATCCTGGAAGTTGCTCACCCTCAGGATTAATTATTAAAGCCTGATAGCTTATCCCCGTTCTCTGTGATTGAAGATTAAACGAAAATAGCACACATATAAATAGTAATAATTTTTTCATATTAATAAGCTTGAATTATGACACCAAAACTAAAATGAGTGTTATTAAACTGAAGTTTTTCGCCAACAGACTCTCCCTTCATAGAAAGAGCTTTAGAAAAATGTATACCACCCGTCAAACCAACATCTTCTGTTACATTATATAGTACGTTAAGACCAAGTTTTGGAGCAACAAATAAACCATTAAATTCTTCGTTGTCCTTTAGGTCAAAAGTTTCACCACCAATTTTTTGTTTACCATTTAACAGTGTTTCAAAACCAAAACTTCCCTCTACAGACGCAGTTACAGAGCTGTTTGGAAATATCATGTATTCAACACCTGTTCTTAAGCCTATATATTGAGATTTCCAGTCGTAATTATCCAGGGTGTTTCCACCAGTTGCATTATAATTATTCAAAGAAAAGCTTGTTTTGAACATCATTCTAGAATATCTTCCCCAACCTCTACTTCTTCTAGAAAAATCTAAAGGAATTCCGTAGCCAAGCTCATAAAAAGCGCCGTTTGATGACAAAACATTGTCGCTAGACCCACCCATTGAGTTTTTATAATCATAAGTGGTATTGTTGACCCCTGTATTAAAAAAGATTGTTTGTCCACATAAAAAAGGAGATGAGACCATCAGCAAAAAAAACAAGTATTTTTTTCATTTTTTGATAATTTTAGTTGAATAGTCCAAATTACTAGCCCTCAACCTAATAATATATTCAGATGAAATTAAGTTTTTTAAAGGAAGGGTCAAAACATCATCGACCTTGTTTACATTAAAAGATTTAATAAAGCGTCCGTTTAGATCATATACATCTACTTGAAGGTTTTGGGGCTTAATATTGTTAAACTTTATGTATAAATCTGAATTAAAAGGATTCGGGAACGTAATTATGCTTTCGTTATTAATAAGCTCTACAGTATTTTTAGTTTTTAAAAAAGGCTGATGAAACCCTTGAACAACAGCTGTATTGTTCGAAAAATAACTTCCTATTGGACTCAGCTGCCCAACTGTTTGAAGCACAGCTACACTTTTCGTCTCTTTATTAATTGAACTTGAAGAGAAAGAGGAGTGATGAAGCTGTCCATAATTGCTCTGAAAAAAAACCAACATAATAAACAGAATTCTTTTCATATTTTATTTTGTTAAAGTACTAAAAAAACAAACAGATATATGCATCATAATGTGTGAAAAACCCTATTGCTTAAAGCTTCACATTCACTAATAGCCTATTCAAAATGCCCAAAGCCACAATCAAAACAATAAGCTACAACATATCTATCGTTTTTAGATAGGAATAACTTCTTTAATCCATTAAATTCTTTTAAAAAACTCTGCAATTCAATTGGAAGCAAGTCTTCTAGTGAGCTTAAATAATCATCAAACTCCACCTCAGTGTTGTAAGAAAAAACTTTATAGTCTTCTAGCTCAAGTTTTGACGCCATAGAATCAATTGCATCATCCAAGGAGCCCAATTTATCGACCAAACCTAATTCAAGAGCAGTATCACCCCTCCATATTCTACCACCTGCAAACTTAACAACTTCTGCAAAGCCCATGTTTCTATTATTGGCAACTTTAGTAACAAAATTTTTATAGAAGTTTTCTGTGTTTTGTCTAAACTGTTTATTAAGCTCTTCATTCATTCCCCTACTTAAATCATAAATATCACCAGCTTTTGTCATGCTTATACCATCATTATTAAATCCCGCCCATTTTTCTAACGGAGAAATATCTTGAATAATGCTGTAGACACCAATTGAGCCGGTTAGAGTAGTTTCTTCAGCCCAAATTTCTTCGGAGGTGGTCGTTACCCAAACTCCACCTGATGCAGCTATGTCTCCCATTGAGGTTATTACGGGCCTTCCAGTCGACTGAAACTCTTCAAGAGCGTTTGTAATCAAAGAAGAAGCATAGACATCTCCTCCAGGACTATTGACCCTCAACACAATGCCTTTTACATTTTTATCATCTCTAGCTTTATTAATGTTTTTTACAATTCCTCCGGAACCAGCGGTATTGAAGCCTATATTGCCAGTTACAATTGCACCTTCAACATGAATAACAGCAATTTTATTTTTCTCTTGTTCCCTCTTTTTCTTACTGCTTATATCTTCGTCTTTTAGGGTGGATAGATATTCTTTAATAGAAATTCCCTCAGGACGTTCATATTCCTTTTCCTCTAACTCATCCTCATCCTTTTTTTCTTCATTTTCTGTTTCTTTTTCTTCCTCTTCTTCTTCCTCGGCATCATCTTTCCCATACTTTTCAATCAGATAGTTTCTAATTTCCTGCTTTGACATTAGTTTGTCAACAAGACCAATCGCAAGAGCAGTTTCGTTTTCATTACCACCATTTTCAGTTACTAGCAAATGATAGTTGTCTCCGATATATTGAATTTTTCCTGCCTCGAAGCCTCTACCAGCCTCCATTTTACTTTTATATTTTTCCCAAATGGGAGTTACAAACTCTAACCAAGCCAGCTTATCCGTTTCAGACATGTTGTTTCTTGTGTAACCCTCAGGTCCAGACTTATAATCACCTGCCGCATAAACATTCACATTTATCTTAATGTTATCAAAAAAATCTTTTTGATATTGCCTTACTCTACTAAACCCAAATGGGCGAACAGAACGATATGAGTCTCTTTCTAAAATCACCTCATTTGCTTGTGAGGCAAGCAGATACCCTGTTGTTCCAAGGCCGCTTGTGTAAGCAATAATCTCTTTACCACCTTCTCTTGCCTGATAGAGGGCATCTGCTATTTTTAAAGCCGAAGTGTAATAAGCCCTTAAGCCATCAACATCAAGATAAATTGCCTTAAGGTTGTCGTCTTTACCAGCACTATCAATAACCTTCAAAATATTTTCTAACTCAATTTGGTTTGTTGAACCTCCAAAAATCTCAAACCCGTCAAATGGATCATCTCTAGTGATTGCTTTATCTACAATTACTCCTTTTGGCTCCAAGTACAATATTTTATCTTTTGTTTCAATCTCATCTGATTCAAACAACGAGGCTATACTAGAAAAAACACCTATCACTATTATCAACAAAAAGAAAGCGGTAAAGCCGTTAACAAAAAGCCTTCTAAACCTACTTAGTAATTTATCTATGAACGATAATGTGTTTTTAAATTTTTTGATCATATTTCTTTTTATTTTTAAAGGTAAGACAAACTAGTCTTTTATTAGAAACAAACATGAGGGAAAAAAACTGTAAAGTTTGTAGGAAAACTTTTAATACAATGTTTAGAATTCAGTATGAAGCTGATAAAAATTGGGTCTTTGTTTGCGAATCTTGTTTAATTTCTGTTAAAGAAAACAACATCTTTTACAGATATGGAGGAACGTGGAAGAAATAACTAAATCTTCTCAATTGAATCAATAATAGTTCTCTTTAAATAATCAAAATTAGGAGTGTTTTTTCCATTGTAAATAATAAAAAAAGAGATTCCTTTTTTAATTTTTCTAATATCAGAGCTGTTTCTAATAATTTCTCTTATCTGTCTTTTAATTCTATTTCTTAAAACAGCAGACTTGAAATTCTTTTTAGGAACACTTATGCCAAACGAAATTTCATCATCATTAAAGTCATGAAACTTAAGAAAAACTGAGCCGCTTTTTAAAACCTTTCCTTTTTCAAAAACCGTTTCAATTTTTTTTTTGCTTTTTAATGATGGGATCATTCTGTAATCTCTATTGAGTTATCTATTTGATTGAAATCAGCTAATCTTTTTGAAGGGTCTATTTCAACTTTTGTTATTTTTTTGTCACCTTCAACAACAAACTCATATTCAGGAGAGACCCAAGTCCAAGCATCCATATAATAAACATTTTTTGAATTAAACTTCTTGCTTCCGTGCATAAGGTCAGTGGGTATATAGTATAGTGTTTTTGATCCATCAGAAAAAGAAATTTCAATCTCAATAGGCATAGGCATTCGAGCTTTTCTTTTGACTTTTACAAGCCTATCGGTTTCCAAAGACGAAACATCAAGACCATAATCAATTTTATGAGCTGTTCTTGTCCAATCATTTAAGTACCACTCAAGCTCTAGATCAGAAACTTTTTCAGCTACCCTTTTAAAATCATTGGGTGTAGGGTGTTTAAACTTAAATTCTTCGTAATATCTTTTTAAGGTTTTGTTAAGGTTTTCTTCTCCTATTATATATCCCAATTGAGCTAAAAAAACAGAACCTTTACTGTAGGCAGAAGCGCCATATGCAAAGTTATAATCATATCTATCTGAATGAACAGTTTGTGATTGCTCCAATCCAGAATTTACTAAAAGGTAATATCTATCATAGCTGCTTTTTAAAGGAAATTGAGGCTTTACATTATTTACATAATTTTCAGACAAACTGGTCATGTATTCAGTAAACCCTTCATCCATCCATGCATGTTTGGCTTCATTAGTAGCAAGAAGGTGTTGAAACCAAGCATGAACCATTTCATGAGCGGTAACACCCAAAAGACTAGGATACGGTCTTTCTCCAGTAATCATTGTACACATTGCATATTCCATTCCTCCATCACCTCCTTGAATTATTGAATATTGTTTCCATGGATATGGACCAATTTTTTCTTCTAAATATTTCATTAAAGTTACTGAGTCTTCTTGAAGTTTTTTCCAATTTTCAATGTTTACCGTTGGTTTATAGAAAAAATGAAGCTCCACTCCTGATTCAGACATTGTAACATCGTGAATATAATCTGGGTCAGCACCCCATGCAAAATCATGAACATTCGGGGCAAAAAATTTCCAAGTATTAGTTTCCTTATTGTTTGTTTTTGTTTTTTCAGAATAACCGTGTCCAATTTCATTAGCGTTTTGAAGATAGCCTGTTCCTCCAATAACATAGTTTTTATCAATAGTTATATTTACTGTGTAGTCTCCCCAAACACCATGAAACTCTCTTCCTATGTAGGGATTTGGATGCCAACCCTCACTGTCGAACTCAGAGAGCTTTGGAAACCATTGTGTCATCGTTAAATGAACACCTTCTTTACTCATTTTGCCTGACCTTCTTATTTGTAAAGGAACTTGGCCTTTAAAAATCATATTTAGTTTTGTTTTTTTTCCTGGAAGAAGAGGCTTGTTAAGTCTAGCCAAGAGTATAGTTTCGTTTTCTTCAAAATAAATATCTTTACCATCCTGTTTTAGAGACTTAACACTCAAGTCACCATAATCTTTTTCTTCCAAAGCAACAATTCTGCTTCCAACCCTTCTGTCAGGATCTCTTATCGTTCTTGATCTAATATCCATTTGGCTATTGGGTTTAAATGCATTAAAAAACAGGTGATAATAAACCTTGTTTATTGTATCAGGAGAATTGTTTGTATAAACTAATTCTTGCTCACCAGAAAAAGTAAAATCGGACACATCCATATAAATATCCATTTGATAATTTACATGTTGTTGCCAATAATCTTGGCTTAAGCATAAAACAGGAGCAAACAACAAAAAGAAAAATAGTTTTTTCATATTTCTAAAATAAAAAATAAGCTGTAGTCATTCCAAAAAACACAGAAATCATACTCCAAATAATTTTTTCTGTTGTTGAAGCATCGTCTTTCCAGCGCAATAAATAATCTTTAAATGGATTTTTAATTTTCATCTTTAATATTTAAATATCATTAAAATCTAGTAAAGTTTCAAGGCGAACTCCTTTTTCAGTTTCTTTAAGTGAAGCAATTTGATTGTGAGCATAATGTTGAAAAAATAGTAAATATTTGTTTTTCACGACTTCATCTAAAAAAATAGCTTTTTCTTTCATGGTTGTTAAAGGTCTAATATCATACCCCATTATGTATGGAACAGGAATGTGTCCAACTGTTGGGATTAAATCTGCAGTAAACACAAGATCACAACCCTTATAGGTGATTTTTGGGATCATTTGTTTTTCTGTATGTCCATCTACAAACAATAGTTCAAAACCAATTTCATTATAATAATTAAAACCTGAACCAATTTTTTCAAGAAACTTTAATTGCCCTGAGGATTCAATGGGCTCGAGATTTTCTATTAAGAAAGAAGCCTTTTCTCTAGAGTTAGGTTCTTTAGCCCAATTCCAATGTTCTCTGTTAGACCAGTATGTCGCGTTTTTAAAAACAACTTCATTTCTTCCGTCCTTTTTGTTAAAAAACGAAGCCCCTCCACAATGATCAAAATGAAGATGTGTTAAAAACACATCAGTTACTTCGTCAGTTGAGAAACCAGCAGAATTAATTGACTTTACTAAATCATTATTTCCCCACCTGTAATAATGACTAAAAAATTTTTCAGATTGTTTATCACCCATTCCCGTATCAACCAATACAAGCTTGTTTTTATCCTCAACAAGAAGACATCTTGCAGAAATATCAATCATATTATTTGAGTCTGATGGATTTGTTTTTTGCCATATTGATTTTGGAACAACACCGAACATTGCACCTCCATCAAGCTTAAAGTTTCCAGTCTCAATAGGGTGTAATGTCATGATGTAAAGCTAATAAAAGAATTATTTAATAGTTAGTCTCAAAACAGAGCACACAGAGTTTTGTACAAACTTATCTTTTCCTCCGCCAAATAAAACGTTTAACCAATTGTCTTTTTCAGGCGTTCCTAAAATAAGCAAGTCAAACTCAGCAGATTGATCTGAAATTGTTTCAAGAGGGTCGTCGCTTTTGACAATTAGCAGATCACTTTTACAGCTAGTTCCCACAATAAGAGAATTTGAATTTTCCTCTATTTTTGATTTTTCTTTTGCTTTAGTATTCGTAGGAATTATGTTCAGGAGAGTAAGACCAGCTCCATAAAAACTACATATATTATCCGCCACATTAATAAAATCAATATTTTTTCTTCCAGGCCGAAGCGCTAGAACAACTTTTTCAAAACGTCTAACACCATTATCTTTATAAAGAGCAAAGCTTGAATTCACATTTCTCAGAATCCAACCAATTGGGTTTCCAACTAATATTCCTGACTGAGCTCTTCCGTCCCAACCCATTACAAGCCATTTACACTTTCTTAAACCTGTAATATTTTCAATCGAGTTAGCAACATTGTGAGTCGAAACACTTTCATATGTTACATTTATTTGGTGAGATTTTTTTAGGTTTAGTACACGTCTTTTTATAGATTCTGATTTAGCAGAGTCAACATTGACAGCTTCTAAAAAGACCTGATTTGGAGCTTCAATCAAATTAATAGCATTGATCTTACTCTTCTTCACAATTGATGAACCGATTTCGACAAGGGCTTCAGGCGACTTTTCTTCACCTAAAAGCGGCACAACTATATCGGCATTAGTGTTTACAACTTCATCTAAAGTGTCATTTTTTTGGGTATCATCAGCTGTTTCTGTAGAGTTCCCTTTAAATAGAAAAGACAAAATCCCATAGTTAGAAATAACCCCTCTTCTGTTGCTGTTTTTACCGTAAATCAAGAAAATTATTATACCAAGTAAAAACACACCCAATACAGAAAGTATTGGCATAATCCCCAAAAAGGCGAGTAAAACTATTCCACTTAAAATACCAAATATTTGAACATATGGATAAAGTGGAGATCTGAACGAAGGATTATACCACTGCGCATTTGTTTCTCTTAAAACAATAACAGAAAGCTCATTGAAAATAAACATTAAAACTTTAAATGCACTTGCTAGCTTTGCAATTTTAACAACATCCAAAAAAGTTATTGCTAAAGCAATAATTAAAGATGTCGTAATTATTGCAGGAGCTGGAGTCATAAACTTTGAATTAACAGAGGATAAAAAATTAGGCATTAATTTATCTTTTGCCATAGCAAAAGGAAATCTTGAAGAAGCTAAAACGCCGGAGTTTGCCATTGACAAAAGAGTTATTACACCAACTACACCAGCAACATAACCTAAATAATCTCCACCCACAGTTTGAAATAATGTATATATTGGCTTAATGTCTGTTGACAAAACACTAGCTTCAACATTTCCAACCAAAACAATGGCAACTAAAACATAAACACTTGTAATTAAAAACAAAGAAATAATCATTGTTTTTGGAAGATTTTTTTCTGGATTTTTGATTTCACCTGCTACTGCAGCAATTTTGGTGACACCCGCATATGAAATGTAAAGAAAAGCTACACCAGTAATAAATCCAGAACTGCCATCTGAAAAAACAGGTTCTGTTAATTTTGAGTCAAAAGAGTTAAACCCAAAAAAGATTATAAACAAAAGAGAAAGTAAGCTTATTGAAACAATTACTAATTGTGTTTTTTCAACTTTTTTTACACCAAAAATATTTAAAAGCAAAATAAAAAGTAAGGCAGAAAGGGCTATGAATTTTGTTAAGCTAGAATCAACTTCTATAAGAACATATAAATATGCGCTTAGCCCAACTAGCGAAAAAGCACTTTTTAAAAGCAAGGAAAGCCACAATCCAATACCTGCTATTGTGCCAAACAACGGCCCAAAGGCTCTTTCTATATATACATAAGTTCCACCTGATTTTGGCATAGCTGTAGCTAGCTCAGATTTAGATAAAACCGCAGGAAGAATGCATAAAGCAGCAACTAAAAAAGCTAACCATATTGACGATCCAGTTATTCCCACAGCAAGACCTGGAAGTACAAAAATCCCACTCAACATTCCGCCAATACTTACAGCAATGGCACCAGGCAAAGAAAGAGTTCTTTGAAGCTTTTTCATTATTGTAAAACTATTGATTTTTTAGCAACTTAATATCTTCAATCAAATGTTGCATCTCAAGAGACAGCGTTCCATTATAAATACCTCTGATTCTTAAAGTTTTATCAACTAACAGAAAGTGCTCAGTATGTAAAAAATCTGTACTGTCTTTCGTGAAGCCAATATCTTTTTCAGCAAAATAAGACTTTCTAGCTAGATTATAAATTTTGTTTTTTTTACCTGTTAAAAAATACCAGTTGTTGGAATTTTGCGTGTATTCTTTTTTATAAAAATTTAAAACTTCTGGAGAATCAATCCAAGGCGTAACACTAAAAGATAATAAAGTCACATCACCATCGTTTTTAAATTCTTCTTCTATCTTTCCCATATTATTAGTCATTATTGGGCATATGTTACCACAGGATGTAAAAATAAAATTAGCTACATGAATTTTACCTTTTAACTTATTCAACTCAAATTCATTATTGTTTTGATCAATAAAATTAAAGTCAGAAATTTTATGATTAATTTTTGACAAATCATTATCATCAATAAAAATTGGTGTAAAATCAGGTGAATTAAAATATGGAAGATTTATCTTTTCAGATGAACACCCTACGATTGATACAATGAAAATAATTTTAAAAAATCTCATCACTAATATTTACACAGTTTTTTGTTCCTAGAAGACCATATCTCCTGTTGTTTTTTACTACATAATTTGATTTGATGACACCATCATTCGTCCATAATCTTTGTAAGCCCTTTTCAAAGCCCTTTTCAAAAGTTAGGTGTTGAATCAAAACACCCTTTTCAGACCACGCTTTATTTTCTCCGTGGTATTCATCATTTTTAAAACTATATTCAAATTTAATTAACCCGTTTTTATAAAAACCTCTGTAAAGTCCAGTCTTTTTTCCTTTCTTATAAAATCGAATTTCTTTTACATTACCATTCTCGTAAAAAGAAGTCCATTTATCAGACTTATATCCATTTTTATACTTCCCTTTTAAAATAGTGTCATTGTCTTTTGAAAGCTCTATTATAGAACCTGTATATAAATTGTTTAAGTAAGTCACTTGTTTAGATCGTAAATTTAAATCCGGGTTCGACTTTTTTAAAGTAAGCTCATTTTCACTACATGAAAAAAAAAGAAATATTAATAAAAAGACTGTTTTATTCATTTACTGTTCCAGGAACTCCATAAAAACCACTTCCATTAATGTAAGGATCGTCAGAAGTAACATGATAATGATAAATTCCATCAGGGAATTCAGAAGTTGCGTGGGTGTGACCATGGTATTCATCTAAACTAACACTATATATTAGGTTCCCGTTTTCAAAAGGACCATAAACCGGGAAACCATCTAGTAAAAACCCAATTAAAGCATCTTTACCTTTATTTTGAGTGATCCAGAAAGGCTCCATGTGATAGTGATACCTACCGGAAACTCCATCTTCTAATCCAGGCCCAAGCGGAGCTGGATGTCCATTAAATTGGTCAAAAGAATTAATTTCCCTGGTTAGTGGTTGATCTGGACCAGCGTATTGATTATAAAAAGGCACGCCGTTCAGCGAAACACCAATAGGTCCTAATGGTGTTGGTCCAGAAAAACTAGCTTTTTTTGGCTTGTTAGGGATTTTAAAACGTAAGCTTAAAGTAGAAATCCCGTTAGGGTTTTTATTAAAATTAGAAACAAAAGGATTTGATCCGTCATAGGATTCATAAAGCTCGTGGTTTACAGGAAAATAGGGGCTTTTATGGTCCGGAACGCCATCTGTATGTATATATACAAAACCATCTTGAATATATATATCAGCAGTTGTTTTATAAATTTTTTGATAAATAGATAAAGGAATTTCTATTTCTGTTTCCTCAATCTCATCTTCTTTATTTTCGTTTTTGGAGCACGACATTAATAAAAAAGAAGTCAAAAAACATAAAGTAAAAAACTTTTTCATAATAGATATTTACACTTTAATATAATAAAAGTTTAATCGTTTAGCTTTAAAACAGCCATAAATGCTTGTTGAGGAATTTCAACATTTCCGATTTGTCTCATTTTCTTTTTCCCTTTCTTTTGTTTTTCTAGAAGCTTCCTTTTTCTAGTTATATCACCTCCATAACATTTTGCAGTTACATCTTTTCTAACTGCCTTGATGGTTTCTCTAGCAATAATTTTAGAGCCAATTGAAGCTTGAACAGGAATGTCAAACTGTTGTCTAGGAATTAATTCTTTCAGTTTTTCACAGATTTTTTTCCCCATTGAATAAGCATTATCAAAATGGATTAAAGCAGATAAAGCATCAACAGAATTACTGTTTAACAAAATATCCATTTTTATAAGTCTAGACGGTTTAAATCCAATTGGAGTATAATCAAAAGAGGCATATCCTTTAGATATAGATTTTAATCTATCGTAAAAATCAAAGACAATCTCTGCTAGAGGCATATCAAAAATTAATTCAACCCTTTCTGTTGTTAAGTATGTTTGGTTTTTAATTTCACCTCTTTTTTCAATGCATAAACTCATTACAGGGCCAACAAAATCAGATTTGGTAATTATAGAGGCCTTAATGTAAGGTTCCTCTACATGGTTCAGATAAGTAGGGTCAGGAAGATCAGAGGGAGTGTTCACGACAATTCTCTTATTAGGATCTTTTTTTGTGTAGGCATGATAAGATACGTTTGGAACGGTTGTTATTACAGCCATATTAAATTCTCTTTCAAGCCTTTCTTGAATTATTTCTAAATGTAACATTCCTAAAAACCCACATCTAAATCCAAAACCTAATGCTGAAGAGTTTTCTGGTGTAAAAACTAATGACGCGTCATTAAGTTGAAGTTTTTCCATAGAAGCCCTTAAATCTTCGTAATCATCAGTGTCAATTGGATAAATTCCAGCAAAAACCATTGGTTTAACATCTTCAAAACCTGAAATTGCAACAGATGAAGTTGACTTTGAATCAATGATTGTATCACCAACTTTAACTTCTTTAGCATTTTTTATACCAGTAATCAAATATCCAACATCTCCACAAGTAATTTCATTTTTTGGCTTTTGTTTTAATCCAAGCGTACCAACTTCATCAGCATTGTAAGTTTTATTAGTGGCAAAAAACTTAATTTCTTGACCTTTTCTAATTTTTCCAGAAAAAACTCTAAAATATATTTCAATTCCTCTGAAAGGGTTGTAGACTGAATCAAAAATTAAAGCCTTTAATTCATCATTTAATTTGTTGTTAGGAGATGGAATTTTTTCAATAATAGCTTCTAGGATGTTTTCAATTCCAATACCATTTTTAGCTGAAGCGTGTATAATGTCATCGTGATTACAACCAAGCAAATCAACAATGTCATCGGATACTTCTTCAGGCTTTGCAGATGGCAAATCAATTTTATTTAAAACAGGAATTATTTCAAGGTCGTTTTCAAGAGCAAGATATAAATTTGAAATTGTTTGTGCTTGTATGCTCTGTGCAGCGTCAACTATTAGTAGCGCTCCTTCACATGCAGCTATTGATCTTGAAACTTCATACGAAAAATCGACATGTCCTGGAGTATCAATTAAATTTAAAGTATACTTTTTCTCATTAAGAGTATAGTCCATTTGTATTGCATGAGATTTTATTGTAATTCCCCTCTCTCTTTCAAGGTCCATATCATCTAATAATTGATCTTGTTTTTCACGGTCAGTTACTGATCCTGTTTGGTCTAAAAGACGATCTGCTAGGGTGCTTTTTCCATGATCAATATGAGCAATTATACAAAAGTTTCTAATGTTCTCCATTCGCATTAACAAATATAGTCCAATTAATCCCTTTAGCTCATAAAATTTATTAGTTTAAATTTGTGACTTTATAATATATAAATGGTTAAGATAGGCGATATAGAATTAGGAAACTTTCCTTTGTTGCTTGCTCCCATGGAGGACGTAAGCGATCCACCCTTTAGAGCTTTATGTAAAGAAAACGGGGCTGATGTTGTTTATACTGAGTTTATTTCCTCTGAAGGGTTAATCAGAGATGCTGTAAAAAGCGTAATGAAACTTGATATTTATGAGAAAGAGAGGCCTGTTGGAATACAAATATTTGGAGCAAATCTTGATTCAATGCTTAAAGCAGTTGATATTGTTGAAAAAACCAACCCAGATATTATTGATATTAATTTTGGATGTCCTGTTAAAAAAGTTGTTTGCAAAGGGGCTGGAGCAGGAATTTTAAAAGATATTGATAAAATGGAAAATCTTACTAGAGAGATGGTTAAGAGAACTAATTTACCAATAACGGTTAAAACAAGACTAGGCTGGGATGATAATTCGATTAAAATCGTTGAAGTTGCAGAAAGAATTCAGGATGCAGGCGCAAAGGCCATTGCCATACACGGTAGAACAAGAGCCCAAATGTATAAAGGTCAAGCAGATTGGTCAAAAATAGCTGATGTTAAAAACAATCAGAGAATGAAAATACCTGTTTTTGGAAATGGAGACGTAAGCTCACCCGAAAAAGCAATTGAAATGAGAGACAAATATGGTCTAGATGGAGCGATGATCGGTAGAGCATCAATAGGAAATCCTTGGTTTTTTAATGAGGTTAAGTATTTTATTAAAAACAATTCTCATAAAAAATCTCCAACTATCTATGAAAGAATCTTAATGGCAGAAAGGCATTTAAAAATGGCTATTGATTGGAAAGGAGAGAAACTAGGTGTCTTAGAAACTAGAAGACATTATTCTAACTATTTTAAAAACATTCCAAACTTTAAAGAACATAGAATGAGGATGGTAACTTCCGACTATTCAACAGACTTATATAAATTGTTTTCAGTCTTAAAAAACACCTATAAAGAAGCTCCTGTTTTAAACTAGTTTTTTAACTGCTTTCGAAGAAATATAAGATGATATTGCACCAGCTAATAATGCAGTAAATATGACTGTTATTAAATTGGAAAAGTTAAATTGAACAGGGTAAGCCAGTTCTAGATTACCCACTTTTACAATTGAAAATTTAAGTTGAATAAAAACTATAATTATACTTAAAAACAAACCAGTAATTAATCCTATTAAATTTATAAGCATTCCGTTTTTGAAAAACACACTCTCTAAATCATTCTTAGTCATACCTAAAATTTTCAAGCTTTTAATGTCAAATTCTTTTTCAATAATTAACATAATTACAGCTCCAATAATATTAAAAACTGAAAGAATTACAATCATTATCATTATAGCGGTAACTATTAGCTTTTCACTTTTCATCATTTTATAAAGTGTTTCGTTCAGTTCATCATGTGATTTAACCATAAGGTTTTTAAACCTTGAGTTTAATATTTTTTTTATGTCTTTTTGATTACTGGTATTTTTTAAAATAATTTCTGAAAATGTATTTTTATCTAGTTCGAAAAGAAATTGCGTGACGTCAATACTGCAAATGATTATATTTTCATTTTCATTATTTCTAGTTGTAAAAACTCCATCAGAAAACAATACAACACTTTTTTTGAATGGGTTTGATAGATTTGCCGGGTATGATCCGTTTATAGAGTAAACAGAAAAAGAACCTGCGCTGTTAAACAAAGTTAAATCTAGCTTTTCAGAAATAGAATAACTAGTATATGATCGCGGTTTTTTCAATGGTTCATATTTTCCAACTGAAATTATTTCGGAAAAAGAAATTATGTTATCGAAATTTTCATCTGTACCAATAATTTTTGCAAACGTAGTGGCGCCATTATATTGAACCAAGACGTTTCCGGTTACAACTTTTGAAAAAAACTTATCACCAAATGTTTCAGACAAAAATTTTAAATCATCTTTTTCAAGTTTAAAAAACCTTTCATTTTGTGCATAAATCTTTAAATCAGGATCAAAGGATTTTGAAAAGTTTAAACTGTATTTTTCTAATCCTGAAAAGACAGATAAGATTGTAAAAAAAGAAAAATAGGCTAACGTTAAAACAGTGATAGAGAAAACAGAGATTATGGAAACAATATTAAATTTTGTTTTTGAAAACAAGTATTTAATTGCTAAAAAACTTGAAGCCTTCAACTTTATTGTTTTAAAGGATTCTGCCCTTTACTAATTGCAGTTTCAATACCTTCAATATAGTCTAAAGAGTCATCAATAAAAAATTGTATTTCAGGGACAATTCTAAGTTGATTTTTTACAAGATGCGATAACTTTTTTTTAATATCATTTTTGTTGTTTTGTAGTAACTCAAGAGCTTTTTTAATATTTTCAGAAGGAAAAACACTAACGTAAATTTTAGCTAAGGATAAATCAACTGAAATCTTCACTTTAGTCACAGAGACCAATAAATTGATCCTTCTTTTTTCCCTAAAAAAATTTTGAACAATAATAGATAAATCTTTTAATAGAAGCGTAGAGACTTTTTTTTGACGTTGTGTTTCCAAAATTAGATTTTTGTAATTCGTAGTGTATTTACGTGCCCTTTTTCATAAATTGGCATTGCAGCCAAATTTATTACAAAATCACCTTTTTTAACATATTTTTCATTCAGCGCTAGTTGATTAACTTCTTCAACAGTAGAATCAGTGCTTTTAAACTTATTGTAATATATGCATTTTACGCCCCATAAAAGGTTTAGTTGTGTAAGAACCGTTTTATTTGATGTAAAAACAATTACTAATGAGTTTGGTCTCCAAGATGAAATTTGCCAACCAGTATAACCGCTATGGGTTAAAGTACAAATAGCTTTTGCATTAATTTCATTTGCAATAGTAGCAGCATTTTTGCAAATAGATTTTGTTATTATCCTATCCGATCTAATTCTAGGTGGCTTGTGAGAAATTGTTATTAGGTTAGAGTCTTCAACACCTAATATAATATCTTTTATTTTTTTTACAACTTCACATGGATATTTTCCAACAGATGTCTCTCCAGAAAGCATTATTCCGTCAGCGCCATCCATTACAGAATTAGCAACATCATTAACTTCAGCTCTTGAGGGCGTTAGACTATCAATCATTGACTCCATCATTTGAGTTGCAATAATTACAGGTATACCAGCCTTCTTACATTTTGAAACCAACATTTTTTGGTTTAATGGAACTTCCTCTGCTGGAATTTCAATACCTAAGTCACCTCTTGCTACCATAATACCATTAGAAACACTGATAATATCATCCATTTTCTTTATAGCTTGAGGTTTTTCAATTTTTGAAATAATAGGAATATGGTGATCGCAATGTTTAGACATTAATTCTCTTAGCTCAAGAACATCTTTTTTTGACCTAACAAACGAAAGAGCTATCCAGTCAAAAGAGTTTTTTACTGCGAAAATTACATCATTGATGTCTTTCTCGGTTAGCGCAGGTTGAGAAATTTTAGTGTATGGAAGGTTAACTCCCTTTTTTGATTTTAACAAACCAGGTTGTATAACCTTAAGCACAACTGTTTCTTTTTTATCAGTAGAAAGAGCTTTTAAAATTATCTTTCCATCATCAATTAAAACATTCTCACCCGCTCTAATATCTTTTGCAAAAGACGGGTAATTAATTCCAATAATATCATTTTCATTAGTGATAGAAAAATTAGTTGTTAGTGAAATTTTTTCATTTTTCTGAAGATTTCTATTTTCAATTACATTTCTAATTCTGATCTTTGGACCTTGAAGATCACCTAAGAGTGTGACATGATTATTAAGTCTTTTTCTAATTTCAACAACATCATTTACAATTCTTTTCACATCATAATGTTCAGCATGTGAAAAATTTATTCTTAGTACATCAACACCTGACTTAACAAGTTTTTCAATCATTTTTTTTGAAGATGTGGCTGGTCCTAGTGTAGCTATTATCTTAGTTTTCTTAAATTTCATTATTCAAAAATAAGGTTATATTTTGATTTATCCCTCTTAAGATTTACTTGATAACAAGACGTTATGTTTTTACAGTTGTGTATTCTAAAAATTAGGTCTTTAATGTTAAATTCCCCTTCCTCTATCTTTAAAAAGAACTCTACTTTTGGTAATTCTAAAATAAATAGTGAAGAAGTATCCAATTCATTAAACAAAGTTGCTTCGGCATTAAGTTTATTTGAATTTTGTGATCTGTTTGAAAAAAGGAACATTTTTGATTTGTATTTGGATGAAATATATTTATATAAGGAAAATTTATAATCAAAATTTTCAAAACATATATCATTTTCTCTTTTAAGAGAAATTTTTAGTAAATCATTTAACCAATAAGCAACTTTAAATATTTCTGCATTGCTATGAATTGCTAGTAATGTATATTCCTGATCAAAATCATGTAATTTTAACCTGTGCTTCGCCATAATTTAAAGTTGTTTAGTCAAACTTTTTTAAAACGACACAAGCATTGTGACCACCAAAACCAAATGTGTTGCTCATAGCATAATTTACTTCTCTTTTTTGAGATTTATTAAATGTAAAATTAAGTTTGCTATCAATCTCAGGATCATCATTAAAATGATTTATGGTAGGAGGAACAATTCCATGATTTATTGAAAGAATGCATGAAATCGCCTCAATCGCTCCAGCCGCACCTAGTAAATGACCTGTCATTGATTTTGTGGAATTTATATTAATATTGTAAGCATGATCGCCAAAAACCTCTTTGATAGCTTTAGCTTCAGCTTTATCTCCCAGAGGGGTGGATGTTCCATGCATATTTATAGCGTCAATCTTTGACGGGTTAATATTAGCATCATTTAAACAGTTTTTCATAACTGAAATAGCGCCTTCGCCATCAGGATGTGGGGCAGTCATGTGATATGCGTCCGAAGATAATCCTGCTCCAGCAACTTCTGCATAAATTTTAGCCCCTCTTGAAATTGCGTGCTCTAACTCTTCTAATATTAGACAACCACCTCCTTCACCTAAAACAAAACCATCTCTGTCTAAGTCAAATGGTCTTGAAGCAGTTTTAGGATCATCATTTCTTTTAGACAAGGCTTGTACTGCATTAAAACCACCGATACCTGCTATAGTAACACCTGCTTCTGATCCACCAGACACAATAATGTCAGAATAGCCTAGCCTAATATAATTTAAAGAATCTATTAATGAATTTGCTGAAGATGCACATGCAGAAACAGTCGCAAAATTAGGCCCCTTAAATCCATGTCGAATTGAAATTACACCTGGAGCAATATCAGGTATTAACTTTGGAATGAAAAATGGATTAAATCTGGGCGTTCCATCTCCTTTAGCATAATTGATCATTTCGTTTTGAATTGTTTCAAAACCACCTATACCAGAACCCCAAATTACTCCAATTCTAGATTTATCAATCTTTTCTAAATTCAGTTTAGAATCTTTGATTGCTTCATCAGAACATACAATAGCATATTGCGAAAATCTATCTAATTTCCTTGCTTCTTTTCTATCGAAATAATTAAGTGGATCAAAATTTTTTAACTCACAAGCAAATTGAGTTTTAAACTTAGCGCTATCAAAATAGGTTATCATTTCAGCACCACTTTTTCCAGAGACTAAACCTTCCCAAAATGAAGGAATGTCATTGCCTATTGGCGTTAGAGCCCCTAACCCAGTAACAACAACACGTTTTAAACCCATAAAAAATAATTAAGCGCTTTCTATATACTTAACTGCTTGACCAACAGTCTCAATTTTTTCAGCTTGATCATCTGGAATTTGAATATCGAATTCTCTTTCGAACTCCATGATCAGCTCAACAGTGTCTAAAGAGTCTGCGCCTAAATCGTTCGTGAAACTTGCAGTTGGAACAACTTCATTTTCATCAACGCCCAATTTGTCGACGATGATCGCTTTAACTCTTGAAGAAATATCTGACATAATACTTGATTTATTGTTGTCGACAAAAATAAAAAACTTTAAATTATAAACTTGTATTTTTAACTTAATTTTAATTTTACTCAGTAGAATCATAATAAATATGAAAAATATAGTATTGTTAGCTTCGGGCGGAGGGTCAAGTGTTGAAAATATATTAAGATTCTTTATTGATGATAAAAAAGTTATAATTTCAAACGTTTTTTGTAATAATCCCAAAGCAGGGCTTCTTCAAAGACCTTTTCTAAAAAATTACAAATTGAGTATAATTTCTAAATCTCAGCTTAATAACGGTATATTTTTAAAAGAATTATTAAAAATTGATCCTGACTTAATAGTTCTTGCTGGTTTTTTACAAAAAATTCCAAAAAAAATAGTTGAAAAATTTCCAGATAAAATAATTAATATTCATCCTTCTCTCCTTCCTAAGTATGGTGGTAAGGGGATGTATGGGTTAAATGTTCATCGAGAAGTTATAAAAAACAATGAAAAAAAATCAGGCTTTACAATTCACTATGTTAATGATCACTATGATAAAGGAAGTATAATTTTTCAAAAATCCATACCAGTTGAAACGTTTAATGCACTTGAACTCTCAAAAAAAATTTTAACTCAAGAACATAAATATTATCCTCAAATTATTAAACAACTTTTAAATGTCTAGCCCTAACATCATAATATATACCGATGGCTCATCTAGAGGAAACCCAGGCCCAGGTGGATACGGTATTGTAATGCAAGAACATGATACAGGTTATAAAAAAGAATTTTCGCAGGGCTACAGAAAAACCACGAACAATAGAATGGAACTTTTAGCTGTGATAGTTGCTTTGGAGAAAATAAAAAAAGAAAACCAAACAGTTCACGTATATACTGATTCCAAATACGTAAGTGAATCTGTTGAAAAAAAATGGGTACTAAAGTGGGAGAAAGCAGGCTTTAAAAATAAAAAAAATCAAGACTTATGGGTTCGGTTTTTAAAGAGTTACAGAAACCATAGTGTTCAATTTTTTTGGGTTAAAGGCCACAATAATAATACTAAAAATGAAAGATGTGATTTTTTGGCTGTTGAAGCTTCACGTAAATTAAACCTACTAATTGATTATGAATATGAAAATTAAATTATTGAATGTTTTTTCTTTAAATTTTTTTAACTGAACTTAGATGTGTAAAAAATCAAAGCATTAAATACTTAATTGTAGCTTAATAATGAATTTCTATGTAAGCAGTTTATATATTCTTATCAAATAAATTATATGAAAACAAATTTTTTTTATTTATTAGTATTTTTATTAATCTTTAGTTGTACTACTGACGAAGACGATTTTCTTAGTCCTGATCCTGACTTAATTTTTGTTGCAAACGAAGGGAAGTTTGGAACCACTACGGGCTCGGTTAGTGTTATTAATTCTCAAGGTGTTATGCAAACAATTTCTGGAATTGGAGATGTTGTTCAATCTTTAAAGGTTTTTCAAAACAAGTTATTTGTTATAAGTAATAATTCTCATAAAATCAATATTTATGAGATAACCGAAGACGGGCTGCTTTTGCCTGGAATTGAGATTGAAACAAATAACTCTTCACCAAGAGAGATGGCCATAATGAATAATAGATTATATTTTACAAATTGGAACTCTCAAGACATTAAAGTCTTAAATCTTTCAACTTATAGTATTGAAAACTCAATTCCAGTTGATGGTTTACCTGAATCCATAATTAGTGATGGACAGAACCTGTATGTAGGAATAATTATGAATAAAGATTACTCGGACGCTAGTAATGTTTTAAAAGTTTCACCTTCATCAAATCAAATTCTTGAAATATTCGATGTTGGTAAGGGCCCAACATCACTGCTCAAATATAATGGTGATATTTATGTTGCAAGAACATTTTATGATTCGTCATGGAATGCATACTATGGTACATCAAAAATTACTAATGACCTTATCGATGATATTACTAAAATTGATTATGGAAATGGAATAGTTTGTGGAGGGTCTGTAAATATGTTTTTTGATAGACCATACAGAAGTCATGATGGAGGAATTGCAAAATTAAACACAGACTTAAGTATAGATTTTGAATCTCAGATTGGAAACTATGCCCCTTCAAATGTATACACTGTTAAAACTTTGAGAGATAAAGTTTATATTGGAACTACGGATGGATTTTTAAAAATTATTGACTCAAATAGTAATGAGATAAAAAGTTTAAGTGTAGGAGATTTTCCTGGTGATATAGAGTTTTGGTATAAAAATTAAATATGAAAAAAATATTAATTACAGGAACTGTTGCATTTGATGAAATTGAAACTTCAAAAGGCAGCTCTGGAAAAGTGATTGGAGGTGCAGGAACTTATATAGGTTTAGCATCAAGTTTATTTTCTAATAGACTTGCTATAGTTTCAATTATTGGTGATGACTTCCCTAAAAACGAGATTAAATTCTTAAATGATAGAGAAATAAATACTGATATGATTCAAATTGTAGCTGGAGAAAAAACTTTTTATTGGAAAGGGAAATATCATGAAAATATGATTGGTAGAGATACATTAGTCACTGAATTAAATGTTTTAGAGAAATTTAATCCTAAAGTTAATACTGAATTTTCTGATTCAGAAATCATATTACTTGGCAACTTGCATCCTGTAGTTCAGAATTCTGTCATTAGCCAATCGACAAATCCAGAAAGGTTTATTATTCTTGACACTATGAATTTCTGGATGGATAATGCACTTGATGAACTTAAAGATGTAATTAGAAAAGTTAATTTGATAATAATTAACGATGAAGAAGCTCAACAATTAACGAGTGAGGCTAATATTTTTATTGCTGGTGAAAAAATTTTAAAAATGGGGCCTCAAAAAGTTATAATAAAAAAAGGCGAACATGGTTCGGTGTATTTGGATAATTTTCAAAAATACATAATTCCAGCATATCCAGTAACTAGCCTTATTGACCCTACTGGAGCTGGAGATTCATTTGCCGGAGGAATTGCAGGATCATTATCAAATAAATCAGAAATTGGAATTAAAGAAATTAAAGAAGCTATGATTTTTGGAACACTTACGGCTTCGTTTTGCGTTGAGAACTTTGGAGTTGAAGGATTAAGAAACTTAGATTACGAAAAACTTTCAAAAAGATTAAAAATTTTCAAATCTTATTTGACATAGATTTCGTAACAATTTCGTTATTTTGTTTTATAAACAATGAGCGACCACATAAATCATGAATGCGGATTAGCACTAATTAGGCTGCTCAAACCACTTGAATTTTATAAAAAAAAGTATGGAACTAACAGTTATGGCTTAAATAAGCTATACCTGATGCTTGAAAAACAACATAACAGAGGACAAGATGGTGCCGGTTTTGCTAGCGTCAAGTTAAATACTGAACCTGGTCAAAGATTTTTACACCGAGAGAGATCTGCTAATCAAAACCCCATTCAAGAAATATTTGATATCTCGAATAAAAGAATTGCTGAGGAAATAAATAATAACCCCTCCTTAAAAGATAATCTTGAACTTCAAAAAAAGGAAATTCCACATATTTCAGAAGTTTTTTTAGGACATGTTAGATATGGAACTTTTGGTAAAAACAGTAAAGATGCTGTTCATCCTTTTTTAAGACAGAATAATTGGATGCATAGAAATTTAATTGTTGCTGGAAATTTCAACATGACCAACAACAAGGAATTGTTTGACAACTTAGTTCTTTTAGGTCAGCATCCAAAAGAAATGTCAGATACTGTTACGGTCATGGAAAAAATAGGACATTTTTTAGATAATGAAGTTGCAAAAATATATAGGGATTTAAAAAAAGAGAATGTTTCGAAAATTGACGCATCTCCAATTATTGAAGAATCGTTAGATATTCCAAGAATTTTAAGCAAAGCATCTCAAGACTGGGATGGAGGCTTCACTATTGGTGGTATGTTGGGCCATGGTGACGCCTTTGTTATTCGTGATCCAGCTGGGATCAGACCAGCTTTTTATTATGTTAGTGAAGAAGTTGTTGTAGTTGCTTCAGAGAGACCTGTAATTCAAACAGTCTTTAATACTTCTTTTGATGAAATAAAAGAAGTTAACCCAGGAGATTGCATAGTAATTAAAAAGAATGGGAAAATTCAAACTAAAAACGTTATTAAACCTGTTGAAAAAAAATCTTGCTCATTTGAAAGAATTTATTTCTCTAGAGGAAGTGATAAAGAAATTTACAATGAAAGAAAAAAACTAGGAAGTTTATTATTCCCTCAAATATTAAAAGCAATAAACAATGATCTTCAAAACACGGTATTTTCATACATACCTAATACAGCTGAAGTTTCATTTTACGGCATGGTTCAACAAGCGCAGGATTTTATGAATAAACACGCTGAGAAAAAAATACTGAATGAAGGAGACAAAATATCTGAAGAAAAACTTCGAGAGCTTTTAGCTTTAAGGCCAAGAATTGAAAAAGTTGCAATTAAAGACGCCAAGCTAAGAACTTTTATTACTGATGATTCAAACAGAGATGAACTTGTAAGGCACGTTTATGATATCACATACGGTTCCATTAAAAAATCGGATAATCTAGTAATTATAGATGATAGTATTGTAAGAGGAACGACACTACAAAAAAGTATTATTAAAATGCTTGACAGGCTTTGCCCAAAAAAAATAATAATTGTTTCAAGCGCTCCACAAATCAGGTATCCTGATTGTTATGGAATAGATATGGCAAAAATGACAGATCTTATTGCTTTTAGAGCCGCAATTGAGTTAGTTAAAGAAAATGATAAAGAAGAGTTAATTCATGAAGTATATAAACAGTGTGTTTTAGAAAACAAAAAACCTGTAAACAAGATTAAAAACATAGTTAAAAAGATTTACTCCTCTTACTCTGATGATCAGATTAGTAATAAAATTTCATCAATGTTAAAAGAAGACGATATAAATGCTGAAGTTGATGTTGTTTTTCAATCTATTGAAAATCTTCATAAAGCGTGCCCGAATAATTTGGGTGATTGGTATTTTTCTGGAGAATACCCTACACCAGGGGGCAACAAAGTTGTAAATAAAGCCTTTATTAATTATTATGAGGGATCTAGCTCAAGAGCCTATTAACTTAATGCATTAATAAGGTTTTCTTCAACTTTTGCCCAATCTACTACATTAAAAAAAGCTTCAATGTAATCTGGTCTCCTATTTTGATAATTAAGGTAATATGCATGTTCCCAAACATCAATTCCTAATATTGGATATCCATCACACCCAACACCGTCCATTAGTGGATTGTCTTGATTAGCGGTTGAACATATTTCAAGCGAGCCATCTTTTTTCACACAAAGCCAAGCCCAACCAGAACCGAATCTTGTGCCTGCAGCAGTAGTAAAATTTGATTTAAAATCTTCAAATGACCCAAAAGAATTTAAAATAGCATCGTAAATTTTTCCTGAGGGACTCCCACCGCCGTTTGGACTCATTATTTCCCAAAAAAGACAATGATTATAGTATCCTCCGCCATTATTCCTAATTGCGTTATTATTCATATCCATTTCAGATAATATAATTTCTATATTTTTACCTTCAAGTTCAGTTCCTTCAATTGCTGCATTTAATTTAGAGGTATATCCGGCATGGTGTTTTCCATGATGAATTTGCATAGTTTTAGTATCAATGTGTGGCTCTAACGCGTCAAAGCCATAATTTAAGTCGGGTAATTGGAAACTCATAGTATTTATTATAATTTAATACATAAAATTAAACAATTACTTTTTATTATAATCTAAAAAATTTGGACACTAATTTTAAAATCATCAACGCAAGTGCGGGATCAGGTAAAACTTTTACTTTGGTTTTAAATATTTTAAAAGAGTTTTTTATAAACGGAGAAGATTTTTATAAAAAAATACTAGCATTAACGTTTACTAATAATGCCGCTAATGAAATGAAAAAAAGGATATTAGATGAATTAATTTTAATATCAGAAAATCCAAGTTCTTCTAAAATTTTTTCATTAATTAAAAATGATATCAAATTGTCTGACAACGCTGCTTCTTTAAAGGCAAAAAGAATTTCAAATAAAATATTACATAACTTTTCCTTCTTTCAAGTTGGCACTATTGATAAGTTTAACCATAGAATAATACGTGCTTTTTCACAGGAATTATCATTATCAGGTGATTTCGATTTAATTATCGACCAAGATGAATACATAGAAAAATTGATCGATGAATTTTTAGATAATCTAGATGAAAAATCTTTTTTAACAGAGGTTCTATCAATTTTTTCAATTCAAAAAATCGAAAATAATAATTCATGGGATATAAGTTATGATTTGTCAAAATTGATGAATTTGATTATGAGTGAATCAAACTTTGAATTTATTTCAGAAGCGAAAGAGCTTGATAAGAAAAGCTATTTAATATTCAAAAAATACTTGGATATTAAGATATATAATTTAAAAAATAAATACATTTCACTAGCTACTGAGTTGCTTAATTCATGTAAAGGTGTATCTCCTGATTACAGTAACTTCACTCGACAAGCACTTCCAAAATTTTTAATGGATATTATAAAAGGAGAAATTGAAAGAAAAAAAATAGAAGGAATCATAAAAAGAGTTGATACCAATACCATTTTGAGGAAAGGCGCTGTTGAAGAAAACATAGAGTTTTTAAAAAACTCTGAGTCAATATTGTTAAAAATTACTGATTATTTAAATAAATTAATAGTTTATGAAAGTATTAAGACAAATAACACCCAAAACCATATTATTCAAGAAATAAAAAACTTTTCATTAAGTTATCAAACTAAAAATAATATTCTTTTAATTTCTGAATTTAATAATATCATCTCTGAAAATATTGCTGATCAACCAGCACCATATATTTATGAAAAATTAGGCAACAGGTTTAATAATTACTTTATTGATGAATTCCAAGACACATCTGAACTACAATGGAAAAATATAATTCCTTTGACTTCACATGCAATTGAAGGAGTTGATATTAATGACTCACCAGGAAGTCTACTTTTAGTTGGTGATCCAAAGCAATCTTTATATCAGTGGAGAGGCGCTAGTCCACAAATTTTTAAATCTTTAATAGAAAAAGAAACCCCCTTTTTCATACAGCCTACAATTTATACTCTTGAAAAAAACTTTAGAAGCTCAAAGTTTGTAGTAGAGTTTAACAACAGTTTTTTTTCATTCTTAATGGATAAAATTAAAATCGATCAAGTCCACCAAACATTCAATTCTTTTCAACAAAAACACACGAAATCAAATACTGGTCAAGTTTCAGTTTCATTTATTGATAAAAGCACAAAAGATGAATATAGGTCATCAACT
>CABYPD010000010.1 GCA_902520835.1 uncultured Bacteroidota bacterium
TTTTCATACATCTCTATCCATCTTTTTTTAAGTTGTTTATGAGTTAAAGATGAACTTTTAACTTCTAAATCTTTTAAATTAGTATCATAGTCTGTAATATAATTTCTAAAAGTATCTTCTTTATCATTTTCCAAAATATTAGCTAACTGAATATCCTCAAGCGGATAAAGATCAAAATATTTTTGGGGAGCTATAAGTGGTGTGTGAGGTCTAACAAAACCAACAGCTAAAAAAAATGGTTCTTTATTGTCTGAACTAGCTAATTCACTGAGTTTATCCTCAGCCCACTGAGCATTGATCTCATCTGGTGTTAAATCTCTGTCATCTTCACTATTGTATTTAAATTCTTTGTAACCCCTAGATCCCCCATATGCCCATGAAAGTTGTTCATTTATTTTCTCAGAACTTCTAAGCTCTCTAAACGGTCCATATGATCCATCAATTTGACCAATTGAAGAAAAAGGTTCAGGAACATCAGGGTGAGCTACTCCCCTCTTACCTTTTTTTCTTTCACCTTTATATACTACAGGTCCATAATCAGCTCTATGCTCAAATTGTGTCCATAGTTCAGGTGAATGATGATGTAAAATCTTTCCACTACCAACAACATTATATCCATTTTCTTTAAATTTCTCCATCATTGTTTTTGTATTTGCAAGCACTTCATTTTTAAGCCAAGATTCTTGCCAAAAATTTGAAGAATTATGTGGATAAACACCCATGATCATACTAGCCCTTGAGGGACCACACATTGGGTCATTAGTGTAGGCTTTTAAGAAAGAAATACCAGAGTTTGCAAGTTTTTTAATATTAGGGGTTTTCGCCTGAGGATGACCATTAAATATTTCAGGATAATCATTTAAATCATCCACCATTATTAAAACTATATTAGGACTAAGATTTTTTTCGCAAGAAATAATACATAGTGCTAAAAAAAAAGTAATTAACAATTTAAGCATCCTACTAATTAAATTCATTTACATAAATTTAGTGAACTGACTTTAAATAAATTATCCATAGTTAAAAAATGAGGGCTTTAAGATAACTAATGAGAAAACTATTACTTTTAATTTCATAATATTTTAATTAGATTAGATTATAATGAAATTCAACAATATAATTTTAATAATATTTACAGTTTTATCTATAGCATGTTCATCTGACACTGGATCTGATAGCGGTGATTCAAATAGTAATGGAAACAACACTGGAGGAAACAATAATAATAATGGAGGAAACAATAGCGGTGGAAGTAGTAGTTCGGGTGAAACTACTGATCCTAACGATTTTTCCTCAACTACCTCACCAGGAAACACAACCTATTATATAAGTTTTTCAAATGGAAATGACAGTAATGACGGTAAAAGTGAAGATAAACCATTTAAAAATCTTGGTAAAATAAATAGTATTACATATAAAGCTGGAGACAAGATAATGTTCAAAAGTGGAGATACATGGAGAGGTTATTTCAAACTTTTAGGTTCTGGTGATAATTCTAATAAAATTGAGATAAGTAATTACGGAACTGGTACGAAGCCTAAAATTGATGGAAATGGCTATCAGGCGAGTATTTTTTTAGAGAATGTAGAAAATATAATTATAGATGGTTTACAATTAACGAATCAAGCATCACATAAATTATCAAATGGAGAAACAAAATTAATGAATGGTTCTGAAAGATCTGGTGAGGATGAAAGATACGGCTTACTTGTTTTAAGGTATGGTGATGGAAGAAATATTTCTAATATTTCTATTAAAAACTTAATTATTTCAGATATATATCCAACACCATCTGACAATTCTAAAAAGCATCAAGGTTATGGAATTAGGTTTGAATCATACAATAATTCACAGTCACAGATAAATTATTATGATAATATTGAAATCGATGATGTAGAGATTTCACTAACTGGCCATTATGGGGTTCATATTGTTAATAGGATGTCACCTGCCAATGAAGATTTTTATCATAGAAATATAAAAATTACCAATTCAAAATTTACAAATACTGGTGGTTCGGGGATAGTTTTAGCTAGGTGTAAAGATGTATTGGTTGAAAACTCTCACTTTAACGGCACAGGAGCTAGCACAGACAGTAGAATGTGGAATAGAGGAAGTGGTATGTGGACTTACACATGTAATGATACTACAATACAAAATAATATTTTTGAAAATGCTTATGGCCCACAAGATTCATTTGGAGCACACATTGACTGGGGATGTAAAAGAGTTGTTATTCAATATAATTTGAGTAAAAATAATTTTGGTGGTTTTGGAGAAATTTTAGGTGAAAATGAGATGTGTGGATATAGGTACAATATAAGTATTGGAGATGGGACTAGAACTGGTCAACACAAAGGTTTAATTTTTTGGGTCTCTGATTTTGCAGGAACAAATAGAAGAAAAGCTTCAAAGAATAATTTTTATTATAATAATACAGTTTTTGTGCCAAGTATTAACTCAGTGAATAATAGTCCAATGGATCATTTAGGCATTTTATTCAGAGAAATGTCAGAAGAAACATTTGTGTACAACAATCTTCTTTACATAAGCGACCAAGCTAAGGTTACATTTGAAATAAGAAATGAATCTGAGTACAATAAATTTAAAAATAATCTTTATTATGGAACTGTCGATATTAACTCAGCTTACGATTTCAAACATGATTCCAGTGAAATATTTAATACTGATCCTCTTTTGAATAATCCTGGGGGATCATCATCTAATGATTACAAATTAAAATCTGGAAGTCCAGCAATAAAAGCTGGGATAGTTATTAATGGAAGCTCAAATGTTAAGAATTTTATACAGAATAATGGTGGAAAAGATTTTTTTGGAAACAACGTTTCGGATACCGAAAAACCAAATATAGGAGCTTACAATGGGAACTAGATTTTTTATTTTTTGTTTAATAATTTTTCTTGCTGGATGCCAAGTAAATAATAAATATTACTTTGATTCAGTAAATGGGAACGATAATAACTCAGGTACAATAAACTCACCTTTCAAATCATTAAAAAAATTAAATCAAATTGATTTAAAAAATGAAAGTGAAATATACTTGGCAAATGGTTCAGTCTTCAATGGTTCAATTGGATTAAACAATAAAAAAAATATTATTATATCCAGTTACAAGAATAATAACTTTGAAAAAAAACCAATTATCAATGCTAAAGGAAATTTAGCGGGGATTTTAGTTGAAAATTCCTCCAATATTAATATTTCAAATATTCAAATTGAAGCTAACGGAGGAAATGAAAGTCACAATCCACATCAACTTTTAAAACAAGATCTTCGAGCTGGTATTCTATACATTGTGTCTGATGATAAAACTCATGATAATTTTATAATTAATGATGTAACTATTAAAGATATTTTTTTTAATAATGAAGGTTTCAAAAGAAATCCTAAAGAAGTTAGAAGTCCTAATGGAACACAAAGTTATGGTTGGGGAATACGTATATTAAACTTAAGTGATTCGGGTAATCTTGAGAATATAACCATTAAAAACTCATTAATTGAAAATATATCTCATTCAGGTATTAGAGTAAAAGGTAAACTTGATAATAAATTTCAAAATGTTAAGGTTTTTAATAATAAATTATTAAAAACAGGAGGTCCAGGAATGGTTTTTAATAGTACATATAATCTACACGCTTACGAAAATGATATAAATTTTTCAGGATCAAATGATGATTCAAGAAAATGGGGTCGTGGAAGTGGATTATGGACATGGGGAAGTACTCTTGGTTTAATTGAAAAAAATAAATTTCAAAATGCTAATGGTCCTGCTGATTCAGCTGGTTGCCATATTGATTTTAATTGTAAGGACATTATTGTACAATACAACTTGAGTAAAAATAATGCTGGTGGTTTTGTTGAAATTTTGGGAAATAATTATAATTGTTCGTACAGGTATAATGTTAGTATTAACGATGGATACAGAGTTAAAGGCGAGGGAAATAACTTTCAAGAAGGTAAATCCTTTTGGCTTAGCGGATTTGTTGGAAATGGCAATAAAAGACATGGACCATATAATAGTTATATTTATAATAATACTGTATTTGTAAATAAAGATATTGTATCAAAAATTGCCGTAGACAAAAACTCAAAAGGTGTTTTGGTTGCTAATAATATTTTTTACTTTGAAGGTGAAACAGCAATGGTTTTGGGAGATCAATACAAGCCAGATAAAGGAGGGCCTGGAAATATAGAAAATGTTTTTTTTGAAAATAACTTATTTCTTAAAAATCACTGGCCAAAAGAAGTCCTAATTCAACCTAATAAGTCAATTATTGGGAATCCATTATTTAAAAATTTAGGTGGAGAATCAATTTCAGATTATTACCCCACAAATTATGATTTAATAAAAGACAAAGGGATCATTGTGAAAAATATTGAAAATGATACTATAGGAATTAGGATAGGTTTAAAACTAAATAAAGATATACTAGGAAATAAAATTACCAACATGCCAGATATTGGTGCAATTGAAATTAATTAAATGAATTTCGGAAAATTAAAAATGTATGTCGGCGGTAAACTAATTGATTCAATTAGTAAATCCAAAAAAACAATATTTTGTCCTGCAAATAATCAACCTATTGCAAATCTATCATGGGCTGAAAAAACAGATTCTGAAAATGCACTTAAAGCTGCACATATTGGTTTCAAAAATTGGTCTAAACTAAAACTTGATCAAAGAAAGAAGTGGATGGATAAGTTTAAAGAGGCTGTTATAAATAATGAAGAAATACTTAGAAAAGCTATAATATATGAAATGGGTAAAACCTATGAGGGATCCAAAGAAGATATTGATTCGCTGATCAATAGCTTAGATTTCTACCCAGATGCAATGAAAAATTATTTTTCAGATTCAATTATTGAGGATAAAGAGAAAACCCACAACCATACTTTAAAAAACTATCCTGTTGGTGTAGTTGTTGCATATTTAGCTTGGAATTTTCCACTATTAAACTTAGCTTTTAAAATCGGTCCAGCACTTGCTTCTGGATGTAGTATAATTATTAAACCATCAGAGGAATCACCTGTTTCAGCTTATTTAATTGGTAAAATATTGAATGATATAAATTTTCCTGCTGGTGTTGTAAACATAATTTGTGGAGAACCAGAAATAGTAGCTACTACTTTATCAAAAAGTAAAATACCAAGACTTATAACAATGATTGGTTCTACAGCAACAGCAAAAAAAGTTTATGCGGATTCATCAACAAGTATTAAAAGACTAAGTATGGAATTAGGTGGTAATGCTCCATTTATTGTATTTGATGATGCTGATTTAGATGCAGCTATTGATTTGGCAATTGGAATTAAATTTGGAAATTCAGGTCAGATATGTGTTGCAGCAAATCGATTTTTTATACATGATAAAATTTATGATACCTTTTTGAAATATTATTTAGAAAGAGTTAAAAAACTGAAGCTTGGATTTGGTGAAGATAGCAGCTCAGATATGGGCCCCTTGATAACTGTTAAATCAAGAGATAGAATTTTGGATTTGATTAGTGACTCTATTAAAAATGGGGCTAAATTAGAATATGGAGGTAAAATTCCAGAAAACTTTAGCGATGGAAATTGGCTTGAACCAACTGTAATTACTAACGTTAGTCAAGATATGAGGATTTTTAATGAAGAAATTTTTGGTCCTGTTGCATCTATAATTAAATTTAGTAATGATGATGAAGTTCTAAAATTAGCTAATAGCACTGATTACGGTTTAGCATCATATATTTTTACAAATAACAAACAAAGAATAGACTTTTTTTCTGAAAATTTAAATTTTGGTGAAGTACAAGTAAATGGAATTAAGTATGCTATTTATCTTCCCCACGGTGGGATAAAAGAAAGTGGAATTGGGCATGATTGCTCACATTTAGCTCTTTATGATTATTTAACAAAAAAACGGATAAGCGTAGCATTATAAATAATAAAACTTAGAATTATGGAATTATTTTTACCCTTTATACTATTAATATTTGCAAGTTTTTTTCAAGGAACTTTCGGCTTGGGAATGAAATATATGAATCCATTATCATGGGAAGCGTGGTGGTTAGTTCATGTTACAATTGCAATGATTATTTTTCCAATGACATGGGCATTAATTGTAATGCCTGATTTATTTGACATTATCAGTTCATCTCCTAGTGATGCTATTTTTTATGCAATGTTATTAGGATTCCTGTGGGGAGTTGGTGGGATTATGTTTGGAGTAAGTGTTCCGTATATTGGACTTTCTTTAACAATGGGTATTGTTATGGGTTTGGCTGGATCAGCTGGAAGTTTGATTCCATTTTTTCAAATTGATGATGCTTTTTCTCAACCTGCATTTCCATACGTTATTGGTGGTATAATTATTTCTTTATTAGGTGTTTTTTTAACAGCAAAAGCAGGAATAGACAGAGATAAATTAACAAGCTCTGGTTCCAAGGGAAACAATATAACTAAAGGTATTTTAATTGCAGTCACGTGCGGTTTATTGTCATCTTTATTAAATGTTGGATTTGCTAATGCAGCGCCAATAGCGGCAACTGCTGAAGAATTTGGAGTTATTACTAGAAACTCAAGTTTAGCAGCTTGGGTTGTTGTTTTGTGGGGAGCATTCCTAATGAACCTATTGTATTGTTTATATCTTTTATTTAAAAATAATTCATGGGCTACGTTCTCATCACTTAATTCATCAAAAGCTTACAGGTGGTCAATAATTGCTGGTTTATGTTGGTTTGCTGCATTAGGTGTGTATGGCCAAGGCGCGGCATTACTAGGTGAAATTGGGCCAGTAATTGGATGGCCAATTTTATTAGGACTATCACTAATAATTAGTAATTTTTGGGCATTTAGAGCAGGAGAATGGAAAAATGCCAAAAAACCGTTTAATACACTAATTTACGGTCTTATTATTTTAATTGGATCTGCAATAGTTTTAGGGCTAGGAAATTCTGTATAAATGAGTAAAATTATTGGCTATGGCGAATTAATGCTAAGGTTAACTCCAATTTCTGAAAATTCCGATAAAAAAAATATAGTCAACTATTCAAGTACGTTCGCAGGGTGTGAAGCCAATTCTTTAATTTTTTTAGCTCGAAGAGGACATGATTGTGAATTCTTATCTGCACTCCCAAAAAACGAGTTAGGATTAATGGCAGAGAGCTATTTAACCTCAAATAATTTAAAATGTAATTTAAAATATGACGATAATAGATTAGGCACATTTTTTACAGAGTCTGGAGCTGATAATAATAGTTTTACAAAGATTTTATATGACAGAAAAAACAGTAGTTTTTCAAAGCATAATTTAAGTGAAGAACAAATTAATATTCTGATTAAGGGATCTTCTTTTTTAATTATCTCCGGAATTACACCTTCTCTTTCAAAAATATGCTATGAAAATATTTTTAGACTTATTGAGATTGCAAGAAGTAATAATATAAAAATAGTTTACGATGTTAATTATAGAAAAGATTTATGGTCAATTGAGGAATGCAGAAATTTTAATTTAAAAATACTTTCAGAAGTTGATTATTTATTTACTAGCTCCGGCTCAATTAGAAAAATTCTTGATTTTAATGAAAATAAAAAAAGTGAATCATTCTTTTCAGATACTGAATCTTCTGTTAGATATTTATATGAAAAGTTTAATATTGAATTTATTGGTATGACCGTTAGGAATAATAAATCACTTAGTGGGTTTATATTTAATGATAAAAAATTTTATAGAGGTGAAATTTATGAATTAGATCAAATCGACAGAGTTGGTGCAGGTGATTCTTTTTTAGGTGCATGTCTACATGGAATAATCAATAAATGGAATATGAATAAAATAGTTTCATTTGCGACATCAACATTTGCAAGTTCACATACTATTTCTGGTGATTTAAATTATTTAGATGATGATGAAATTGATAATTTCAAGAGAAAAAATTCGAATTAATTATGCTCATTAATAATAAAATAATTGCAGTATTAACAATTAACGACTCAACAAAGTCATTAGATCTCATAAAATGCTTGAAAAATGTTGGAATTTCAAACTTAGATATTAGATTAAGAACAAACGAATCTAAAAAAGCAATTGAAACAATTGTTAATTCTAATTATGATTTTAATATTGGGGTTGGAACAGTGGTTTCTACAGATGATTTAGCCTTTATTAATTCATTAAAAATTAAGTATGCGTTTTCCCCACATACTGATGAGAAAATTATAAGACTATCAAATAAATATAATATTGAATTCATTCCTGGGGTTTCTACTTTAAGTGATATTAATTCTGCTTTGGATTGTGGTTGTCAATATTTGAAGTTTTTTCCAGCAGAAAAATTAGGTGGTGTTAATTACCTGGATTCGATATTAAAACCTTTAAAAAAAAATGATTTAAAAATTATAGCAATGGGCGGAATAAATGACGAAAATATTTCAGAATATTTAAGTCATGAAAATATTATTGGAATAGGTAGTAGCTGGATGGCTAATGAAATACTAGTGAATAACTCAAACTGGACTGAAATTGAGAGAAGGGCTAAATTATTATTAAATAAATAATTACTTTCTTTAAACTAAACTTTAGAATTAATAAAACGAACTAACTTAACTATATCTTCTTCTTTTTTTAAATTAATTTTATTCTCTTTTCTAAAAGATTTATAAGTATCCTTTTTAACAAATTCAAGTTCTACAATTTTTTTATGGTTTTGTGGCAGTTTAATATATTTATTATCAATTAACAATAGATAAGTACTATCATCAACCCATTCTGGCCGTGCAGTTTTTCCATATCCTGAGTCTGCTACAGTTCTTCCAGCTTCTATGGGTTTTTTAAGTTTTTTTCTTGGATAAAAATATAAACTTATATTTTGAAGAATTATACATTCTCTTAAAATACCATAATCTCCAAAAGTTTTATTTTGAAATTTGTGAAGCCTGTAAGTTTTATTTTCAATTTCAACATAATCATTTTCATCAACGACAATTTCGAATATCTGTCCACTTTTATTTAGAGTTTGAAACTTTTGAGCATAAGCATCGATTCTAATTCTTCCACTAAAACTATTAAGAGAATCTAAAATTACAGTTCCATTAGAAAATTTTTCATTTAAATAGGGAGATCCTTCAATATTAATATCGTACAAACTTAACTTCTGTAACCAAGTGTGATTAGTAGCATTGAATCTATCCATGATTGGATCCTGCGAAAAAACTTGATAGAAAGATAAATTCATTAATAGAGCAAAAAAATATGTTTTAATTTTAATTGTCATTACTTAAATTTATTAAAACTTTAATTAAGAAAACATTATGAAGAAATATATTTTAGAATTAATTGGTGCATTTTTTATTGTTTTAACAGTTGGACTGGGGTCTAACCCTCTAGCAGTAGGATTTACATATGTGTCAATGATTTATATTGGTTTTAATATTTCAGGCGCACATTATAACCCAGTAATTTCTACGGTAATGTTTTTAAAGAAGAAAATATGTTTCAAAGATCTTTCATTCTATATAATATTTCAAATAATTGGTGCTTGCCTAGCTGCATTGGCAATATCATTAATAAGGTCAAACATGCAAGTTCAACCTGTAATGGCTGATTCAATATATACTGTTCTTTTTATGGAATCAATTTTTACATTTTTTATTATCCTTGCGTATTTAAGTATTAGTGATGAAAATGTAAAAAATCCGTTCTATGGATTTGTAGTTGGGTTACCACTGATTGTAGGTGTTTTTTCAGCTGCTCCTGTTTCAGGTGCAATTTTCAACCCAGTTGTTTCAATAGGACCTTCCGTTATTGATATAATCACAGGCGAGGGAGTATCACAATACTTTTTATGGTATTATATTATCGGACCTCTATTTGGTGGATTTCTAGCTTTTCTATTAAATAAATATATTTCAAAATAAAAAAGGACCCAAAATGGATCCTTTTTTAAAATCGAATATTTAGAAGGTATTAGTAACCAGGATTTTCTACTAGGTTAGGATTTTGAGAAATCCTTCCAGTTCCAAATGGTGACCAATACATTTTTTCTGTGAATACAGTATTCTGTGAAAAATTCCATTTCCACTTACTAGCTTTATACATTCCATCAGAAGCTCTTCTTGTCCACTTACTTCCTTGTTTTAAAGTAAAGTGCAACTCTTTTTCAGCATCTTTCCACGTTTTTAAATCCCAATATCTATGATTTTCAGCATATAATTCAACAAATCTCTCGTTCTTAATTAGATCCAGAGTTAATGTTGTCTTCGCTGGCATTCCTGCTCTGGCTCTAAGAGTATTAATTAATTCTTTAGCTCTATTTGGGAGATTTAATTCAAAAGCAGCTTCTGCACCATTTAAATACATTTCACCAGTTCTAAGAACTATATATGGTGTTTCATCTGTACCAAATGGTGGAAACTCGATTGCAGGATCAATTCTTTTTTGAACCAATCTACCACCTCTATTTCTATTTCTCACAGGTGCTCTTTGCGGGGCAACATTTCCAGCTCTTCCTTTGACACCGGTTGCAGCATTACCAACAGTAGTGTTATGAAACCACACTTCTCTACCTTGAAATACCTCCTCGGGCGTGAATAAAGTTGCTAAGTACCTAGGATCTTTGGTATAAATAACCTCTTCTATATCAAACCATGTCTTATTGTTGAATTTGGAATGGTGCTTATTACCTGGACTTCCATCAACATGTTCAAAACGAGCATCTGAAGCTAGGTACATATGCATGTTGGAACCCCATCCAGCTTTAAAGCCATCTGGCATAGCGTAACCACTCCAAGTATGAGTTTTTCCTAGTGCTAAATTGTATTCTTCAACAAAAATGTGCTCTGCAACATCTTTGTAAAATAGTTCAGAAAAATTATCAACTAAGTTAGCTCCTCCTTTATAAAGTGGATGTCTTCCACTGTCAATAACTGCACTTGCCGTAGCATGAGCCATTTGATAATAAGCTTGTGCACTGCCGGCAGGTATGGATGTTAAACCATTACTGGATTGTGGATGATATTTTGCAATCCTTGCAGCGTATAAAGCAACTCTACTTTTTAAAGCTCTTGCAGCCATTGATGAAGCTTTCCCACTTAATGCTGAAGGTGGTAAATCAGCGATACCAGCGTCAAGATCTGATATAATTTGATCATAAGTATCCTTTAAAGTAGATCTTGGTATCATTAATTCCTCAACAGGGTCATCAACCTGCTTTGGTTCTAACTCTAAAGGAACTCCACCGTATCTTTTTGCCATGTCAAAATACATCCAAGCTCTTAAAAACTTAGCTTCTGCAATTTGTTCCTTTACTGTTTGAGCATCAAATGATGCTTCGTTTAAAATTTCTATAATCTCATTGCAAGATCTAATGTTTCCATAATGCCATCTTGTTAGCATTGAATGACCGCCAGAAGCAGTTGGAACAAATGTTGATGCTTTAATACCGTTTTGCCATGGAGCCATAAGTGTATATTCCCCACCAGCTACTGCATCAGTTAATCTATCTTGATGCTTAATACCACCAACTTCGTTTGGTTCAAAAACAGCATTAGCATAAATTTTAGTTAAAAAAGCTTCTACCAATTTTGGGTCTTTTTTAACTGCTTCCTCAGAAATCATATCAGTTGGTTGTAGATCTAAATCTGCACATCCAATTAGTACGATCATCGGAAGAAATAGTACTAAAAATTTCTTTAAATATTTCATAATATTAAATTTATTATTTTTTTAATTAAAATCCTATTCTAACACCTGTTGTAACAGTTTTTACATTAGGATAATCTCTATCGTTCGCTCCTGTAATTTCAGGATCATGCTCACCTGAGAATAGTCCCAAGTTGTCAAATGTCAATAAGTTAGAACCACCAACATAAATCTGAGCATTATCAATTCCCAGTTTATTTGTTAAAGACTTAGGAACATTAAAGGCAATATTTAAAGTCTTTAATCTCAAATAAACCGCATTAGGTCTTGAAAAGTCATTTGCCTTTTGATTATTAGCAGTCTGACCACCAGTATTGTTAGTAGGTGGGAAAGCTCTGAGTACTGAAATATCACCGTTAGCATCAACCAGAGATCTATTGTCAAAAACAAATTGCTTTGGAATAGATTGATGACTGTTTAAACCTTGCCAGCTACCACTTCCAGTAAAATTAATAGAATATCCCGCAGCACCTTGCCATAAAGCATCGAAACTCCAATTACCCCATTTTGCACTTGTCCAAGTACTGAAATTCCATTTAGGCATTCCTCCTTGTCCAATTGGAACTTGATCTCTCCAATCAATTAATCCATCTCCATTTTGATCTAGATAAATTAAATCACCAACAATTAATGTTGAATTTCCAGTCGTGTCCTGATCAATAGGGTGACTATCTATCTCAGCTTGTGATGTAAAAAAGCCATTGGTTACATAACCCCATTGTAAATCATCCCATCTTCCAGTTAACACATATCTGTTATTATAATCTAAATTAGCTTGTAGAGTAGCATCATCCACACCTGTTGTAGGTAATATATTTTCCTCCCATTTAACATACTTTCCTCTCGACCAAGAAACCATTGGATTAATTTCATATGAAACATTTCCAATTTTACCTTTGTGTTTTAACATCAAATCAAATCCTCTGTTATCTTTAGAGTTCAAATTTGTTCTAGGGAGAGATGCACCAAAGTGAAATGGAATATCAGCATCTGGTAGAGCTAACATATCTTCTCTTAAACGATAAAAAATATCTAACTCAAAACCAAGTGCTCCATCCCACAATGTTCCATCGATTCCAATATTTGAAATTGACATCGTTTCCCAAGTTACCAGTGCATTAGCAAGACCTGCCGATGAAATAATTGGGTAAGGAGTTCCACCAAACAAATAGAACCCATTAGCAATATTATATCCAGTTAAGAAATCAAAATTAGATATGGCATCATTACCCATGATACCGTGGGATAATCTTAATTTTAAATTATTCCATGCAGAATTATCTTGCATGAAATCTTCTTCAGATATTCTCCATCCAAAACTAAATGCTGGGAAAATACCCCATCTTCCATCAACTGAATATCTTGCAGTTGCATCAGCTCTAACTATAGCTTCAAATAAGTACTTATCTTTTAGACTATAATTTACCCTAGTTACGTAACTAGATCTAGCACTTTCAGAGAAAATCTCAGCATTATCTTTTTCAGCCTCAGAAGAATAATTTAAGTATGGTGCTTCAAAAGATAAAGGGTCAGTTCTTGAACCCATCAAGTAATCTCTTTTAAAAGTTGTAGACTCAGCAACAAACATTGCTTTAAGTTCACTATTCTCAAATTCTTTTTCATAATTTAATGTAAGTCTAGGTAAAAGCTCCATGTCTCTGTCTGCATTAACACTGATGTTGTCTCTTTGATAAGTACCAAAAGGAATGTAAGCAGCATCTCCTTCACCATATGATGGATCATATGTATACATCATAAATTGTTTAACAATATTCTTGTTCCATTCATTCTGAGCTTCCATATTTAAACTTGCTGTTGCTTCTAATCCTGGAATAAAAGGAACATCATAAGTTAAACTTATCGCAGCTCTTAAGTTATTATCTCTCTGAACCGTAGTACCTGCAAAATCTTTTTTAAGCATGTAGACAGGTGAATATGGTGTAGCTGATCCAGAATGTGAAGGATAACTTGGATCTGGATATAGTGGTCTGTGAGTTGGTTTTCCAGTAGAAAGTCTGTTATACATTTCTACCAATCCAAAGTTAGCTCTATCTAGAGTTGTTTGAAAATAAGAAAAATCTAAACTAGCAGATAAGTTATCAGTAAACTCTGCATCAAGGTTAGATCTAACGTTATATCTTTCGAGAGAGTAGTCAGCGTCTCTAAAAGCACTTTCAGTGTCAGTATACCCAACAGAAATAAAATAACCAATACTTTTACTTCTTCCTCTTGCACTTAGGTTATGCTGTTTTTGAGGTGTCCATGATCTATATACATAATCATACCAATCAAAACCGTCGAAATCTTCACCTGTTAAATTATTGTATACTTTTTGTCTAGTAGCATCCCAAGATAAATATCCAGGAGCCTCATTTTCAAAACCTAAACCATTCTCCTCCAATAGAACACCATAATCGTGGACTCCTAAAGTATTAGGTTGAGTTGTTGGAGAAGACCAAGTTGTTGTTCCATGATAAGCAAATTTAGCACCTTCACCCCTATCTGTTCCTCTTTTAGTGGTAATTAATATTACTCCATTACCAGCTCGTGCACCATAAATTGATGCTGCACCATCTTTAAGAACAGAAATGGATTCAATATCATTTGGATCAACTTGACCAAATGTTGCGACTATTCCATCTACCAAAATTAATGGAGCTTCAAAGTTCCTGATTCTTAGTGTTGCAAAATCAGAGCCAGGAAGAGCACCTGACTGTCTAGTTGATAAACCTGCAACTTGTCCCATCATAAGCTCACTCGTGTTTTGAGCAGGCTTTAGAGTTAAAGCTTCAGAATCGACTGTACCGACGGCACCTGTTAATGTTTTCTTTGTTTGAGATCCATAACCTACAACAACTACTTCTTCTAGTTTAGAAACATCTTCCTCAAGTGTGACTGACATAGAGGATGATAAATCGCTAACCTGTTGTGTTATGTAACCTAAATAACTAAATACTAAAACTGCATTACTGTCAACACTTAATTCAAAATTTCCATCAAAATCACTCACAACTCCATTAGTAGTATTTAATTCAACAATACTAACACCTGGAAGTGGATTTCCCTCTGAATCAGAAACTGTTCCTGAAACAATTTGTTGAGAGAAAAGATTAATAGAAACAAATAAAAAAGTAAATGACAAAAGCAGACTTAGGTAATTAAATCGAGAATTTTTCATGTTTAAATATTTGTTAGTTGAAATATGAATTTAAAAAATATTAATTGAATTGATCAAACCACATGAGTAGAATGTTAACATGATGTTAATTAATGAAGGTTTTATGGTAAAAAATGATTATTTAAGGGAGATCTCAAATGTCATATCAATAATTTAATGGTATAAATTTTAAAATATTAATATATTTTAAGTAATATTATTTTAAATAATATATATTTTACAGGTTTATATTAAAACTTTAATAATCAACTAACTAAAAAAAATGGATTTTTCAAATATTGATTTTGCTGTATTTATTGTTTATGCAATTATTATTCTATCAATCGGACTGTACGTTTCAAGACAAAAAAATGGAAAAAATAAAAGTGCAGAGGATTATTTTCTTGCAGGAAAGTCTTTACCATGGTGGGCAATAGGAGCTTCATTAATTGCTGCAAATATTTCAGCTGAACAATTTATTGGAATGTCTGGATCCGGTTTTGCACTGGGTTTGGCTATCGCCTCCTATGAATGGATGGCAGCAATTACTCTTTTGATTGTTGGAAAATACTTTCTTCCAATTTTTATTGAAAAAGGACTCTACACAATTCCAGAGTTCATTGAAAAAAGATTTAGTTCAAATCTAAAAACAATTTTAGCTGTTTTTTGGATAGCACTATTTGTTTTTGTGAACCTTACTACAGTACTTTTTTTAGGAGGAAAAGCATTAGACACAATTGTAGGCTCTGGAGATGGAACTATTTTAATTAATAGTATTATTGGATTAGCATTATTTGCTGCAGCTTACTCTTTGTGGGGAGGTTTAGCTGCTGTTGCATGGACTGATGTTGTTCAGGTTATACTATTAATAATTGGAGGTTTGATGATGACATACTTTGCACTTTCTAACGTTACAGAAAGTGGAAGTTTTATTGATGGTATTGTTCATGTTTATAATACTGCACCTGAACGTTTTTCCATGATTTTATCAAAAGGTGAAATAATTACACCTAATGGAAGAGATGCATGGTGGGATTTACCTGGTCTTGCGGTTCTTATTGGTGGTATGTGGGTCGCAAACTTATACTATTGGGGATTTAATCAATATATAATACAAAGAACGTTAGCTGCTAAAAGCCTAAGAGAAGGTCAAAAAGGAATTGCATTTGCAGCTTTTCTAAAATTAATTATCCCTGTAATAGTTGTCTTACCTGGGATTATAGCATATGTTATGAATATTGATCCTTCAACTGGATCTTTAAATATGGATCTTTTAAGTTCTGAGGGTTTTTTAGGAACATCAGGAAATGTTGCTAATGATAATGCTGCCCCATGGTTAATTAAAAATTATATTCCAGTTGGATTAAAAGGTTTAATACTTGCAGCGTTAGCTGCTGCAATTGTTTCGTCTCTAGCATCTATGGTTAACTCAACCTCAACAATATTTACAATGGATATTTATAAGTCATTAATTAATAAAAAAGCTAATGATGCAAAAATGGTTAAGATTGGAAGATTAACGGGCTTGATTGCGTTAATTACTGCTACAATAATAGCTCCGCAGCTCGGAAGCTTAGGTCAAGTTTTTCAATTTATTCAAGAATATACAGGAGTTGTGAGTCCAGGAATATTAGCTGTATTTTTGATGGGTCTATTTTATAAAAAGGCTACAAATAATGCATCTATTTGGGGTGTAATTTTATCAATTCCTATTGCTATGTATTTTAAAGTAGCTCCAAATGGATGGAGTGAATCCTTTATTTTTGTAAACCTGCCATTTATGCATCAAATGATGTTTACATGTTTGGGTACTTTATTAGTTATATATATAATTAGTAATATCGAAAGCAAAGAAGATGATCCAAAAGGAATTGATTTAAGTAAGAAGCTTTTCGAAACTGATAAAACTTTTAATACTGCTGCTTTTGCTATTATGCTTGTAACAGTTCTTTTGTATGCACTATTTTGGTAAAATTTATGAAAAAATATCTCCTATTAATTATTGCAATTTTTATTTCATCATGCAATGATGAATTAAATGTGAAACCGAACATACTTTGGATAGTTTCCGAAGACAACTCACTTCACTACATGAATCTGTATACTGAAGGTGGAGCTGAAATGCCTAACATTTCCTCATTAGCTTCAACAGGTGTTGTTTTTGAAAATGCTTTTTCTAATGCTCCTGTCTGCTCAGTTGCCAGAAGCACTATTATTACAGGTGTTTATGCACCAAGAATAGGCACTCAGTATCACAGAAAAATGTCATTAGTTAAATTACCGGATGATGTTAAGCCTCTTCCAGTCTACCTAAAAGAAGCTGGATACTATACAACCAACAACTCAAAAGAGGATTATAATTTTATTAAAGATGGTACAATCTGGGATGAATCATCTGGAAAAGCTTCTTACAAAAATAGAAAAAAAGAACAGCCATTTTTTCATGTACAAAATTTTCATAACACACATGAGGGACAATTACACTTTGATAAAAAACACTTAGAAAATGCATTAAAGAACAATAATTTAGATAGTATTAAACCTTTCCCTTACCATCCTGATACCCCAACATTTAGATATACACAATCTCTTTATCACAATCACCACAAAGATGTTGATAATGAAATCGGAAAATTCTTAAAAAAACTAGAAAATGAAGGATTATTAGAGAATACTATAATTTTTTATTATGCTGATCACGGTGGAGTATTACCTAGAAGCAAGGGTTATATATATGAAAGTGGACTAAATGTCCCCTTGGTTGTTCGAATACCTGAAAAATTTAAAAAATTATCACCATTTAAACCGGGAACTAGAACTTCTTCTTTTGTTGAATTTGTAGATTTAGTACCAACTGTTTTATCACTTGCTGGAATAGAAATACCTAAATCGATTGATGGCAAACCTTTTTTAGGGAAAAAATTAAAAAAATCTAAGCTAGAAAAACAAAACACAACATTTGGTTATGCTGATAGATTTGATGAAAAATATGACTTGGTAAGATCAATTAGAGTTGGAAAGTATAAATATATCAGGAACTATCAACCATTTAATATTGATGGATTATATAATTTTTATAGGTACAAGATGTTAGCTTACAAAGAGTGGTATAATTTGTTTATAGGAGGAAAATTAAATGATGTTCAAAGTCAGTTTTTTAGACCTAGAAAACCTGAGGGATTGTATAATATAGATGAGGATCCTCATGAAACAAATAACTTAGTAAATGATATAAGCTACAATGAAACATTATTAGATTTAAGATCTAAATTAAACGATCATTTGATTTCAATTAACGATCTAAGCTTTCTACCTGAACCACATTTACTTAAGAATGGTCTAAATGATATTGTTGGATATTCAGAAAAAAATAAAGATTTGATAAAAAAATTAATAGAAATATCTGATTTACAACTTTACGATTATAATGAAGTTTCATCTCAGATCAAAGATGCCTTAACTGATAATAATCCATGGGTTAGATATTGGGGTTTAATAGTCTGTTCAACATTTGGAAATCAAGCATTGGAAAACAAGGGTAAAATAAGTTTCATTTTCGAAAATGATCCTGAAAATTTAGTAAGAATGAGAGCTGCAGAGTTTCTGATTTTAAACAATTTTGATATCAGTGATTCAAAAATTAATTCTTTGTTAAAAAATTCAAATTTTGAAGCTGAGACAAATCTCATGTTAAATACCTTGGCTAATATAAAGACAATTAATCCTTCATATAAACTAAATCTAAAAAAAGAAGTTTTTCCTAAAAATTGGTTACCTCCCCTAAGAAATGAAAATGCTTTAGTTAATAGAAGAATGAATTATCTTACTGAGAATCAATAAGTAATATGAAAAAATTTATTTATGTAGTTCTTTTGATAACATTTGGTTTACCATTTAATAAACAAACTTATTATAAACCAAATATAATTTTAATTGTTGCAGATGATTTGGGCTGGACTGACATGTCTTACATGGGTTCAAATTATTATGAAACACCAAATATTGATAAACTATCTCAAAGTGGAATAACATTTTTTAATGGTTATGCTTCTTCAGCTAATTGTGCTCCAAGTCGAGCAACTATGATGTCTGGAAAATATCACCCTAGTCACGGAATATATACCGTGAGTCCATCTGCCAGAGGATTGGATATAACTAGAAAAATTATACCTGTAAAAAACACTGAGAATTTAGACCTTAATTTTTTTACAATAGCTGAAATGCTTAAAAGTGAAGGCTACAAAAACGCCCATGTAGGTAAATGGCATTTGGGTGAAAAAGGAAACTATCCAATGGATCAAGGTTTTGATTTTAATATTGGTGGATGGGAATCTGGAGGACCTAAAGGAGGTTACTTCTCGCCTTATTCGAATCCTAATTTGGAAAATGGTCCTAAAGGGGAATACCTTACAGACAGATTAACGAATGAAGCAATAAATTTTATTGAGAACAACAGAGAAGAAAGGTTTTTTCTACACTTAGCATACTATTCAGTTCACACTCCAATACAATCAAAAAAAGAATATTCAAATTATTTTAAAAATAAATCTTCAGATAAAAATCATAACAGACCTGATTACGCTGGAATGATTCGTTCTCTAGATGAAAATGTTGGAAAAGTTTTGACTAAAATTGAAGAATTAAATTTATCTGAAGATACTCTTATTATTTTTACTTCAGATAATGGAGGGATAAGATCCATTTCTAATCAGTATCCACTAAAAGCTGGAAAAGGTTCATATTATGAAGGTGGAATTAGAGTTCCAATGATTTTTTCCTGGAAAGGAAAGCTAGAGGCTAATAAAAAATCATTTGAAAGAATAAGTAATATTGATTTTTATCCAACAATTAAAAAAATCATTGGTCATAAAAATAAAAACTTAAAACTAGACGGAGTAGACCTTAATCCAATTTTTAGAGGTAAAAAATTGAAAGAAAGGGCTTTATTTTTTCATTTTCCTGTTTACCTAGAAGCATACAATGTTCAAAAAGACGATGGTAAAGATCCTTTATTCAGAACCAGACCAGGATCTGTAATAATTAAAGGAGATTGGAAACTTCATCATTATTTTGAAGATGATCAATTAGAGTTATATAACCTTTCTAATGACATGAGTGAATCCAAAAATTTAAGCAAAATAAATAAAGAAATTACAACAAGACTTTATAATGATCTAGACGATTGGAGAACATCAAATAATGCGCCAATTCCAAGTGAGAAAAACCCAAAATACAATCAAAAATTTGTTGACAGCTTGATTGTTTTAATCAAAGAAAAAAAAATAAGCGGAAGATTAAACAAAAATTTACTTCCAGTAAACTAATAAGTAAATCTATCCGGGTTTAATTTATTGTATTCATCATTTGCTATTAAACCTAAGAAGATTGGATCCATTAAGGTTTTAGACCATTTCTTAAATTTAATATTCAGACTATCATAAATATTATTTTTTTCAGATTTAAGATTAGTTTGCTCTGAAATTTCTTTTTTCAGATTATACAATGCATCTGTTTCTTTATTTTTAATAAACTTAAAATCACCATATCTAACAGCAGATCCTTCAATTCTTAGTTTAGGATCATTTTGCATGAAATTATTTCTCCAAAACAAAAACTCATGGGGATCATTATTGTTTTCACCCTTAAGATATGGTATAAGATTTACACCATGTAGTTCATTTTTAGACTTGATTTCAGGTGATGTTAATTCTTTAAGAGTTGCAAAGATATCAAGCGAAATTATTGGACGATCAAAAATTTGCCCACCATTGATTTCCTTTGGCCATTGCATAGCAAAAGGAACCCTAATACCACCCTCAAATAAATTACCTTTTTTACCTCTTAATTCTCCATTATCAGAATCTCCTCTTAACCTTCCTCCGTTATCTGAAAGAAAATATATAATTGTATTATCATAAATTCCTTTTTCTTTTAACTTCGAAATGATATCTCCTACTCCATCGTCAACAGCGCTAACCATTGCTGCATAAGTTTTTCTGGTTTTATCTTCAATATGGTCGTACCTGTCTAAATATTCTTTTGTAGCTTGAAGCGGACCATGAGGTGCATTGTATGCTAAGTAAATAAAAAATGGTTTGTCTGAATTTCTATCAATAAAATCAACACTTTCTCTTGAGAGTGCATCTGTTAAATATTCTTTTTCTTCAATTCTTTCATCATTTCTTAGGAGTTTAGTTCTGTATGCTTGATTTTGACTTTTTACCTCTGTCTCATCGGCCAATGTCCACTCTTCTGGAAAATATCTGTGACCCCCAGTTAAAAACCCAAAAAACTCATCAAAACCTCTTTTTAACGGTCTTAAACTTTCATGTGCCCCTAAATGCCATTTGCCAACTGCAAAGGTTCTGTAATTAGACAATTTAAGCATGTCTGCCATTGTTTGTTCAGTTAGTGGTAAACCCATATTTGGATCCTTTGGTGTAAATAAAGGATTTTTACCAAAACCAAATGTATCTTGGTAACGACCAGTCATTAAACCCGCTCTACTTGGTCCACAAACTGGATATGAGACATAACCTTCACTAAATAAAACACCATTATCAGCAATGCCGTCAATATTTGGAGTGAAAATCTCAGTTGAACCATTAAACCCAACATCATTATATCCCAAATCATCTGTCAAAATCAATATTACATTGGGGAGTTGATTATTGCTATTACAAGAAAAACAAAAAATCAGGAGAGTAAAAAATATTTTTTTCATCTTAAGTTAATTAGTCTTTGAGCAAAACTATAAAATTTAATTAGTTGATTTAATAAGAATAATATTTGAATAAACATATATTAACTTATTAAAATCAATTTTTACCTAAATATTTAAAAAATTGTATTTTAAGCAATATTCCGTTAAATTTAGATAAACTAACTTTAAAAATTAAATCATCGATGAAATACAAAATTCTTTCACTGCTAATTTGTATCCTATTTTCTTGCAATAATAGTTCTGATCAAACTAAACCAAACATTATAATTATATATGCAGATGATTTAGGATACGGTGATGTGAGTTCTTATGGTGTTGGAACATTGGAAACCCCAAATATTGATAAAATTGCTAATAATGGAATTAGATTTACAAATGGTTATGCAAGTTCTGCAACTTGTAGCCCTAGTAGATACGCTTTGATGACTGGTATATACCCATGGAGAAATAAAAAAGCAAAAATTTTAACTGGTGCAAATTTAATTATTGATACCCTTGAAATGACTATTCCTAAGATGCTAAAAACTAAAGGATATGAAACTGGTATTGTTGGAAAGTGGCACCTTGGACTTGGAGATTCAAAAATTAATTATAATGAAAAAATAACTCCTGGTCCTAATGAAGTTGGTTTTGATCATAGTTTTATAATGGCAGATACTCAAGACCGAGTTCCTACTGTATATATTGAAAATGGATATGTGGTAAATCTTGATCCAAATGATCCTATTGAAGTAAATTTTGGAAACAATGACTACGGATTACCTAGCGGAAAAAAGAACCCTGAATTATTAAGTATGATGTGGCATCATGGACACAATAGTGCAATTGTAAATGGTGTTCCAAGAATTGGTTACATGAAAGGTGGTGAAAAAGCTAAATGGAGTGATATTGATATGGCGGATAAATTTTTAGATGAAGCAAAAAAATATATTGATAAAGTTAAAGACAGTCCTTTCTTTTTATTTTATACTCTACAACAACCACATGTTCCAAGAACCCCTCATCCAAGATTTGAGGGATCCTCAGGAATGGGACCTAGAGGTGACGTAATCAAAGAAGCTGATTGGTGTATTGGAGAGTTATATAGTCACTTGGAAAAAAATAATCTACTTGAAAATACTATTATAATTATCTCGAGTGATAACGGGCCAGTTTTAAATGATGGCTACTATGATGATGCAGTAGAAAAATTGGGTGAACACACACCTGCTGGTCGACTTAGAGGAGGAAAATACAGTTTATTTGAAGCGGGCACAAGAGTACCATTTATTACGTATTGGAAAGGGAAAACAAAACCACAAGTTTCTGATGAAATTGTATCACAGATAGATTTTCTTAACTCGTTTTCTTCATTATTGGGTTCAGATATTAAATCTAGAGATGGAGTCGATCTTTCCGGTGTTTTTTTTAACAATATTGGTAATGGACGTGATAATCTTGTAATTGAGGCTGTAAAAAGAACGGCATTGAGAAGTGGTAATTGGGCTATGATACCGCCCTATAACGGACCCGAAAAAAATACTAATGTTAATATTGAATTAGGTAATTCTAAAGAATATAAACTATATAATCTGGAGAATGACTTATCTCAAAAAAATAATCTTGCCAAATCTAATCCTGAGAAACTACAGGAAATGATTAATTTATATAATGAAATAATTGGTAACGAGTCAATTGAAATAAAAGAACTAATTCTGGAATAATTTTACTTTATTCATCGGTTTTCATTTTCACTCTCTTACCATTAATTTCATAAATGTCACCTGTTGTCATTGTTACTTTACGAAGTCGTTTCTCTTCGAATTGTCTTCCTAATCCCGCAGGTTTTGTTCTAGCATCAGCTATTCTTTCATCAATATGATTTTTTAAAGAGTCAATTATATTGATATAATTAGAATTATTTATGAGATTATTCATTTCATTTTCATCAATTGAATGATCATAAAATTCGTAACCATGTTCACCTTTTTCTCCCCACTTAGTCAATCTGTATCTTTCTGTTTTTACAGAGTAACCTTGAATTCCTGATTCTGAAAAATTTAAATTACCATGTTGTGATGCTCTCCATCTAGTAAGTGCACTTCTTCTAACTTTGTGGGTTGAGTCTTGAAATATTGGTGTGAGACTTTTTCCAACGACATTAGATGGAGTTTCAATTTTAGTTAAATCCATCAAAGTAGGGTAAATATCAATTAATTCAACCGGTGAATTTGATCTTACCCCTTTGGAGACACCAGGGCCAGAAAAAATTAAAGGTACTCTTGTAGAGTCATCAAATAAAGTTTGTTTTTGCCAATGCCCATGTTCACCAAGATGATATCCATGATCTGATGTAAAAACAACAATTGTATTTTTATCAAGACCTGTTTCCTTTAATTTTTTTAAAATTCTTCCTATTTGAGCATCAACAAATGTAGTCGTTGCATAGTATGCTTCTTTTATTTCCTGAGCGAGTTTATGATTTGATTTATCATTCAAAAGAATTTGATCTTTTTTCCATCTAACTGAAATTGCTGCAGGAATTGGAATTGTACTTAAGTATTCATCACTACTTCCATCATAGGGAATTTCCATTTCATCCATTTCATACATATCAAAATATTTTTTTGGAGCCACAAAAGGAGTATGAGGCCTGAACATTCCTACTGCTAAAAAGAAATTTTGACCATTCTTAGAAAATTTTTCTAATTGTTCAATCGCTTCAGTTGCCCCAATTCCATCCGTTTGCTCCTCATCTTTTCCCTCTGCTGATAACCAACTTAAAGTTCCACCATATTGTCTTGGTCTTAACGTATTGATTTTATATTCTTCATCTTTATCTCTTCCATATGGATTTATAGTGTAATCCCAAGTTGTTATATCATCTTGACCAGAAGATCCTATTGTTCCAGGATTGCCATAATGGTAAATCTTACCTATTCTAACAGATTTATAGCCTCTTTGTCTATATCTTTGACCTAAAGTTACAACATCTGGAATAGTTTGTCTCAAATCTATATCAAGTTGAGTATGCATAGTCTGATCAGAATACATACCTGTCATCAATGAAACTCTGGAGGGTCCGCATAATGGGAATTGGTTGTGTGCATTTTCAAATAACACTCCACTACTAGCTAATTTATCAATATTTGGACTTATAACTTGTGGATGACCATATGATCCAAGGTCACAATTTAAGTCGTCAGCCATAATAAAAAGAACGTTTAAACTATCATTATTAATATTTGGTTTTCTTGTTTCACAAGAAAAAATAATTAAAGTCAGAATTAAAATTTTAATGGAATTTTTCATACGAATTTATTTTAGTTAATTGGAATTGCATTTTCAATTTGTCTACCCAAGCTTTCAGGATATGAATTAGCTTCAGCAATCCTTTTATTTATAACTTGTAATAATGAATCTTTAATTTTTTGATATGAAATATCTTTTGATAAATTATTTAATTCCGCTGAATCAAATTTTAAATCATAAAGCTCAGAATCAAGAAATCCATTATGAATCCACTTGGTAAATCTATAATCTCTACTTTTAATTGAATATCCTTGTGCGTGGCCGGTCGGCGTCCAAACACGAAGTTCAGTAAGAGCCTCATTTCTAATTTGATTTCTCTCGCCCAAAAGGTAAGGTTTTAAGCTTTTTCCACTGAGAAATTTTGGAGCATCCATATTTAATACATCCATAATTGTTGGGTAAATATCAATAAGTTCAACTGGGTCATTTACATCTCCTTTTTTATTACTTATCCCTGGACCTGAAAAAATTAATGGGACTCTAGTTGCATGATTAAACAGGGTTCTTTTTTGCCAATGCCCGTGTTCACCTAGATGATATCCATGGTCAGATGTTAATATAACTATTGTATTTTTATGAAGTCCCGTTTCTTCAAGCTTATCCAAAACTCTTCCAATTTGAGCATCAACAAAGGATGTAGTTGCATAGTATGCGCGCTTAATCTCTTTTGCAAGATCTTTATCTAAATAATTTTGTACTTTTTTTTCTCTGACAGATCTAGCTGCTGGCATGGGGATAGTTTTTAAATATTCTTTATCACTATCTGGAATATCAAAATCATTAATATTATACATATCAAAATACTTTTTTGGAGCAACATATGGCGTATGTGGTCTAAATAAACCAAATGCTAAAAAGAAATTTTCTCCACTTTTAGCAAACTCATCTAAAAAACGAATAGTTTCATTAGCTCCTATTCCATCTGTTTGCTCTTCGTCGGTTCCATCTGCTTCAAGCCAGCTCAAAGTGCCCCCATACTCACCTTCTTGTAAAGTATTGATTTTATACTCTTCTTTTTTATCTCTTCCCCATGGATTAACAGTTCTGTTCCAAGTAAAAGGATCATCATGGCCAGCTGTTCCAATATCTCTAGGATTGTGATAATGATATATTTTACCTACCCTAGCTGAGTGATAATTTTCAGAAATCAGTTTTTCACCTAATGTCACAACGTCAGGTATAGTTTGCCTAACGTAAAGTCTTAATGGTTTTGATTTTGTTTGATCTGGATATAATCCAGTCATAAATGACACTCTAGAGGGTCCACAATGTGGATATTGATTATGAGCATCTGTAAAAACTAATCCATTTCTTGCAAGCTTATCAATATTTGGTGTAATAGCTTGCTTATCACCATATGCGCCTATTGCACAATTTAGGTCATCGGCTACAATAAATAAAACATTCAATCTTTCATTAGGGCTATAATTATTTTCAGATTTACATGAAAAAATTATAAATAGAATTAATAAAACTTTGTTAGCTGCTTTCATTAAAAAAATATACAAATTTTTTATTGCTTTACTTAAAATATTTTAAAAACGATTACGTTCAAAATGATATTCAGAGTTGTTATGATTTGAAAATAAATAATCTTTTAAACTATAAAATTCATAATCGATAATGAACTAAACTGACATAACAAAAAAAAAGAAGAGTATAATATCAACTAAAACATCTTTTCTTTTATTAATTTTACATTAATAATAACATAGCTATGGTTTTTGATATTGAAATGATTAAAAATGTTTATTCTTCAATGAAAGACAAAGTTGATCATGCAAAAAAAGTTTGTAATCATCCTCTAACTCTATCTGAAAAAATATTATACTCTCATCTGTGGGAAAAAACTGAATCTACTTTTAGAAGGGGCATTGATTATGTAGATTTTGCACCTGATAGGATTGCATGTCAAGATGCAACAGCTCAAATGGCATTGCTTCAATTCATGCAAGCAGGTAAAAACAAAGTTGCTGTCCCAACTACAGTACATTGTGATCATTTAATACAAGCTAAAATTGGTGCTGGACCTGATTTACAGGAGGCAATAAACACTAGTAATGAGGTTTTTAATTTTTTAGAATCAGTTTCAAATAAATACGGAATTGGTTTTTGGAAACCAGGCGCAGGAATTATTCATCAAGTTGTTTTGGAAAACTATGCGTTTCCTGGTGGAATGATGATCGGTACAGATTCGCACACTGTTAATGCCGGTGGACTAGGAATGGTTGCCATAGGAGTTGGAGGTGCTGATGCAGTGGATGTAATGGCGGGTATGGCTTGGGAATTAAAATTCCCAAAACTAATAGGTGTAAAATTAACCGGAAAGTTATCAGGCTGGACTGCTGCAAAAGATGTTATTTTAAAAGTTGCCGGCATTCTAACTGTTAAAGGAGGAACCGGAGCCATTATTGAATATTTTGGACCTGGTGCTGAAAATTTATCTTGTACAGGAAAAGGAACGATTTGTAACATGGGAGCTGAAGTCGGAGCAACTACTTCAACATTTGGTTATGATGAATCAATGGAAAAATATTTAAGAGCAACGGGGCGTGATGAAATAGCTGATGAGGCAAATAATATTAAAGAATATTTAACTGGTGATCCAGAGGTATATCAAAATCCAGAAAAATATTTTGATCAAGTAATTGAAATTAATCTTTCTGAGCTAGAACCGCACATTAATGGTCCTTTTTCACCTGATATAGCTACTCCAATTAGCAAAATGGCTGAGACTTTGGAAAAGAATAATTGGCCTAGAAAAATTGAATGGGGGCTTATAGGATCGTGTACAAATTCTTCTTATGAAGATTTATCACGCGCATCATCAATTGCTGATCAAGCATTAAATAAAAAATTGTCTACTAAAGCTTTTTTTGGAATCAATCCAGGATCTGAACAAGTTAGATTTACAGCTGAAAGAGATGGTTTTTTAGATATTTTTGAAAAGCTTGATGCAAAAGTTTTTACTAATGCTTGTGGCCCTTGCATTGGTCAATGGGCTAGAGATGGAGCTGATAAACAAGAAAAAAACTCTATCATTCACTCTTTTAATAGAAATTTTGCTAAAAGAGCTGATGGGAACCCAAATACACACGCTTTTGTTGCTTCACCAGAAATTGTAGCAGCCATTGCTATATCTGGAGATTTAGGTTTTAACCCTAAAACTGATTCATTAGTAAATAACCTAGGTGAGGATGTTAAATTAGAAGAACCCACTGGGTGGGAATTGCCTCCAAAAGGTTTTGAGGTAGATGATAAAGGATATATTGAACCAGACGAAGATGGATCTAATGTTGAAGTTATAATTAATCCAAAATCTAAAAGATTGGAGAAGTTAGAACCTTTTAGTCCATGGGATGGAAAAAATATAACTGGAGCAAAACTTTTAATTAAAGCATTTGGTAAATGTACTACTGATCATATATCTATGGCAGGTCCTTGGCTTAGATACAGAGGACATTTAGATAACATTTCAAATAACTGTTTGATTGGCGCTGTTAATGCATACAATAAGAAAACAAACTTTATAAAAAGTCAACTGAATGGTGAATATGGTGGAGTTCCTGAAACTCAGCGCGAGTACAAGAAAAATAATATACCTACAGTTGTAGTAGGGGATCATAATTATGGAGAAGGATCCTCAAGAGAGCATGCTGCAATGGAACCTAGACATCTAGGTGTCAAAGTAGTTATTGTAAAATCCTTTGCAAGAATTCATGAAACAAATTTAAAAAAGCAAGGTATGCTAGCACTAACTTTTGATAATGAGGCAGATTATGATTTAATTCAAGAAGATGATACTTTCAACTTTGTTGATCTAGAAAATTTCAGCCCAGGAAATCAAATTACAATTGAATTGATTCATTCTGATGCTTCTAAAGATATTATTAAAACCAACCATACCTACAACTCACAACAAATTGATTGGTACAGAGAAGGATCTGCATTAAATCTAATAAAAAAAGGGGCATAGTAGCCCCTTTTAAAATTATTTTATAATAATCTATTATTCCGCTATTGCTGCAGCTTGTGCCGCACTAATCGCAGCCGTCATTTCAGTTGTGTCATAATGATGATATTCAGCAATTACTTTTCCATCATCTCCCCAAACAAAAACTATATGGGCTGGTAAATTAATTGTCTCACCACTTAATTTACTGGTTGCATTCCAAGTAAACCAAGCTTGGGTTGCAGTAGCAGCATTGTTTGCAGGGCCTTCAGGATAATTTATAGTTTGCACCCATGATCCTAAATCTACTTCGCCATTACCACTCCATGACATTGTAATTGGACTAAAAGTAGCATGTTGAGCTTCTAATAAAGGCAAGAACTCGTCCATGGTGAGAGGTTCTGTACTATTTAAATAAAATTTTACATCAGGTGATAATAACGTCTTTATAGCTTCCATGTCATTGTTTAAATAATTCTGAAATTGGGTTCTAATAGCATCCGACTTTTCATCATCAAATGTAACTTGAATTCCAGTAGGTGCGCAGCCAACGAATATTACTGCCAAAAATAATAATAAGTAATTTTTCATAATTTGATATTTATAGTTTATTTAAATTTTAATTTGATTTTCAATATCTAATATCCCCACATATCTAATTCAAAATCAAGAATTTCTTTTTTGATTCTTTCAGATTCAAGTATAAATCTTAGTTGATACTGTTGTTCTGACTCCCCTGGTCTTCTTTTTATATAATCTTTAATTTCTCTATCGCCATAAATATTGTTGTACTTATAAATAAATGAACTAAATCTTCTATTTATTAATAAATCATCAAATGATATTCTATTATTGTTATTTCTATCATTAAAAACTAAATGATTATTTAATTCTTCTCTAACTGATGGGTACCATATCCAAAAATAAGGGGAGCCTAAATTAGGATTCTGAACACCATTTTTTAAATCCTCAGTATTGGCCCCAACAGGTTGAATACCTAATAATCTATATTTTAATTCTGAATATTTCTTATCAAAATACCACATTCCTTTAATATTATATCCACCAATTTCACTCGAGTTTACATATAAAGTCTGAGTACCAGTTTTTCTGGAAATTAATTCGTAACTCATCAAATCTTTAATTTCGTTTGTGGATAGTTTATCTGAGGAAGAGAATTCATCAAATTTATAAATTTCCAGATTTTTACCTGAAGGGTCTTCTTCAATTTTATTTACAATATATTCTTTCAAAACTCTCCATATAGACTTTCTACCAATCTTATTTTGTTCATCATTAGTTGGGAAAAGTAAAGGAAAATTTAACTTTTCATTTAGATCAATAAATTCATATACCACCCTTGACCACAAAATATCATTTTCTTCAATATTAGCATACTCTAGAGGAGTAATCTCATTTATAGATTTTTTTTCAGCATCAATAGGTTTTTTTGCATTAATTAAGTCAACTTGAGAAAAAATCAAATTTGAAAATAAAATAAAAAAAGAAGCTATAGATCTCATTATAGATTATTGTTTTCTGATTGTAAAATCATTTACATTATATTTAAATGCCTCGCTCTTGTCAGTACCTTCCCAGCCAATAGCCTCAATACTAGAAAAAACGATTGGTGTGCCTGAGGGAGATTGCCTAATATAATCTTCCGCCAATCCTTCAATAAAATTACCTTCAATTGTGAGTGCTTGATTAATCCCAACACTAATAATAAATCTAGTAACCTCTACGTTAAACTCATAATCAAAATCATCTGGTTTATAACCAGTTACTTGTCCATTTAATATGTTAAACTGGGTAACTGTAGATCCGGAAGGGTATGATTGATCGTTCTCTATGGCACCAACTCCGTCAGGAGCTTTCTTTACTCTAAATAATTTAGGTTCTGATATAGCTGGCTGACCATTAACTATACCTCTCACCTGAATAAAAGCTTCTGTCGAGCCAGGTACAGGTTTGGCAGTAAAATTAGCACCAGGAATATTTGTTGATGTAAGAGTTACATTAGAGTCTTGGGTATTATATTGACTCAATTGAACAGCTCCTGGTAGAACAACATTTACAGGATTTTTCAAACCCTCATACAATATGTTCATTCTGACTGCCTCAACAGTTGCCGTAGAAGGTTTTTCAATGATTGAAAATTCCTCATTAATTGGTATAGTAGTAACATTTCTGTCATCCAATTTAGTAACAGAACCTGACAACTTATAACTTCCAGTTTGGGTTAATCTTTTTTTGAATATAATTTGACCCTCAGAAATTTCATAATCTGAGCCTTCCAATAGATTTCTAGGCTGATTTGATCCTGGAAATGTTAATTTTATATCTTGATCTTCAAATGCAAAAGATGAAGATTTTTGACCCATGATAATACTACCATCGAAAACTTCACCTGAGAAATATTGGGCTTTTGGTGTTTTCAAATAAGCCTGTAAAACGCCTCCACCAGTTGTTGCAACAGCAATTTCACCAAGAATAACTGAAAGCAATTTATTCTCAATATATTTAGTATTATTTTGAGTTTTAGTCATTTTTGATAATGATGCAACAAGCGGAAAACCTTTAAATTCATAATCCATGAAATCCAATTCATTACCATTACTGTTTAATTTTTTTCCATCATCAGGATACTCAAATCTTGAATCTAAATCATTAAGTACGCTTTCAAGATTTGTTAATGCTACTTTATCTGACAAATACTTTGGATCATTAATTTTAATACTATCAATAATTGATTTTATATCTCTTCTGAAAGCTATAAAATTATTTCTATAAGTTTCACCTTCAGGTAAAAGTGTTGACCTTTCGAAAAATAATTCATCAAGGGGGCCTGATTTATCCATTACCTGATAATCGATCATAACTTGATCAGGTTTGTCTGAATTAGATTTATTTTTTATATTTCTAACATAGCTAGTTCCCTCTTTATCACTTTCCAAAACACTATTTTTTAAATCCTTAATATAATTGAAATAGTTGTTTGATATTTCTTTTAGATCTTGAACATACGGGTAGACAATTTGATATTCGGGCTGTGACTGAAGGTTATCGATAGTTGCATACTTGATTACATTATCACCAGAAAGTTGTTCTATGCTGGTTTCTAAATCTTCATTGATAACTCCAATAGTTGCAAGAACTTCCTTATCAATATTTAATGCTAACATTGCAATAAACACAAGATACATCATGTTTATCATTTTTTGTCTAGTATTAGTCTTCTCTCCTGCCATATATTAATTCTTCATCCCTTGAAGCATAGCTGCATATTTTGCATTAAGTTCATTGATAGTTTGTTTCATTTTAGTTAACTCTTCACCTAAACCTTCTGGAATATTCATAGAACCTGTCGATGAATTTATTTCTGATAAATTAGAGCTGAGTGAATCGTATAATAAGTTAATCTCTTTAACTTTTGTTGCAGCACTTGCTAGATTTGTATTGTATGTGCTCATATTTTCACTAATATCTTTGGGAACTACAAAAGTGGATGTAGCCTTGGCAGCACTAGATAAATTATTATTTAGTGCAGATAAGCCTGCAACTGTTTCGTCAACGGCACTTTGAAGATTTTGTGTTTCTGCTTCAATAGTTTGCAAACCTTTATCTTCTACAGATGAATCTCCAGTAAAATAACCTTGAACACCAGAAATACCAAAAATAATAGCCTCAGTTATTAAACCAACAGATAACATTAAATCTCCAGTTATTGGTCCAAGATCCTGATGAGTGATTTTTAAAAGAGCTCCAATTATAACAATTGATGCGCCAAGTCCAAACATTAACTCAATAACATTATCTGGTAGAAATTTCTTTTTAGTTTTTACTTTTTTCATATTATTAATTTAAAATATTTTATTTGGATTTTCTTGAAAACCGACATCTTCTCCTAGATAACTTTGTACAGTTCTGAATCCAATGTATGATCTTTTTTTATTTTGATATTCATAATCTCTGGTAGATACTTTTAAATAATGAGCAACATCTTTCCAGGATCCTCCTCTAACTACTTTTCTTGAATTATTATTATCACCTTCAATATTAGGGTTAATTCCAGCAACAAAATCATTTGCTGATTTTTCATAATTAGAGTCTGTCCACTCAGATACATTTCCTGACATATTGTAAAGTCCATAATCATTTGGCCAATAAGACTCTGCTTCAGCAGTATATAATATTTGATCTGCAGCATAATCACCACGTTCAGGCTTAAAATTTGCCAGGAAGCATCCCTTTTCATCGTAAGTATAAGGACCTCCCCAAGGATATTCAGCTCTTTCAATTCCACCTCTTGCAGCATATTCCCACTCAGCTTCAGTTGGTAATCTATATCTACTTACAAGTTGAATGTCTTTTTTCTTTTTTCTATTGTATTGATTTTTATAGAATGTTCTCCAATCTGCAAATGCTTTGGCTTGTTCCCATGATACACCTACAACTGGATAATCAGAGTATGCATCATGCCAAAAATAATCATTATGCATTGGTTCATTATAACTATAATTAAAGTCTTTATACCATACAGTTGTATCTGGATAAACTTCAATTTCTTTATAATCACTCCATTTATTTTTATCTAAATCAAACTCACGAAAACTATATTTAATTCTTTTTGTTTTAAAAGCTCTTAATCCATTTGGGGTCGAATCTGCAGGTACAAAAAACCCTTCATAATCTTCCAATAAATCCGGTCCTATACCACCTTCTAAAATGGCAGCATAATTAGCATCTAAATAATCTGACCTATCCCAGGATATCTTATTATCCCAATTTAAACGATAAGTTGATTTATCTTCAATATCTAAAATTCCTAGACCATTCTCTTCCAGATATTCTTGGTAGGCTGATTTTTCATCACCATCTTCAATTCTGTTATATATTGGCATGAACTCCCATAATGGATCATCCTCAGAAATTTCCTCACCTATTTTTTCATATGCTGCTTTTGTTATTTCATGTCTTACTACAGAATCTCTAACCCAGTTAACAAACTGTCTATATTCACTATTGGTTATTTCAGTTTCGTCCATGTAAAATGCTTTGATTGAAACAGTTTTTAATGTAGGGTTTTGCTCAAGAGCAGCATTTGGATTTGAAGGCCCCATAGTAAAAGATCCAGAGGGAATCAAAACCATACCGTTCGGTTGAGTAGGAAAAAATTTATTGGATTTTACACCAATTAATTCTCCTCTGTCGTTCTTCGAGCATGAGAGAAAAAATAATAGAGTTGATATAATAAAAAACAATTTTTTCAGGTGCATAGTGCTTTTAATAATAAAAAGTTGGACCCTAAAATAACACTTTTGGTTTAATTTCATATAATCTTGTTCTTTAATCTTTTAATTATTCTATCAGAAATTATGGAACTCTGAGCTAACTTATAATCATTTTTTGAGCATGGAATTATGTCTTTTTTATACGATACCATTAGTTTATCAACATACTCAACCCACCAACGGTTACTAATCTTGTTCTGATAAAATCTTAGGTTATGTCCATCCACTTCAATATTATAGTAATTAAAATCATGATCTTTTGAGAAATCATCCAAATGGCGGTTATTATACCCTTCAATTGTGTACCAAACGATTTCAGATAAAATATAGTTGCATTCTAATGTGCTTTTCACATTTCCAAACATTACAACCTTCATACTAGAACTTAATCCTGCATATCTTGATAATTTGCATGCTTCATGTGCGGAAAGGCCATTCGGTGAAGTTAATTTAAAATTAATAATATTTGATTGGAGACTTTCTAGACTAAAATTTAATATGTTTGCATCTCTTAATATAGGTTCAACTTCATCAAAATTATTTCTTAAATCTCCTAGACTAAACAAATCAAATTTTATTTTTTTTACAAGGTCAATTTTTTCAATTGGATTTAAGTGTCGTAAGTATCCAATGTTACAAAAAAAATTAAGTTTTGAATTGTCATTCATAATTAAATGAGACAAATAATTTTTATTATCGATAGAATTTTTATAATCGTTAATACCAATAAACTTGTCAACTGAAACAATATTTATATAATCAAAATTATTCTTAAATGCATCAGAAACAGTATTAGTTAAAGCTGAATTACCTCCTACACAAATTACTAATATTCCAAATGATGATAACCTGTCAATTATTTGTTTTATTGCAAACTTAGTGTCAGTTTCTGAGTGTCCGCTTTTAAGTATTCCAAAATCAATAATTTTAATTTTCCAATTACTGTAGCTAAAAGAATAAAATACCTCTCTAAACTTTTCTGACTCCTTATCTCCATTTAATGAAAATATTGCAACAGAATAATCTTTATTGATTTCAAAATTATCAATTCCAAAAATTTTTATGTTTCGTCCTATAGATGAAGTTTCAACTGTATTTCTTAATTCTAAAATTTTTTGACTGGGATCTGTAAAATATTGATCTAACAAACTAAACTATTTTTTTAAAAAATTTTTTACTTCATCAAGACTAAGACTTTGAGGATCAATTGTCTTTGGAATTTGAACTTTTTTTCTACCTTTAATTACAAATACTTTACCCCATCTACCTTTTTCAACTGAAATATTTAGGTCCGGCCAGTTTTTAATAACTTTTTCTTTCTCTTTTTTAATCTTATCCTCAATTAGCTCGATGTAGTCTGATTCAGTCAGATTGTCAAAATCATATTTCTTGTTAACATTTATAAACATATTATTCCACTTAATAAATGGACCAAATCGACCCTTACCTTTAGTAACACCCAATTCTTTATATATTAAGATTGGTTTATCACTTTCATTTTTTTGTTTAATTAATTCAACTGCTTGGTCATAGCTGATATCAAAAGGTGATCTGCCTCCAGGGATTGAAATAAATTTTTTTCCATACTTAACATATGGCCCATATCTACCTATATTAGCTTCAACCTTATCTGACTCATAATCACCTAAGTAAATTGGCAAATCAAATAATTTGACAGCTTCTTCAAATTTAATTTTACTTATTTGTTGTTCTGGAAGGAGACTTGCAAATATTGGTTTTTCTTCATCATCATTTTTACCAATTTGTGCTATTGGACCAAACTTACCTAGTTTAACACTTAATTGTCTTCCTGTTTTTGGATCTTCACCTAAAATTCTTTCACCTGTTTCTCTTTTAGCATTTTTACTTACATCATCAACTTTTGTGCTAAAAGGATTATAAAAACTGTCAATTATTGATTGCCAATCCTTCTCACCATTAGCAATTGAATCAAAATCATCTTCTACTGAGGCAGTAAAATTGTAATCAATGATATTGCTAAAGTTATTTGTTAAAAACTCATTAACTAGTTGGCCTACTTCACTAGGAACTAATTTTCCTTTGTTTGATCCAAAATTTTCTTTGATAGTTAATTCTTCGATATTGTCTTCAATTATAAATTGGATTAAGTCCCTTGTTGAACCAACTGAGTCACCTTTATAAACATATTTTCTGTTTATTATGGTTGATATGGTTGGAGCATAAGTAGACGGCCTTCCAATACCAAGTTCTTCAAGTTTTTTTACAAGTGTAGCCTCAGAAAATCTGAATGGAGGTTTAGAAAAATGTTGGGTAGCTATAATTTTATTTTTTGTAATAATTTCACCCTGTTTCAAATCAGGCAATAACTCATTTTCATCTTCATCAGAAACATTATCCTTTGACTCAATATATAATTTTAAAAACCCATCAAATTTCACAACTTCACCATCAGTATGAAATAACTCATTATGTTTTGAAGACTTAATTTTTATTATTGTTTTATCTAGTTTAGCATTTGACATTTGAGAGGATACAGCCCTCTTCCATATAAGGCTATATAGCTTTGCTTGATCATAATCTACAACTAATTTGTCTACTGAAAAATTTGTAGGTCTTACTGCTTCATGAGCTTCTTGCGCACCTTTATTTTTGTTCTTATAATTTCTTTGGGTAAAATACTTTTCACCAAAATTTTTAACAACTGTTGTTTTTATTGAACTAATTGCTTGGTCTGATAAATTGACACTGTCGGTTCGCATATATGTAATATGACCTTGTTCGTAAAGTTTTTGTGCTGCTGACATTGTTCTTGAGACTGAAAATCCTAATTTCCTTGAAGCTTCCTGTTGCAAAGTTGATGTAGTAAATGGCGGTGTAGGCTTTTTTTCTACAGGTTTACTAGTTACTGATTGAACTGAAAATACTGAATTAATAAAATTATTTAAAAATGATTTAAAATGTTTATCATAATTAAGGTTTTTAAGAATTTTAGCTTTAAATAATTTGTTATCAGATGTAGAAAATAATCCAGAAATTTTAAATGTTTCATCGGGTTTAAAAAAATTTATCTCTTTTTCGCGATCCGCAATCAATCTTAGAGCTACAGATTGAACTCGACCAGCTGATAATCCTCCTTTTACTTTTCGCCACAAGATGGGTGATATTTTATATCCAACCAACCTGTCCAAAATTCTTCTTGCTTGCTGAGCATCAACTAGAGATTTATCAATTTTTCTAGGGCGTTTTATGGCTTTTTTAATTGCTTCTTCAGTGATTTCTCTGAAGACGATTCGTTTAGTATTACTTTCATCTAATTTTAATGATTCTTTTAGGTGCCAAGCAATAGCCTCTCCTTCTCTATCTTCATCACTAGCTAGCCAAACAGTTTCAACTTTTTTAACTTCACTTTTTAATTTTTTAACAATGTCTTTTTTATCTTTTGATACAATATATTTTGGAGCATAATTTTCATCAACATCAATACCTAACTCGTTTGAGGGTAAATCTGAGATATGACCATTACTAGAAACAACCTTAAAATCATTACCTAGAAATTTTTCAATTGTTTTAGCTTTAGCGGGTGATTCTACAATTACAAGATTTTTAGACATAAATAAACTTTAGGTTCACAAAAATATATGTTTTTTTAAAATCAAGATTTTTATGCTAAATAACTTAATTATAATACAATTAATTATCAATTTTCATTCCACTAATATTTAAAGTAATAAATTGACTCATTTTAAAACACGACAATTTGACAGTTTTTTTATATTTGCATGAGTTGTAATAAATTAAGTATGCTAGTTGATTCTGAAGTTGTAAAAATAAATAGCACAAAAATTTACAAACGTAAATATCATATCATATCATATGGATGTCAAATGAATTTTGCTGATTCGGAAGTTGTGGCTTCAATTTTAGAAAATATTGGATATGAACATTGTGAAGATATTAAGGATTCAGATTTAATTCTTCTAAACACATGCTCAATTAGAGAAAAAGCGGAGCAAACAATTCGAAAAAAATTATCAAGCATTAATTATCTTAAGAAAAAAAAAACAGATATTAAAATTGGTGTATTAGGTTGTATGGCTGAAAGGTTGAAAGAAAAATTCTTGAATGAAGAAAAAATAGTTGACTTGGTAGTAGGCCCCGATGCATATCGTGACATACCAAATTTGCTAAAAGAAATTAATTCTGGTAGAAATGCAGTTAATGTCAAATTGTCCAAAGAGGAAACTTATGCAGATATTAGACCTCAAAGGCTAAATTCAAATGGTATATCTGCTTTTGTTTCAATAACTAGGGGATGTGATAATATGTGTACATTTTGTGTTGTCCCTTTTACAAGAGGGAGAGAAAGAAGCAGAGACCCTAAAAGTATTTTATCTGAAATAAATGAATTAAAGTTAAATGGATTTAAAGAAATTACTTTACTTGGACAAAATGTTGATAGCTATTTGTGGTATGGTGGTGGTCTAAAAAAAGATTTTAAAAACGCAAGTGAAATTCAAAAGAAAACATGTATTAATTTTGCAAAACTTCTTGATTTAGTTGCTAAATGTTATCCTGATTTTAGGATAAGATTTACAACTTCAAACCCACAAGATATGGATGTTGAAGTTTTAAAAACAATGAAGAAATATAAAAACATTTGTAACCACATTCATTTACCTGTTCAATCTGGGAGCAACAATATTTTAAAAGCAATGAATAGACAACACTCGATAGAGGAGTATTTGGAGCTAATTAATCAAATTAGAAAAATACTACCAGACTGTGGAATATCTCACGATATAATAACTGGATTTCCAAATGAAACTGAAATTGATCATTCTCAAACATTAAGTTTAATGAATAAAGTCAAATATGATTTTGGTTTTATGTTCAAATATTCTGAAAGACCTGGAACACTTGCAGCCAGAAAGCTAGATGATAATGTTCCAGAAAAGGTAAAACAAAGTAGACTATCAGAAATCATTGACTTGCAATTTAGGCATAGTTCTGAAAATCTATCTAAATTCATAGGAAAGAAAACTGAGGTTTTAATAGAAAAAGAATCAAAAAAATCTACTAGTTTTTGGGCAGGAAGAAATGAACAGAATTTTATGGTTGTTTTTCCGAAAGAAAATTACGGTCCTGGAGATTTTGTAGAGGTTTTAATTAATAAATCGACCTACACAACATTAATTGGTTCAGTTGTTAATAAGATTAAATGAATTCAAACATTCAAAATATAAAACAGAGATTTGAAATAGTCGGAATTGATCCTGGATTAGATAGAGCCATTGAAAAATCAATTAGAGTTTCACCAACTGATATTTCTGTGTTAATTACTGGTGAAAGTGGAGTTGGTAAAGAAATTTTTCCTAAAATTATTCATCAACTATCTCACAGAAAACATAATAAATTTATTGCAGTGAATTGTGGTGCCATTCCAGAAGGCACAATTGACTCAGAGTTATTTGGACATGAAAAAGGGGCATTTACAGGTGCAACATCTACAAGATCTGGATATTTCGAAGTTGCTGATGGCGGAACAATTTTTTTAGATGAGGTTGGCGAACTCCCATTAACTACCCAGGTGAGATTACTAAGGGTTTTAGAAAATGGAGAATTTTTAAAAGTAGGGTCCTCAAAAGTTCAAAAAACAAATGTTAGAATTGTTGCTGCTACAAATTTAAATATGGACTCAGCAATCAAAAAAAATAAATTTAGAGAGGATTTATATTACAGACTTAGCACTGTTGAAATTAAAGTACCCCCACTAAGAAAGAGAAAAAACGATATTGTTTTATTATTTAGAAAATTTGCATCTGAATTCGCAAAAAAATATAACATGCCTACCGTAAGACTCGATAATGAAGCTCAAATTTTATTAAAAAATTACAGATGGAATGGTAATATTAGACAATTAAAAAATATCACTGAACAACTTTCAGTTCTTGAACAAGAAAGAGCTATTACTTCACAACTACTTTCCAGTTATTTACCAAATCCTTTAAGTAATCTACCAGCACTGATTGATCAGGAAACTCACAACAGTGAATTTTCAAATGAAAGAGAAATACTGTACAAAATTCTCTTTGACATGAAAAAAGACTTAAATGAACTTAAAAAAGTTATCGGAAAAATTAAAGATGAAAATCCCGATTTTAACATTTCAAATTTTGAGAGTAAACAAAAAAAATATTCAGAAAAAATAGTCGAAGAATCTCAACCTGAAAATAACCTAATTCAATTTCAAAGCTCAAAAAACACGAATACAATTAATGATAAGTATGATTTTGCTGAAGAAATTCATGAGGAAGAAACATTGTCAATTCAAGACAAAGAATTAGAATTGATAATGAAATCATTGGAAAGAAATAATGGAAGAAGAAAAGCAGCAGCAAATGAGCTTGGTATTTCAGAAAGAACATTATACAGAAAGATAAAACATTATGATATCAAGCTCTAATAAAATATTTATTTTCGCTATCATAATAGCAATTAATTCATGTGGTAATTATTCATTCACCGGTGCTTCAATTCCCGAAGGTACAGAAACATTTCAAGTTAATTTATTTAGCAATAATTCAGGCAATAATGTAGGTTCAATATATGAACCTGGACTAGATAGAGATTTTACAATAGCTCTTCAAAATATTTTAGAAAATCAAACAAATCTACAATTAATCCAAAGCAATGGAGACCTTCTTTATGAGGGAGAAATAATTGAATATAGAGTAAGTCCAATGACCAGTACAGCAGACTTAAATGCAGCTCAAAATAGATTAACAATTAGTGTTAATGTAATTTATACAAACTTTAAAAAAGAGGAAGACAGTTTTGAAAGAAGATTTTCCTTTTTTTTTGACTATCCAGCTGAACAACAACTTGTATCTGTTAAAAGTGAAGCTCATGAAATAATTTTTGAAAGATTGACACAAGACATATTTAATGCATCTTTAGCAAAATGGTAAATAATGACAATAAGTTATTTTTTAATGGACTAAAAAAACCATCAGAAATTAAGAAAAAAGATCACAAATTTTTTTTTAAAATTTCTAAGGATTATCCCTTCTTTAGTCCAGCGCATATAATAAATTTAGTAATTGCAAAAAACCATAATTCAATTATTTATAAAAAAAATTTAAAAAAATTCTCATTAAGATTTTTAGATAGAGTTCATTTGTTTAACATCTTAAAAAATGAGATTTTATTGAGTGAAAAAAGCTCAAAAGAAATTATAAATGATTTGAATAAAAATGAGCATAAAAATAATTTATCATTTTTACAATGGCTATCAAAAACAAAGGATACAGAAACATTACAGTTTAAAAAGAGTTTTAAAGTTGATCTTGAAATAATTGATGAATTAAACTACAAAAGAAAAAACATTAAGTTCAAAGTCAATAAGGAAGATTACATGACAGAAACTCTAGCTAAAATGTATGTAAAACAAAATAAGCTTAAAGAAGCATTAAAAGCATATAAGATTTTAAGTTTGAAATATCCAGAAAAAATCAGTTTATTTGCAAACCAAATTGATTTTATTAAAAATAAGTTGAAAAATGAATAGCATATATACATTAATATTATTTTCGATCATTTTTCTATCATTTTTACTAATTTTAGTTATCATGGTTCAAAACCCTAAAGGCGGAGGTTTATCATCTAGTTTTGGTGGTGATTCTCAACAATTAGGTGGTGTCAAGAAAACTTCTGACTTTCTTGATAAAAGCACATGGTTTTTAGCAGGTGCTCTTTTAATTTTGATTTTATTTTCAAATATTACTTTGAATTCAGGAAATCAAAATTCTGAATCTGACTTATTAAATAACAATGGTGAATTTGAAATAGAGGAAATTCTTGAGAATAATGAAAATCCCACAACTAACGAATAATATCAAGCTCTGCCATGATGTCATTGTTTTTTTGTTGATCAATACAATTTGGCATAAATATTAATTTGGCACGATTGATGAAAAAGTTAAAAAAAAAAAAAAAAAAAAATATGAGTAAACTAAAAATTAAACCTTTAGCTGATAGAGTACTTGTAGAACCTCTTGAGGCTGAAACAAAGACAGCGTCAGGCATTATAATACCTGACACTGCAAAAGAAAAACCTCAAAAAGGTAATGTTGTTGCAGTTGGAAATGGCACTAAAGAAAATCCAATTTCAGTTAAAGTTGGCGAAACGGTTTTATATGGAAAATATTCAGGAACTGAATTAAAATTTGAGGGTAAAGATTATTTAATAATGCGAGAAAATGATATTCTGGCAATAGTCTAATTTTAAAAATTTAAAAAAATGGCAAAAAAAATACAATTTGATATTGAAGCAAGAGAGGGATTGAAAAAGGGAGTTGATGCCTTGGCAAATGCGGTAAAAGTCACTCTTGGACCTAAAGGAAGAAATGTTATTATAGGAAAATCTTTTGGAGGTCCACAAGTCACCAAAGATGGAGTTACTGTTGCAAAAGAAATTGAACTTGAAGATGCACTAGAAAATATGGGTGCTCAAATGGTCAAAGAGGTAGCATCAAAAACAAACGACTTAGCAGGCGATGGTACAACTACAGCGACAATTTTAGCTCAATCAATAGTTACTGAGGGTCTTAAAAATGTGACTGCAGGTGCAAATCCTATGGATCTTAAAAGAGGAGTTGATAAAGCTGTTAGCGCGATAGTAGAAAATTTAAATAAAACTGCAAAAACAGTTGGGAATTCTTCTGAGAAAATTCAACAAATTGCATCCATTTCAGCAAACAATGATGATACCATAGGTGACTTAATTACTCAAGCTTTTGAAAAAGTTGGAAAAGAAGGTGTTATAACTGTTGAGGAAGCAAAAGGAACGGATACATATGTTGATGTTGTGGAAGGTATGCAATTTGACAGAGGATATTTATCTCCATATTTTGTTACAAATAGTGAAAAAATGGAATCAGATTTAGAAAATCCTTACATTCTTCTTTATGATAAAAAGATTTCTGCTATGAAAGATTTACTCCCTGTATTAGAACCAGTAGCTCAAAGTGGTAAACCTCTAATAGTGATTGCTGAAGACGTTGATGGTGAAGCTCTAGCAACTCTAGTTGTAAATAAATTAAGAGGTGCACTAAAAATAGCTGCAGTCAAGGCTCCGGGATTTGGTGACAGAAGAAAAGCCATGCTTGAAGATATAGCAATACTAACTGGTGGAACAGTCATCTCCGAAGAAAGAGGTTTTAATATTGAAAATACTACTATTGATATGCTTGGAACAGCTGAAAGAGTAACTATTGACAAGGATAATACTACTATTGTTAATGGTGCCGGTGAAAAGAAATTAATTGATGATAGAGTAAATCAAATTAAATCTCAAATTGAAACAACCACATCAGATTATGACAAAGAAAAGCTTCAAGAAAGACTAGCTAAATTAGCAGGCGGAGTTGCTGTATTGTACGTAGGAGCTGCATCTGAAGTAGAAATGAAAGAAAAGAAAGACAGAGTTGATGATGCTCTTCACGCAACAAGAGCTGCAGTTGAAGAAGGAATCGTAGCAGGTGGTGGAGTTGCTCTTATTCGATCTAGAAAAGAACTTGATAAAATAAAAGGATCTAATGATGATGAACTAACTGGTATTCAGATTATATCAAGAGCACTCGAAGCACCAGTAAGAACAATTGTTGAAAATGCTGGAGGTGAAGGTTCTGTTGTTGTTGCAAAAATAATTGAAGGTAAAGGTGGATTTGGATATGATGCCAAATCTGAAAAATATGTTGATCTTTTTGAGTCAGGAATTATTGATCCAAAAAAAGTAACAAGAGTTGCACTAGAAAATGCAGCATCGGTTGCTGGAATGATCTTGACTACTGAATGTGCTTTAGTCGACATCAAAGAAGATACTCCAGCTGCACCACCAATGGGTGGAGGTGGAATGCCAGGTATGATGTAATAATCACAAAAATGACACTAAAAAAAGCTGCTTTTTGCAGCTTTTTTTTTTTAAAAATTTTACATTTACCGTTTAAATATTTATGGAAAATAAATCTCAAAAATCTGCGCTCATTTCAGTATATGACAAAAATGGAATTGAAAAAATTGCTAAAAAACTTAAGGATTTAAACATTAGAATTATTTCAACTGGTGGAACTGAGAAATATCTCTCAGAAATGGGTTTTGAAATTGAAAAAGTTGAAAGTTTAACTGACTATCCTTCAATTTTTGGCGGACGAGTAAAAACACTTCATCCAAAAATTTTTGGAGGAATATTATTCAGAAGAGAAAACACAAATGATTCTAATGAAAAATTTGAATATGACATTCCAAGTATAGATTATGTAATTGTTGATTTATATCCTTTTGAAAATACAGTTAATGATGCTAAATCACATGAAGAAATAATTGAAAAGATTGATATTGGTGGAATTTCTTTAATACGTGCTGCTGCAAAAAATTTCAATCATATTGTGTGCTTATCTTCAATTGATCAGTATGATGAATTCCTTGACGACTTGGATAAGAATAAAGGAATATTTTCAATAGAAAAGAAAAAAAAATACGCAGCTAAAGCATTTAAAATATCATCCAATTATGACAATTTTATAAATCAATATTTTGAAAAAGGCTCAATTGAAAAGTCTTATGAACTCAGATACGGAGAAAACCCTCATCAAAAAGGATCTTTTGTTGGTGAAATTGATTCTATTTTTGAAAAATTAAACGGTAAAGAACTATCATAT
>CABYPD010000011.1 GCA_902520835.1 uncultured Bacteroidota bacterium
ATAATAATATAAAAACATAAAAAAAAGCCCAAAAAGGGCTTATATTTTAAAAAAAAGAATAAAAAATTATGGATTTTACTCAGTTTCTTCTACAGAATCGATTAATACTTTACCACGATAATAAAGTTTACCTTCATACCAATGAGCACGATGATATAAATGATCCTGACCAGTAGTTTTGTCTGTAGCTATTTGAGAAGCAGAAGCTTTATAATGAGTTCTTCTTTTGTCTCTTCTAGTTTTCGATGTTTTTCTCTTTGGATGTGCCATGATTTACTTTTTTAATTCATTCAATTTATTCCAACGAGGGTCGAAATTAACACTTTTTTCTTTATTAATATCAAATTCTTTCAATCTATTTAAAATTTCTGATTTAAGTGTACCATCCTCAATACCAGGATGTATCAGTTTAATTGGCACAGATAACACTATCATCTCATAAAAGTATTGATCAAGATCAATTGAGTGAGATCCAAACGGAAGAATTAAAAGCTCGTCATTTGAATCGTCAAAATATTCACCAAAATTAACAACCAAATCTAAATTAGATACTAAATTGTAATCAAAGGGTTCGTTTGAAATAGAACAATTAACATTTATTATTGCAGAACTTGAAAATTTTAACTCAAGAATAGTTGGCTTTTTTATTAGCTGAATCTTTATTTTAAAATGTCCAGAATTAAATTCATTATAATTAAAGCTTTTGAAGAAGTCCTCTTTAATAGAATAAGAAAATTCATGTAATCCGTCTTTCAATCCAGAAAATTTTAGAATATGTTTGTCGCTTCGCTTCATTAAATTAATTGAGCTTGCGAATATAATAAATTAAAAAACTGTAATTTATTTTTTTAAAGATTTTGAATCGGAAATTTCAAGAGGATTAGAGTTGTCATTGTTGAATGATATCCTATTCTTAAATATTTTTATAGCAGAATAAATCGCTGATCTAAAAGAAGAAGGGTCTGCTTGGTTTTTTCCTGCAATATCATAACCTGTGCCATGGTCTGGTGAAGTTCTTACCACGTCCAAACCAGCAGTAAAATTTACTCCATTTCCAAAAGAAATAGTCTTAAAAGGGATAAGTCCTTGGTCATGATAAATTGCTAAAATGGCATCATATAATTTGTATTGGTTTGAGCCAAAAAAACTATCACTTGGGAATGGGCCAAAAAGAAGATTTTCATTATTTGAAACTTCTTTAAGTGATGGAATTAAAAAATTTTGATCTTCGTCTCCAATTATACCATCATCACCAGCATGCGGGTTAATAGAAAGGACGGCTATTTTAGGGCTGGTGATTCCAAAGTCTACAGTTAAAGATTTTTTTATCACTGAAAGTTTATTTGATAAAAGTTCTTTTGAAATTTCATTAACCACATTACTAACTGGTATATGTTCAGTTAGAAGTGCAACTTTTAAATCATCTGAAATCATGAACATCATAGCTTCACCATCAAAAGTTTTATTTAAAAAATCTGTATGACCCATATAATTGAAATCACTGTTTTTTATATTTTTTTTATTTATTGGAGCTGTAACTAAAACATCTATTTTATTTTCTTTTAAATATCTAGAAGCCTCTGTCAAAGATGCTCTTGAATGATCACCTCCCTCTTTGTTTACTTTACCATAATTTATCTCAAAAGTTTTATTTGTAATCTCTAAGACGTTTAATTTTTTTGAATTAGCCTTCTCAATCTTGTCAATTTTATTTAAATCAACATCTATATCAAGATGGTTTAATTGATCTTGAATCAAGTTATAATTTGAAAAAATTATTGGTATGCCAAAATAATACATTCTCTTATCGCTGTAACATTTTAGAATAACCTCAATACCAATACCATTTGGATCACCAGTTGAAATTCCTATTAATGGCTTTGTTTTTGACATGTCTAATTTAATATTATGTATTTTTGAGCAACTAAAGATATAGAAATAAATGTTTACTGGAATTATAGAAAATATCGCATTGGTAAAAGAGATTAAAAAAGATGGAGATAATCTAATTTTTACATTTGAATCAGACCTAACCTCAGAGTTAAAAATTGATCAAAGCATTTCACATAATGGAATTTGTCTAACTGTCGTAGATATTTTTGAAAATAATTACTCTGTAGTTGCCATCAAGGAAACTGTTCTTAAAAGCTCAATTAAAAATTGGAAAATTGGTGATGAAATTAATCTCGAAAGAGCAATGAAAATTGGTGATCGACTTGATGGACATCTTGTTCAAGGGCATGTTGATCAAATAGCTATTTGCGAAGATATAAAGGAAGAAAAAGGAAGTTGGTATTTTTCTTTTAAATATAAAAAGTCTGAAAATATTACTATTGAAAAAGGATCTATCTCTGTTAATGGTATTAGCTTAACAGTGGTCAATTCTAAAACGAATAAATTTTCAGTAGCTATAATACCTTACACATACAATCATACAAATTTTAAAAACTTAAAGGTTGGAGATACTGTTAATTTGGAGTTTGATATAGTTGGAAAATATATTTCAAAATTAGTCAGTCAGTAATTGTACAATGCAAAGAAAGATTTTCGCTCTTGGTGCTGCTACCTTAGCAACCACTATTTATGGAATTAATCATACTGTAGCTAAATCAGTAATGCCTATTTACATAGGTTCACTTGGATTTGTATTATTAAGAGTGCTGGGTGCAACCATTTTATTTTGGGTTATTAGTCTATTATTTGATTCTAAACAAATAGAAAAAAAGGATAGATTAACAATTCTCAAATGTGGTCTTTTTGGAATGGGTATAAACATTGCTACTTTCATTGCAGGATTAGACTATTCAACACCTATAAACAGCTCAATATTAATAATTATCACACCTATTTTTGTTGTTATTTTATCTTACTTTATATTTAAGAATAAAATTAATTCATCTAAAATTATTGGAATTTTTCTTGGTTTTATAGGAGCAATGATATTAATTATCAATGCAGATATGACAAGTTCAATAGGCAGAAATATTCCCCTTGGAAATTTTTTATTTATAATAAATAGTATAAGCTATGCGTATTACTTAATAATTGTAAAACCTATGGCAGAAAAATATGATTTAATAACTCTTTTCAAATGGCTTTTTTTAATTGGATTAATATTTAATTTTCCATTAGGAATTAACCAATTCATACTCGTTGAATGGACTAATTTACCATTATATGATGCCATATTGCCAATGTTGTATGTAGTTATTTGTACAACATTTATGACTTATTTCTTAAATGGATATGCGTTAACTAGATTAAAGTCAAGTGAAGTTGCTGTTTTTGTATATTTACAACCAGTGATCGGTGTAGCATATGCTATATACTCTAAGTCTGACGCTTTAAGTGCTACAATAATAGTTGCATCAATATTAATTTTTACAGGTTTATATTTAACTACAAAAAAAAATAACTAATCTATGGTTTCTATTTTTCCCGCTAGTAAAAAATTGATTTTATATTATTAAAGTTAATTTATTTTTGTAAAAACTTAGAGTTATAAAAATTAAATAGAAATTTCTTCAACTGAATAAGTTTTAGCCTTACCCAAAATCAATACTCTATCATCTAAATTTTTACATATTAGCTGACCTCCCTCCTTTGAAAGTTGTTTAGCAATCATTTCATTTTTTTTAAGAACCGAACTCCAGTATGGTATTAATGAACAATGAGAAGATCCTGTTACAGGGTCTTCAAAATAAGTAGACTGAGGAGTAAAATATCTGGAAATAAAATCGCAATCGTTTCCTAATGAAGTCAAAATAACTCCACCTGGGTCAATATTTATTTTATCAAAAATTTCTCTATCAATTTTTATATTTATTACATCCTCAATATTATTATAAACCAAAACATAATCTCTTGATTTTAAGACTTTATCAGGCTTGATATTTAATGAATTATAAATTTCTTTAGGCAATATGCATTCAACAGGTTCTCGCTTTGGGAAATCCAATTGATATAATTCATTTACAATTTTAACGGATAATTCTCCGCTTTTTGAATCAAAAAATAATTTATTAGAATTCAAATTTAAGTGATAGCTCAAGCAATGAGCTGTAGCTAAAGTTGCATGTCCACATAAGTCCATTTCAATATCTGGTGTAAACCATCTCAAATGAAATTTTGATTTTTTTTTTATAAAAAAAGCTGTTTCAGAAACATTATTTATTTTGGCAATTTTAAGTAGTTTATCATCAGACAACCAGCTTTCTAGAGGAATTACGCAAGCTGGATTACCTAATAAATTGTGAGAGTTAAATGCATTTATTCTGTAGTTTTTAAGAATCATAACATTTATAAAATTAAACTATTGATTAAAATTTCTTTAATTATGAAAATAAATTTTTAAAAACTTAAAAACATAGTTCCCAAGTTTTTTCTAAATTGAATTTGGATATTCATAAAAGTGTTTCTTTATGTCTTTTGATAAGTATATTTTATTGTGGATTATCATTGGTTTATTGACTTTTTCTATTCTAATTGTAAGTAAAGTAAGAGCACCATATGGAAGACATTCATCAGATGGATGGGGTTTTATGATTAATAATTCTTGGGGATGGTTTTGGATGGAACTTCCTGCATTACTATTGATGCCTTTGATTAGTATTTTTGGAAAAAATGAATTGAATTCCTTGTCAATACTACTTATAAGTTTATGGTTTATACACTATTTCAATAGAGTCATTATTTTTCCGTTGAGAATTAAAACTAAGAATAAGAAGATGCCAATATCCATTGCTATTAGTGCATTTGTGTTCAATTGTATAAATGGCTTATTGAACGGTATATATGTCGGATATTTTCTAGATTCCGATATAAATATTAATACAATTTTTATAATTGGAGTATTCTTATTTATAGCTGGAATGTTAATTAATATTCAATCTGATAATAAACTTATTTCACTAAGAAAAGATAGTGATGGATACAAAATTCCTAATGGAGGCATGTTTAGATTAATTTCATGTCCAAATCATTTTGGAGAAATAATCGAATGGATAGGTTATTTCTTCATTGCATTTAATTTTGCTGCACTTAGTTTTGCACTTTGGACTTTTTTTAATTTAGTACCAAGAGCATTAAATCATCATGAATGGTATAATGAGCACTTTGACAATTATCCAAAGAAAAGAAAAGCTGTTTTGCCATATATATTATAAGTGTTAATTTTAAAAGAAAAATATGAATTCATCTAAAGCAAATCTTTTAAATTCAATTATACTTATAGCTGTTGGAAGTTGGGGTTATTTTGATGGTGACGGTAAGTCAATAACTGCATTAATTCCTGTAATCTTTGGTGTTATTTTACTTTTATGTACTAATGGTGTAAAAAATCAGAATAAAATAATTGCTCATGTAGCGGTCTTAATAACCTTTATTTGTCTGATTGGTCTATTTATGCCACTAAATGGTGCAATCGAAAGAGGAAACGATATTGCAATTGGTAGAGTATCAGCAATGATTATATCCTCTGTCATAGCATTAATTTTTTTCATTAAAAGCTTTATAGAAGCTAGAAGAAAAAGTTAATTTTTTTGCGGGAACCTACCATAGTTTCCCATACCGTCATAATCTACTTCATTCGATTTATCAATGTCGCTGTATTTATCCTTTTCTTCTGAATTAATTAAAAAAATACTAGCTATAACCAAGCATGTAACTAAAAATCCTACGAAAAATAAATAGATCTCCATGTCTTACTTGTAATTTTGTTTTATAAATGAACCGAAAGCTAAAATTGAGGGAACCCACAACCCAACATACATTCCTTCATCTTTAAATCCTGAGAACCATAGGGTTACAGATAATAAAAATGAAATAAAAGCTGCTGATAATAATAATACTGTAGATTTTTTAAAATTTTTAAACATATTTTAAAACTTAATTTTCATAAATAAAACGCTAGTTAGTTGTTGTTATTTTACAGTAATTATATAAAAAAAAAACTAAACAAAATGAATTTGGAATGTTTTTTGGTCGTTTGTTATTGAAATTAGCTGAATGAATGCTAAAATTGAAAAACTTTTTTTGAAGGTTTTTTCCGAGAAAAACCTTAAAAAGTTCGAAAAATTTATTTTATTTTTTGCAACTATAGGTTTTGTAATACACCTCACATTAATACTTTTAAACAATAATGGTGTACTAAATATTTCATTTGGTTCAGATACATTATTACAAAATCCTATTTCAGCTATATATACACCATTTTCATTCATTTTAGTATATGAAGCATTTTTATTGATTTATTATCTGCCTAGATCATTTACAACATCTGTTGGCAAACAATATGAAATAATGTCATTAATCTTGATAAGAAAGATTTTTAAAGACATTCCTGAGGTCAATTTAGATGGGAATTGGCTTATTAATCAAAATAATGTTCAACTTATCTATGATTTGTCTGGAATTTTACTTGTATTTTTTTTAATACTTATTTTTAGAAAATTAAAAGAAAGGTTGCCTCAACTTTCAGTTAATAAAAATCTTGAAAGATTCATTAATTATAAACGCATCATAAGTTTAATCTTGGTTCCTGTATTAACAACTTTGTGTTTAATAAGTTTTTTTGATTGGTATAATGGAGTTTTTTCTAATCAACCATTTGATGACAATCTAAACTATTTATTTTTTATAGATTTCTTTACAATATTGATATTGGTAGATGTATTTATTCTTTTAATTTCATTTCAATATACCGAGAGATATTCACAATTAATTAGAAATACAGGATTTATTATTTCAACAATTTTACTAAGGCTATCATTTAGTGCAATAGGAATAACTAGTATTATCTTGTTAGTAAGTGGAATTGCATTTGGAATTATAATTTTAGCAATATATAATCAGATGGAAAAAGTACCTAAAATAAATTAATTACAGGGTCCTTTTTTATAATCACTAACTCCATGGCATAAAGCATAAGCTGAATTTGGATAAGTAAATCCATTACATCCACAAACAGGGTCATATATTTCTATAGCAATACAATCATTAACAATTTTTGATATATCTACACATTTAGAAAAATATTTTTCAATAAATGAATTAAATTCAGATGAGCCAAAGGTCATTTTTCTAATTTCATTAATAGCCTCAATCACTAATTCCTCAGGGTTTTCAGTACTTTTTAATTTAAAAGAACTTTTATCCATACTAATTAACTCTGACCTATCACTGTCCAAATCTATAGCTGTATAAAAATAGTATCTCAAAACATAACCTAATGTTAGATCAGTATTTCCATATTTTTGATCAAACTGATTTGCTTCAGAAATAGTAGTTTTTAATATTCTGTAAGGTTGACTAAATGAATTATTAATCCTTAGTGCAGGAAGCTCAATTGATTCATTTAAATCATTTACTTCATTTTTGGATTCACACGAAAAAAGAGTAATATATATTAAAATTAAGAGGATATTTTTCATAACATATAAAAATTTAATTCGACACAAAATAAGTTTTATATTTTGGATATAGGGGAGAAATTATTTCAAAAACTCTTGCTTTATTTAATGATTGGAACTCAAAATTGTTCTGTTTTTTTACAGTGAAGAAAGTTCCTTTTTGTAAAATATTTTTTTCATATTCTAATTCACCATTTAAAATAAAATAAGAATGTATAAAATCTTCATTGATTTCCAATAAATGATTCCCTGACCTAAATAAATATTCATTGATAAAAATTCCTTCACTATCCATTTTCATTGGTGAACCATCACCTTTGATTATTTTTTTTAATTTATTATCAGAATTAAGAACCTTAAATTCTTTTGATGAATAATCATCATATGTTGCTTCTTTTTTTAGAGAATTTGATAGATCAGGATCAAACCATATTTGGAAAATCTCTGATTCTTTATCAATTTCTTCAGCATGAGATATTCCATTACCAGATCTAATAATTTGAACATCCCCTTCACTTAGTGGTATCCATTTATTTTGTTTAGTATCAAAGTGATTAATGTTTCCCTTTAATACAAAACTACAAATTTCAAATCCCTGATGGGGATGTAAACCAATTGTACTTTTATTTTTTGGAGTCCATGCGTGAGCCCAATAAAATATATTTGAATATGGTTTAAGAATACCATTATCTTGAGGAAATCCAATAGGTTTTTTCTCTAAAATTTCTCCAGAATTAAAATTACCATCAGCTTGATCTTCTTTTTTAAAAATATTAATTGCCATTATTTATGTTATAAATGAAGGTTGATAATGAATTTCTAAAATTTTCATTCAGTTCTTTATTAATGATTCCCTTATCAAACTCAAAATTATGATTAAACTCAGGTAATGAAAAAGTAGGAATTGTAAATGGATTTCCTCTTGAAATTCTCGAATGAGCTATTTCTAAGACTAATTTAGCACCATTTTTTCCGGTAGATGTTGATAATAGAAACATAGGTTTATTACACCAGACAACTTTTTCAACCCTAGAAATCCAATCAAAAATATTTTTAAATGCTGCAGTATATACTCCATTATGCTCGGCAAAAGAAATCACAATTCCGTCTGAATTTTTTAAAATTTCTTTAAACTTGTATGCGAGCTTTGGTATCCCATGCTCTTTTTCCTTGTCTATGCTGTATATTGGCATTTCAAAGTCAATTAAGTTTACATTAATAGTTATTGAATTAGGGACTTGAGATGCGGCATAATTTGCTAATTCTTTATTAATTGACTTAATTGAAGAGCTAGCTCCAATTGCAACAATTTTTTTCATTTATCTTTTATTATGTGAACCATCACAATATCCATTCGGATTTGATGTATTTCCACACCCACACATTGGTTTATCTTTTATAATCATTTTTAGTTTTTTACAAGTGTAACTTCCAGCTTTATATCATCCAAAATTAGTTTATCTCCAAGATTTTCAAAAAATGAACCAGATCTAAATCTGACATCATATTTGGATCTATCAAATGTTAACTCAGCTTTGTAAGACTGATTATCTTCTGGTTTTAATGTAAATGTTATTGGATGAGTAATATCCTTAATTGTTAAATCGCCAACCAATTCATAAGATTTTTCATCAAGGGTGATTCTTGAAAATTCAGCTGGGATAACCTCAGTAATTTTTAAGTAGGCATTATTATGTTTATCAACTGAAAAAAAATCATCTGATCTTAAATGCCCTTCCAATCGTTCTTTTCCTCTACCTGATAAATCTTGTACATCAAGAGTTGTCATGTCAACAACAAATTCACCTCCAACTAGTTTTTCATCTTCGTATTCAAGATTGGCTTTAGAAAACTTTAATGCTCCATAATGCTCTTTAGTAGTCAATTCTTTACCTGTCCACTTAATATTACTTTTATTCACATTAATTTGCACTTGGGAATTAAGAAAGAAAGAAATTAACAATGTAAAAGTTAGTATTATTTTGTCCATAATTTCATATTTTTTGAATTGTATCTCCAAAAATCTTACCAAAAAATAAAGATGTGACTTCTTACAATTAGTTTTTGAAGTTATTTATGAATAGATTAAGAAAATCTTATTCCTTATTAAAATAAGATTCAAGTTCCTTCAAAGTTTTTTTACTTGTTTTAATGTCTTTAACTATTTTTCCTTTTTCCAATAAAACAATTCTTTCAGAAACTTCAGTCACATCCTGTAGATCATGGCTAGAAATTAAAACAGTAACTTCTTTTTCAGCAGACAACTTTTTAATTATTTTTTTGAGCCTTATTTGAGTTGTTGGATCCAGATTAGCAAATGGCTCATCTAGAATAACAACAGAAGGGGAACCAATAAGTGCAGCAACTATACCTACTTTTTTTTGATTTCCTTTAGAAAGATCTCTTATATACTTTTTCCCACCTAATATTTCACCATTAAAAAGATCCTCAAATTGATTAAGAAAATTATCTAATTCCGTTTTACGAACACCTCTTAACTCTGCAATGAAATAAAAATACTCCTCAGGCATGAGATACCCTATCAAAAATGATTCGTCAAGATAAGCCGATGAGAACTTTTTCCAGTCCTCACTTTTTCTAACTTCAATTTCATTATTTACAACCTCTCCTTTTGTGGGTTTAATTAAGTCTAATAGACAACTAAACAATGTTGTTTTACCAGCTCCATTATTCCCAACCAAACCAAATGCTTGACCTTTAGGAATTTCTAATAAGTCTATATCTAATACGATATTTTTTGAATAAGATTTTTTTAATTTTTTGAATGTAATCATAATTAGTTTGTTTGTTTGTAGGCTGAAATTGCAGAGTATTTTTGTGATTTATATGTTTTAAGAATTATTTTGAAAATCATATTCCTAAGAAAAATTCCAAATATTCCAATAATTCCAACAGCATATGCACCAATAAATTTATCATAGCTATCTGAAACAAAATAAAAAACTACCCAGGGTAATATTAGCTGAGGAATGACCAATAATAATGTTTTAGAATTAAATGATTTTTTATCACCGAAGGCGTTTTTATTTGAATCTAAATCAATAGCAGTTCTATTAAAAGCCCCAGACCAGAGTGTAGTATATGAATTAACTCCAAGATTGTATAATCCTGCGCATACTATAACAACAACATAATAAAATCCAAAATAAGAATAAATTATTAAAGATAATAATGTGGTAAAAATAGTACCAACAAAACCTAGATACCACTTTGATTTAATGTAATCTAAATATGTAATATTTTGACACATCATTAAAGGATAATGTTTGCTATCCCAGCTTGGTACCATACCGCAAAAAGTAAACATGAAGCCTGCTGTTGAAAAAAATAAACCAAAGAACTCCATAGTTTCACCATATAAATCATCAAAAGCCATGAATATAAAGCCATAAAAAACAAACAATATTCCCATAATTGTTGTTGATCTTGCTCTTTTTGCTCTTGTAATTAGTCTCAAATCATTCTTTAAAAAAATTGCAGCAGTTCCAAACCTATCAAGCCATTGATAATTAGTCATTTTTGCATCTTTAACCTTCATATTCAAACCAGTATCAATAGATAAGTTTTTTCTATAAAAATTAAAAACATAATAATAAATATATATAAGTAAAGCTAATGGTGTAATGACCAGTGTTGGAGTATCATACAGTGAATAGAAAACAGATTCTGTATACAAAGATATATCCAATAAATTGTTGTATTCAAGAATTTTAATTAAAGTGAGAACTACACCAAATATAATTACTAGTTTATCCTTTTTGTTTAGTAAAATATTTAAAAAGTTAGTGAAATAAACTATCAATATAATTGACAAATTCCACATTAGAAGATTTGAACTATTAAAATACCCAGTATCTGGATCTAAATTCAACATAATTGAAAATGGGATTAAATAGAAAAAAACTATCAAATTAAAAATCGAAAAAATTGTTTGATGCATAGCATAACGAATAATTTTAGATTTTTTTAATGGTGTTAAAAGAAGTGATCGAATATTTAAAATTGGAATCTTTTGAAATAAATATCTTGCAATCATCATATACCCAATAATATAAATCATCTCTTTATTTAACCAAGAAAATGGATCGCTTATTTTTTCTCCTTCAGGATTTAAAAGACTTGAGCCAGTGCCATGAATTACACCTAATGAAAGACTCATAAGAATAGACCAAAAAATCCAAAAGAACATCATTATTTTAGAGACAATATTTCCTGCTAAAGATGCTGATCTAAAAAAAGATTTCCACTGTAAGGATATTAACTGAAACATTCTACAAAGCTAGGTTTAATCTTCATCAAATTCAAACAGATATTTATGATCTACTAAATTCAATTTAAATGCGCTGTTAAAGTTTGACAATTCATCTATTAATGCTTTCATGATAATTTTATTACATCCCTCGTTCTTTTTAAAATTCAATAAGCTTTCAATTATTTTTTCACTTTTCATATCTCTACTTTGAATAAAAATTTTATCAATTTCATCTATGAAAAAATTAAATTGATCAAAATAACATTCTTTAATTAGTTCTAGTGTTTTTAAACTTTTACCTCTCCGTCTAAAATTCTTAAAATAAAATTTTTTTAGTTCCCTGTTAATAATTTCGGTTAAGGAATCTGACATATGACAAATTTACAATACTGATTTTATAATAATTTCTTAATTAAAATGTAAAATTCATAATAAATAATAATCAAATTATGAATAATATAATTTAACAATATATTAATTTGAAAAACTAGAAATAATCGATAATTATTTATAGCTTTTTTTAAAATAATTGACATGAAAAAAATAATTTATTTATTGCTTTTAGCAATACCTATTTTGAGTCTTAGAGCTCAAGATGACTCACCTTCACCTTACTTAATAAGAATGCATGTCTTAGAAGTTGAAGGAAATATTGGAGAATTTATCAAAGCCAATAAGGAATATTATAAACCTCTATCAAAACAAGCTGTAGAAGACGGTAAGTGGGCTGGATGGGCAATGTTTAGATCATTTTCAAAAAGAAATGTATTTGTATTTTTCCATCACTACAACAGCCCTGAACAATATGCGAAAGGAGGTAGTTTATGGGGGCCTAATGAAGCAAAAAGGCTTGGTCTTGAAGCACCAGATTCTTCTAAATGGAAATGGAAGTCTTTAAGTGACAATGAATTATGGCAAGTTAATGGTGCTGTGTTTGATAATGAAAGATCAAATTACTTTGTATTTAATAAATTTAAATTTGCATATCCTGACAAAGAAAAATTCATTAAAAATAATATAGCGTGGGGGGAGTTAGTGGTAAAACCACAACTAGAAGAAAATAAAGGATCAAACTGGGCTGTTGCTACTCTTGTTACATCTGGATCTTATTCTGAAGGAGAATCAACCATAGCTAATGGTATTTCATTTGATGGATATGATTCCTTAGAAGATATTTTAAATAGAAGATCTTATAAAGAAAATGGTGGAATTAGTGAAAATCCTCATTGGCAAAATTTTAGAAAATATATTGTAGAAAATGATTTAACTGACTTTAATTCAGCTTTTTCAAGCTCAATATACGAGCATTTAGATTCTACTTGGGACTAATCAAATTAAATTTATATTATGAAAAAAATTACACTTATAATATCAATGCTTTTCACATTTATAATTTCTGCACAAAATGGCCCTGAAATATGGATGAGCTATGAGTTAAAACCTAAAAAAGGTATGGAAGATAAATTTATACAGGCAGCGGCTAAAAAAATGAAAAAATACAATTCAACAGCTGAGAATGCCATGTTTACTTTTGAAATTATGGATGGTGAAAACCAGGGTATGTATTCAAGAGTAGTGGGCTGGAAAGATTGGAGCTATATGAATTCTCAAGAAGATAGATCTGAAGAGTTAAAATATTGGAAAGACAATGTTGATCCATTTATAGAAGAATCTACTGGTTGGAAAGTCTGGAGAAGACTTGTTGGAATATCACATAACTGGACTCCTACAACTACTTTCAAATATATGTTAGTACAAAGACGTTTCATAAAGCCTGGCCATGATCAAGCAGTTGTTCATTTTTTACAAAGAGCTAAAATGGTTTATGAAAAACATAACTACACTGGAATTACAGGAATTTTTAGAGTTATTTCAGGTGGAAACACTAATGAATACATAATTTGTGATGGATTTAATGAGTATGGTGTAGGAGGTGAATTCCCCGATACTGAAAAAAACATGGAAGAATTGTATAATGAAATGTTTGGGTGGGAAGCATACAGAAAAGATGCTCAAGAATATAATGATGCTCTTGAAATGTACAGCAGAACAACCGAAAGACATCATTTTAATGAAAAACTAAGTACTGCTTTAAATTAAATACTATGAAAAAATTATTATCAATATCACTATTACTATTTATAAATTTTTCTATTTCTCAAACGCAGATTTCATATGAAGCAATTTGGCTTAATGAAGGTATGGAAGAGCAATATATGGAAGTTGAAAAATTTTGGTCTGAAATTAAAAAAGAAGCTATTTCAAGAGATCTTCAAAACGGCTGGGTAGTTTGGAAAGTTATAAAAGATCCTGAAAATGAATCTCATTCAAAAAAACCAGATTATATTGTTATGAATGCATATAAAGATGAAGATCAAAGAAAAAAACAAGTAAACTGGGAAGAGCTAGGAAGAGAAGCTTACAAAGGAAAATTATCAAAATCTAAGTACAAAAAGGAATTTGGAAAATGGGAAGGAACTAGAAAAAAAACAAGTAGGTTTTTGGTTGAAAGATTAGATAATACTGAATGGAAAGTTCCACAGGGTAGTAAAACGAAAGTTTATTTTAATGGTTTTCAAGCACTGAATGATGACTATGAAAATTACGAAATGAAGTATTTTAAAAAATGGCATGAAAAAAGAATGGAAGCTGGAGAATTAGGCTGGTGGGAGTTCAATAAAGTAATTAATAGAAGTGAAAATGAAAATCAAGATGTTACTCACTTTACGATGGACGTTGCACTTGTTGATGATTACTTTCAAACATATCCAGAAGCATCTGAATTCACTGATCAAATGTTGAGAAAACATGGTGCTGCCAGTAGAAAAAGGATTATTGGTGATGAACTTGAATTAAAGTTTGTTCAATTCGCCCAAAATTAGTTACAATAAAAACCCCGATTATTCGGGGTTTTTTATTTTAAATTTTTTATAATAATTATTTAGAAAATAAATAATTATAACAGTGAAAATTATTGATAAGTAGGAACCCTCAAAACCAAAGTCACCTCCATTTAAACTATTTGGTTCTGAAATTTCAAATTCAATCAAAGAATAAGTATCCATACCGCTAACATTAAAACCAAAAATAACTTGAAAGAAATTCCAGCTTAAATGAAAGGCAAATGGGAACCATAAATTTCTAGTGTAAACATATGAGATACCAAGAGCTATTCCTCCAATAAAAAGCTCGGTCAAAGCCAAATAATTAACGTTGGGATTCAAAAAGTGTAGCAATGAAAAAATACCAGATGATATTACTAATGATATAATTGGATTAAATGATTTTAGTAAATTTTTTAAAACATATCCCCTAACAAAAGTTTCTTCCAAAATAGAGACACCAATAAATAAAATAAACAACCATATTATGCTTGACAAGTCATAGTTAATTTTTAAAAATTGAATTTCTCCTAAAGAAATCAAAACCAAATAACCCACTGCCATCATAAACAACCCTAAGGTCATTCCTAATATGATATCATTTCTTTTACCTTTAATTTCAAAACCCATATTCATAAAAGGTTCTTTATCTATATATTTCATGAATAGCCACAACAGAATAAATATCCCAATCAAGTCAAAATATTGTATAATCGTCATGGCTGGGAGATTACTAAAAGAATCTAAATCCTGAATAGAAAAATCGAAAAGACCCAAGCCTGATAAAAATGCCGAAGCGCCTACGCCTAATAGCTGAAAAATCACAGCAAAGAAAAAGAATGCTGGAATTATTATAACAACTCTAAACCAACCTTTTTTTATAATACTTTGACTCACAAATTTTTATTTTAAATTTATTATTAAATATAATGCAATTAATGAAAAGATATTTAAACAAAAAATATGAGTGGGTTAGGAAAAATCCAATTAAATCGTCTTGGATTGGATTTATTAAAGGAGTTATCTATACTGTTCTTTTTTATGAATTTGTAATAATGTAAATTTATATTGATGTTAAAGAAAATTTCCAAAAAAATAATCACATTTATATTTATCGTATTTATCTATTCCGCTTGTGAAAAAAATGAGGGAATTACAACTGACACACTACCAGTTCAAACTGGACTTTTCAACAGTGTTGTAAGTCATGATGGTTTATCTAGACAGTTTATAATGTATGTACCAACAAATTATAATTCTGATATTGAATATCCCCTAATGATTAACTTTCATGGTTTTGGTGGAACAGCATCTGATTTTGTCGAAACAGCTGACATGAGAAGTTTAGCTGAAAATGAAAATTTTATTATTGTTTATCCTCAAGGAACTCTCCTAGGTGGGTTTCCACATTGGAACTCTTCTGCGCCATCTAGTGACAATAAAAGCTCTGTGGATGATATTGGATTTGTCGAAAAAATGATTGAAAATATATCATCAACATATTCTATTAATGAAAAAAGAGTTTACGCTGCCGGTTACTCCAATGGTGGATTTCTTTCTTATTATTTAGCATGTAACTCTAAAAAATTTGCTGCAATTGGATCTGTCGCAGGAACAATGATAGATGATAGTTATCAAAATTGTAATGCACAAGTTCCAACTGCAATGATAAATATTCATGGTACAAATGATGAGGTTGTACTTTATAATGGAGACTCATATGGGAGCACTTCAATTGCTGATGTTGTTAGTTGGTGGAAAAATTTTAATTCCTGTTTCAACGAAGACATAATAACTAATCAAAATGGATCAATTGAACAACAGATCTATTATGACGACTCAGGTAATGCCTATGTTCAACATATTAAAATTAATAATGGAGGGCACTACTGGAGTGACAAATTAGATTTTAATGGAAAAAATACAAGTGAGTTAATTTGGGATTTTGTATCTCAATTTAATATTGATGGCACGATCAATTAAACTTTTTTGATCTAAAAATTATAATGGATAAGAAAAAAAACAATAAGCCAGAAAACAAGTAAGGATAATCAATGAAAGAAAGATTATAATACATCATAAAAACAATTATAAAACTCAAAATTGTAATTATGACAAAAACTGAAAAAATAATCCATTTTAATACTTTCATAAAATTATAAAGTTTATTTTCTCCAAGAAAGAAGCCATTCAATATGTTTTGGATTTGAGTAAATTTTGTTCCAACCTGAATGACCAAAATTTCCGATATCAAAAACTACATTATCATTAATTTTACTCAACTTGCTAAACATGTCTTCTGCAACTGAAAACTTTGAGGTTTTATCATTTGTACTATGATGAAGAAAAGTTGGTAAATGTGATACTTTTTCTGCAAGAGATATATAGGAATAAGGTGTATGATGAGGGCTAAGAGGCATAATTGCTGCAAAAGTATTTGATAATTCAGAGGCTACTATAAAAGTTCCTCGACCACCCATACTAAGACCAGTTAGATAAACTCTTTTTTTATCAATTTTTAATTGTGAATATATTTCTGCTATCATATCTTGAATTTTTTTTGCACTCCAATCTATTCCTAATTTAATAGGTGATGCAATTATGTATTGATCATTTTTAGGAATATAAAAACTATTAACAGTTCGAATTCTTCCATTTAATCGACGAGTATCTGAATTCACTCCTCCATGCAAAAAAATAACTAAAGGATATCTTTTATTCTTTTTAAAATTTTCAGGAAGTCTTAATACATAAGAATATCCACATTTCCATCTATAATTATCATTTACACATGAATTAAAATTAAGATCAGGTTTTTTATAGCCATCCCCCCACACTGGATCTTCAGTCCATGGATCATGACCATCTCTCATCCACCATGATCGCATATTATATCTTTCCCAGTAATCGTCTTGGTCTTGATAAATGATTTTAGTTAAGGAATTTATTTTAACAATGCTCTTATTTTTGACATCTGGCCATTTAGAATTTACTTTTGTAATTTCCATATTAGGATTGGCAATAATCTCACACGGCATACATTCTTGAGAAAAAATTATATAGGGTATAAATAATAATATTGATAATAAATTCTTCACTATCTAAATATAACTAAAAAGAAAAAAGTGTGAATTATTTGCTAATTTCTTTAATGAAGAAATACATTATAATTAAGACTAATATGGATACAAAAAAAGATACAATACCAAAAAATGTAAGATTCACATTATTTCAGCTACAACAAATATGCCTAATTAACCATTTTATGGTGACCAAGCTCTTCCTCCTGTAGCTTCATCTAAATCCATACAACCAACTTGTCTTCCTGGAATTGGATTATAAGCTAAGACATTTTCACCAATTATTTCAGACCACTTAAATGATGTTATAGAAAGTTGTCTAATTGTATTTAGAAATCTATAAGAAAATGCTTCAACTGGTCTATTAGATTCATCACCTTTGAATTGTCTATTAAACTTATTGTATTCAGAGTTCCAGACTTTATGTGAATTGATATTATCTTTAAAATAATATTTTAGTCTTGATTCCAAGTCATCATTACTGATTAGATTTATTTTAGAAATATTAGAAACAGACAAACAATTTTCAACAAAACAATCAAGAGAGATCTTAAATAGTTTTTGTTGCTTATCTTCAAACATATTAACAATATATAAATCAATGAACTTTATTAAATTTAATTCTTTAGCACCTGGGACTTTATCATCAGAAGGTAAAATAAGCTCAGTTAAATTTGTTAATAAGGTAATATGACTCTTACTAAAAAAAACTGGGTTCCAACTTGTTCCATCACTACAACTATGAAGTAAACTTGATACAGCTGGAGTAATGGTAATTGCACCAAAACCTAAACCTAAATTTTTTATTAATTGTCTTCTTTTCATTTATAAGTTTCTTTTATTTAACTCTTTAACAGCATGATCTACAGCTCTTGCAGTAAGCGCCATGTAAGTTAAAGACGGATTAACATTACCAGCTGAAGTCATTGCAGCGCCGTCAGTGACAAAAACATTTTTAACTGAATGAATTTGATTGAACTTATTTAAAACTGAAGTTTTTGGGTCACGTCCCATTCTCGCAGTGCCCATTTCATGTATACCATTTCCAAAATTATATTTTTTACCAGTGCCAACAACGTTTTTAAATCCAGCACTTTCTAGCATTTCAATTGCTTGTTGCTGCATATCTTTTCTCATGTTTAATTCATTTTCCTTTAAAGATGCGTCAAAGGTAACGGTTGGTAAACCCCATTTATCTTTCTTTTCATAGTTCAAATACATTTTATTATCATGATATGGGAGAATTTCTCCAAATCCAGTAAGACCCATTCTCCAATTTCCAGGAGATAAAATAGCTTCTTTCAATTCTTTACCGTAAGCTAATTCAGCTACTTGTTTAGTCCAATCTCCTCTGCTTGCTCCACCTTGATAACCATAGCCTCTCAAGAAATCTTTTCTATTTGTTTTACCTCCGATATTTCTAAATTTTGGAATATATACACCAGTAGGCCTATTGCCATAATAATATTTGTCTTCAAGTCCTTCAAACTTACCACTTGCTCCAACTTGAAAATGATGATCCATTAAATTATGCCCTAACTCACCAGAATCATTACCCATACCATTTGGAAATCTGTTTGATTTTGATTGCATTAAAATTGATGTTGAACCAATAGCAGAAGCACAAACAAAAATAATTTTTGCTTTAAACTCATATGTCATCATGGTTTCAGCATCAATAATTTTTACACCAGTTGCTTTCCCCATGTTCTCATCATATGATATCTCATGAACAACCGAGTTTGGTCTTAACGTCATATTTCCTGAATCTTCAGCAGCAGGTAGTGTTGATGAATTGCTACTAAAATATGCTCCATAAGGACACCCTCTTCTACAGCGATTTCTATATTGACAACTAACTCTTCCTCTTCCTGGTTTTGTTCCTTCAGTTATGTGAGCTACTCTACCTAATGTTAAAACTCTGTCATCATATTTATTAGCAAGTGATTCTTTTAAAACTTTTTCAACACAGTTCATCTCCATAGGTTTTAAAAGTTTACCACTTGGATATTGAGGAAGTCCTAAATTTTCACCGCTAACTCCAATATAATCTTCAACATAATCATACCAAGGAGCTAAATCTTTATATCTTATTGGCCAATCTACTGCAATACCTTCTTTTGCATTTCCTTCAAAATCAAACTTTGTAAGTCGATGGCTTTGCCTTCCCCAGGTTAAAGATCTTCCACCAACATGATATCCTCTTATCCAGTTAAATGGCTTATCCTCATTGTACGGGTGATTTAAATCATCAACAAACAGATGTTTTGTTGATTCAGTATTAACATATCCAGTTCTACTTTGTTTAGGTTGCTTTTTCTTAATCTCATTTGTAATTCGATCACCAGATGGGAAATCCCAATGATCCATGTTAGCAGTAGTATAATCTTGTGGGTGAATTAACATCCTTCCCCTTTCAAGAACAAGAGTTTTTAAACCTTTTTCACATAGTTCTTTGGCAGCCCAACCTCCACTAACACCTGTACCAATAACTATAGCATCGTATTCTGTTTTCATTTTTCCTTAATTCTCTCTAATTTATGAAATATGAATGATTTATTAACACATATTTTAACATGTTGTTGCCACTAACACTTAATTTGTAAATTACATGTAATTAATAAAGAATGAGAATTCTCAAAATAATTAGAAATTTTGAAAAAATAAATAAGGAATACTACAAGTATGCTTTGATTGCGTTAAGTTAATAAATTAAAGAGACAAGATAATTTTGGTATGTATTATAATTATACTCATTAATAACTTTATATAATGATTAACAAGTTCGTAAAATCTGTATTAATATTCATTTTTATTTCATGTAGTGGTGGAGAAAGTGAAGAAGAAGTTATATCTCCTAATGAGCAAAACAATAATTTAAAATCAGAATATATACCATCAGATTATAATTTAATTTCAAGCGATGAGTTCGATAGTTTTGAAAATAACAATTGGTCTAAAGGACTTACTCACAGTACTAACTCATCAGTTAGAATGATTTGGAATAAAAATACAGGAGGAGAAAATTTACTCAATAATAATTATGATGGATATCTTTTGGATGACAATGTTTATGTAAATAATGGTTTACTCTATTTAGAAAATAGAAAACAATCAATTAAAGGAACTGACCCTGTAGGCCAATTTAATTATTCAACGGGGTGGGTAAACTCGCTACAAAAAATAAATTTTAACGGTACCAATAAAAACATCTATCTTGAAATTAAAGCTAAATTTCCAAAAGGTGACAAAGTATGGCCTGCCATATGGCTAATTGATGATTCTGAAAATAGAAAATGGCCACCTGAAATTGATATTTGGGAATATTTTGGAAATTTTTTTAATACTAATAGAAGTGATGAAATGTATATGCGTTTTATATATGGTTTATGGAACGATAAAAAGGATCATAGTTATGCGCTTAAAAATTTTCAATCGACATACAATTCTTCATCCAAGTTTCATGTTTTTGGCTTTAATTGGACTGAAAATGTCATGAAATGGTATATTGATGGAGAATTAGTTCATACTAAAAATAAAGGGAGTGATGTACCTATCGAAGACTGGCCAAATAAGACAATGTGTATTGTTATGAATAATGGCCTAATGAGGGTTGTTGATGAAGGCAACACTATTTTCCCTAATTCACTAGTTATTGACTATTTGAGAGTTTATGAAAGAAATTAAATTGTCTTAAAATAAAAGATTTATGAGATCAATATTAATAATTTTAGTTTTTTTAACAGTTAGTTTTAGTTGTAGTAAATCAGATTCAATTGATAATTCAAATGATAATTCAAATGATAATTCAAACAATGATAACAACAGTGATGAAGAAAGAACAACATTTTATTTGAGTAGTTCCTCAGGAAATGATAATTCAAATGGAAGTCAAAGTAAACCCTGGAAATCTTTATCAAAAATTTCAAATATTGAATTTTCTGAAGGTGACAGCATCTTTTTTAAAAAAGGTGATACATTCACTGGCCATTTTAAAATCAATGGTTCAGGGTCACAAGATAAACCGATTGTTATAACATCATTTGGTTCATCTAATAATAAACCTATTATAACGGGGAGTGGCAGCAACATAAGTGGTGGTGATTTTCAAGAAGCAATATATGTTAATAATAGTGATAATATAGTATTTGAGGGTTTAGAGATACAGAACAATAGAACAAATAAGAAAAGTGGGGTTAAAGATTCTGATAGTTTTGGAATTTATATTCACAATTCAAGTGATGACATTATGAATAATTTCACTTTTAGAAATATGACTTTTAAAAATATTTATGCTATTACTCAGGTTGATCCATCAAATCAAGAAGCATTCAATCAATTTGAAGTTGCAGGAGTTAGATTTTTCACTGACTGGGGAAAGGCACATATTAATAATGTATTATTTGAAAATAATTTCTTTACTGATTTACAAAGATTTGGTGTTCATGTAAAACACTCAAATGCAAACAATGGACTTGATAATAGACATACTGACTTTGTTTTTAGGAACAATGAATTTAAAGAAATTGGCGGTACTTGTATTTTACCCTCACGTGCTAGAAATGTTTTAATTGAAGATAATATTTTTAATAAACCGGGGGCAAAAACTAACTCAAGAATGATTGGGAGAGGAAGTGCAGTTTGGAATTGGAATAGTGTTAATACAATAATTCAAAGAAATAAAGCTGTAGGGATTAGAGGAATACTTGACTCTCATGGTATTCATGTTGATCATAAAAATATAAATACTTTTATTCAATACAACTACATGGAAGATTGTGAGGGTGGATTTGTTGAAATTTTAGGTGGAAATGAGACTGCTGTGTATAGATTTAATATAAGTGTTAATGATGGATGGAGAGATAATCCTAATTGGCGAAACAGTAATCATACAATTTGGTTAAATGATAAAATTGGAGGGGATGAAGGATATGCTTCAAATAATAGTTATATATATAATAATACAATTGTAATAAATAGAACAAACAACCCTTATGCTACCGCAATTGATCTTAAAGCAAATAACACAAGGGTTTTTAATAATATTTTTTACTCTATTAATGGATCATCGATTGGTACGAAGCAAGTAAATGTAAGGGATGATAATATATCTATGACAAATAATTTATTTTACGGAAATATTGACAGTAGATTTATAAATCTAGATTCTGATTCAATTGATAAAAATCCTCATTTTTATAACGAAGAATTAAATAATGAAAAGGGATATCAACTATTAAAAGAGAGTGGAGCTATAAACTCGGGTATCCCGTATTCTGGTAGGTTTTCCCATCCTGCAATACCTACTAGTGAATCTGTCATTTTTTCAAATGTTGAATCAATACCTACTACCGACTTCTTTGGTCACAAATTAAATATTAACTCAACGCCTAATATTGGCGCAAGTAATGCTAAAAATGGTGAAATAATAAACTGATTAAGGATTGCTTGACAAAGAGATATCAAGTGGTTTATCTAAGTTTATTTCTCTATATACTATTTTCCAAGTATCATTGAATTTCATTAATTTAAACACATAATTTATGGGAGTTAAAATTTCAGTTCTCTTTTTATTATTTGTGGTTAAAAGAATCATATACTGCCTCATGTGAGCATAATTATTTGTTAACTCAATAAAAAAAGAATTTGCCATAATATGTCTTCTTTGCATTTGATTCTCAATAAAATACTGCATTCTTTTCTTTCCATTATTAACTTGTAAATCTGATTTTATATAGTACTGCTCTACATTGCCATTAGCATCTACTGTTACGCCTTTTGCCGAATCTGAAAATAATGACAAATAACCTTCAAGATTATTCGAGTCCCAATAAAAACCATAGGCATCAATTACATCTTTTATAGCAATCCTATCAGCAGTATTAAAACTTGTACTACCAATATCGGAAGAAGAAAAAAAGTAATCCTTTGGACTACTTTTTTCTACTCTTAAATCTTTAGCAAGTTGTTCAGCTTGTTGAATAAATTTTTTTAATCCATTTCTTTTTTTCTCGTCCTGACTAAGTAAAATAATGGGAGAAAAAAGTAAAAATAAAAGAATATTTTTCACTTCTTACTTTAATTATAATACATCAAATGGCAATTCAAATCTCACATATTCCCATCCAAAGTGAATTTTAGGTTGATCATTTTCATTCGAAAAAGTAATTGAAAGAGCTTCTAGTGACTCATCACTTTTAACTAATGGTACTTTTACTCTAATTACATCTTTTTCAGACTTATAGCTGTAAGCTCCCCAAATATTTGTAGCGCTATTAATTATAACTGTAACTTGATTTTCTTCAGGGATAGTAAATAGTGTATAAGTTCCTGCAGAAATATTTCTATCATCAATTATGATGTCACTGTATAATCTAATTTCTGTCGCTTCATTGGCCCCTGTTCTCCAAACCTTATTTAATGGAACAATGTCCTCAAATGAGCGATTATTTAATTGTGGCCTGCTATATGTAATGACAGCAACTTTTTCAGTAACTCTATTACTTAAAGGAAATTTTGCTTGGTCCATTGGGCTCTTATCAAGACCACGAAAATTTTGAGATTGAAGTAAAAAAGGAACAATTAATAGTATGGTTAAAATATATTTTTTCATTATTGATTATTTTATGTATTCAATATAAAAATTAATAAAAAATATTCATGCTTTCAACTTTTAAAGATTTATTAACAAATATTAAGTATTAAAATTATATTTTAGGTTTAAAATTTATAAAATGAAAAAATATATACTACTATTTACAATTTTATTCTCATCTTACTCATTTTCCCAATACTGTGCATTTTTTGATTTTAAAGCTGAAGAACCTGAAATGGTTGTTTCAGCTCTAAAAGGTATGATGGAAACTGAGTGGGCAAAGAATATTGAAGGATCAAAGTCTTTATTTGCATATCAATTTAACGGTACTAATCAAGCAACTCATTCTGTTCAATTTTGTTTTCCAAATGAGGCTGCGTTTGCTAACTTTTCAAACTCTTGGTTTACTTCTTCTGTAGCTCAGGTCTTTGGTGAAAAACTAAACCGTTACATAACACCTGTAAATACAGCTTTAAACACACCTGTTTGGTACAAAAATGACTGGACTCCAGATCAAGTATTTTTTATCTATGAAATGGAAGTATCTGATCCAGCTACTTATGTTAAAGAATTTGCAGATTTTTCTCAAAAATTAGCCACATCTCTTGGTTACGAAAACAACTCATATGGTGTTGGCTATCCTATTAGCGGAAAAAAAGCAGATTTTTCTCATTTTGTATGGGTTGGAGCTCCTAATCTAGAGACTGCTCTATCAAGAACTAAACAAATGTATTCAACTCCAGAATTTGCTAAATATTCTGCGAAAGTCAGCGGAATTAGAAAAGTTGTTAATACCTATATGATGGTAAGAATAGCTGATTTTTAATTATGTACTAAACTAAATAAAAAAGCCCTCAATCATGAGGGCTTTTTTGTTTAAAACAAGAAAATTATTCCTGAGATGCAGCATATGCAGCAGTCTCAGTTGCTTCAGGATATTCGCTAAAGTAAGCCAAAAGCTCTACTATTTTTCCATCTTCCCATCTATAATCAAAATGACCTCTATTAGAGTATTCTTCACCAGTTGTTTGACCTTCAGCAGTCCATGTAAACCAAGCGTTTGACCATACTGCACCATCACTAAAATAATTTGTGTGGACATACACATCTTGAATATCAATATTTTCAAATAAAACTTCATGATGTGATTTCCATCCTGTCATTAGATCATCACGACCATTAATTACCATGTTATTGATCCTTGATACTACATCTTCAGAGTATTGATCTGAAAAACTAAAATCATTAGCTACATAATTTTCATATTGAAGCTTAACATTTGCTGTAAGTTCATCATCAGTCTTTATGACAGATTGGTTTGAGGTTGTGCAACTAAATAAAAAAGAGCACAATAAAATTGAATATATATATTTCATAATTAATTGAGTTTAAGTTTCAAATCTATAAAGACCTAAATAAGAATCAAAATTAAATTATTGTTAAAAATAAAAAACCTCTCAGTTGAGAGGTTTCTTTTTTTAATTCTCCATTTCTTCAATGAGAGCTTGGAGATGACCTTGATTAGGCTCAAGTGCCATTAATATTTCATCGCTCATATCAAATCTTATTTAAAAGGTTTAACACATGCAACGATTGTTTCGGATGCGTTCACTCCACCCGCGACTGTATTGTAAAGACCAGTCCACACGGTCTTATAGCAAATATATATAATCCAAATTAAATATTTACTCGAATAAAATAATTAGATTAAGAATCAGTATTAATCCAAAAACTACTGTCTTAAAAATTTTTTTTTGTCTCTTATTTAACTTTGGGATTGAATCATAATCGCCATCACCCATATTAAAATTATCCATTAATTAAATTTATTTTATTCAATATTTTTTTTAAAAATCAGCCTTATAATTAATTCTATAGCCTTTCACAATTTTTAAGTTGATCATTATTCCATCAGCATTCGCAAAAGCAGTTTTAATTTTTTGAACAAGCATTTCCATTAATGGACCAAAATCACCGTAAATTTGAGTGCTCAATGGGTTTTCTAAAATTTCAAATCCTTCATTTCTAATTGAAAGTATAAAGCTTTTAATTATCTCTTTATAATTATTATTCAAAGGCATTAAAGTAATTTCTATCGAGGTTTTCATAATTTATTAAATACTATTTTTGATCTTAATTTGACGTTCTAGTTCCCCATTTTTGTCTAGCTGAAAGGTTATCATCACAATTCTCTAAAGTTAAACTTCTAATCAAATGAACAGGGCTACCACCTCCACCTTCACGAAAATTATCAGAAACAGTAAGGCATAAATTTAAATTAGTTTTTGGTTGTATTTTTCCATCGCTCTGTAAAATAAACTTCTGATTATCATTTTTGTTACAGCTACTCAATTTTAAACTTGAACCTGCTTTGTTTTCAGTTAACTCCATACATACATTAAAGTGACGAATATTAAATTCTTCATTTTTAATATTAGCTTTAATAAAACCTTGATCTACTGAAATTTCACCTTGATATGAATAACAAGAATGGGCTTGTAAGGGCCTATTAATATCTCCATTAGTTTTATAACCCATCATATCGATACAATATCCTCTAGAATCATTTAGAGTATTTAATAAGTAAACTTCAACAGTTTCTGAATTCAATACTTGAACTTGGGCATTAGCTTCATTTTCACTATCAGTACATGAGGAAATAAATAAAATGAAATAAAGTATTTTAAATGGAGTTTTTATAAGCATTTTCTATAAGTTTTTGTTTGCATTCAAAACATAATCTAGCTTTTGCATTACTGTTATATATTCCGCTTGACCAAATAAAGTCGATCTCATTATTACAAGAATAACAAATATGTTTATTTAATGAATTTAGATCTTTCAAATTTAATCTGTACTCTTATTTCCTTTCATTAATTCAGATGCTAGCAAAGGCTTAATTTCATTTACTTTATTTTCACCATTATACCTAAAAGAATCTCTAATTTCAACTTGTCTCCAATCAGTGGGGTAATATTTTGGATTAACTTCAGTGAGTGCATTCATTAACCATTTTTCTTTAGACTCATCATATATCAAATTATAAATAAAAGCCATTTTATAACTTGGTATTCTATTTTCAGAGCAAAGAAAAACATCTAATAAACCAATATTAACTGATTTTTTAGTTAAAGGAAGATAAGAGAGCTTAGCTAATTTAAGTTCATTAAAATCATATGGATCACATATAAAAGAGTATGTGTTATTTCTAATATCGTTGTAAACTCCAACTATTTCTGGCAATGAAGAAAGATTTAAGGTTGGATTTCCAATAATCATTGAAAAGTTTATGTTGAATAATTCGGCCATTTTTTCATTACTCAACTTGTTTTCATTTAGAGTTTTGATGTATTTGTAAAATGTATCAAAAGCACCAAGATATTCATTTTCAATTGAGGAATAATTAATGGTTTTTGATTCATTTTTTTTAATACATGAAGTAGACAATAGTGAAAACATTGTCAATATGATGATTAAATTAATATTAACAATTGATGTTTTTTTTATCATAATTTTTGTGTTGTTCCTTCTTTTACTAATTCACCTGGTGTATTAAAACTGGACCAAAATCCTCTCAATAAATTGTTTTCATCAATTTTATAAAAAACAATTCCAAAGTCGGTTCCATTTGGATAATAATATGTGACAGTAAAATTATTTTCATCTTTAATTCCAATGCCTACATATTGAGCATTATCATCTCTCTTGTAATGTAAATAATAAACTTTATTGTATTTAAAAATATCTACGACACCATTTTCACTTTCACCAGAATAATATTTATAAGTTCCACATAATGGATCATTTTTAGATGATTCCATAAGTTCAGACTTCTTATCAAATGGGTCAATTTTAAATGGAAAATCATCCATATTTAATGATGGATAAAAAAGAGAGCTTATGTCACAAGAAACAAGTGAAATAAACAAAAAAAGCACAATAATTTTTTTCATTGTTATGTTTTATTTAAATATATATAATAAAAATTAATCTTCAAGGAGTTACTTGCCGATACAGAAAGTATACTTGTTTGCTTTTGATTGACTATTTATATCTTTTGTTTTACTTTTTAGGGGGTTTTTAAAATTCATTAGTACACTTTTGTAATTATTTTTTATGTTGCCAACAAAATGTGCTTCCACTTGAGGCATTTCTTTTACATTGAGCTCCTTTTAGAGTTATTGCAGTACATCTAATAACAATATTTGACTCTGACTTTTTTAAGGTTTTAACTTTATTTTGTTCACTAGATGCTATATCATAATTACTGTACTTTTTATAGTTTTTATTTATACCCTTTTGATTGAAATTCCAGCCATAAATATCAATTTCACTTTCTATTCTATCTTCAATTGTATCTTCTAATTCACTTAAAAAATCAATACCTGTTATATTTTCAATGACATCGACCGTTACAACATAATCAGATAATTCACCTGAGATTTTTGTATTTGGCATCACAAACGCAATCACTTTATTTTGATTTGGATCAAAAATTATCTTATAAAATCTTGATGGCACTGTTACATTGTTTGAACCAATATTGATTAAGTTGTTATCATTTAAAACTCCTGCGACAGTCACATACAATGTTTTGTATGAACCCCAAGACCTAACCAAATCTTCTAATTTTTTCCATCCCCCTCTATTAAAAGATGCTCTTTGAGGGGAAATATTACTCATATAAAAAGATTCTGACATCATCGTACTATTAAGCTTCATATCTCCAGCTGGAGCCAGATGCCCTCTATCAAATCCTGATTTATAATAATCTGAATTTAATGCAGAGCCTGTTTTTACTTTACTATCCTTTCTAAAATTATCTTTTCTCTTAGTTGATCCATTTATCATTGGAAAACTTAACTTGTAATGAACCCACTCTGCTTGCTCGTGTTTTTCTGAATATGATAGAGAAAAGTATTTATGACTTATGAACTGACCATTAGATTTAGGTAAAAAGCCTTGAGAAAAAGAAATAAGTGGAATAAATACTAATAGTAGAATTAGTTTTTTCACTTATTCTTAATTATATCATTATATTTTTTACTGAATTTTTTATACTGCTCTTTACTTATATCTCCTTCATTGTACATATTTTCCAATAACTTAACTCTCTCTTTAGCTTGATTAACAGTCATTAATTCATAATTACTCTGATTGGAAGAATTTATGGTCTTCTTTACAGATTTTAAATTTTCTTTATCTCTATTTTTTTGATCTTTAGCAAGTTCTTTACTTTTCTTTTTTTCATATTTTTTTCTATCTTTTTCTCTCTTTATTCTATCTCTATATGACTTTCGTGAACTTCTAAGTTTAGCAGAATATGCAGCAGCAGAACTATAGCCAAGTCTTTTAGCTTCAGCTTCTCTTCTCTCATCTCTTTCTTTTGCAATATTTGAAATAGTATTTCCTAATTTTATTACTTCTTCTGCAACAGCCTTTTGGCTCTCAATTAATTTATGGTCAATTTCCTTACGAATTTGATATTTTTTTGGGTCTATTTGTGAGTGAGAAATAAACGGAATTAATAATAATATTAAGACTATATTTTTCATATTAATTATCAAGTTAGAAAAAAAAATTATATTTATATAACTATATGATTATCAATTACTTACTTGCCGATACAAAAGTTAGAGAATATATTTCCCAACATTTCATCGTTACTAATTTCACCTGTAATTTCACCAACAGAATCAATTACATTCCTTAAATCAACTGAAAGTAAATCTCCAGGGACTTCATTTTCAATTGCCTCTTTTACTTTTTCAATTGCATTGATTGATTCAGAAAGAGCATTATAATGTCTTAAGTTTGTTACAATAACACCATTATTTGATGAATCACTGCCAAATTCATTTGATAATTTTTCTCGAACAACACTAACTGAGTCTTTATCAATTGCGGATATTTCTAAAATTGATTTGATATTGTATTTTTTAAAGTTATCTAGATTAATTTTGATTTTACTCTTTAAATCAATTTTGTTTCTAACTAACATGATTTTTAAATCATTGGTATGAAACTTTTCGAAGTCATTCAAAATCTCCTTTTCATTAGTATCGTTGATATCAAATAAATAGATTAAAACTGAAGATTTTAAAATTTTTTCTTTAGTTATCTCAATTCCTTTAATTTCAATTTCATTTGATGTTTCTCTTAATCCAGCAGTATCAATAAATCTAAATTTAATTCCATTAATAAACATCGTATCTTCAATAGCGTCTCTAGTTGTTCCTGGAATATTTGAAACTATCGCTTTGTCTTCGTTTAACAAAGAATTTAGTAGAGAGGACTTCCCTGCATTTGGCTTGCCTACAATTGCTACTGGAACTCCATTTTTAATTGCATTTCCAAGTTTAAAACTATCCTTTAGAGAGATTAATTTCTTTTCAACTTTTTCAACGAGCTTAATTAAATCTTCTTTATTAGCAAATGAAACATCCTCTTCAGAAAAATCTAACTCTAGCTCAATCATAGATAAAAAATGAAGAAGGTCTGCTCTTAATAGCTTAAGTTCACTCTGAAATCCTCCTCTCATTTGATTAAGAGAAATTTTATGCATTGCCTGTGAATCTGAATAAATTAAATCCGAAACAGCCTCAGCCTGAGTCAAATCAAGCTTACCATTCAAGAAAGCTCTCATGGTAAACTCTCCTGGCTTAGCAAGCCTAATATTATTTTTTAATAAAGTCTCTACAATAGATTTTTGAATAAATGTTGAACCATGGCAAGTTATTTCAACTGACTCATCTCCAGTAAAAGATTTTCCTTTTTTAAAAATAGACACTAACACTTCATCAATGACATTATCATCTATAACAAACTCTCCAAAGTGAAGAGTGTGAGAATTTTGATTTGCTAATTTTTTTTTCTTTTTTGAATTAAAAAAAGGTTGAAATTTAGAAATTGTATTAGGGCCAGAGATTCTTATTATTGCTATTGCTCCCATTCCAGGAGAAGATGAAATTGCAACTATATCATCATTGATTTCCATCTCTAGATTTTCTTAGTAAATGTTGCTCTTCTTTTATGCAGAGTACTTTCATAGTTTTTCCAAAATGCTTGAATAGCTTTGTTTTCAACAAGCTCTGGATTAGTTTCAACTTCAAGAATTCCTCTATTGTTAAATGTTTGCTGTAATTCATTAAAAATAACAGCTGTAACACCTTTGCTTTGATACTTAGGATCAACACCAATCAAGTACAGTGAAACTCTATTATTAAAATGTTGAGCTTTAAAAAGATGAAAATAGCCCATTAACCCAATTTTACCATTTATTTTTTTTAATGCTCTGGAAAATGAAGGCATGGTAATTAAAAAAGCGATTAAATTATCATTCTCATCTAAACAGCATTTAATAAAATCTGGATGAATGTATTTGATAAATTTCTCTTTGTAAAAATCAATTTGATATTGCTTTATTGTTACATATGTCTGAAGATTAGAATAGGTTACATTTAATAGCTCAAACATTTTATCTACATAAGGTATAATCTGCTTTGTTGATTTAAAATTTACAACCTTAAGATTATACCTTTGCTGAATTATTTTTGAAAATTTCTTAACTTTTTCAGGAGCATCTTCAGCAGAAAAAATTTTGATTTTGTACTCAACCCATTCTGCTAATTGTTTAAGACCTAATTTAATAAGATGTTCCTTCTGATAAGGATAATGATACCATGTAATCATAGTGTTTAACTCATCATAACCATAAGTCAATAATCCCGCTTTATCCATATTTGAAAAACCAACTGGGCCTTCAATAAATTCTAATTTTCTTTCTTTACCAAATTCTAATACTTTTTCAATTAACTTCCTGCTCACATCTAGATCATCAATCGTATCATACCACCCAAACCTTAATTTATTTTTTTTCTGATCTTTTATTTCTACCCAATTAACAATAGCTGCAATTCTTCCAACAATATTTTCTTTTTCATCAAAAGCAAGATAAAACTCTGCTTCTGCATTTTTAAATACTGGATTTTTACTAGTATCCATTGCCTCAATTTCCTCTTTAATTATAGGTGGAACCCAATATTCACAGTCTTTATATAGTTTAAATGGAAACATTACAAAGTCTTTAATTTGTTTTTGGGTTTTAACAGTAATAATCTTAATCATTAGAATATTAAAAATTTCTTTTTATTAGGCTTACTAGATTTTTTTAATTGTTTTTTTTCTTGCCTAGATTGTTTTTTATTTTGTTTTCCAACATTTTTAGAATCTTTTCTATTGCTTTTTTCTGTTTTCTTTTCTTGTTTCTTCTTATCTCTAAACTCTTTTAATTTCTTTCTATCAATTGGGAGTTTATCCCTATGCCAATCAAATCGTTTTGAAAAACCTAAGTCAATATAACTTTTTGAAGGCGTATCTTTAAAGCTACCCCCAAAATTTAAATCTACTTGTAAATTTTTTGAGATTAGATTAGCTATTCCAAATTTAAAAAAGTTGTCTGAATATATATCGTTTTCTATAATTTGATATTCTGCAAAAATGCTCCATTTTGGATTACTCAAATTATGAATTAAAGTGAAAATGTAATTTAACTTTCCATAATCTGATCCTATATTTTCTAATGATAAATTATTGACAATAACCCATTTTCCTAAAAAATGATTTTGAGTTGCAATACCAAAAAAAGGAGATAAAGTTTTCTGATCTTCATATCCAAAACTTTCTTTTTTTAAGTTAAAATATGGATCATCATATTGAATGTTATCACTAAATATATAATCAGTCCCTATAAAAACTGAAATAGCAGGAATTAAATCAATCCATCTAATTTTTTTATTTGAATTCCAGCTATATAAATCTTGGCTATACCATTTTTTATTTTTGAAAGGGTCAAAGATTAAATACTTTAAACCCAAGGAATGTTCTGCTAAAAATTTTTGAGTTTTACTGGAATAAGTTTTATAATTATCAATAATATCACTATAATTATAACTGCCCTTTAAAAATATTTCTAGATTTTCTAAGTACAGTCCATACCTAACATTATAAGACGAACTTAACCCATTAATTTTTGAATTATTTAAGTTTGAATGAGTTAGAGAATAGTTTTTTAATCCAACTTCGAATTGCAAAACATCTCTTCCAACAGAGAATGCACCATGTGAGGTGCCCGGTCTATTTGAATTAATCGTTTCTGTATATTGTGAAAATAAACATGTTGAACAAAATAAGATGATTACAAATAATTTATTTTTCATTTAAAATATAATTGAATTTAAAACCATTATTTGATTAATTGTATTTTTGACATTATTAATTATAATGATTTTTATATACTTTTTATTATTTTTTATTGTTTTTAGCTATCTACTTAAACGTCTTGCTCCATATTTGTTAAGATACATAATCAAAAAAAACTTCGAAAAATTTACCAAAATGGGAGGACAAAACAATCCGTTTCATAAAGCTCCTAAAAAAGAAGAGAAAAAAAAGGAACAGGTAGGAGAATACATAGATTATGAAGAAATTGATTAATTTTTTTTTCACGCGTAATTCTATTTATCACATAGCAATAACCGCTTTTTTTGCAGTTATCTCTTTGGCATATTTCAATCCATTACTTTCAGGAAAGGCTCTTTTTCAGTCTGACATAGTTCAGTTTTCAGGAATGGCAAAACAGATTGTTGATCATAGAGAATCTTTCAATGAAGAGCCTTACTGGCTAGACAATGCATTTATAGGAATGCCTACATTCCAAGTTGCAGTTAAATATCCTTTTGACATACTTGATAAAATTGATAAAACCCTAAGGTTTCTTCCAAGGCCTGCTGATTATTTATTTATCTATTTATTATCCTTTTACATTCTTTTAATTTCGCTTAAAGTAGAAAAAAAGTTTGCTGTTATCGGTGCTTTTGCTTTTGCTTTTTCGACATATCTTATTATAATATTAGGTGTTGGACATAATACCAAAGCGCTTGCAATTGGGTATGCTCCTATAGCCATAGCCGGAGTATATAATTTATTTGAAAAAAAATACTTGATTGGATTCATTTTAGCAACTCTTGGGTTTGGGTTACAGATCAATGCAAATCATTATCAAATGACTTACTACTTTGTGATGTTATCTGGTCTTTTAGCATTAATTCATTTATTTAACGAAATAAAAAATAAGAATATTGACTATAAAAAATATACTGGTTTTATTGGAGCAATAGTTCTTGCAATTTCACTAAATTCAACTTCAATCCTTGCAACTAAAGAATATACAGATTTTAGCACTAGAGGTAATTCTGAGCTTACAATTAATCCTGACGGATCTAAAAAACAAAACACAGGTGGTTTAACTCGTGAATATATTACAGAATATAGCTATGGAATAACTGAGAGTTTAAACCTAATTATTCCCAGATTCACTGGTGGTGGTAGTGGAGATCTAATTGATAAAGATTCTAATTTTTTCAAAAGTCTAAGAAATTACGATTCCGAAAGTGCTAAAATAATTTATGAAAATGCTAGACTTTATTGGGGAGATCAACCAATAGTTGAAGCTCCAGCATACATAGGTGTGACAGTATTTTTCTTATTTGTTATTGGTTTATTTTTCCTTGGTCGAATAAATTTAATTTGGGTGTTAAGCGCATTTGCATTCACTTTGTTTTTGTCGTGGGGAAAAAACTTTTCTTTTTTAACAGATATATTTATAGACTATTTTCCACTCTACAATAAATTCAGAGCAGTATCATCTATACAAGTATTAATTGAATTTTTGGTTCCATTTATTGCTATTCTTGGTCTATATAAGTTTTATAAAAAAGGAAGTGAAAAAATAATTACACTTAAGAAATTATTAATAGTTGTATCAGCTTTTGTTTCAGTATTTGGTGTTTTATATTTTTTTGGCGAAAGTTTATTTGATTTTAAATCCAACTTTGAGCCATTTGATCAATATCCAGAAATACTTAAAATGATTATAGATGAAAGAATTATAGTTTATAAGTCAGATATTTTAAGAAGTTCTGTTTTTGTAATCCTATGTTTTGGAGTATTATATGCTAGTATTAATAAAAAAATAAAAGAAAATTATAGTTTATTGATTCTGTTTTTAATCATAGCCTCTGACTTATGGTCTATTGATAAAAAATATGTAAATAAAGATGATTTTGTTGCTAAATCTTCTATCTCTAATCCTTTTAAAGCAAATATTTTCGATCTTGAAATAAAAAATGACAAAAGTGATTTTAGAGTTTTTGAACCATACAGAGGTTTAACTAACGGTCGTACATCATATTTCCACAAATCAATCTCTGGATATAATGCGGCTAGACCACAAAAAATGCAAGACTTATTTGATTTTTATTTATTTAACAGAAATTACAAAGTTCTTGATATGCTTAATGTGAAGTATATTATCGATGTAAATCAAAACAATGAACTTGAGCTAAAAACTAATGAAAATATTTTAGGTTCTGCATGGTTTGTTGATGAGGTAGTTTCTGTTGAAAGCTTTGATAAAGAAATATTACAACTAAATAACATAGACTTTGAAAAAACTGCGATATCTCAAAATATAAGTGATAAATCTTATAAAAAAGACCCACAAAACTCAATTGTTCTAAAGGAAAAACGAGCAAATAAATTGATTTATGATGTGGATGCAATCTCAGACCAGTTTGCTGTTTTTTCTGAGGCTTATTACAATAAAGGTTGGAATGTTATGATCGTTAATAGTGATGATAAATTCATTGATTCAAAACCTTTAAGTCATCAAAGAGTTAATTATTTGCTAAGAGGGATGGAAGTTCCTGCAGGAAAATATGAATTACATTTTTGGTTTGATCCTCCTGTTATATTAACTGGATCTATTATCTCTATTTTTTCAATTTTGATTTTATTACTTTCAATAGGGTTTTATATTAAAAAGAGTGTTAATGTATAATAAAATTCCAAAATACCGATACAAAAAAACTCTAACAATGCTTAAAGGTATTTTACCCATAGGGGGAGTAATTTATGACCTTGGTGTTAGAAATCCATTTACAGAAATAATGGAAAAAGAAGGTTATAAGGTCATTAATAGTGAAGGTCAGGATTTTGATTTTGAATATAACATTGAAATACCAAAAGAGGTTGATCTAATTACTGGATTTGAAATACTAGAACATTTAGTTTCTCCATTCCCTCTTTTAAAAAATTTGAATTGTAAAAGACTTTTTGTGACAGTTCCATTAAACCTATGGTTTTCTAGTGCTTATAAAAACAAGAATGACGAAAGGGATCGTCATTACCATGAATTTGAGCCATGGCAATTTGACTGGCTATTGGAAAAATCTGGTTGGGAAGTAAAGAAAAAAGAGTACTGGAAAAACCCTAGTTTTAAATTAGGAATTAGACCATTACTTAGAAATTTTACAAATAGATATTATGCTGTATATGCTGAAAAGTCTCTTGAAAACTATACTAATTATTATAAGGGCATTTTAAATCTTTAATTTTTTGTTATGAAAATTGGAATGATTCTAGACGCTATTTATCCAAGTGATGCAAGGGTCACAAATGAGTGTGAAGAAATTATTAAAAATGGTCATGAAGTTTATTTGTTCTGTTTATCATATCAAAAAAAATATATTAAAAGTGAGATAATAAATAATATAAAAGTTAGAAGATATTACTGTTCATCTTTGACGTATAAACTATCTGCTCTAGCAAATGATTTTCCTCTATACTCAATTTTAATGAAGGCAAAAATTAAAGATTTTGTTCTTAATAACAAGATTGATAGGATGCATATTCATGATATACAAATTGCTAAAGCTGCTGTTGATATTTGTAATAAATATAATCTGAAGTACACTCTTGACTTACATGAAAACAGGCATGAGATAATGAAATCTTACAAACATGTAAATAGTTTTTTTGGAAAGCTTTTAATCAGTATTAAAAGATGGAAAAAAGCTGAGGAGGAATATATCTCAAAAGCAGAAAAAGTAATTGTAGTAACCCATCAAGCAAAGAAAGAGATAATAGAAAGATGTAAAATTTCAAATGACGATGTTATCGTTTATCCAAATACAGTTAGAAAAAGCTTCTACCAAAATAAAAAGTATGATGAAAAGTTAAAGAAAAAGTATGCAAAAAATTATGTTTTATTATACATTGGAAATACTTCCAAAAGAAGAGGTTTAGATACAGTTTTAGATTCAATGATTGCTGTAGCAAAAGAGGTCCCAGAAATTAAACTATTAATTATTGGAAAGAGTTCTTATGACCATAAAATAAAGTCCAAAATTGATAAGCTAAAAATTTCAAATTTAGTTGACTTTATTGGATGGCAAAAGGAAGAGGATTTATACAAATATTTGTTAATCTCTGATATTGGACTTTCTCCACTTTACAGAAACCAACATCACGATACAACTTATGCTAATAAAATTTTTCAATATATTTCATTTAATATTCCTTTATTATGCAGCGACTCAATAGCTCAAGCAGAGCTTGTTAATAAATTTAAATGTGGAAAAATATTTAAAGAAAAAAATGTTGAAGATTTTATTTCAAATTTGCTGTTAATGGTTAAAAACAAGGAGCTTTATTCAAAACTTCAAAACAACTGTCATGATGCTATTTCTAATTTAAACAACAGTGTAGTATCAAAAGATCTGATAAAAATATATGAGTAAAAAAATTGGAATATTAACTTACTATTGGCCTCCAGCAGGTGGGTCTGGGGTTCAAAGATGGCTCAGATTTTCAAATGAGCTTACGAAGTTAGGTCACGATATTCATGTTTTTACTTTTAAAAATCCTAAGTATCCAATTGTGGATAATGAATTATTAAAAAACGTTGATTCTAAATTAAAAGTGAATTTTATTTCAGGATTTGAGTTACCAAATTTTCTAAATTTAAGAAGCTCCAAGCCAAGTGAAAGTTATGGGCTAACATCAAGTAGGACTGATATAAGTTTAAATTATATTATCTCAAATTTCATACTGATGATTAGAGAATTTTTTTTCTTTCCTGATGCAAGAAAATATTTGATATCACCATCTATAAAATATATTTCGAACTATAATAAAAAGAACCCATTAGATTGTTTAATAACTTCTGGACCACCGCACTCGTTACACTATGTTGGTGAGAGGTTAAAAAAGAATGATGGAATAAAATGGATTTCAGATTTTCGAGATCCATGGTCTAATTTTTTCCAAAATAAATTATTAAACAAGCTCAAATCAACACAAAAAAAACATAAACAAAAAGAAATAGAAATTGTTAAATATAGTGATGCTGTATTAACAACATCAGAATCTCTAAAAGCTCAATTTAAAAATATAAATAAAAAAAGCTACTGTATACATAGCGGTTATAATAAATTAATTTCTCCTAAACCACACAATAAATTCCGAATTCTATATACAGGATCTTTAAAGTCTATTCAAAATCCAAAAAAGCTATGGACAGTTTTAAAAGACTTAATTGATACAGATAATTCATTTAAGGAATTAGTTGAAATAGTTTTGATCGGTAATATTGACTTTGAAATATTACAAACAAAAGAATTTAAAAATCTTGAAAATCGAAAGATTATTTCTTACATGTCCCAAAAAGATTTGAATGAAGAAATTTGTATTTCTGAAGTTTTGATTGTTTGTTCGGTAAATATTAAAGGATGTGATGATATTGTTCCTGGAAAGTTCTTTCATTACTTATCATCTGGAAAAAAAATTCTCGGAATTTCTAATAAAGGAAGTGATCTTGAAAAAATTATATTAGAAACTAAGTCTGGAATGTCATTTAGCTATGACAACTATCATGATTTAAAAAATTATATTTATAAATGCTTTAGTGATTATAAAGATGGTAAAGTGAATAATCAAAAAACAAATAATAAATTTTTGTCTTCAAATATTGCAATTAAAATTGATGAAATTATATCAAAATTATAATGGGTATTGTTTTTAATCAGTCATATAAGAATATTATAATTATAGCTTTTGCATTACTTATTGGAGGGATTAATACGCTATATTTTTATCCTGTTTTTTTAAAGGAACAATATTATGGCTTAGTTGTTTTTTTATTAGCTACCTCAAACCTTCTTCAACCTTTGATTTCTTTTGGAAGTCAACATACCATTATAAAATATTTTAGTTCTTTTAATACTAAAAAGGAAAAAGACATCTTTATGTCTTCTATCATTTTTCTGCCACTAATTACTATAATTCCAATTACTTTTTTGGTTGTTGAGTTTCATGATATAATTGCGTCGTTCTTATCAATTGAGAATCCTATAATTGAAAACTATGTTTGGGTAATCTTTCTTGTTGCCTTTGCTACGTCGTATTTTGAAGTATTTTATTCATGGGCTAGGGTTCAACTAAAATCAGTTTTTGGAAATTTTTTAAAAGAAATATTTCCAAGATTAGCAGTTTTAACTTTACTCGCTCTAGTTTATCTAAATCAAATAACAAAAGAAAATTTTATATGGTGGCTTACCGGTCTTTATTATTTAAGACTTATAATCATGATTTTTTACTCTTTCAGTTTGTATTTACCAAAATTCACTTTTTCTATTCCTAAAAACACTAAAAGTATTTTAATCTATTCATTGTACATTCTCTTAGCTGGATCTGCTGCAAGCATTTTAATTGATATAGATAAATTTATGATTCCTCAGAAACAAGCAATAAGTCAAACTGCATTTTATGCGGTAGCTGTATTCATAGCAACTGTTGTTGAAATTCCTGGGCGTGCTATGTTTCAAATAATTAACCCTTTAGTAGCTAAAGCTCTTAATGAAAATAATTTTAATGAATTAAGAAAATTATACTCATCTAGTTCAATTAATTTACTCATTGTTGCGGGGTTAATTTTTTTATTAATTAATTCTAGTATTTCACCTTTTTACGATTTAATGAGTGAGAAGGATTACGCAAATGGTATTTGGGTTGTTCTAATGATCTCTATAAGTAAATTAATTTTAATGTCTTTTGGCTGTGGCCCTGCAATTTTAGCAACTTCAAAATTCTACAAAATCACACTGCCTTTTTCTATTCTTATGGCTTTTTCAGTTTATTATTTAAATGATATTTTGATTGATATATATGGTATTAATGGCGCCGCCCTTTCAACACTTATAGTTGTACTCTTTTTTACAGGTTTAAAAATTATTTTTATAAAATATAAATTAAAAATTAGTCCTTACTCTATCAATAGTTTAAAGGTAATTTTAGTAATTATGGTAATGTTTTTTGCTTTTCAAAATTTCAAAATAACTGACAACAGTATATTGTCTATAATTATTCATTCGATTTTAATTTCAATAATTTATACTACAGTAATTTATTTCATGAATGTTTCAAAACCAATTAATAAATTGATTAAAAATATTTTACACGGAAAGCTTAGGCTTTAAGTGATTTACCAATAAAGACTTCCCGTCTTTAATTAATTGTTCAGGGGTACCTTTAAATACTAATTCTCCACCTTTATCTCCACCATGCGGACCAAGATCAATAATATAGTCTGATGATTTTATCAAATCTAAGTTATGTTCGACAATAATTACTGAATGTCCAAACTCTATCAATAAATTAAATGATTTTATAAGTTTTTTTATATCGTGAAAATGAAGACCAGTAGTTGGTTCATCAAAAATAAAGAGAGTTTTTTCTTTACCATTACCTTTTAACAAAAAAGAAGCTAACTTAATTCTTTGGGCTTCACCACCCGAAAGAGTAGATGAGGATTGTCCAAGTTTGACATATCCCATACCTACATCAAGTAAAGCTTTGAGTTTATTTGTTATTTTATTTTGTTTATTTTCTTGAAAGAAATTATACGCATCTTTAATTGTTAAGTTTAAAATATCGTCAATATTCAATTTTTCAAATTTAACTTTCAAAACTTCTTTTTTGAATCTCTTTCCTTTACATGTTTCACATTGAAGAATAATATCAGACATAAATTGCATCTCTATTTTTATAGACCCTTCTCCTTTACATTCATCACATCTTCCTCCATCAACATTAAATGAAAAGTGTTTAGGCTTATAGCCATAGTGCTTAGATATCTTTTGATTTGCAAATAATGATCTTATATCATCATATACTTTTATATAAGTTGCGGGATTAGATCTTGATGATTGACCAATTGGATTTTGATCAATATATTCAATTGAATTAATTTCATCCAAATCACCTCTAATATCACTATGCTGCCCAGGTTTTTCTTTAAAAATTCCTTTTTTCTTTAATAATACTGGAAATAAAATATTTTTAACGAGTGTTGTTTTACCACTTCCAGACAAACCTGTAACACAGACCATCATATTTAAGGGGAAATCAACATTAATATTTTTTAAATTATTTTCTCTGCATCCAAAAAGTGATAGCTTATTTATTATTTTTCGACGAGACTTTGGAACTTCAATACTTAATGATTTATTCAAATATTTTGCGGTAAAGGAATTAGATTTAAGAAGGTTTTTTAAATTACCTTGTGCAACAATATTTCCTCCTTCAGAGCCAGCACCTGGTCCTAGGTCTAATATATGATCTGCTGCTCTAATTATATCTTCATCGTGCTCAACAACTAAGACTGAATTTCCTATTTTTTTTAAATTTTTCAGGATTTCAATTAATTTTAAAGTATCCTCAGGGTGAAGACCAACACTGGGTTCGTCAAGAACATAAATAGATCCAACTAGAGCGCTTCCTAGAGATGTAGCTAAATTAATTCTTTGAGTTTCCCCACCTGAAAGTGAATTAGATTTTCTATTTAATGTCAAATATCCTAAGCCAACATTTTTAGCGAATTCTAATCTACTTATAATTTCTTTTAATAATCTCTCACTTTTTTTAACTGACTCACCTGTCAATTTTATTTGATTGAAAAAATCTAAAAGTTTAGATATAGGCATATCAACAAGATCAGTAATTGATAATCCATTAATCTTTACATAACTGGCTTCTTTTCTTAATCTTTTCCCTTTACAATCCGAACAAAGTGTTCTTCCCCTGTACCTAGATAACATTACTCTATTTTGAATTTTATACATTTTTTTTTCTAATTTTTTAAAGAAAAAGTGTATTCCATTAAAGTGCTCATTTCCATTCCAAATTAATTCTTTCTGATCTTTAGATAATTCAAAATATGGTCTGTGTATTGGAAAATCAAATAAGTGAGCATTCTTTACTAAAAGTTGTTTATATTTTTTAAGTTTTTGACCTCTCCACGGAGCTACACATTCATCATAAACTGATAATGATGTGTTAGGTATTACAAGATCAGGGTCAATTCCAATTATATCACCATAACCACCACATGTTGAGCAAGCTCCAAATGGATTATTAAAGCTAAATAAATGTTCATTCGGCTCAATATAATTAGTGCCATTTTCTTGAAATTTTTTTGTGAAATGATGATATGAATTATCATCAAGTCTCTTGATTAATAATGAGCCATTTCCAATATTAAATGCATTTTCAATTGAATCAATTGTTCTATTGAGATAATCTTCATTTTTACTGAAAATAGATCTATCAATGACCAAATAAATATTATCAAATTTACTCTCTTCAAAGTCTTCAATTAATAAGATCTTATTATTTATTTCAACTCTAGCAAAACCTTGACTCGAATATATAGACAAGAAATCTGTAATATTAAAATCTTGGGGTGGATTAAGTTTACTCATAATTATAAACTTATCTCCTTCACTAAATGATCTAATAAAATCTAAAACACTATTAACATTATCTTTTCTTATTTCATTTCCAGTTTTTGGAGATATTGTTTTACCTATTCTTGCATATAATAATTTAACATATTCGTATATCTCAGAAGAAGTTCCCACAGTTGACCTTGGATTAGAGTTATTTACCCTTTGTTCAATAGCTATAGCGGGTGATAGCCCATCTATTGTTTTAACTTTTGGTTTATTTAGTTTTCCTAAAAACTGTCTGGCATAAGATGAAAGACTTTCAATAAATCTTCTTTGACCTTCAGCATAAATTGTATCAAAAGCCAAACTAGATTTTCCTGAACCTGACAACCCAGTAATAACTACTAATTGTTTTTTTGGAATTTTAAGATCAATTGACTTCAAATTGTGCATCTCTGCACCTTTAATATCAATTGATTTACGAACTTTATTTTTGTCCATTACTTTGCTATCCATAAATAAGGGTCAAGTGCAGTTGTATTATTAAAAATACTAAACTGCAGGGTTGTTTTTGATTCAGAATTACTGCTAAACACTTCACCTATTATATCAAATGATTCAACATTTTGTCCTTTATTAACATAAACTTTTGATAAATTTTTATATACACTAATGTAATTTCCGTGCTGAATCAGAACAGTCAAATTACTACCCTTAAATTTAAGAATAGAAAGTACTTTTCCATTAAACACTGATCTAATGTTTGCATTCTTTGTTGTAGCAATTACAATTCCATTACTTTTTATTTTAGTTGTTTTAACAACAGGATGTGATTGTAAACCAAATTTTTGAATAATTACTCCTCTCTCAACTGGCCAAGGAAGCTTACCTTTATTTTTAGAAAAACTTTCTGCTAAAGCTTTAGCTTCTGGAGTTAATGAAAATGTTGATAAAGAAGAATTTTTATTTGATTCTTTTATTGCTTCCTTTATT
>CABYPD010000012.1 GCA_902520835.1 uncultured Bacteroidota bacterium
AAAAAATAAACAAAATTTGAAATTATATAAATGAAATTTAATGGTAAATTTCTTATGATTTTAAATAAAATAGAAGTTAACACAATTAAACTAATTGTTTCTAAGAGAAGAATTTAAAATAAATTCTAATTCACCGCCTTTAATGTTTTTAGCTATAATTTTTCTTTCTGGATCAATTAAAAAGGAAGATGGAACTCCTTCAGAAGCAACATTATATAATTTAGATATAGGATCATTAAAGTATTTTAAACTGGATATGTGAATCCATTTTTCAATTCCATCATCCTCAATAGCCTTTTTCCAAGACGCCTCATTTATATCAAGCGAAACTCCAACAATAATAAAATCATCTGGGTCATACTTGTTCATACTTTCAGATAAACCAGGGTTATCAACCCTACAAGGTGCGCACCATGAAGCCCAAAAGTCTAGAAGAATATATTTAGATTTTATAGAACTTAGAGAAATAACTTCTCCATCTAATCCTGGACCTGAAAATTTTGGTGCAAAAGATCCGATTATTGGTGATTCAGAATTTGTTAACTTATAATTATCAATAATTTTTTTTATTTCAATCGAAGAACTTGTGTTTTTTATATTTTCAGAAAAATTATTTAATAAGCTATCGGCTACATCAAAATCAATTGATCTTTCATATATCATTCTTTTCAAAATAAGTGAGGATATATAAGAATCATTATTGTTTTCAATGTAATCTAATTCATAATCGGTTAATTTTTTTCTAATTAAAATAAATTGAGATTGGAGATCTTTTGCTATGAGTGAATCAAAACTTCTTACAGCATTTCCAATCTCACGGTCAATTTTTGATAATTCATCTGTATATTGAGTAATTTCAGATCTATATTTCACAAAATCTTCATTTGATTTAGTTCCAGAAACTTTGGATGATGGTAAAGAGTCTTTATATATTTTTAAATTAATCTTCCCTGGCTCTAATATCACTGGAACACTACCCATTATATCCTCAAAAAACAAATAATGCATATCAGGATAAGTAATCGTATCTGAAAAATTAAAATTACCATCATTGACTATTGTTGAGTCTTTTAGGACAGGTCTATCCTCTAGGTATTGAACAAGAAAAACTTTTTCATTATTGTTGAAGTCAGTCTCAGCATAAATATTAACAACATTCTTACTACATGAAGTAATTAAAAACAAAAGAAATAATAACTTTTTCATATTTGACAAATTTAGGAATACTTGGTCAAAAGTAATAACTTTAGTTGTAAACTTATGAAAGATAATTCCAAACTAATTTTTGAATTAAAAAATATTGTTGGAGATAATAATATTATTACATCAGAATGGGGAAAAGAACCATTTTCCATAGGATGGAGATATGGAGATGGAAATGCACTAGCCGTTGTCAAACCAGGAAAATTAATTGAAATATGGGAAATTTTAAAATTATGTGTAGAAAATGAATTAATCATATTGATGCAAGCAGCGAATACAGGATTGACAGGAGGTTCGACGCCAAATGGTAATGATTATGATCGTCAAATTATTATAATTAATACAATGAGAATTAATGATATTCATGTAATTGATAATGGTAAACAAGTAATAGGTTTAGCTGGAAGTACACTATATGACTTAGAAAATGAATTGAAAAAATACGACAGAGATCCTCATTCTATTATCGGATCTACATCAATCGGCGCTTCTATTGTTGGTGGTGTATGTAATAATTCTGGAGGTTCCCTTGTTCAAAGAGGACCAGCCTTTACTCAATTAGCATTATACGCTAGAGTTAACAAAAAAGGAGAACTTGAATTAATAAATGAACTAGATTTAGAATTAGGTACTAAGCCAGAGGAAATTCTTGAAAATCTCGAGAAAAGAAATTACAGTAAAGATAATATTCTCAACTCGGACAAGTTAGCATCTGATGATAAATACTCTGAAATTGTTAGAGAAATTAATTCTTCAACTCCAGCAAGATTTAATGCTGATAAACGTTTGTTGTATAAAGCGTCTGGAAGTGCTGGAAAAGTTGCTGTATTTGCTGTTAGGCTTGATACATATCCCAAACCTAAAAGAAATCAAGTATTCTATTTAGGCACTAACGATGTTGATGTTTTTTGGAAAATAAGAAGACATGTTCTTTCAAATTTTAAATCATTACCTAGATTAGGGGATTATTTACACAGAGACTGCTATGATGCTGCTAAAAAATATAGTAAAGACACATTTATTGTTATTGACAAATTAGGAACCAAATTTCTTCCTAAACTATTTGAAATTAAGAGAAAGGTCGATTTGTTATCAAAAGAAATGAGTTTTCTTCCAGACAAATTATCAGATAAAATCATGCAATTTTTAAGCAAATTTTGGCCAAATCATTTACCAAGAAAAATGGAAAAATTTAGAGATGATTATGAACATCATTGGATAATAGAAATGACAGATAATGGAATCGATGAAGCCGATTTTTATTTTAAAAAGTTCTTTAAAGAAAATGATGGAAATTATTTTAAATGTGATACTAAAGAATCAAGAAAAGCCCAATTACATAGATTTGTTTCGGCAGGTGCATTTGGGAGATATCAAGCATTAAATAATAAAAAGAACGAAGAATCATTTTCTATGGACATTGCACTGCCCAGAAATGAGAAGAATTGGTTTGAAAAACTTCCAAAAGAAATTGATGATTTATTTGAAATGAAATTATACTATGGTCATTTATTTTGTCATGTTTTACATCAAAACTACATAGTTAAAAATGGTGTTAATAGTAAAGCATTACTAGATAAACTTCTAAAATTTTATGATTCTAAAGGTACTGAATATCCAGCTGAACATAATGTAGGACATGAATATGTTGCTAAAGAATCTTTATATAATTTTTATAAAGAATTAGATCCAACCAATAGTTTTAATCCAGGAATTGGAAAATCAAGTAAGTTAAAAAACTGGAAGTAAATTTATTCTCCGTACAGTTATCTAAATTTTTAAACTTATTTTTGTATAAATTATGAATAATAAATTTGGAAAAATTTTTACACTTACAACCTTTGGTGAATCACATGGCATAGCAATCGGTGGTGTTATTGATGGATGTCCCGCAAATAAAAATATTGATTTATCTACTGTTCAGCTTGATCTTGATAGACGTAAACCAGGACAATCTAAAATTGTGACTCAAAGAAAAGAAAGTGATAAAGTTGAATTTTTGTCTGGAATATTTGAAGGTAAAACTACTGGAACTCCTATTGGTTTTATAATTGTTAATAAAGATCAAAAATCAAAAGATTATGATCATATAAAAAATATTTTTAGACCATCACATGCTGATTTTGTTTATCAAAAAAAATATGGAATTAGAGATTATAGGGGAGGAGGAAGAAGTTCAGCAAGAGAAACAGCTTGTAGAGTTGTTGCTGGATCAATTGCTAAACAAATTTTAAATGATATTTCTTTTAACGCCTTTGTCTCAAGAGTTGGGGATATAAGTATTTCATCTAATTTTTCAAAAGTTAAGTTTGAAAACATAGAAAAAAATCCTGTGAGATGTCCTGATTTAAAAAAGGCTAAGGAAATGGAAAATTTAATTAAGTCAGTCAGAAAAGAAGGTGATACTATTGGAGGAGTTGTTTCATGTATTATCAAGAATGTTCCTGTAGGAATTGGTGAACCTGTATTTGATAAATTACATGCTGAACTTGGAAAGGCAATGTTGTCGATTAATGCTGTTAAAGGTTTTGAATATGGAAGTGGATTTGCTGGTGTAAAGATGAAAGGAAGTGAACATAATGACCAATATAAGGTTGACGAATCAACAAAAACTAATCACTCAGGAGGTATTCAAGGTGGCATTAGTAATGGGATGGATATCTATTTTAATGTAGCATTTAAGCCTGTTGCAACCATAATGAAAGATCAAAAAACTATTGACAGTAAGGGAAAAGAAACAAGTATCTCAGGAAAAGGTAGACATGATCCATGTGTAGTTCCAAGAGCAGTCCCAATAGTTGAAGCGATGGCTTCACTGGTAATTTTGGATATGATTCTTATTAACAATTCAAAAAAACTATGAAAAACATTCCCTTGCACTGGAAAATAATTATAGGTATGGTTTTAGGTATTTTGATAGGCTTATTACTTAGCTCATTTTCTGGTGGAAGTATATTTGTGACCAATTGGATTAAACCATTCGGAACTATCTTTATCAATTCTTTAAAATTAATAGCAATTCCATTAATTCTAGCTTCATTAATAAAAGGTATTTCTGACTTAAAAGATATATCAAAATTATCTACAATGGGAGGTTTAACAATTACTACATATTTAACCACTACTGTAATAGCAGTTAGCATTGGCTTATTAGTTGTTAACACCATCAAACCTGGGGAATCAATAAGTGATGAGACTAGAACAGAATTAATTAACGCATACTCAACGGATGCTGAAGAAAAAAGAGAGATTGCAAAAGAAAAGAAAGATTCTGGGCCACTTCAACCACTTATTGATTTAGTTCCTTCAAATTTTTTAGGAGCTGCATCCAATAATAAAAATATGCTTCAAGTAATATTTTTCTCAATACTGTTTGGAATTGCCATGATATTAATACCTTCCGAAAATGCAAAACCAGTTAAAAGATTTTTTGATTCATTAAATGATGTTATTTTAAAAATTATAGACATAATTATGTCATGTGCTCCTTATGGTGTATTCGCGTTACTTGCTTCATTAATTGTTGAAGCCCCAAATATTGATTTATTAAAAAGCTTATTATTATACTCTGTAACATTATTAGCTGGACTCTTTATTGTAATTTTTGTCTACTTGTTATTTGTTAAAATTTTTTTAAGGAGAAATTTAAAAGATTTTATTGATGGTATTTTACCTGCACAATTAGTGGCTTTTTCTACTAGTTCAAGTGCTGCTACTCTTCCCGTAACTATGGATAGAGTTGAAAATCATTTAAATGTAAAAAAAGAAGTATCTAGCTTTGTTTTACCGATAGGTGCGACTATTAATATGGACGGTACTGCAGTATATCAAGCAGTTGCAGCTGTTTTTATTGCTCAAGCATTTGGTCTCGATTTAAGTTTAGTTGATCAATTAGGTATAATTTCTACAGCAACTCTAGCTTCTATTGGTGCTGCAGCTGTTCCTAGTGCTGGAATTATTGTTCTTGTTATAGTTTTAGCACAAGCGGGAATACCAGAAGCAGGACTAGCACTAATATTTGCAGTTGACAGACCACTGGATATGTTTAGAACTGTAGTTAATGTAACAGGTGATGCTATGGTCTCACTAATTATATCAAAATTTCAAAAATCTTGAGTGTTAAAATCTCAGATTGTTGGAAGAAATTTTTAGAAAAAGAATTTAATTCAAATTATTTTCAAAACATAATAAAAAATACTAAAGAGGAGTATTCAAAATTCATTTGTTTTCCAAAAGGAAATTATATATTTAGGGCATTTGATGAATGTCCTTTTCAAAAATTAAAGGTTATAATAATAGGTCAGGATCCATACCACGGTGATAATCAAGCTAATGGACTATGTTTTTCAGTAAATAATGATATAGATAATCCACCTTCTTTAAAAAATATTTTTCATGAACTTAATAATAATATCATTGAAAATAAAAGAGAAAATAGTGACTTAGTTGATTGGTCAAATCAAGGAGTATTGTTATTAAATTCAGTACTAACTGTAAGAAGAAAGTTTCCAGGTTCCCACAGATATATAGGTTGGGAAACTTTTACTGATAATGTTATAAAGACAATATCAAAAAAGAAAAAAAATTTAGTTTTTATGTTGTGGGGAAATTATGCCAAAAATAAAGAAAAACACATATTTGATAATAAACATTTAATTCTAAAGAGCGGTCATCCATCACCTTTAAGTGCTAACAAAGGATATTGGTTCGGAAATAATCATTTTATCAAATGCAATGAGTTTTTGATAAATAATAAAATAAGCCCAATAAAATGGATTTAAATTTTTAATTTCATTAATCTAAACTTTAAATTTTGTAATGAAAAAGTTTTTTCAATTCAATGATACAATTTCGGGAAAAACATTTCTACTAAGAACTCTTTTTACAATTGTGATGACAATCCCACTGATTATAATAATTTTTAGTTGGTGGACCACTGTTTTTTTTGATGAAATGGGTATTTCAATTTCTGAAGCAAGATCTATAGATCAATCAAGCGCTAACAAATTTGGTGAAGAATTAGGGCAAAAGATTGCTAAAGATCCAATTAAATATTTCAAAGATGCTCTTTCAAACACAAGTATTTTGTGGTATGTAAGTTTCTTACTATTTCTAATTCCACTCATTTGGTTTGGATTAGCTACATACTATAAAAGAATTTCAAGTATTTTTCATTCTAATAGAATTAAAATGTTTTTTTTACTTGTTATTGTAGAAATTACACTTGACATATTCGCTTTATACTTTGGTGGGATTAGTTTCTGGATATGTTATTTTATATCCTTAATTATATTTCTATTTCTTGTTATTTATAATTCACCAATTGGTGAGCATAATGGATGAAAATTTTATCCTCCAACTCTTTTAACGCTATGACCAAGAGACTCTAAAATCAAAGTAATTTTATCCCTTTTATTTCCTTGAAAGTAGATTTCATTATCCCTAATACTTCCACCTATTCCCAACTTATTTTTTATCGTCTTTGCAATATTATTAATATCATCTTTTTTTAGATCTGAAAACCCTTTAATAATTATTACAGGATTACCAGCTCTACCTTTTACAGAGAAGTGAGCTTCCAAGTCCTGAGCAGGAATAGGAGTTTTAGTTTCTGAAGGTGGAACTGATTTATAATTCTTAGGAATAAGTGAACTTAGATCATTAAGAGAGTTAAATTTTTTCATTACAATACTCCAATTTCCTTTAATCTTTGAACTAAGAAATCATGTGCAGATATATCTTCATATTTTTTGGGATTATCCTTATCAATACAGGAATCCAAAACATTAAGCTTCATATTTCCAATAGGGTGGAGGAAGAAAGGAATGGAATATCTTGATTTTTTCCACTGGTCCTTTGGCGGATTTACAACTTTATGAATAGTTGATTTTAATTTGTTGTTAGTATATCTTGATAACATATCTCCAACATTTATAATAATTTCATCTTTTTCAGCAATGGCATCAATCCATTCTCCGTCATTAGTTAATACTTGTAATCCTTTTCCATGAGCACCTATTAAAAGTGTAATAAGATTAATATCACCGTGAGCAGCAGCCCTTTCAGCACCTTTTGGTTTAGTAATAATCGGAGGGTAGTGGATTGGTCTTAAAATACTATTGCCCTTAATTACATGCTTATCAAAATGATATTCATCAAGATCAAGGTAAAGTGAAATTGCTCTTAAAACATAAATGGCAGTCTTTTCCAATGCCTTATAAACAGTTTTACCTATTTCATTAAATTCAGGTATTTCTTTAACATAAATGTTTTTAGGATATCCAAATTGAGAATATTCATAATCATCTAAATATTGACCAAAATGCCAAAATTCTTTTAAATCTCCATGCTCTTTTCCCTTAGCATGTTCTTTACCAAAGGAAGTATAGCCTCTTTGCCCAGAAAACCCTTCTAATTCATATTTATTTTTGATATCCTGCGGAAGATTAAAAAAAGCCTTGATGCTCTTGTATATGTTTCTTATAACTTGTTCATTTAAAAAATGCCCTTTTAAGGCTACAAAACCAATTTCGTTATATGCTTTACCTAATTTTTTAACAAAATTATTTCTAAGCAATTTATCATCTGAGAGAAAATTATTTAAATCGACAGATGGAATATTTGGCATGATTACAAGTTTAGTTCAGTATAATTTAAATCAAAAGCGTCAGCTACAGCTTTGTAGACAATATTTCCACTAATTATATTTAAACCTTTTTTTAAGGGTTCATTTTCCAAACAAGCTTTTCTCCAGCCTTTGTTCGCAATTTCAATAGCATATCCTATAGTAGCATTAGTTAATGCTTCAGTAGATGTCATAGGAACTGCTCCAGGCATGTTTGCGACAGAATAATGTAAAACATCATCAATAATATAAGTAGGGGAGTTGTGAGTGGTTGGTTTTGTAGTTTCAAAGCACCCTCCTTGATCAACTGCAACATCTACTAGAACCGTTCCGATTGATAAATCTTTTAACATGTCCCTAGAAATTAAATTAGGTGCTTTAGCACCTGGGATGAGAACTGCTCCAACTATTAAGTGGGCATCCCTAATAGCTTCGTTAATATTATAGTGACTTGAAAACTTTGTTCTAACATTTTTTGGCATTATATCGTCAAGTTCTCTCAGTCTATCAATGCTAATATCTAAGATTGTTACATCAGCACCTAAACCTGCTAACATCTTAGCTGATTGAGTTCCTACAACACCACCTCCAATGACTACGGCTTTTGCAGGATTAACACCAGGAACACCCCCCAATAAAATTCCACAACCTTTTTGATGTTTTTCAAGATATTTTGCACCCTGTTGTGCAGCCATTCTTCCTGCGACTTCTGACATAGGAGTTAGTAAGGGTAAGGATTTATCTTTATTTTCGACAGTCTCATAAGCAATACAAATAGACTTACTTTTAATCATTGCTTTTGTTAATTCTTCAGATGAAGCAAAATGAAAAAATGTGTAAATAATTTGACCTTCTTTTATAAGTAAATATTCTTTCTTTAAAGGTTCTTTTACTTTGATAATCATTTCAGAAATATGATATATTTCCTCAATTGTTTTAAGAACTTTAGCTCCAACTTTTAAATAATCATTATCTGAGTAACCACTACCATCGCCTGCTGTTTTTTGAACATAAACAGAATGACCATTTTGAATTAATGTTTGAACACCCGAAGGAGTCATTCCAACTCTATGTTCACTTTCTTTTATCTCTTTAGGAATACCAATAATCATGGGCCAAATATATAATTATTTAAAAAGATTTGGATTTATAGATGGGAAAATTTTCAATGCATTTTTATAGTAAACTTTCTTTAAAATAGAATCTGGTAAATTAAGCCCATAAAGTTTCCACAAACCATGTCTCTTTCTAAAATATTCGATATATTCATCATTAGTTTCTAGTACTTGAAAATATAAATAATATTCCTCTTTGTTATAGTTGTCTTTACCAAATAAAATACGATCCTGGTGTTTAGTAAAAAATTTTCTAGCAGAAATAGGTTGTCTACCTAACTCATTAATAACAGCCCCAAATTCAGTATAAACATTAGAAAGCTCTGTTAATTGTTGATCTAATTTGTTTAAATTATTTCCATACCATCCAAAATGTGCATTAATAAATGTTGTATTAGGATTTTTTTTAAACATATTATATTGTTCCATCATTACAACATCAAAAGGTGGATACTTATCAGAGGGCCTAAAACTATTTGGTCGTTCTTTTGCATGAAGCCATCTTTCATTATACTTATCAATTTTATCAAAAAAAGCAATAGGTTCACCAGAGTGAATCAAAACAGGAAAATTAAGTTCAGCACATTTTTCCCATATGAATTGTAATCTTTCATCATCAACTTTAACTCTGTTACCTTCGCCATCTTTTAAATTTAACCCTAAATTTTTATATATCTTGAGGCCAATTGCACCAATTTTTGATGCATTTTCAAGATATTCTTCAGTATTAGATTTAAAATTTTTCCTACCAATTTTAGATAAATCTAAATTCACAAAAACTCCAAATCTTTCCGGATGATTTTCTTTTACGTTATTGATAGATTTTAATAGATTTAAATCCATTAAATCCTGTTTGCCAGAGAATACTGCTAAACCAGAACCACTTAAATTAATTTGATAAATCATATTTAAACTATCCATTTCATCTACAAGATTATCTAAGTTCATTATTGGCATGTTCCAATGATGACTATGAACATCAATAAATGGAAATTTTGATCTAGTTTTTGGATTTGATGGAACAACAAGAGTTGAAATAGGAGCGTAGTCACCGATATCCATCAAATTATTTTTTTTTTGAATTTGATCAATAGTATAATAGGAAATACCAAAAACTAAGAGTAATAAAATTACAATTGAAATAGATATAATAAATAACTTAATTAATAATTTAAATGAAAATTTCATTTAATTTTAAACGGTAATGAAACTTTAGTTTTATCCCAGGAAAAATCTATATAATTAAATATAGAATCGTTTGAAAACTCGATTGTAAATTGTTCTACAGAGTTAAACAGCTGACTTGTAGAAACTTTTGAATTCAATACATCTGACTCAGTAGATGGTTGATAAATACCTAAATAATAAACTTCTTTATTAAAATAAATGTCCCAAGATTGAGAATTTGGTATGGTGTAAATAGAATATTTTCCAGGGAATAGAGAATCTGTATTAAAAATAAGAGTTTTTTTTGTTTCAATAAATGTATGTTTATTAGCCCCTGTTCTCCAATAAACACCATTTGGAACCAATGCACCATCTTTTTCATCACCAAATATTAAACGATTTTTTTTATAGGGGCGACTATAGGTTATTGAAATATCTTGATTTTCAGTAGAAACTGTTTCAAGAGGACTTGTTGGATTTGTTATTGTATATATTATGAACAACGAAAAAGCTAAAAAAATTAATAACAAAGAATAGAGGATAGCTTTTTTCATAACATACACAATTTAACATAATATAAATTATAGTTCATTTATATCTTATTTATTTTAACAGCATTTAACCCTTTTTCGCCACGAACTGTATCAAATTCGACTTTATCACCAACAGTAAGTGTATCTTTACATTCACTAAAATGAAAAAAATAGGAATCGTGAGATGATATATTCTTAATAAAACCAAATCCTTTCTCAGAATCGTAAAATGTAACTTTTCCTTGAATTTTTTCATCAAAGTCCTGGTTTTTAGCTGCACCCAAATTTATAGATTCTAAACTTATTTCTTCTTTTTCTGCAGGATCAGGCGGTGTATCAGTAAAATTACCTAGATGATCAACATAAACAAACTCATCTTGTTTTAATTCTCCTCTTTCTCTAGCTTCTTTACGAGCTTGCATTTTTTTTCTTTTTTCTTCTCGTTTTTTAGCTTTATTTTTTTCTCTTTCGAGCTTATTAAATGTTTGTTGTGATTTTGCCATTAATTTTATTTAGATCCAAATTTAATAATTATTCTGTTCTAAAAGTATATACACTTGAATAACTGTTGTTTGAACCATCAGTTGTCATTATTCTCCAATAATAAATGGTTGCAGACTCGAGAGAAACCTCTAATTCATTAGTTTCCAATTCCTTATGACTATCATTTGGTGATTGTTTACCGTCAGTTTTGTCAATATATACAGTATATTTTAAACCAGATGATGTATCTGGGTCAGAGCCAGTCCAACTCAATTTGACTTTTCCTTCTGATGATCTGGCAACAGTTGAACCTGACTTAGGTGATTTTAGATCAGCTGGGAATGGAGCAAAACTAGTTTCACTTGAACCAGAAAGGTAAAACTTCCAAGTTGAACTAGTTGCAACCTGAGTTGATTCACTATTTTTAGATGTTATTTGCCAAGAATATGGATTTGCTTTATCTAAAGTAACCGAAGTGTTTACAGATGTTAAATCATTTTTATTAGTTACCTGATTGTTATTCAAGTTTGTAATTTTCAAATCATATGTATCAGTGTTGGCTGATGCTGTCCATGAAAAAGATACATTACTTTGAGTATCTGAAATACTTGTACCAGTCTGGCATACATCATTATTTGACGGGGCACTTAAATTTGCAGCACTGGGCGGATCGGGTGTTGGCGGTGGCGGGGGTGGTCCTCCACCATCATCATCACCTCCTCCTCCACATGACACTAAAAACAACATGATCAATAAGCATAGATTTTTTTTCATTCTCTAATTATTTTAAAGGTTTTTCTAACTGTTTCACTTTCCATAACTACTACATAAGTTCCTGTCTTTTGTTTTGACAGATCTATCTCTGTTTTTCTAGTTACATCTTCTATTGTTTGTTCTAGTGTATATATTAATACCCCTGCAGTATTAAATACACTTACTTTTACTTTTTGATCCTTTCCTACTACATGGACTTTAACATCCTCTAATTTGCTCTTGAGAAAAAGACTTAAAAAATATAAAAATGAAAAGTGTGATAAAAATGAACTTATATTTTTCCATCTAAAATTGATTTTACAACTTCAGGATTCAAAAGAGTGGATATATCTCCAAAGTTTTCTTTTTCTCCAGAGGCTATTTTTCTAAGTATTCTTCTCATTATTTTTCCACTTCTTGTTTTTGGAAGTCCAGTAACAATTTGAATTTTATCTGGCTTAGCTATTGGGCCAATAGTTTTTGAAATCAAATCATTAATTTCTTTTACTACATCATTACTTGAATTATCATCTTTTAAAATCACAAAAGCATAAAGAGCATTACCTTTAATATCATGAGGAAATCCAACAAGAGCACTTTCAACAACATTCTCGTGCATATTTATAGCATCTTCAATAGGAGCAGTACCTAGATTATGCCCAGAAACAATAACCACATCATCAACTCTTCCTGTTATTCTGTAGTTCCCATTATCATCTCTAAAAGCTCCATCACCAGGGAAATAATATCCAGGGTAAGCAGAAAAATACACATTTTTATAACGTTCATGATCACCATAGATTGTTCTTGCAATTGATGGCCAAGGATACTTAATTCCTAAAATTCCATTTTTATTATTATCATCTAATTCCTTGGCATTCTCATCAAAAAGAACTGGTTGAATACCCATCATGGGTTTGGTAGCGAAAGTAGGTTTTCCATCTGTAACATTAGCGAGAGATGTAATCATGATTCCACCAGTTTCAGTTTGCCACCAAGTATCAACAATTGGACATTTTCCTTTTCCAACATTTTCATTATACCAATCCCAAGCTTCTTCATTAATTGGCTCACCAACAGTCCCAAGAACTTTTAAAGAACTTAAATCATGTTTATTAACTAATTCAAACGGGTGTTTAGCTAATGCTCTAATTGCCGTTGGTGCTGTGTAAAATTGATTCACTTTGTGTTTTTCACAGATTTGCCAAAATCTTCCAAAATCTGGATATGATGGAACGCCTTCAAACATAAGCGTGGTTGCTCCATTAAGTAATGGCCCATATACTATGTAACTATGACCAGTAATCCAACCGATATCTGCTGTACACCAATAAATATCATCATCTTGATAATCAAAAACATTTTTAAAAGTATATGATGAATAAACCATATATCCTCCACACGAATGAACCATACCTTTTGGTTTTCCGGTTGATCCTGATGTGTATAAGATGAATAATGGGTCTTCAGAATCCATAATTTCAGCTCTACAATCATCATTTACATTGTTCAACTCTTCATGCCACCACTTTTCATTATTTTTTAATGAAATTTCACTATTAATTATATTCAAAACAATCACTGAATCAACACAATCACAATCATTCAATGCTTCGTCCACAATAGACTTCAAATCAATTGTTTTATTTCCTCTGAAACTTCCATCAGATGTTAAAACTATTTTACATGAAGCATCATTTATCCTAGCAGCTAAAGCAGTAGATGAAAAACCAGCGAATACGACTGAGTGGACTGCCCCTATTCTAGCACAGGCAAGGACTGCAACAGCCAACTCTGGTACCATTGGTAAATAAATACATACCCTATCTCCTTTTTTAACATTATTATTTTTTAAAACATTAGCAAATGAGCAAACTTTCGAATGAAGTTCTTTATAAGAAATATGAACTGTTTGATCATCAGGTTTATTAGGTTCGAAAATTATTGCAGTTTTTTCTGGATTATTTTTAACATGTCTGTCAAGACAGTTTTCTGTTATATTTAATTTTCCATTACAAAACCATTCAAACTTTGGTTTATTAAAATCATACTTTAGGACTTTGGACCATTTTTTTTTCCAAATAAATGATTCTGCTACTTCAGACCAAAAACTTTCGGGTTTAGTAATACTATAATTATAAAGTTCGTTGTATTCCTGAATATTTTTGGGAATTAATTTTTTGTCAAAAATCATACTTAAATCTAAAAATTAATTTAATGATTTAATAATTTCACGATTAATTTTGTAAGCGAATGATGGTCCATTATATATAAATCCAGTGTAAACTTGTATAAGACTAGCACCAGCATTTAGTTTTTCAATAGCATCTTTAGGTGACATAATTCCTCCCACCCCAATAATAGGTACTTTTCCTTTAGAATATTTATGAATTAAACTTATAACTTCTGTACTTCTGTTTTTTAAAGGAGTTCCACTTAACCCACCCTTTTCATTTTTTAAATTACCTAATGATTTTAATTTATCTCTTTTAATAGTCGTATTAGTACTAATGATACCATCTAAATTTATATCTTGGATAAGATCAACAACTGATATTATGTCTTGATCAGCAAGATCAGGTGAAATTTTAAGTAAAATAGGTTTTTTCGATCTTTTTTTATTTTCTTCAATAAGAGGAATTAAAATTAATCTTAAACTTTCAATATTCTGAAGATCTCTCAAATTTGGTGTATTTGGAGAGCTTACATTAACTGTGAAATAATCAACATAATCATACAATTTTTTAAAACAAAACAAATAATCGTCTACAGCATTTTCATTTGGTGTGTTTTTATTTTTCCCAATATTACCACCAATAATTACTTCTTTATTGTTCTTTAGCCTTTTAATTACTTTGTCAACACCATCATTATTAAAGCCTAATCTATTTATCAAAGCTCCATCCTTAATTAATCTAAAAATTCTTGTTTTAGGATTACCTTCTTGTGGTTTTGGAGTAACTGTTCCAATTTCGATAAAACCAAATCCAAATGAACTCATTTGCCTATAAACCTCTGCATTTTTATCGAAACCAGCAGCTAATCCAACAGGGTTTGGAAATTTAATACCAAAGACTTCTGTCTCTAAACTTTTTATAGTTGAAACATCATAACCTATCAGGCTTACAGGGGTTAATTTTAAATATCTGACAACAAAATGGTGAATCTTTTCAGGATCAAAAGAAAAGAAGATTGGCTTTAAAATTTTCCAACCAATAGTTGGAAAAAAATGGTATATATCTCTTAAAAATAATCTAAAATTAATATCAAATTTTGTTAATCTAGACATTTATGTCTTTTTGATCAATTTTGATGACATTTCTAAAGATATTGCAGTTTTATCAAATTTTATCTTCCCTGCCATAGTTTCTAATACACATGTATTATTTTCATTATTAACTTCAATAACCTTACCATGCATCCCACTTTTAGTAATAACTCGGTCACCTCTTTTCAAAGCATTAATAAATTTTTTTTCTTTTTTAGCTCTTCTTGTTTGGGGAACAATTAAAATTAAATAAAAAGCCAAAAACATCATTATAAGTAATGGCCACTGTCCAGCTCCTTCCATATTTATTTATTTAAAACAAAACCGTTAATCCTTATTATTTTTTTTCCTAAATCAGTATTTGTAGACAATGTCACTGATTTGACTTGTTTACCTGGCTTATTTGAAGTATCAAACATTACTTTAATATTACCACCCTCTCCTGGTTTAATATTTTTATTTTTTGGATACTCAGGCACAGTACAACCACATGATGCTGAAGCATCAAATATTATTAAATCAGATTTACCTGTGTTAGTAAAATTAAAATCAACTTCAACCACATCACCATCTACAACTTCACCGTAATTATAGCTGTCAAAATCAAAAGTTATTTCTGAACTTTCTAATTTTTGTAATACCTTCTCCTGAACTGCCTTTAAATTCTCTTCTTTAACTTTTTTTGAAGGATCTGAATTACATGAAGTAAATATCAAACCCAAAAAAAATATGGAAGATAAATTGGTAAAAAAGTTCTTATATGTTCTAATATTAAATTTCATGTTTTAAAATTATAAAATTATTGTAAACCTCTATCATTTTTTTTAATCTGATTGTTTTCAGTTAGATATTTAAAAATATTATTAGCAACTCCATTTATGAAGTTACTACTTTCTGGAGAGGAGTAGTTTTTAGAAATTTCAACATACTCATTAATACTAACCTTAACAGGTATTGAAGGAAAGTTTAAAAATTCATTAACACACATCTTTAAAATTATCAAGTCAACTACTGCAATTCTATCATTTTCCCAATCAGGAGTAAATTTTGAAATAATTTTATCAAGATTTTTATCATTTTTTAGAGCAGTCTTAAATAATTCAGAGCCAAATTTTTTATCATCCTTATCATTAAAAATTTTAATAGGAATGGTATTTTTTTTATCGATATTGAAAGCTTTTAAGTAATTTAAAAAAAGTGTATTTACTAATGGAAAATCATCAATCCACTCGAGTTCTGAATCTTCATATAACTGATATATGAGATCGTTTTTAACAATAATTTTTTTAAAAACATCAACTACAAATTTTTTTCTTTTATCAAAATCTAAAGCTTTTAAGTTTTTATAATCATTGAATAAATCACTATTGAAAATTTCATTAAATAAAATTTCGATCAATTGAACATTATTGTCCCAAATATCTATTTCATATTTTTTTTTAATTTTTTGGAGAGTTGAAGAATTTTTAAAATGAATTAGTAATTCATTATTTAGCACTATATTTTTTAAACTACTTGAGTCATTTTCAAAGTTTCTTTTTGATATTATCTTTTCTTTTTTTAAAAATTCATGATAAAGTTTTTCGAATAATAGAAATTTTGAAATAAAAAGTCTGAAAAAATTTTTAGATCTTTTATTGTATTCAGATATTAATTCACTTGGCTTTGAATCAGCAGCTGATTTTGAATATAACAATTGTAAAATCTTAACTCTAATGTGCCTACGATTTAACATACAATGAACTTAGGTGCAAATGTATTTAATTTTATCATATTATAGTATCATAAAAATGTATATTTGAAATCTTCGTATGAAAGAACTTAGATATTTAAATAAATTTTTTTTAGAGTATAAAAATAGAATCTTGATTGGAATTTTAATTACAATCATAGCAAGAATTTTTGCGCTTATTGCACCAAATCTTGTTGGTGATTCGATAACTCTAATTGAAAACTACTTTTTAGATAAATCCATTGAAAATGATATTTTAAAGGAACAGCTATTACTCAACATATTTCTAATTATTGGATCTGCTTTTTTAGCTGGAATATTAACTTTTCTGATGAGACAAACTTTGATTAATGTATCAAGATTTATAGAGTTTGATTTGAAAAATGAAATTTATAGTAAATATCAAGAATTAGATCAAAAGTTTTACAAAAATAATAGGACAGGTGATTTAATGAACAGAATAAGTGAAGATGTAAGTAAAGTAAGAATGTATGTTGGTCCCGCTTTAATGTATACAATAAATACTATTTCATTGTTTGTAATTATTATTTCATACATGATTAGTGTTGCACCAACACTAACATTATATACAATAATTCCTTTACCAATTCTTTCATTTTTAATTTTTAAACTAAGTAAAAAAATTAATATAAAGAGTAAAAAGGTACAAGAATCGCTTTCAAGAATAACAACTTATACACAGGAATCGTTCAGCGGCATTTCAGTTATCAAGTCTAATACTATTGAAAATGAAGTTATTAATTCAATGATGAATTATTCTTATGATACAAAGGAAAAGAATATTGATTTAGCAAAATTTCAATCATGGTTTTTTCCGATGATGATTCTTTTAATTGGTATTAGTAATATCATTGTAATATTTATAGGCGGTAAACAATATATAAATGGAGAAATTGAACTAGGAGTTTTAGCAGAGTTTATTATTTATGTAACAATGCTAACTTGGCCTGTTGCAACAGTTGGATGGGTAACTTCTATAGTTCAGCAAGCAGAAGCATCACAAAAAAGAATTAATGAGTTTTTAAATGAAAAAAGTAATATTGATAATAATGCTAACGACAAATACGATTTAAAAGGTGAAATTGAATTTAATAATGTAAGTTTAATTTATCCAGAAACTAAAATTGTTGCAATAAATAACTTGAGTTTTAAAATTGATCAAGGAAAATCACTAGGTATAATTGGTGGAGTTGGCTCTGGAAAGTCAACAATAGCTGAGCTAATTTTAAGGAATTATGATCCGGTTAAAGGTGAAGTATTCATAGATAACAAGAGCTTAAAAAAACATAATTTGGATATAATTAGGCAAAATATCGGTTATGTTCCACAAACTACTTTTTTGTTTTCAGATTCAATTTTGAATAATATAAAATTTGGAAATATTCATGCAAGTCATGAAGATGTAATAAGATTTTCAAAATTTGCTAATGTCCATGAAGATATTAACGGCTTTTATAATAAATACAATTCAATATTAGGTGAAAGAGGAATAAATTTATCAGGCGGCCAAAGACAAAGAATTGCAATTGCAAGAGCTTTAATTAAAGATCCGAAAATTATAATTCTTGATGATAGTCTTTCAGCAGTTGACACAGAAACAGAAGATAAAATATTTAGAAATGTTCTAAATCACATATCCAACTGTACTAAAATAATAATTAGCCATAGAATATCAACTGTTAAACATTGTGATAAAATAATTGTACTAAATGAAGGTAAAAAAATTCAAGAAGGAAGTCATTCTGAACTGATAATTAAAGAAGGTTATTACAAGGATATTTTTAATCAACAGGTTGAGGGTAAATAAATCATTATAATTTTGCTGTTTGATTTATTTTACTCATTTTTGAACGAACATAATACTTAATAAATGGAAGAAAATAATAATAATGTTAATGAAGACATTTTCTCAAAGGTTTTGAGAGCAGGAAGAAGAACTTATTTTTTTGATGTAAGATCTACGAAAGCTGGAGATTATTACCTAACAATCTCTGAAAGTAAAAAATTCACAAACGAGGATGGTACTTTTTATTTCAAAAAGCATAAGATTTACCTATACAAAGAAGATTTTCAAAATTTTTCTGAAATATTAGGTGAAATGACTAAGTATATCATTGATGAGAAAGGAAGTGAAGTTATTAGTGAAATACACGATAAAGACTATAAAGCTAAAAAAGCTGAAGAGGAAAATACTGATGTAGTAAAAGATGATAGTTCTAAAGATGATAGTTCAAACAAGTTTACAGATGTGAGCTTTGAAGATATTTAATCTTTCTTGAAAGGTCTTTTTAATACTTTAAAAAAATCATTTTTATCATCATAATCATCATCAATTCCATAAATAATTTTTTCCTTATCTAATTCTGAGTAGGTTCCAAATAACCTATCCCAGATTGAAAAAATATTACCATAATTTGTATCAGTGTATGGCATGTAAGAATGATGATGTACTTTATGCATGTCTGGTGTAACAACCAAATAAGACATTATCTTATCAACATGAGAATTCAATTTAATATTTGCATGATTAAATTGTGAAAAAACAACTGATAATGACTGGTATAGAAAAACTACTGCTATTGATGATTCAGAAATAAAAACTGCAAAAACAGTAAAAATAAATCTAACAAGACTTTCAATTGGATGATGTCTATTAGCAGTAGTTGTATCAACATATTTATCAGAGTGATGAACAGCATGAACTAACCATAAAGGCTTAATCTTGTGTTGTACATAATGAGCTAAATAAGCACCTATAAAGTCTAAAATCATTAAACTAAATATAATTCTCAAAAATCCATCAATATTTAATAAAGAAATTAAACCAAATTCATTTTTTGAAACATAATCACATGAGATAACAATTAAAAAAGCAAGAGAAAAGTTTACAATTATTGTGGTTAGAGTGAGTAAAATATTAGTTATGGAATGCTTAAACTTGTTATAAGAAAAAACTCTAAAAGGTATAAATCCTTCAATAATCCAAAAAACTGTAATTCCCAGAGCTAAAATTAAACCTCTTTGTGTTGATGAAATATTATCAAAAAAATATATTATTTGATCTAACATTCAATAAAATTAAAAATTAAATTTGTAAAAAAAACAAATGGCAAGAACACCTTCTAATATGATTGAATTAGGATCAAAAGCACCTGATTTTAAATTACTTAACACTATAGATAATAAATTAATATCATCTAATGATTTATATAAAAAGGAAGGTGTTTTAATTATGTTTATTTGTAATCATTGTCCTTTTGTTATACATGTAATTGATGAAATAGTTAATATCAGTAAAGAATATGAAAATAGTATTTCATTTATTGCTATTTCAAGTAATGATGTTGAAAACTACCCAGATGATTCACCAGAGTTAATGAAATTGCTAGCTAAAGAAAAAGAATTTAATTTTCCATATTTATATGATGAATCTCAAGAAGTAGCAAAAATGTATGATGCTGCTTGCACGCCTGATTTTTTCCTTTACGATTCAGAAAAAAAATTAGTATATAGAGGTCAACTTGATGGATCTAGACCTGGAAATGAAATCCCTGTTACTGGATCCGATTTAAGAAATGCAATTGATTGCTTAATTAGTGATGTTGAAAATACTGAAGTTCAAAAACCAAGTATTGGGTGCAACATAAAATGGAAGTAAACTAAAAGCCAATTTCACAATAGTGATACAACCTGAATAACTTTAGATCTTCCTCTTCATACTCATCTTCAAATTCATCTAAAACAATTTGTATATCATCTGATTCGAGATCATTAAAGAAGTCTAATAGCTCATCATGAGACTCCTCATCAAATAAATCATCAATAATGTACTTTAAATTTAATTTTGTACCTGAATATATTATTGTTTCAAGATCTTTTAACACTTGATTATACTCAACATTTTTTGCAGATGCCATTTCCTCAATATTCAACTTTTTATCAACAGATTGAATAAAAAACAATTTTAATGAAGAATTAATACCAGAAGATTTTATAATAGTATCAAAAGGTCTTTCTACATCATTTTCATCTACATATTTACTTATCACATCTATAAATTTATCTCCAAACTTTTTAGCTTTCACCTCTCCTACTCCAACTATTGTAGATAATTCTTCCTGAGAGACGGGATATTTTAATGTCATTTCTTCAATAGAGGATTCTTGAAAAACAGCAAAGGGAGGTATATTAAGATCTTTAGATATAGATTTTCTCAAATCAATCAAAATTTTATGAAGATGTTCATCTATAACAAATGATTTCTTTTCAGATTTATTTACTGAAATAGTTTCATTTGAAAAATCTCTATCAACTGAAAGTAAAAATGATTTTTGATTATTGATAAAATCTTCTCCCTTTTCTGTTAATTTTAATACTCCGTATTCTTCTACTTTTTTTAGTAAAAAACCTTCGACAATCATTTTTCTAAGTAGTGACTTCCAAAAAATCATATCATTATGTTTCCCTTTTCCAAAAAAAGGTTTTGATGATGAATTGTGTGCTTTTAAAGTCGAAGTTTCAAAACCAAATATAAATGATGCAATATCCTTTAATTTGTATTTTTGATTTGTGCTTTTTATTGATTCTAAAACTAATTTTACATCATTTTTAACTTCAGTAGTTTTTTTAGGATCTTTAGAATTATCATCCATTTTATTTCCTAATCCATTTATTTCATCATAATTTTCTCCAAAATAATTTAGAATAAATTTTCTTCTTGACATTGAAGTTTCACAATATGAGGCCACCTCCTCAAGTAATGAGAGTCCCAATTCTTGTTCAGAGATAGGTTTTCCAGATAAAAATTTTTCTAATTTTTCAATATCATCGTAGGAGTAAAAGGCTAGACAATGTCCTTCACCTCCATCTCTACCCGCTCTTCCAGTTTCTTGATAATATGATTCTAAACTTTTAGGAATATCGTAATGTATAACGTACCTAATGTCAGGTTTATCAATGCCCATTCCAAAAGCTATTGTTGCAACTATAACATCACAGTCATGCATTAAAAAATATTCTTGATTTCTAGATCTATTTTTATGTTCAAGACCAGCATGATATGGAAGAGCATTAATATTGTTTAAAGTCAATAGATTAGCAAAATCTTCAACTTTTTTTCTTGATAAACAATATATAATACCAGATTTACCTTGGTTTCTTTTTATAAATGATATGATTTGTTTATCAATTGTGTCGTCTTTTTTTCTAATCTCATAAAACAAATTGGGTCTATTAAAAGATGATTTAAATATTTTGGGTTCATTTAAATCTAAGTTTTTGATTATATCATCTTGAACTTTAGGTGTTGCTGTTGCAGTTAAAGCAGTTATTTTTATTCTTGGGTCAATTTTTTTTACAACTTTAAATATGTTTCTATAATCAGGTCTAAAATCATGACCCCATTCAGAAATACAATGTGCCTCATCTACTGCTACAAATGATATTTTTTGATTTTTTAAAAAATCAATATTGTAATCCTTAGATAATGATTCAGGTGCCATATATAATAATTTAGTTATACCAGTTGAAACTCCTTCCTTAACTCTAGAAATTTCAGATTGTGTTAAAGAAGAATTTAAAACACAAGCAATTAAATCATTATCAAAAACACCTTTTAAAACATCAACTTGATTTTTCATCAAAGCAATCAACGGTGAAACAATAATAGCCATACCTTCCATGCAAATTGCTGACATTTGATAACATAGTGACTTCCCACCACCTGTTGGCATTATTACTAAGTTGTTATTGTTATTTATAATTGATGTAATTATATCTTGCTGATTATCTCTAAATGATGAAAATCCAAAATATTTTTTTAAGATACTGGTTAGTTCAGTCTGTGTTGACATTTTTGAAACTAAATAAGGTATATTTGTACCTTAGTTAAACTAAATATAGCTTAATTTACGGTTTGAATAATTAAAAAAATCAATAAAGTTTTGAACAAATTAGATTTAAAAAAAATTTCAAAAGATATTTTAGATAATCAAATAGATTCGATTAATAAACTTGAAAAATCATTTGATAAAAACTTTGAAAGTATTATTGATTTTTTAGGAAAAATTAAAGGTAGAATAATAATTACTGGAATTGGTAAAAGTGCAATTATTGGAATGAAAATTTCTGCAACATTAAATTCTACTGGTTCCCCCTCAATATTCATGCATGGATCGGATGCATTGCATGGTGATCTTGGAGTTATTACGCAGGATGATGTTGTATTGTGTTTTTCAAAAAGTGGAAATAATACAGAAACTATTGACTTGGTAAAACAAATAAAAAAATTAAAAATAAATTTAATTGGAATAACATCTGAAAAAGATTCTTTTCTGGGAAAAAAATCAGATAAATTGATAGTTTATAAAATTGAAAAAGAGGCATGTCCAAACAATTTAGCACCAACAACAAGCACTAGTATACAGCTTTTAATTGGTGATACAATTGCAATTTGTTTAATGTATTTAAAAGGTTTTAAAACTGAAGATTTTGTAAAATATCATCCATCAGGATCTCTAGGAAAAAAACTAACATTAACTGTAAAAGATTTAGTTAATGAAGATTTAATTCCTGGAATTAATTTTAATAGCAAATTCAAAGATGCTATTGAGGAAATTTCTTCAAAAAATGTATGGGGCAACTGCTATTTTAAAAAATAAAAAAGTTGTAGGTATCATTACTGATGGAGATGTTAGAAGAACAATAAAGAACTACAAAGACCCATTAGAGTTAAATGTTTCTAAAATTATGAGTCATGAACCAAAAGTAATCGATAGTAAAACTTTAGCCTCAGATGCACTGAAAATTATGAATAACAATAAAATAACTCAAATTATTGTGGTTGAAAAAGGTAGTTATTTAGGAATGGTTCATATGCATCAAATTTTAAATTCAGGAATATGAGCGAAAGACTGAAAGATCCAAATGAAATGTCTTTTTTAGATCATCTTGAGGATCTAAGATGGCACATACTAAGATCATTCTTAGCTATAGTTTTTTTTGGATCAATAGCCTTTGTTTTTAAAGATTTTATCTTTAATAAAATTATTTTCGGACCCAAGAGTGTAGATTTTTTTACTTACAAAACTCTGTGTGAACTTTCAAATTTTTTTGGATTGAATGATAGTTTTTGTATAAAAGAAATGCCATTTAGAATTCAGAGCAGAACAATGGCTGGTCAATTTTCTGCTCACATTTGGACATCAATAGCCTCAGGTTTTATTATTTCTTTCCCCTATGTTTTGTATCAATTTTGGAGTTTCATTAGTCCAGGGCTATATCAAAATGAAAAAAAATATGCAAGAGGTTTTATTTTTATATCAAGTTTACTTTTCTTTACTGGAGTGTTGTTTGGTTATTATGTGATTTGCCCCTTGTCCATTAATTTTTTAGGAAATTATACAGTCAGTGAGGAAATTTTTAATGATTTTGATTTGAGTAGTTATATAGGTCTAGTTAGAGCGTCCGTACTCGCCTCAGGTCTTATTTTTGAGCTTCCAATAATTATATATTTCTTAACTAAAATTGGATTAGTAACACCAGAAATCCTAGTAAAGTATCGAAAATTTGCACTTGTTGGAGTATTAGTATTAGCTGCAGTTATTACACCTCCTGATGTTGCTAGTCAAATAATTGTAGCTATACCAATTGTAATCTTATATCAAATTAGTATATATATATCAAAAATTGTTATTAAGAAAAAGAGCTAATTATGAAACTTCAAGCAATAAAAATTGAAAAATCATACAAATCTAGAAAAGTAGTTAAAGGCGTTGATCTTGAGTTAAAGCAAGGAGAAATTGTTGGTTTATTAGGCCCCAATGGAGCTGGAAAAACAACATGTTTTTATATGATTGTTGGATTAATTAAATGTGATAACGGAGTAATTTCAATTGATAATAATAATATTTCATCAGAGCCTATGTTTAGAAGAGCTAAACAAGGAATTGGTTATTTAGCACAAGAGGCTTCTGTTTTTAGAAAATTAACTGTTGAAGAAAATATTAAAGTCGTATTAGAAATGACTGAAAAATCAAAAAATGAGCAAAAAAATGATTTAGAAAACCTAATAAAAGAGTTTAGTTTAGAAAAAGTTAGAAAAAATAGAGGTGATTTACTTTCTGGTGGCGAGAGAAGAAGAACTGAAATTGCAAGAGCTTTAGCTACTGAACCAAAGTTTCTCTTACTTGATGAACCATTCGCAGGAGTTGATCCTATTGCTGTTGAAGAAATACAGAAAATTATTGCTCACCTTAAAACTAAAAATATTGGTGTTTTAATAACTGATCATAATGTTCAAGAGACATTAGCAATAACCGACAGAACATATCTTATGTTTGATGGTAAAATTTTAAAAAGTGGTAAACCCGAAGAATTAGCAAAAGATGAAATGGTTAGAAAAGTTTACCTTGGACAAAATTTTATTTACAGAAGAAAAGATTTAAAATTTAAAAGCATTGACTGACTATATACAAATATTTTATGGATCTCATATTAAATCACTAGAATTAAAAAACAAACTCAACCATATAAATATATATCCAATTATAAAAGATGAAAGTAAATCTGCAAGTTTAGCTGGATTTGGAATACCAAATTATTTGTTTACTCATAAAGTATTTATTCACAAGGATCAATTAGATGAAGCTTGTTTATTTATTCCCGAAATAAAAAAGCAAGATAGAACATAAACTAGGACCATGTAACTTAGTAAAGATGCAAATGAGACACTTTTAACAAAACTAAATATAATTAAAGGGAATTCAATTAAAATCATTACCAATAGAAACTGCTTTTCATCTTTATTTTTAAATGATTTAAATGAATAGAATTTAAAATTACTTATCAATAGGAATGAAAAAAAAATAATAATTGAGGTTAAAATCAATTCACTTAAAGAAAAAATAAATGATGGTAATCCTAAAAAAAACAAGGCATTTGCCGGAGTTGGTAAACCTTTAAAATGTATTGAACTTTCAAGAACGTTAAATTTTGACAACCTGTATATTGAACAAATAATTATAAGTAACGGTATAAGCTTTAGATATGTAGGATATTGATTTTCAGAAATAAAATCAATCAGAAGAAATGTAGGAACAATAGCGAAAGAGATTAAATCTGAAAAGGAATCTAATTGAGATCCAATTTTTGATTTAATATTTAAAATTTTTGCAAAAAATCCGTCTAAATAATCAAAAATTGCTGCAAAAAATACTAATGAGATTACAAATAAATATTTATCATCACCATAAAATCCTAAACTATCAACAAATAATACAAATAATGCAAAAGAGCCTAATAAGGCATTGCAAATTGTAAGAAAATTTGGAAGGTGTTTGATAAATTTCAAATCTTAAGTTAAGTTTATATATTAAACAAATTTAAAATTTAATTTTTGAATATTTACAAAGCTATTTTATTAACACTAATTGGAGGGTTGACATTTACAATTTCATGGCCAACCTATGGTTTTTTCCCTCTAATTTTTTTAGCTCTAATTCCTTTTTTTTATGTAAATGAATTTTATGATGGTAAGTATATTTTTTTAATTTTTTTTACTGGATTTTTAACCTGGAATCTTACAAATACATACTGGCTAACTTATGCAACCGTATTTGGTTATTTTTTTGCTTGCGTAGTAAATTCATTAATGATGACGATTGTATTTTATCTCTTCAGAAAAGTAAAAATAAAAACAAATGAAAAATTGGGATATATATTTTTTACTACTCTATGGATATGTTACGAAAAACTTCATTTAGTTTGGGATTTTTCTTGGCCGTGGCTAATCTTTGGAAATGTTTTTTCTGAAAATACGTGGATAATTCAATGGTACGAATATACAGGTGTTTTTGGCGGTAGTTTATGGGTTTTAATTGTAAATATTGTTTTATTTAAAATTTACATAAATCATAAAAAAAACAATCAAACAAAAATATTAGTGTATACTCTTTCGTCAGTATTAATAATACCAACGATAATTTCTTTTATTATATATAAAAATTTTGAAGAAAATGGTGAGTTAAAAAATATTTCTATTGTTCAACCTAACATAGATCCATATTCAGAAAAGTATTCGAAAACAAATAATGATAATTTAGATTATCTTGAAGAAATAGTAAATAATAATAAAATTAGAAATTCTTTGATTCTCTTACCAGAAACTTTTTTCTCGGAAGGAGTACAAATCAATAGTTATTATTATAATAATTTATCTAAAAATATTTTCGATCTCAATTCAAAATATAATAATGAAATTTTAAGTGGAATTGAATTATACGAGATTTTATATGATTCATCACAAATTAAGAAATATTCAAATAAAATTAGAGATAATAGGTGGCTAAATATTTACAATAGCGCTATACATTTTAGTGATAAAACTAATTTTTATCATAAGTCTAAACTTGTAGTGGGCGTTGAAAAAATGCCATACAGAAAACTTTTAGAGCCAATATTAGGACAATTTTTAATGGATTTCGGAGGATCAACTAAAACAAGAGGATTTCAGGAAAAAAGAAGTGTATTTAAAAGTCAAAATTATAATATATCTCCAATAATATGTTATGAATCTATTTATGGTGAATATTTGACAGATTATATAAAAAATGGTGGGAGAGCACTAGCAATTATTACTAATGATGCATGGTGGGGAAATACTGAAGGTCACAGGCAGCATTTTTCATACGCTAAACTTAGAGCAGTAGAAACAAGAAAAAATATTATAAGAAGTGCAAATACTGGTATTTCTGGTATAATAAATTCAAGGGGTGACGAAATAATTAAAACTAATTACAATGAAGAAAGTATCATTTCAGCAAACTACAAGGAAAATGATATTGTAACAATATATGTCCAATTTGGAGATTACATATATAGAATTTCTCTTTTTATTTTGATTATAATTTATAGCTATTACTTATCACTAAAAATAAAGGGTAAAAAGTAACAATTTTTTAATAAAATGTTATTTTTCTTTGAAACAGTTGTGTAAATGCAATAAAAATATATTTTTGCAGAAATTTAATTAAATAATTATGTACTGGACGTTAGAACTTGCGTCATATTTAAGTGATGCACCATGGCCTGCGAATAAAGATGAATTAATTGATTTTGCGATTCGAACAGGTGCCCCTCTTGAAGTTGTTGAAAATCTTCAAGCTATTGAAGAAGAAGATGAAGATGTTTATGAATCAATACAAGATATTTGGCCTGATTTTCCAACAGAGGAGGATTATTTATGGAATGAAGATGAATATTAAAGTAGTATTTTAAAATTATATATTAAAAGTCTCTATTTGAGGCTTTTTTTTTAGTTAAATTTGAATATAATCAATGAGTGTAATTAATTCTATTCTTAAAATTTTTGTTGGTAATAAAGCAAAGAAAGACCTGAAGGAAATATCTCCAATAGTCCTCAGTATAAATTCATTAGAAGAAAATTACTCTGATCTTTCTAACGATGAATTAAGAAATAAAACTAATGAATTTAAAAAAGAGATAAAGTCTCTTAAAAAACCTTTCCAAGATAAAATTGATGTTTTAAATGGTAACATTTCAAACGAATCTGACATTGAAAAAAAAGAAAAATTATATAATGATATTGAAGAAATAGATCAAAATTTTTTAGATGAATTAGATATTTACTTAAATAAAATTCTTCCTGATGCATTTTGTATTATTAGAGAAACTGCAAAAAGATTTAGTAAAAATGAAGAAGTGATAGTTACAGCAAATGAAAATGACATTAAACTTTCATCAGAAAAAAATTATATAACACTTAATAAAGACAAGGCAAAATGGAATAATAGTTGGGATGCAGCAGGAAAAAATATTGTATGGGATATGGTACATTATGATGTTCAACTATTTGGAGGTATTGTTCTTCACAAAGGGAAAATTGCTGAAATGCAAACTGGAGAAGGTAAAACATTAGTTGCCACTCTACCTGTCTATTTAAATGCATTATCAGGAAATGGAGTACATCTTGTCACTGTAAATGATTATTTGGCAAAAAGAGACTGCGCTTGGATGTCTCCAATTTTTGAATTTCATGGCTTAAGTGTTGATTGTATTGATAACCATAAACCAAATTCAATTGAAAGAAGAAACGCATATTTAGCTGATATAACTTATGGAACTAATAATGAATTTGGATTTGATTATTTGAGAGATAATATGGCTCACAAATTAGAGGATAGAGTGCAAAGAAAACATTCATATGCAATTGTTGATGAAGTAGATTCTGTATTGATTGATGACGCACGAACACCATTAATAATTTCTGGACCTGTCCCAAAAGGAAATAACCATGAGTTTAATGATTTAAAACCTAAAATATCATCCCTCGTTCAAATTCAAAAACAACTTGTAACACAAATTTTATCTGAAAGTAAAAATCTTATCAGCGAAGGTGATAATGAAAATGGCGGTTTTAAGTTATTACAAGCTTACAGAGGTCTTCCAAAAACAAAAGCATTAATCAAATTTTTAAGTGAAGAGGGTGTTAAACAAATATTATTAAAAACAGAAAATTATTACATGCAGGACAATAATAGGGAAATGCCTAAAATTGATGCAGACTTATTTTTTACTATTGATGAAAAAAATAATCAAATTGAGTTAACAGATAAAGGAATTGAGCATTTATCAAAAGATGTAAATGATTCTAATTTTTTCATTTTACCAGACATATCAACTAAAATTTCAGAAATTGAAAACGAAAATTTAAAACCAGAAAATGAAGCAGAAAAAAAGGAAAAAGTTTATACAGAATTTAGAGTAAAAAGTGAAAGAATCCACACCTTAAATCAGCTACTTAAAGCATATGCTTTGTTTGAAAAGGACATTGAATATGTTGTAATTGATAATAAGGTTAAGATTGTTGATGAACAAACCGGTAGAATTATGGAGGGCAGGAGATATTCAGATGGTCTTCATCAAGCTATTGAAGCTAAAGAAAATGTTAAGATTGAGGATGCAACACAAACTTTTGCTACTATAACTCTTCAAAATTATTTTAGAATGTATCGCAAACTCTCAGGAATGACTGGAACTGCAGTTACAGAACAAGGTGAGTTTTGGGATATTTATAAACTAGATGTTGTAGAAATACCAACTAACAAGCCTATTGTGAGAAATGATCAAAATGATTTAATATATAAAACGAAAAGAGAAAAATATAATGCAGTAATAGACAATGTTAATCAGATTGTAAAACAAGGAAGGCCTGTTTTAATAGGAACAACATCAGTAGAAATTTCTGAACTTCTTTCAAGAATGTTAAATATTAAAAATATTAAACACAACGTTTTAAATGCTAAGCTACATAAGAAAGAGGCAGATATTGTTGCTGAAGCTGGCAAAGCCGGTATCGTAACAATAGCAACCAACATGGCTGGTAGAGGAACTGATATTAAAATATCTGATGAAATAAAAGAAAGAGGTGGCTTAGCTATAATTGGAACAGAAAGACATGATTCAAGAAGGGTTGATAGACAATTAAGGGGTAGATCTGGAAGACAAGGTGACCCGGGAAGCTCACAATTTTATGTTTCATTGGAAGATAATTTAATGAGGCTTTTTGGATCAGATAAGGTAGCTAGAATGATGGATAGAATGGGTCATAAAGATGGTGAAGTAATTCAGCATTCACTTATGACAACAACAATTGAAAGAGCACAAAAGAAAGTTGAAGAAAATAATTTTGGTATAAGAAAAAGATTATTAGAATATGATGATGTTATGAATCTACAAAGAGAAGTCATCTACACAAAAAGAAAAAATGCCCTAGACGTTAATAGACTGAAAGTAGATATTGCAAATATGATTTATGAAACAGTTGAATCAATTTATATATCAGCAAGAAACAATAATGAGTTTAAATCATTTGAATTTGACCTAATCAGATTCTTTTCAATTACATCTCCTTTCAGTAAAGATGAGTTTGAGAATTTAGATCAAAATAGAATTATTGATGATCTATATAATGTTGTTTTAAAACATTACGAAAAAAAGAATCATGAAAACTCATTAAAAGTTTTCCCTGTTGTTAAAAATGTCTTTGAAAATCCACAGAATAAGTTTGAAAGAATTGTAGTTCCATTTACCGATGGAAAGAAAACTATGAATATCGTGACAGACCTTAAAAAGGCTTATGAATCTGAGGGAAAGGAATTAATTAATGATTTTGAAAAAAATATATCATTAGCTATTCTTGATGATACATGGAAAACACACTTAAGAAAAATGGATGAGCTAAAGCAATCTGTGCAATTAGCAGTTCATGAACAAAAGGATCCTTTACTTATTTATAAGTTTGAAGCTAAAGAACTATTTTTTAGTATGATTGATCAACTTAATAAAGATATATTAACATTTTTGTTTAAGGGTGAGTTACCATCTAAAAATCCTAATGAAATAACTGAAGACAGGCAGACTAGAAGAAGAGAAAGATTTAATACTTCCAAAGAAGAGATCTTAAACAGTGACGAGATGGCAAATAGAAATAGAGAAGTTGGAGCTCGCTCATCCAGTGGAAACTCCGTAGTTGAAACTATTGTGAGAGAGCAGAGAAAAATTGGAAGAAATGAAAGAGTAAAAATTAAGAATATTCAAACAGGTGAGGTTAAACAAGTAAAGTATAAACAAGCTGAACCTTTAATACAAAATGGAACATGGATCTTAAATGAAAATTAAAGAAAATGAATGTTTTAATAATTGGTCCTTATCCCCCCTTAAAAGGTGGAATTTCTGATTTCAATCATCAACTATATTTACATTTAGAAGAATTTAAAAATTGTTACTTCATAAGTTTTGACAGAAGCTATCCTTTTTTTTTAAGAAATAAAAAAAAACAAATTTCAAGTCAGAAAAAAGAAAATAAAAATATTTTAAAGATAAACCCATACAATCCATTTACCTGGGGAAAAATTAAACGTTTAATAAAAGAAAAGAAAATAAATTATGTTATAACTACATACTGGACTCCAATTACTGGATTAGCCTATTTATTTATCAATAAGTCATATACTCGTAACACAAAAAAAATAGGATTATTTCACAATGTATTCCCTCACGAAAATTATTTATTTAGCAAAATAATTTTAAAATTATACATCAATTCACTTGATAACATAATAACATTATCTAAACACACTTCAAAACAAATTAAGTCTTTTTCAAAAAGAGAATCACAGACATTATTTCATCCAATTGATGATCTAAAAATGGCCTCAAAAGAAGATTCTTTGAAGAAACTTAAATTAAATAAAAACAATAAATATATTTTATTCTTAGGAATGATAAGAAAATACAAAGGGCTTGAATTATTATTAAAAAGCTTCAAAAATATTGTTGATTTTGATAATAAAATTAAACTTATAATCGCAGGTGAGTTTATCGAAAATAAAAAAAAGTATATCAATTTAATAGATAAATTATCATTAAAAAATCATGTAATATTTAGCAATGGCTTTATTCATAAGAATGATATCAAATATTACATGGGGGCATCTGAAATTATAGTTCAACCTTATATAACTGCTACACAAAGTGGAATAACAGCATTGGGTATTTCATTCGAAAAAATTAATGTTACAACAGGCGAAGGAGGTATTAAAGAAATGATCAACAATAAAAATGGATACATATGCAGTAAAGATTATGAATCCATTTCAAAAAATATAATTAAAGCATTAAGTTCCAGTAACTCAAAAAAATTAAAAAATTTATCAACCTTAAAGAAAAAATTTTCCTGGAATAATTTTTGCAAACTCTTATTAAAAAAAATTTAGGTTTGAAAAAAAGCATTTACATTATTATAATATTTATTAATTTAAACTTAAAATCACAAACTAATTATAGAGAAGCTTATTTTGCATCAGGTTGTTTTTGGTGTGTTGAGTCAATTTATGAGAGTCTAAATGGTGTTAGTGAAGTTCAATCTGGATACTCAGGTGGAAAAACTAAAAACCCTGATTACTACCAAGTTTTAACTGGAAAGACAGGCCATGCTGAAACAGTTAAAGTAATATATGATTCAAAAAAAATATCTTTTAAAAAATTAGTTGAAGTTTTTTTTGCATCACATGATCCAACTACCTTAAATCGGCAAGGTCCTGATATTGGAACACATTATAGATCAATTGCATTCTATAAAAATGATTTAGAAAAAAATATTATCAAAAATGAAATTCAACGATTATTGGATAATAAAACTTATAAAAGAATTGTTACCGAAGTAACTAAATTTGAATTATTCTACATCGCAGAGGATTATCATCAAGATTATAAAATAAATAATTCTAATAATCCTTATATATGGAAAGTTTCTGTACCAAGAATAAATGATTTTAAAAAGAAATTTCCAGAATTATTAAAGTAATTTTCTATCTATTCGAACGAATATTACAGTGTAAAACAAATAAGAAACTGTAATTCCAATTAAAGACCCTACAATTATATCAGATGGATAATGAACACCTAAATAAACTCTACTATATGCTACCAATGAAGCCCAAATAAATAATAAATAATATTCTTTTTTTCTATTCATAAACAAAATAAAAATTGTAGCAACTACAAAAGAATTTGAAGCATGTGCAGAAAAGAAACTATATAGACCTCCACAATCTTCTTTTACAATACGTATAAGATTTTGTATTTGATCATCGTGACATGGTCTGAGTCTTTGTATTGAATATTTAAATAGATTAGATAATTGATCACTAATGAATATTAAAAAAACAATTGATAATATATAAATGGAGTATACTTTATATAATTCATGATTTTTATAACTGGATTTTAAATTATGAAAGAGCAAGAAAAGCAATAATAAATAAAGAGGGATATGGGTGAACTTGTTGGTTAATATTAACCACAAATAATCAAATTTTTCAGAGCCAAAAGAATTTAGAAATATTAACAAATTTCTATCTAATTCTAATATTAAGTCCATTTTATCTTAATCCGTACTTGTCAAAAAGATAAACCAATGATGCAATAGCTCCTGAACCCATTTCTAATTCTCTTTTATTGATAGCATCAAAGGTATCAATTTCAGTATGATGATAATCAAAATATCTTTGCGAGTTAGGTCTTAATCCAGCTAAAATATTATTATCAGTCTTTAAATTAGCTATATCTGCACCACTACCACCTTTAATAAAAACATTTATAAAATATGGTGCAAAATATTTTTTCCACTCTAAAAGTTTAATAAAATCATCATTATTTGCAGTAAAGGAAAAACCGAGAGGTCTAAAACCTCCTGCATCAGATTCAATAGCAAAAATATGATTTAAGTTTTGTCTATCAGAAACTTCTTTGTACTTAAGAGAACCTCTTAAACCATTTTCTTCATTTATATACAACACTACTCTTATAGTTCTTTTCGGATTATAATTAATTTTATTAAAGATATTTAGAAGATCCATTGAATGAACAACACCTGCACCATCATCGTGACTTCCATCTCCTAAATCCCAAGAATCTAAATGACCTCCTACTAAGATAATTTCATCTGGAAATTCAGATCCTGTTTTTTCTGCTATAACATTGTAAGACTGAGCATCTGGAAGTTGTTTACACTGTTGCCTAAAAAGAAATTTAAGATCAGGTTTAATTTTTAAAAGACTACTTAATTTATCAGCCCCATTAGTACTAATAGCAGCACCCGGAATCCGCTTACTTGCAGGGAGGTCTCCATAAGTTAATCCTCCAGTATGTGGATAATCATCAGTTCTTAAAGTCATTGATCTTACTATTACTCCAATAGCGCCATATTTTGATGCTTCCATTGCTCCTAAGGCACGTTGATCAACAGCTCTTCCATATGCAGTGAAAGTGGTTATAAATTCGGGTTCCATAGGTCTGTTGAAAAAAACAATTTTACCATCAATCTTATCCTTGCCCAATTCTTCAAGTTCTTTAAGGCTAAAAACCTCAATAACGTTGGCCTTTAAACCAACTGATGGCGTTGCTACTGAACCACCCAATGCGGCTATTGGAACATTAAAAGTAATTCCAGGCTCTGTTTCTATTAACGCAAACTCTTTAGGTCCCCTAACCCATCTTGGAACCATAACTGGCTGGAGCCATACTTTATCAAAACCAAGTTGATCTAGTTCTGATTTGGTATATTCAATTGCTCTTTGAGCCTCAAGTGAACCAGAAAGTCTTCCCCCTATTTGATTTGATAAATAGTCTAACCATTCATAAGCCTTGCTTTTAGTTAGAGAAGTATCGAAAATATTTTTAATTACAACATCATCTTGAGAATATGATGAATTAAGAAATATAAAAAAAATAAATACTATTTTTTTCATTACTTTTTTCCTGAGAATTTGACAACTTCCTTTTCAGAGATCTGATCATTTTCAGAAAGTATAAATAATCTTTCAACAACATTTCTAAGTTCTCTGACATTACCTTTCCAATCAAATGATTTCATTTTTTTCATACCAGTTTCATCAATAAATATTCTTTTATTTTCATACTGATTTGATAATAAGGAAATGAAATGTTCAATTAAAATCGGGATATCATCTTTTCTATCATTTAATGGTGGAACATTTAATTCAATTACAGATATTCTATGATACAAATCTTCTCTAAATTTATTCTCAGAAATCAACTCAGAAATATTTTTATTTGTAGCTGCAATAACTCTGGTATCAACATAAATATCTTTTTCACTACCAACTTTTTGAATTTTATTTTCTTGAATAGCTCTAAGAACTTTTGATTGAGCTGACATACTCATATCGCCAATTTCATCAAGAAATATGGTGCCATTATTAGCAGCTTCAAATTTTCCAGTTCTGTCTTTATGAGCAGATGTGAATGAACCTTTTATGTGACCAAACAATTCGCTTTCAATTAATTCAGAAGGAATAGCTGCACAATTTACCTCAATAAAAGGACCATCACTTCTCAGACTATTTGAATGGATTTGTCTAGCAACAAGCTCTTTTCCAGAACCATTAGGACCTAAGATCAGGACCTTAGCATTTGTAGGTGAAATTTTTTCAATTAATTTTTTAACATTTACAATCTCTTTAGAGACACCAATAATTTCATATTTACTTATAGTCTTTTTAGGATTAATTTTTGACTTCTTTGAAGATGTATTTTTTAGTGCGCTTCTAACTGATGTCAATAAGTTGTTTAAATCTGGGGGTTTTTCAATGTAATCAAAAGCACCAAGTCTCATAGCTTTTACAGCTGTTTTTAAATCTCCATGACCAGAAATCATGATAATAGGGATTGTGCTGTCATAGCCAATGACAAATTCAAGAACATCAATACCATCTTTCTTTGGCATTTTTATGTCACACAAGATCAAGTCATAATGTTGAGATTTTATCAATGAGATAGCTTCATCTCCATTAGCAGCTTCATCAAGTTTATATTTGGAATTTTCCTCAGATAATACTTTTTTAAGTACTCTTCTTATCGCATCCTCATCCTCAACAATTAAAATTTTAGACATACTTCAATATACAAATTATGAAAACATATCTTTGACTTTTTCAAAAAAAGACTTATCGTTTTTATCTGGTGATGGCTTGAAATGTTCATCGTTTTTCATTTGCTCAAAAAAAGATTTTTGTTCCTTACTCAAAGTTTTTGGAGTCCATACATTCACATGAACTAATAAATCTCCACTTCCGTAACCATTAACTGATTTCAAACCTTTACCTCTAAGCCTAAGAATTTTTCCAGATTGAATGCCAGTCTCTAATTTTATCCTAACTTTTCCAGTTACAGTATCGATTTCTTTTGAAACTCCTAAAACTGCCTCAGAAATACTGATGTATAAGTCGTAATGTAGGTTATTACCCTCTCTTTTTAAATTATCATCCTCCAACTCATTAATGAGGATTAATAAATCACCAGGAATGCCATCTGTAATTGGTTCATTTCCCTTTCCAGAAACTCTAAGCTGCATACCATCTTCAACTCCAGCAGGAATTTTAACTTCAACCATCTCTTCCTTCAAAACCTGACCATTTGAATCAGAACCTTGAGGTTTATTAGAAACAACTTTTCCAGTTCCAGAACAATTATTACATGTAGTTGTGGATTGCATTCTTCCAAGTATAGTATTTGTAATTTGAGTCATTTGACCACTACCATTACAAACTCTACATGTAGAATATTCTAATCCATCAGCTTGAACCTTTCTTTTAACCTTTATTTTTTTATTAACACCTTCAGCAATTTCCTTAATAGTTAAAGAAACTTTAATTCTAAGATTTGTACCCTTTGATCTTCTAGTTGAGGAACCACCAAATCCTCCAAATCCTCCAAATGCACTTCCGAAAATATCTCCAAATTGACTGAAAATATCTTCCATGTTCATTCCGCCAGAACCAAAACCTCCATTACCATGAAAAGCAGCATGTCCAAATTGGTCATATTTGGCTCTTTTTTCTTTGTTTCCTAAAACTTCATATGCTTCAGCTGCTTGTTTAAATTTTTCTTCAGCTTTTACATCACCAGGGTTTTTATCAGGATGATATTTTATAGCAGATTTTCTGTAAGCTTTTTTTATCTCACTTTCAGTGGCACTTTTCTCTACACCTAATATTTCGTAATAATCTTCTTTCATTAATTAGCAACTACAACTTTAGGATATCTCAATATTTTTTCACCAAGTTTATAACCTTTTTCAATTACATCAACTATCTTTCCTTTATTCTTTGGTTTGTCAGCTTTTATTTGGGTAATAGCTTCATGAGATTCTGCGTCAAATTTGTCACCCTTATTAACCTCCATCTGGGTTAAACCTTTGGATTTTAAAATTTCATTAAACTTTGAGTAAATAAGTTCAAACCCTTTTATTAAATCTTTATTCTCAGTTTTTTGAAATTCAAGTAAAGCTCTATCCATATCATCAGCGATAGGTAGAAGTGCAGTCATCAATTCTTGTGAAGCAGTTTTAAACAAGTCTAATCTTTCTTTAGATGTTCTTTTTCTGTAATTTTCGAATTCAGCAAATAATCTTAAGAATTTATCTTTCTCATCATTTACTTGATTATTAAGATCACTTATCTGATCTTTTAACGTAGGTTTCTTTTTTGATTTCTTATCTGCCATTTTGTAATAATTAATTCAATAGACTCAAATTATTTGCCAAAATAATAATATGTCATAATGTCATGATTTTTTTTAGATTGTCAAATTTAAACACAAAACCATTTTCTAAAAGTTTTTTTGGATAAACTTTTTTATTATTTAAGATGATTTCATTGAAAAAATCAGAGATTCCTAAAATTTTAAATGGAATGATTGCCAAATAACTTGGTGTTGAAAAAGAAATTAAAGGTTTTTTGTTTAAAGAAATAACTTTAGATTGTAATTGAGAATTTAATGATGGATTTGGAGACACTAGGTTAAATATCCCATCTAATTTATTTTTAATTATAAAATTTATGGCACTAACCAAATCTTCCATGTGAATCCAAGATTGCCATTGAGAACCATTATCGATCGTTGGATTAACCCTCAAATTATTAATTAAAATTAACTTCTCTAGAAAACCACTCTCTTTTGATAAAACAATTCCAATCCTAAGTTTTGAAATAATTATTTTTGAAGATGATAAGTTATCAATTTCATCTTCCCATTTTTTAACAACATTTCCTAAAAAAGACTCAGAATTGTTTACAGAACTTTCATCTTGAATTTGAAGATCATTATTCTCATAGATACCTATTGCAGATGCAGAAATAATATGTTCTAATTTATCATTATTCTTTATTAATTTGTCAAGTGTCTTAATAGAATTTATCCTGGAATTAAGAATTTCTTTTCTATTTTTTTTTGACCAGAGAGAAAAAACATTTTTTCCAGTTAAATTAATAATTACACTAACTCCCTTAACACTTTCATAATCAACCTGAAATTTTGCAGGATTCCAATGAAAATACTTTAATTTTTGGGATTTTTTTTTTGAATATAAATTTCTGGTTAAAATATTTACATAAAAACCATTGTCGACGAAAAACTTACACAATTTTTTCCCTATGAATCCTGTTCCGCCAGCTACTAGTATTTTCATTTTTAATTTTCTTGAATATTTCTTCAAAGTTAATTTGTAATTTTACTTTAATCAAATTAATAATGAAAATTACTTTAACTGAAAATTCAAGAATCTCTAGTGTAGATTTTTCAAATCTTCAATTTGGCCAAATATTTAGCGATCATATGTTTGTATGTGATTATGTTAATGGAGAATGGTCAAATCAAAGAATTCTTCCTTATTCTGATATAAAAGTAAGTCCATCTTCTAGGGTTTTTCATTATGGTCAAGCAATTTTTGAAGGAATGAAAGCCTACAAAGATGATAATAATGGTATTTGGCTTTTTAGGCCTGATGAAAATTTTAAAAGATTTAATATTTCATCTAAAAGGCTAGCAATTCCAGAAATTCCTAAAAAAGTTTTTTTTGAAGGCTTAAATGAACTATTAAAAATTGATAAAGAATGGATAAAAAAAGGAAATGGAAATTCATTATATGTTCGTCCTTTTGTTTTTGCTTCTGAACCTTCCATAAATGCTAGTGAAGCAAATGTATATAAATTTATGATCATATGTACTCCCGCAAAATCTTATTATGAAAATCAAGAAATTTGGGTAAAAATTGAAGAAAAATATAGTCGTGCTGCCAAGGGCGGTGTTGGATATGCAAAAGCTGCAGGAAATTATGCTGCTCAGTTTTATCCAACACTAATTGCTAAAGATGAAGGATTTCAACAAATAATTTGGACTGATTCAAATAATCATAACCGTATTGAAGAAGCTGGCACAATGAATCTTTTTTTTAAAATTAATCATACTTTAATCACTTCTCCTACTAGCGATAGTATATTAGATGGAGTTACAAGAAAAAGTATTATTGATTTAGCAAAATCAATGAATATAATAGTTGAAGAAAGAGATATAACTGTGGATGAGCTATTAACCGCGCACAAGTCTGGATCTCTAAAGGAAATTTTCGGAACTGGTACAGCTGTAACTGTACTGCCAATTAACGGATTTGGTTATAGAGGAAAAAGGTTTTCAATTATTTCTAATGAAGAAAAAACATCTGATGTTTTAAAAATCAAGCTCAATAATATTCAATATGCTAGAACCAATGATTTTAGTCATTGGCAGTATAAAATCACTTAAAAAAACTTGCTAAAATTAGGTTTAAAATAGTTTGGCCCTTTCATGACTTTTCCATCTTCACGATATATTGGATTTCCATCAAGACCCAGTTTGCTCATATTACTTTTTTGAATTTCGTCAAAAACATCTTCAATTAAATCTTGCATCCCATGTTCAATTATAGTACCGCATAAAATATATAACATGTCACCTAATGCATCGGCAACTTCAATAATATCATTATTATTAGCTGCTTCTAGATATTCTTTATTTTCTTCATCCATTAAGTTAAATCTTAGTGAATTTTTATCATTACCTAAATTTGCTAACGGAGAATTACTATAACCAATCTTATAAGTTTCATGAAACTTCTTTACTGAAT
>CABYPD010000013.1 GCA_902520835.1 uncultured Bacteroidota bacterium
TATTTGATCTATAATCTCAAAACAAGAATTATCAAGTTTTGAAATATATAAGTCCGAATTGATTTTATCATCTTCGTCATTTAAATTATAGTAATCAATCAAATATTGTTTTAAATTAATTTTATTATCAAAATCGATATTTGAATTCAGAAGTAATCTCTTAAATTTTGGACTATTTGTTACTTGAGGATACATTGAAGATGGTATTTCTCCTCCAAAATTTGATGTACCGAGATTAATGCCGACCAAATTTGCAACTCCAGAAAGTGAGGAAGAATTTGATTCTTGATTTTGAGTGATAAATATTGTTTCTGACGAATATTTTACTGGTGATAGTAGCGCAACGGCAACACCAAGTAAAGCAAAGAAAAATGAAATTATTAAAATAAATTTTCTTGATTTATATATTTTTTTTAATATCTCAACTAAATCAATTTCATCATCTTTAAAATTATCCATAACTATAAACTTTTTATAAGAGCAATGATTGATACTAAACTGGTAGTGTATCCAACAATTTCTCCAACACTTGTTTTGTTTCTAACAATATTTTTTTCGGGGACTATAATCTTTGCACCAGGTCGTAATTTTGGATAATTTTTAAATGTTAAAAAGGATTTAGTACTAGCTACATTGCCGTTCTGATAAACTACATAGACACTATTTTTTTTTGCATTCTCACTAAATCCACCAGCCCGATTTATAGCTGAAATTGTCGTTAATGAATTTGAGAAGGTTAACACCGAAGATTGCTGAACTGCACCAGTAACCTCAATCGTATTGTCTTTTCTTGGTACAATGATTTTATCAGAGGGTTTTAAAACTACATTGTATTTCGGATTAGTCCCATTGGTTTCTAAAATTTTTTTAATATTAACTCCAAATTCAATAAAAGGCTTATTTACAACTTTAATATTCAATGAATTTTTATCTGAAAGTCCATACAATTTATCAGTATCAATTTCTTCTTCATCAATAATATCATTAAGTTTATTTTCTCTTATAATTTTAACACCATCAATTGATGCGTCTGGTAAAAATCCACCAAAATCTTGAATTAAATCATAAGTTGAGTAATTGTTATCTTTTATTGCATAAATACCAGGAAATTTTACTAATCCTTCAGCAGTAACAAATTCCTTATCTTGATAACCTGACTTTTCTCTTACAACTACTAAATCATTTTCTTGAAGCTTAATATTATTAACACTGTCTATTTTAGAAAAATCCGAATTTAATGATACGCTTAAAGTTTGAATAGGATTTTGTCGAGAATCATCATAAGTTGACCTATAAATAGTAATATTATTTAAATCTCCTTTTAATGTCACGCCTTTAGAAATAAGAATAAGATCAACTAGAGACATTCCATTAAAAAAAGGATAATTATTTGGTTCAAAAACTTCACCTTCAATAGAAACAATTTTGGTACGATTCAATTCAATACTCGAACTAACAATAATTTTATCTTCTGCTTTTAGTTTTATATTTTTAGAATCCTTAAAATTAAATGAAATGATTTCATTTTCAATACCATTAGCCATTCTAATCAAATAAGCTCTATCCTTAATTGCATAATCAGTTAAGCCACCAGCTTTTTCTAAAACATCACTAATATTTTCAATATTTGAAAGGGAGTATTCTCCAGGTATAGCGACAGCACCTTCAATAGTAACAAGATTTGTATAATTATCTGTAACAGGTCTAGCTTCTAATATATCTCCATCTTCTAATTCAAAATTCATAAAATTATCTGAATCAATGTCTTCAATTTTTCTATTGAAACCATCAGTTCTTTTAATAAAGATTTTGTCTTTATAACCAAAGGATGAAATGCCACCATTATAATTTATTAAATCACTGATTTTTTCACCACTTTTTATCTCGAAAATGCCTGTATTTTTAAATTCTCCATTTACAAAAACTCTATTTTCATAGTTTGGAACATTAATAATATCTTGATCTCTTAGTGAAAATGTTTCAAGTTTTCCATCAGAAAAATAATCATATAAATCAATATTTTTTATTTCTTTACCACCTCTAATTACTTTTATGTTTCTAAAGGTACCTGAATCATTAGGTCCACCGGCTGCATATAATACATTTAATACTGAGGATAAAGATGATATAGTATATGTATCAGGTGCAACTACATTTCCAGTAACATTTACAACAATGGACCTAGTATTAATCAATGATAAATCTAGAAATACTTTAAAACTTGAACTACTGGAGGAATTTAATCCAGAATATATTTTAGCTAGCGTTCTTTTTAATTTATTCTTTGCCTCTGAAACAGTTAGCCCACTAACGTAAACAGGTCCAATTCTTTCAACCTTAACAAAACCTTCTCTAGATATTTTTGAAGTATATTCATTTTCAGCAGCACCCCAAATAGAAATTAAAATTTCATCTCCAGGCCCTAATTCATAAGAAGCTGGAGTGGCAATATTTAATTGTGGTGCTGGGCTAATATTTACATTATTAAAAAATTTAGAGCCGAAAATAGGAAAACCACTAATCTTTAATGATTGTTCAGCATTATTATCTTGTTTATTATTTTTACCAAAAATTGAAGTTAGGCTTGATGTATCGGAAAATTCTTCTTTTTCATCAGTATTTGAAACATTCAAACTTTTTATTCTTTTTTCAAATTCATTAATTTCAAGTTCGCTTACGCCTTGAGCTCTAGCCAGTAATTTAATTTGATCTAAGCTGTACCCTTTTTCTTGAGCCTCTTTCCAATAGTTAAGAAGTTCAGTATCATTTAAATCATTAAGTTTTTTATTTTGAATGTTGCTAATATCCTGACTACATAAAACAGTAGGAATTAATAAGATCAATAACAATATTTTTTTCATTTTAAAGTATTTAAAACAAGCAATTTTAAAAACTTAAATTAGTTTCTTAAAATCAACCTTTTTTAAAATCGCTTACAAATATACAAATAATAATAATTAAATAGTTCGGTTTTTTGTATCCTATTTTTAAAGTGTTGATTATCAGTGTTTAAATAATTAATTTAAGTTTTTAAAATTTTCTAACTTCAATTTTAATCTAGATACCAAAACTTTATTTAAAATATTATTTTTGTAATGTTTTAATGAAAATCATAGACACTCATACTCATTTATATTTAGAGCAATTCGATGATGATATAGATTTAGTTTTTTCAAACGCTCGTGATGTTGGAGTAAATAAATTCATTTTTCCCTCCATTCATTCTAAGTACAATGACTTAATGATAAATTGCTATAAAAAATTTAAAGACCATTGTTTTATCATGGCTGGTTTACATCCAGCTTACGTTAATGAAAATAATGATTCTGAAATTTCATTGGTTAATGAAAATTTAAATACTTACAATTGTGTAGCAGTTGGAGAAATTGGTATTGATTTGTATTGGGAAAAAAAATTTTTAAAACAACAGAAAATTGTTTTTGAAAAACAAATTAATATGGCTCTCGATTACAATCTTCCAATTGTAATTCATTGTAGAGATGCTTTTGACGAAATTTATAACATACTTTTAAAATACAAGACTAAAAATTTATCAGGTGTATTTCACTGTTTTACTGGAGATTATTCTCAAGCCTTAAAAGTTTGTGATTTAAATTTTAAATTAGGTATAGGAGGTGTAGTAACATTTAAAAACGGAGGTCTTGATAAATACCTAAATAAAATATCTATTGACAATATTGTTTTAGAGACTGACTCACCTTATTTAACACCATCACCGCACAGAGGAAAAAGAAATGAAAGTTCATACATTATATATATATTGGACAAATTGAGTGATATATATCAACTTGACAATTATTCTATTGCAGATTCAACTACTAAAAATGCAATAGATGTTTTCAATTTAAAGAAATAATTTACTTTTGCTAGCCCTAGAGAGGTGGCCGAGTGGCTTAAGGCGCACGCTTGGAAAGCGTGTATGCGTTAATAGCGTATCGAGGGTTCGAATCCCTTCCTCTCTGCAATAAACTTATTATACTAATAACAATTTAGGATTTGTTTTTTTAAATATTTTATATACATTTAGCGATCTAAAACAATTAAACATGAAAAAGATATTATCATTGACTTTTATTTTTTCTATATTTTTTACCATAAATACAAACTTTGTATTTTCACAAGACCAGGTAGAAGAGCAAGAAATGGAAGTTGTTGAAGCTACTGAAACAGAGATGCAAGAGGCTGAAGTTGCTCCAGAGCCTCAATCTGTTGGTTTTACACAAGAATTAAAAAATAGATTTATTGAGGGTGGTCCTGGATTTATGGGAATTGTATTAGCATGCTTGATCTTAGGTTTAGCTATTGCTATCGAAAGAATAATTTACTTAAACTTTGCAACAACAAATACTGATAAACTTATATCTGAAGTTGAAAGTGCTCTCAAGTCTGGAGGAACAGAAGCAGCTAAAGAAGTTTGCAGAAACACCCCAGGTCCAGTTGCATCCATATTTTATCAAGGTTTAGATAGAGCAGGTGAAGGAGTAGAAAACGCTGAAAAGGCTGTTGTTGCATATGGAGGAGTACAAATGGGACAATTAGAAAAAAATGTTTCATGGATTTCATTATTTATTGCTCTTGCTCCAATGCTTGGTTTCATGGGAACGGTTATTGGTATGATTCAGGCATTTGATAAAATTCAAGCTGCTGGCGACATGCAACCCTCACTTGTTGCGGGTGGTATCAAAGTTGCCCTTCTAACCACTGTTTTTGGACTTATTGTTGCAATTATTCTTCAAATATTTTATAATTACATAGTTTCCAAAATTGATAGTATTGTTAATGATATGGAGGATTCATCCATTACGTTAATAGATATTTTAGTTTCGCACAAAAAATAATAAGGATAATGAACATTCAAAAGATTACAAATATACTTTCCATTGGTTTAGGTGTTTTAGCATTAGTATTTTTAGTGCTTATTATTTCCGCGGGTGATGAAAGTATAGAGATGAGTGCGATGAATGGAGATTATGGTTTTGTTGCAGCAATTATATATTTAGCATTTGCAGTTCTTGGAGTTGTCATCTTATCAACATTAATATTCTCAATCATGAATTTAGTGTCAGATAAAACTAAATTAAAAAAAGCAGGTATTTCAATTGGATCCTTCTTGCTGGTTATTATTATCGCTTACATATTCTCTGAGGGGGTAGAAACGCCTATGCAGGATGGTAAGGTTCTTTCAGCAAGTGGTTCAAGATGGGTTGAAACTGGAATTAGAACTTTTTACTTACTAACATTAATTGCTGGTGGAGTAATGATCTCAAATTCAATAATTAAAATATTTAAAAAATAATTAGTTATTTATGGCTAGAAGATCAGCACCAGAGGTAAATGCAGGTTCAATGGCAGATATCGCCTTTTTACTATTAATATTTTTTCTAGTAACAACAACTATTGAAACTGATTCTGGGATTAACAGAAAATTGCCTCCTATGGATGAAATTATTGATCCTCCAATAATTAAAGAAAGAAATATTTTCACTGTGGTAGTAAATAAAAACAATCAAATTCTTGTTGAAGAGAAATTGATGGAATTAAGAGATATTAGAAAGGAAGCAGTAGCATTTTTAGACAATGGAGGTGGTTTAGGAGAGGAGTCTTGTGATTATTGTCAAGGAAGTAAAGATAGAAGTTCTTCTGATAATCCTGAAAAAGCAATTATTTCATTAAAAAACGATAGGGAAACTGACTATAAGGTATATATATCTGTACAAAATGAATTAGTTGCAGCGTACAATGAACTAAGAAATAGAGAGTTTAGCAGGTTATATCCATCTGAAAACATGTCTTATGTTGATGCTGATAAAAAATATTCTGATCCTAGAACAGATAAAAAAGTAAAAGATAAATTAAAGGAAAAGCTTTCCGTGATTAAAACTTTATATCCAATGAAGTTATCTGAAGCAGAGCCAAATAAAACAGGTTAATATAATGTCAAAATTTAGAAAAAAAAATAGCGGAGAAACTCCAAAAATATCAACAGCATCCCTTCCTGATATTGTTTTTATGTTGCTTTTCTTTTTCATGGTTGCAACAGTTTTAAGAGACAATACTTTAATGATTCAAAATACCTTACCTGCTGCTGATCAGATACAAAAACTTGATAAGAAAGATAGGGTAATTTATATTTATGCTGGTAAACCTAGTGCAAGATATCAAGACAAGTATGGAAATCAACCAAGAATTCAATTAAATGACAAATTTGCAACCGTTTCTGATGTTGGCGCTTATGTTTTGGCTGAAAGAGCATCCAAGAGAGAGGAATTACAAAATGTTTTAACAACTGCACTTAAAGTTGACGGTGAGACAAAAATGGGTCTTATTTCTGATATTAAGCAAGAACTTAGAAAAGTTAATGCCTTAAAAATTAATTACACTACTAGAATTGGAGATTACACTCAAAATCAGTAAAAATTCTACACCTTTATTATATTAGCTGAATACTGTAAATTTTTATGTTATACAGGATATACTTTTGTTTATTATTTTTCTTAAATGCCAACGCTACATTCTCACAAGAAATAGATGAGGACCTTTACAGAGAAGATCAGATTTATATTAATTTTTATTATAATTCTTTGAAAAATGGTGTCGAAGAATTTAAAGAAAATAAATTTTCAAGTAGTATTAATTTTGGTTTTATTAGAGATATTCCATTGAATAAATCTGGTAAATTTGCATTAGGAATTGGATTAGGCTTAGGGTTTAATTCTTATAATAATAACCTTAAAATAAACCAAATAAATAATAATTTAAATTTTGAATTTTTAGAAAATCAAAGAGAATATAATAAAAACAAATTCCTTTCTAGCGAAATTCAAATTCCTTTAGAAATTAGACTTAGAAACTCTTCAATTAATACTTACAAGTTCTGGAGATTTTATGCTGGTATAAAGTATTCTAGACTCCTTAGTTCAAAATATAAGTTTGATTCTGAAAACATTAAATATTACATTGATGATATTCAATTAAACCAAGATAAAATAGGTTTAACACTTAATATTGGATTTAATACTTGGAACATTGGTCTCTATAAAGCAATTAGACCTTTCTTTGATAAAAAAAATAATAATTTAAGCTCTGATTTAGAAGAGTTTAAAGTTGGATTGATTTTTTATATTCTTTAAAATACTAGCCTTTTTTTTATCAAATTCTCTTTTATATAGGTATAAAAATAATAGTTTACTAAAATTCTATTATATTTACAGATTATAAAAACAACTTAAAAAAACTAAATTTTTATATCATGAAGAGAATTTTGTCTTTGATGGCTGTACTTTTAAGCACATTCATCTACGCACAAACAACTGTAACTGGTACTATTGTCTCTGAGGACAATACACCAATTCCAGGTGCAAATGTTGTATTTGATGCAACTACAGGTGCAGTTTCTGACTTTGACGGTAATTTTACTATTGTTGTCAACGCATCTCCGCCCTTTGATTTAACAATTTCAAGCATAGGATTTGAAGCTTCTACTATCAGTGTTTCTGCTGATAATCTTTCAATTGATGTTATCTTGTCGGACTCTACTAATCTTTTAGATGAAGTAGTACTATCCGCTTCGAGAACACCTGAAAGATTATTTGAATCACCAGTCACAGTTGAAAGGTTTGACTACAAAGATATTGCTCAATCAACAGGTTCTAGCTTTTATCAAAGTTTAGAAAATTTAAAGGGTGTTCAAATTAATCAAGGAGCTATGCTCTTACCGATTGTTAATACAAGAGGTTTTTCAACCATTGATAACACAGGTTTTGTTCAATTAGTTGATGGTATGGATAATGCTGCTCCAGGATTAAACTTTGCTGCAGGAAATTTAGTAGGTATTAATGAAATTGACATTCAAAGTGTTGAGCTTTTACCCGGTGCTGCTTCTGCTTTATATGGTGCAAATGCTATCAAAGGTATAATGTTGATGAACAGTAAGAGTCCTTTTGATTTTCCAGGCTTTAGTGCATATGTTAAAAGTGGAGTTACTAGCTCAGATAATGGTGGTGATAATTCATATTATGATGCAGCTGTTAGATTGGCGAAAAACTGGAATGATAAGTTTGCTTTGAAAGCCGTAGTTAGTATAGTTGAAGGGACTGATTGGGTTGCTGGAGACTACAGAGATAGAAATCTTCTTGAAGGTGGAGAAACTCCACTCACAGTTGAAGAACAAATGTTTTTGCCTACATATAGTGGTGTAAATGTTTATGGAGGCATTACTCAGACTTTTGATATGACTACTCTTTTTAGAGCTAATGTATTGCCTGTTTTTGTACAACAGGGACTTTTAAGCAATGCTCAAGCAGCAGGTGTTGATGCTATTTTTGGAGCTTTTGCTCCTGAGTATTTTGGTACGCAATCTGTAGTTAATACTGGTTACAAAGAAATGGAGCTTCACGATGGTGGAACCTCAAGTTTCAAAGTTGATTTATCAGCGCATTATAGAATTGATGGAAATAAAGAATTAATTTGGAATTCTAAAATTGGAAATGGTAATACTATTTATCATGCAACAAACAGAAATAATTTAAAAAACTTTGGTCTTCAACAACATAAAATTGAATATAGAACACCAAAACTTACTGCGAGAGCTTATACAACTATTGAGGATTCAGGAAATACTCATGATATGTTTTTCCTTGGATTAAGAGTTGCAAATGCTCAACCGGGGGGAATTTTAGGTTGGTTTGGAAATTACCTAAATCAATATTTTACTGATGCAGCAGGACTTATAAATCCTAACCCACAAACTGCTTTAAATACAATTCTTGGCGGTATTCAACAAGGTGTTACAAGTTTTGACGATTTATTAGCTTCCATGGGAAAAAATGATCTACCTGCTCATAAATCTGCGAGATTATTTGCTAATCAAAATATGTTAAAGCCTGGCTCAGAAGCTTTCAATAATGCTTTATATAATGCTACTACAACTCCAATTGGTTCTGGAGGTGCTGCAATTATTGATCAATCGAAAGCGAATAGTGTTGAAGTTAATTATAATCTAGGAGATTTAGTACCTAGTTTTGATTTGACCGTTGGAGGTGCATATAGAAATTATGTTCTAAGATCAAATGGGTCTTTATTCTCAGATTATGATTCTCCTATTAAGTTTAATGAAATAGCGTTTTATACCCAGGCTCAAAAACAATTATTTGATGGTGCTGTTAAGCTTACAGGATCTATCAGATACGACAAAAGTGAATTTCTGGATGGTAATTTTACTCCTAGATTAGGTGCTTTAGTTTATTTAAGCCCAAGACATAACATTAGAGCTTCTTATCAAACTGGATTTAGAAATCCATCATCTCAAGATTTATATATAAGCTTAGATGTTGCTCAAGCTGTATTAATTGGTACTTCACCTGACTCAATTGATAGATTTAGAATGGATCTTACAGGAAGCTCATCATTAAATTCATACACAGTTACTGGTGATATGGTTCAAAACAATTCATACACTAGAGCAGCTGCACTTGGTGTTTTTGAAAAAGCTGAGCTTGATAATGTACAGCCTGAATTTGTTAAGACTAAGGAGTTTGGATATAGATATAATGGAAAAAAAGTTTCTGTAGACATTTCTGCATATTGGAGTAAGTTCACAGACTTTATTACTGAAGTTCAAGTAGTAACCCCTCTTTATGGTAGTGTTGGTGATGTTACTGGAATGGGTGCAGTCGCTGCTGGTGATTTTAGAGTATTTAGTTGGAATACAAATACGAATGATGAAGTCACAACTAAGGGAATCTCTGCTGGAGTTGATGCTAGATTAGGAAAGTTTGATATTGGATCGAGTATAAGTTATAATGAACTTAAAAGCGATAATCAAGATCCTGATTTTGTTTCTTATTTTAATACTCCTCCAATCAGAGCTAAATTTTCTTTTGGTTCTATTAATCTAACTGATAAATTTGGTTTTAATGTTTCTGCAAGGTATCATAATGATTTCAGATGGGAAGGAACTTTCTTGACGCACGATATACCTGAAAATTTAACTTTTGATGCATCATTAAATTTTGATGTGCCTGACCTAAAAGGTAAGATTAAAGTTGGTGCTGTTAATATCTCTGGTGATGATTATATTCCTTATGCAGGAGGTGGTATGATTGGTAGCACATATTATGTACAATATACTTTAAATCCATAAACACATATCAACATAATATTGTTAATAAAGGCGTCTGTTAGGCGCCTTTTTTTATGAGTTTTAGCTAAAAATAATTCAATATTCTACATATATTTGCACATCGAATACAAGTAAAATAATAAAACAATCATAATGTCAGAAAAAGTAGGTAAAGTTTCACAAATTATTGGTCCTGTAGTTGATGTGTCTTTTGATACTTCGACAACTGATCTTCCCAAGATTTACGATTCATTAGAAGTTAGTAAACAAGATGGATCAGTATTAGTGTTAGAAGTTCAGTCACATGTTGGAGAAGATATGGTTAGAACTATATCAATGGATTCAACAGATGGTCTTGAGAGAGGTGCTGATGTTATATCTACTGGAAATCCAATTCAAATGCCTGTTGGTAAAGATATATATGGTCGTTTATTTAATGTAATGGGTGATGCTATCGATGGAATGGATAATTTAGCTAAAAAAGGTGATAAAGGATTACCAATTCACAGGGAAGCACCTGCCTTTGATCAACTTTCTACTTCAACTGAAGTTTTATTCACAGGAATCAAAGTTATAGATTTAATTGAGCCATATGCTAAAGGTGGTAAAATTGGTCTTTTTGGTGGTGCTGGCGTTGGTAAAACAGTTTTAATACAGGAGCTCATTAATAATATTGCAAAAGGACACGGAGGTCTTTCAGTTTTTGCTGGTGTTGGTGAAAGAACTAGAGAAGGTAATGATCTTTTGAGAGAAATGCTTGAATCAGGAATCATTAAATATGGTGACGATTTTATGAAGTCCATGGAAAAAGGAGGATGGGATTTAAGTAAAGTTGACAAAAAAGCAATGGAAGAGTCAAAAGCTACATTTGTTTTTGGACAAATGAATGAGCCACCTGGAGCGAGAGCTAGAGTCGCCCTTTCAGGTCTTACTGTAGCAGAATACTTTAGGGATGGAAGCGGAGATGGTCAAGGAAAAGATGTTTTATTTTTTGTTGATAATATTTTTAGATTTACTCAGGCTGGTTCAGAAGTTTCTGCTCTTTTAGGTAGAATGCCATCAGCAGTTGGTTACCAACCTACACTTGCGACAGAAATGGGTGCTATGCAAGAAAGAATTACCTCAACCAAAAAAGGATCAATTACGTCTGTTCAGGCTGTTTATGTTCCTGCTGATGATTTAACAGACCCCGCACCTGCGACTACATTTGCTCATTTAGATGCCACTACAGTTCTATCTAGAAAAATTGCAGAGCTTGGTATATATCCTGCAGTTGATCCATTAGATTCTACATCAAGAATTTTAACTCCTGAAATTTTAGGTAACGATCACTATAATTGTGCTCAACGAGTCAAAGAAATGCTACAAAATTATAAAGAACTTCAAGATATTATTGCTATCCTAGGAATGGAAGAACTTTCTGAAGAAGATAAATTAACTGTTTCACGTGCTAGGCGTGTACAAAGATTTTTATCTCAACCTTTTCATGTTGCTGAACAATTTACAGGCATACCAGGTGTATTAGTTGATATTAAGGATACTATAAAAGGATTTAATATGATTATGGACGGTGAATTAGACCATCTTCCTGAAGCTGCTTTTAACTTAAAAGGTACAATTGAAGAAGCAATTGAAGCTGGTGAAAAAATGATTGCTGAAGCAAAATAATTTATATGTTTATTGAAATTGTTAGTCCTGAAAAAACCATCTTCACTGGAAATATTACTAGTGCTTATCTTCCTGGATCTGAAGGTTTTTTTCAAATTTTAGATAATCATGCTCCAATTGTTTCAACATTAAAAAACGGAATAATTGAATTAAAAGGTGATTTTCAAGAAGATACATCTAAAAATCTTTCACTCCTTGGTGGAAATAAGGCTTCTCTTGAAATTGAGTCTGGTGTTGTTGAAATGAAGAACAATAAACTAATAATTTTAGTTGATTAATTTTTTTTTTTTTTTTTGAACATCTTCAATAGATTTTTCTTTTTACTTTTCTCAATCTCAGTCTTCTCACAAACTGTTAACCTTGATGAGGTTGTTGTTTTAGACTCAAAAATTAGTATTCCTTTTTCAGTTAAATATAGATCAGTTGAAATAATTGACTCACAAATGATAATTGAAAGTGGAGCTAGAAATTTAATTGATTTACTACAGCAAATTAATGGATTAGATATTAGAAGACAAGGTGTCGCCGGGACTCAAGCTGATCTTTACATCAGAGGAGGTGGTTTTGATCAAACTTTACTTTTGATTGATGGTATGAAAATGGATGATGTTCAGACAGGGCATCATACTTTAAATTTATTATTACCCATACAATTAATTGATCGAATTGAAATAATTAAAGGTCCAGCTTCTAGAATTTTTGGTCAGAATGCATATAATGGTGCAATTAATATAGTAACAAAAGAATTGCCGGAAAGTGAAAATAACCAGTTTGAGATATTTCTTGGAGATATTTCATATGGATCAAATGAAAATTTTAATTTTTCAATCAATTCATTATTAAGACTTAAAGATAAGCATAGCTCTTTATTTACCTTTTCAAGGGGTAAATCTGATGGTTACAGATATAACACTGACTTTGTCAATGATTTTATGTTTTTCAAATCTGAAATTAAAACCTCAAAAAATCCGATACAAATTATTAGTGGATTTAGTGAAAAAAAATTCGGTGCTAATGGTTTTTATGCTATTCCTACAGCAGTTGATCAGTATGAAGAAACTCAAGCTAGTTTTTTTGGAATTAAGACTTTTTTTGAAAAAAATAATTTATTATTTAAACCTAAGTTTTATTGGAGAAGAGGTCAAGATGAATATATATATATAAGAAACAACCCATCAGTATATAGAAATCTTCATATCTCAAATAAATTATATTTTGATTTTGATTTTTCAAAGTTTTACGACTCTAGCACTATAAATTTTGGATTAAATTTTTCAAAATCCATCATTTCAAGTAACAATTTAGGAGATCATGAAAGATTTACATCAACACTTTACGCAGACTATAGTATTGAATCAAAAAATAAAAAACTTAAATTTTCACCTGGATTCTCTATCTCTCATTTCTCAGATTTATCCTTTCATTTTTTTCCAGGATTTGATATTGGTTTTGATTTAACTGAAAAGTTTAATTTATATGCCAATTATGGAAAAACATACAGAATTCCTACTTATACTGATTTATATTATAATGATAGAAATACAATTGGTAATTCTGAACTAGAACCAGAGCATGCTATTACTAATGAAATTGGATTTAAATATAATTTTAATAACATAAAGATTTATAGCTCTTATTTTGTTAGGAAATCTAATAATATAGTTGATTATGTAAAACAAGCAGAAGAAGACAAATGGAAAGCGACTAATATAAGAAATTTAAATACTGATGGTTTAGAGTTTAATTTCTCCTACTCTTTCAATAACCAAAGTAATTTCAATATAGCTTATACATATTTATTTGATGAATCATATGTAAACGATTTTAATTTTTCTAAATATTCTATTAATTCTTTAAGACATCAACTAAACTCTAAGATTATATTAAACTATTCAGATAGATTATTTCAGACCTTTATGTTTAAGTACGGTGAGAGGTCTAATAAATTCTCTCACAAAGTTTTAGATATTAGTTTGAATTATAAATTATCAAATAAAAATTATTTTTTTATTAACGTAAATAATTTATTTAACGAGAATTATTATGAGACTAACCTTGTTCCTATGCCAGGAAGAAATTTTTTATTTGGTATAATACTTTACTTCGATTAAATTTAATAATCATAATTTATTGGAGTTCATTTATTTTATTAAAAATTTTATCTTTTTCCCATCCTCTGTATACTAAATAATCGAAAATTTTCTTTTTTCTTGTAACAATATTTAGATTTTTATATTTATTGTTTATTCTTTGAAAGAGATTGCAAAATTTTTCTTCATAATCATTCTCATCCAATTCACTTAATCCTAGTTTGATATTTCTATCGGACAACCTCCTTCTTTTTAACTCTAATTTAATTCTATTTCTACCCCAATTTTTGAATTTGAATTTACCTCTACTGAACGATTTTGCAAATCTGGTTTCATTTAAATAGTCTTCATTAATTAATTCAGCAATTAAACTTTCTTTTTCATCACATTTTGCATTGTACGAATTAATTTTATTTAACACTTCGTAATGACATCTTTCCTGATATGAGCAAAAGTATTGCATTTTAAATTTGAGCTCATTATAGGATAATTTATTTTTCATTCAAAATAATATAAAAAAAAAAGCGGCATATAGCCGCTTTTTTTAGTAATTATTAATTTTTCCTTTAGCATTAAAAAATCTATAGTGTAAATATGTATAAGAATCTCTAGGTATTATTTTAATCCATTTCCTATGGTTATAAAGCCATTTAAATCTTATAGATATCAATCCTTTTGTTAAATATGCAGCAATAAAAGGATGAACGTGCAACCTTAATTTACTTTTCGTAACGTTTGAATTTTTTAAGATTTTTTCTAAAGAGTTTTGAATTTTATCTAAAATAACAATAGGTGCTTCAATTTTTCCCAAACCATTTGGGTTATCTTCTTTTGTCTTGATGTTCATTTCAGGACGCACTCTTTGTCTAGTCATTTGTATTAAACCAATTTTACTTGGTGGAAGAATCTTGTGTTTAGCTCTATCAGATTCCATGACAGTTTTAAAATGATCGAATAGTTTTCTTCTATTTTCAGGATTAACCATATCGATGAAATCTATAACAATAATTCCACCCATATCTCTCAATCTTAATTGTCTCGCGATTTCCGTTGCAGCAATTAAATTAACTTCAAGGGCTGTTTCTTCTTGATTATTACTTTTATTTGATCTATTTCCGCTATTTACATCTACTACATGTAATGCTTCAGTATGTTCAATTATAAGATAAGCACCTTTACTCATTGAAACAGTTCTACCAAAAGCTGTTTTTATCTGACGTTCAATATTGAAATGTTCAAAAATAGGTGTATCTGATTTGTAATATTTTACAATAGATTTCTTCTTAGGAGCAATTTGTTCAATGTAATCTTTTACTTCGTAACATAGATTTTTATTGTTTGAATAAACACCAGTAAATTTATCATCAAATAAATCTCTTAAAATTGATGAGGATCTATTTAATTCATTTAAAATTCTTGAGGGTGTTTTAGCTCCTTTGATTTTTTTAGAAAGATTTACCCACTGATTATTTAAATTTTGTAAATCTTTTTTTAATTCAGCTATTTTTTTACTCTGTGCAACAGTTCTAACAATTACTCCAAAACCTTTTGGTTTTAATTCCTCAATTAAAGATTTTAATCTTTTTCTTTCTTCTTTACTTTTAATTTTTTGAGAAACGGAAACTCTATTCGAAAAAGGAACTAATACTAAAAATCTACCAGCAAATGATAATTCTGAGCTGATTCTAGGTCCTTTTGTGGATATTGGTTCCTTGATAATTTGAACAATTAGAGTCTGATTTGCAGAAAGCACATCATCAATTGAACCTTTTTTATCAATTTCTTTTTCAAAATTGAATTTATCAAGTGAGAAGTTTTTAATTTTTCCTTCTCTAACTAATTTTGTGTATTTTAATAGAGTTTTAACTCTTGGACCTAAATCATGATAGTGTAGAAAAGCATCCTTTTCATACCCAACATTTAAAAATGCTGCATTAAGTCCAGTAATTGTTTTTTTTATACTGGCGATAAATATATCCCCAACATTAAACTTATTGTTGTCTTTTTCTTTATGTAATTCAATAAGCTTTCCGTCATGCAGGAGAGCAAAATCAACCGCTGAATTAATTGAACGAATAATTATTTCTTTATTCACAATTAATTGTTTTAAGTTATACTTTATTTTACTAAGAATCTCATTTGGAGATTCGATGTCAATGAACTTATATCGTAAAAGAAATTATTTCTTTTTGTGTCTGTTTGCTCTACTCCTTTTTTTTCTTTTGTGAGTAGCGACCTTGTGTCTTTTTCTTTTTTTTCCGCTCGGCATAAATTTAATTATTAATTTTTACATCATCAACAAATACCCTTGCAGGTTTAAATGCTGGAACAGAATGAGCAGGTATTTTAATTGTTGTATTTTTAGAAATATTTCTACCAGTTTTTTCAGCTCTTTGTTTTACAATGAAACTACCAAAACCCCTTAAATACACATTTTCACCCTCACTCAAAGAGTTTTTTACTTCTTCCATAAAATTCTCGATTGTTGCAAGTACTTCATTTTTTTCTAAACCAAGATTAACCGAAATTTTACTTACTAATTCTGCTTTTGTCATTTTTTATTAATTTGTTATAATATTCGGTTGCCAAATATATAAATTTATATTCTAAAAAATTATTATTATCATTCTTTATTTAATTTAAAAATTATAGTTTGTCAATTAAAAATTTTACAAAAAAATTACTTGTTTGGTATGACTTAAATAAAAGAGATTTACCATGGAGAAATTCAATCAACCCCTATATTATCTGGGTTTCTGAAATAATACTTCAACAGACAAGGATTGAACAAGGTTTGCCATATTTTAAAAAATTTATTAACAAATACCCTAATGTATTTGAATTATCAAAAGCTAATCTTGATGAATTGATGAATGTTTGGCAGGGTTTGGGTTATTATAGTAGAGCAGTAAATATGTATAAATCTTCTAAAATCATCGTTCAAGAATTTTCTGGTGATTTTCCTGTCAGCTATGAATCACTTATTAAACTTCCTGGTATTGGAGATTATACAGCTTCAGCAATAAGTTCCATTTGTAATAATGAATGTAAGATTGTAGTTGATGGAAATGTTATGCGACTTTTTAGTAGGTTATTTAATTTAAAAAAGGAAGTTAATAGTATTGGGCTAAAAAATCAAATTAAGTTTATTGGAGATAAGTTAATTTCAAAATCAAAACCAGGAAATTTTAATCAGGCCTTAATGGATTTTGGATCTATGATATGTTCTCCAAAGAATTATAAGTGTGGTAATTGTATATTTTCAAAAGACTGTATCGCTTTCAAAAATAATACTATAGATTTCTTACCTCTAAAAAAAGCTAAAGTTAAAATTAAAACAAGGTATTTCAATTATCTGATTGGATTATCTAATAATGATAAAGTGAAAATTATAAAAAGAAATAAAAAAGATATTTGGCAAGGCCTTTATGAGTTTCCTCTCATTGAGACTAATCATGAAATTGATTTATCGCAAACTGAAAAAAAATTTGAAAAAATTGGTTATTTCAAGGCTGAAAATGTAATAAAAAAATTAACAATTAATCATAAGTTAACCCACCAAAATTTACATATATATTTTTGGATTTTTAAAACTTATTTTGAAGATAATAATTGTATTAAAATTAATGATCTTGAATCATATCCTTTCCCCAAACCATTATTTGAAATTATTTCACAAATCAAATAGTAATCTTTACTATATTTGATTAATATGAGCGGATCCTTAAATAAAGTTATGTTAATTGGTAATTTAGGAGATGATATTAAAATGCATCACTTTGAAGATGGTGGTTGTATTGGAAGATTCCCTTTAGCTACCAATGAAAATTATGTTAACAAACAAACTGGCGAAAAAGTAACAAATACAGAGTGGCATAATATAGTTGTTAGAAATAAAGCAGCTGAGATTTGTAATAAATATTTAAAAAAAGGTGATAAAGTGTATTTAGAGGGAAAATTAAAAACTCGAAAATGGCAAGGTGAAGACGGTCAACAAAAATATACCACTGAAGTTCACATTAATGAATTTAACTTTCTAAATAACAGAACCGAGATATCAGAGGATAAGCTAGATACTCGGGCTGTGGAAGCACCAAAGTCAGCTGACCATGCTAGTCAGACTGACGATTTACCTTTTTAAATTTATTTCCATAGTAGTTGCTTAATGCTTTTTGAATTATGAGAGTTTTTGTGCTTTTAATTTTTGTTTTATCATGTAATAAAATAGCTGATCTCCCGAAACAAAAATCATTTTTTGCACCTGATTTTCAAACCACACATTATGTAAAATCAAACATAGGATGCAAGTACAATTTTTTAATAAATTCAAAAGCATTAATTTCAAACAAAAAAAACTGCAATTACAATATCGAATACAAAAATTTAAATTCAAAAATTTATATTAATCACGTTAATCATTTTGAAAATATTGAAGATCTTTTAAATGCTTTTGATCAAAAAATTATTGAAAATTCGAAATTTAGTGATCAAATAATTGAGAGTGAGTATATTGATGTTGATAGAAAAATATATTCCAAACTTTTTTCATTTGTAGGTGATTCACCATCAAATATTCAGTTTTATGTAACAGATATGAGTGATAAATTTATAAATGGGAGTCTTTTTTTTGATGCCAAACCCAATTATGATTCCCTCTTTCCATATATTGATTACGTAAGAAATGATATAAAAAAAATGGTTGACTCTTTTAATTGGACTGATGAATAATTATAATCAAAAGTGGGTTTTATTAGCCATACTTTCAATCATTTGGGGAAGCTCATTTATTTTAATAAAAAAAGGGCTGATTGGATTATCTCCTGTACATTTGGGAAGTTTAAGAATAATATTTACAACAATAGTCATTTTAGTTTTTTCATATAATTCCCTAATTAAAATCAAAAAAGAAAAATGGAAATGGATAATTATTACGGCATATGTAGGAACTTTTTTCCCCGTTTATCTTATGGGTTTCGGTCAAACAGAAATTGATAGTGGTTTTGCATCAATATTGACAACTTTCACTCCTATTTCAACTTTACTTGTTGGTATTTTCTTTTTTAATTTATTTTTTACAAAAAAACAAGTGATTGGCTTAGCTATTGGATTGGTTGGAGGTTTTTTATTATTATATGAGGGTAGTCTTAATATCGAATCAAACATTTTCTTTGCAACTTTTATTGTTTTTACAACAATAGGTTATGGTATTTCAGTTAATTTGATTAAAACATATTTAACAGATATTCCACCATCTGCGCTAACAGCTGGTATTTTTTTGAGTGTTCTACCACCAGCAATAATTATTCTTTTATTTTCTGATTTTAATGATTTAAATTTTAAAGATAAAAATACTATCAGTTCAATAGTTTATGTATTTATTTTAGGTGTGTTCAGTAGTGCAATTGCCCAGACCTTGTTTAATAAATTTGTGAAAATAGCATCTCCTCTTTTTGCTTCAGCTGTTACCTATACTATGCCATTAGTAGCTATTTTATGGGCAGTCCTTGATGGTGAAGAACTGACCATAAAACAATACTTTGCGTCCTTAGTTATTCTATTTGGCGTTTATTTAGTTAATCAAAAGAGGAAGGCTACTTAAAGAATTCATCAGAGATTTCCTCATTAAATTTAACTGACAAAATTTCAAAATCAATTTTTTGAGGTCCTGCTAAAATTTCTCTTTTAAAAGCATATAAAATACCATCAATTTCTTTGTAATCAGAAAATTTAGTTATTGATGTAATTGTATTTCCACCTTGCTGTGTTGACTCTTCTGTCATAATCAAAAGTCCTGACTCTGCATCATAATATCTAAAACTATTGTCTTTTACTTTTATTTTATAAGCATCTTTTCCATCAATAGGTCCAAGACTAACTATTTCCATTTCAGAATCATCCATGAATATTTCATCAAATAATCCCTTTTTACTTTTAGAGCTATCAATTTGATCTTTTTGCATAGGGATTTTTTGTCCCATTTGCTCAATATATCCAGATTGTCCATCAAATTTTTGATTCATTAACGTTCCCATCCCCTCAACTGACATAACTAAGGAGCTTAGGTTTGGACTTTTTTCCTTAATAATTGCTTTTGGCTTAAAAGGTGCTCCAGGTATTGTTACATTAGCTTCAATTGATATAGTTTTAATTGAACTTAATTTTTCTTTACCTCCAATTTTTACAATATACTTTTCTAGTACACTAGCAACTGTTACTTCAGAACTAATTTCCTTGTTGAAAATTGGTTTGTCAATTGAATTTCCATACTTATCATAGTAATAAACATCAAATTTTTTACCATCAAAAACAATATTTTCTAGATTATCAGCAATAGATGAACCTTTTCCAGTTACAATAATTTGTCCGTTATATAGGTTAAAATATTTATTAGCTGCATTTTTTATATCACTGACAGTAACAGAATTAATATTAGATAAATAATTTTTATAAAAATCTTTGTCAAGATTTTGAGTTTCAATTTGAACTGTATAATTGGCAATTGTAGACGGTCTTTCTGTTGCTAAAACAAAATTTCCAAAGTATTTAGCTTTTACATCATTTAGTTCTTTTTCAGTAACATCAATTTCTCTAATTTTTTTAATTTCATTAAGCATCTCAATAACAGCACTATCTGTAACTTCTTCTCTAGTGCTTGTATAAGCTCTAAATCTTGATTTACTATATTTACTTGATCCAAACGAGGACCTTGCCACATATGTATATCCTTTATTTTCCCGAATTTGTTGTTCAAGTCTATTCTCAGGACCACCACCTAGAATTTTATTCGCAAGAAGCAATGAAAAATATTCACTATCATTCATTCTCATTTCAATAAGATTTTGGAAAGAAACTTCAGATTGAATAGCATTAGGCATATCAATGAAGTGAATCGCAGTCTTGGAGTTAGAATTTGTCTTAATAGCTTCCTCACTTATTTTACCTTTTTTCCATTTTTTAAATAATTTTTCAATCTGATTTATAGTTGAATCTACGTCAAAATCACCTATAATAACCATATATGAATTGTTTGGAAGAAAATTTTTATTAAAAAAGGGTTTAATATCATCGAATTTAATATTATTCAAAGATTCGATAGTTGTGTATTCGCTATTTGGATGATTTTTTCCATAGGCAAGAATACTCTCAACTCTTCTAGCAGCTGCAGGAACACTGTTTTCATCAGCTTTAATTCCCTCTTTAAATCTGTCTAATGACTTTGTAAATTCGTCTTGATCAAAAATAGGATTGAATAACCCATCAGCTAATAAATCAATTAAATCTGGGAAAAATTTCGATAAGGATGATCCTGAAGCACCCGAAGCACTCAAATTAAGGTTAGCTCCCATAAAATCAATCTTTTCTATAAATTCATCCTTAGATATGTTTTTTGTTCCTTTACCCAAAAGGTCTGAAGTTAGTAATGAAATTCCAGCTTTTTCACCTTCATAAAGAGGTTGTCTATCAATAAATAGATTAAAAAATACTCTTGGAAGCTTGTTATTTTTTACTAAAATTAATTTCATTCCATTTTTTAACTCGTGTTTAATTGGTTCACCCAAGTTAATTTCAGGTGTTGGACCAGATTCAGGAATTTTAGTTCTGTCAACTTGACTGAAGCTGATTAAAGTAAATAATGCAAATGCTACGTATAAAAACTTTTTCATAATTTATTTTTCTTTTGGTAAATACTCTATTTCTATTCTTTGATTAGGACTTAAATATTTTTTTGCAACTTCCCTAATTTCTTCACGTGATATTGATTTATAAATATCTAATTGAGTATTTATTAGATTTATATCACCATATAACATATAATAAGTTGCTAATGAGCTTGCAATTCCCTCAAACGAAGAGTTTGAACTAACAAATTGGCTTTCAAGTTTATTCATGATTTTTTGGTAATCTTTTTCATCAATTAATTCATTTTGTATCAAGCTAATTTCCTCATCAATTTCCTTTGCTAGATCATCCATATTGTTTTCACCCATTGGAAGGCAAAAAATAAAATACATTCCATAATCTTCCATCGCAGCGTTAGCTGCTTGAGCTGCTAAAGCCATTTTCTTTTCATCAACGATTTTTTTGTAAAGTTTAGAACTTTCTCCATCACTCAAATATGTCGATATCATGTTCAGCACCCAAGAGTCTCTTTGGTTTTGAGCTGGAGTTCTGTATGCGTATACATAAGCTGGAATTTGAATATTTTCATCAAAAGCTTGCACTCTTTTTGTTTCAGTAATTGGTTCTTCCTTTTCAAAGTTTCTTATAACCTCATTACCTCTCGGAATTTCATCAAAATATTTTTTTATTAGCGATAATGTTTTATCAATTTCAATATCACCAGCTACAACTAATACGGCATTATTTGGAATATGATATTTTTTATTAAAACTCTTGTAATCTTCTTCAGTAGCACTATCTAAATGTTCCATTTTTCCAATAACTGTTCCTTTATATGGATGAACCTTAAATAGATTTTCGGAAATTACCTCTCTCAGCTTTCCATATGGCTGATTTTCTGAAAGTCTCTTTTCTTCTTTTACAACTTCATTTTGAGTATCAATACCTAACTGACTAACTTTTGGATGTAACATTCTTTCAGATTCAAGCCAGAGTGCTATTTCTAATTTATTTGAAGGAAAAACTTCATAGTAGTATGTTCTATCTGGACTTGTATTAGCATTATACCTACCACCATTTGAATTTACAATGATATCCCATTGACCTCTTTCAATATTTTTAGTTCCTTCAAAAAGTAAATGTTCGAAAAAATGTGCAAACCCTGTTTTATCAGGGTCTTCATCTTTTGCACCTATATGATACATAACTGAAGTTACAACCACTGGCGCACTATTATCTTTATGTAAAATTACATGAAGTCCATTATCAAGATCAAATTCCTGAAAATCAACAGATTGGGAATTTAATTGATAAAAAATTATTAATAAAAGTGTTGTTAAATAAAATCTCATATTTTTATATTAATTATATTATACCTGGTACTTTGTTATACAAAGTAGCAAAACTAAAAAAAAATAAGAAAATATCCTCCTAAATTTTAAAAAAATTAGGAGGATAATCCTTTTGAAAATTTAGAAATTATAATTCAGTCCAACTGAAATATTTCTTCCCATTTCATGTATACCAAAGTTTTTCAATCTTGATAAATGATCATAGTACTCTTTGTCAAATAAATTATTAATTGACCATCCAAGTGTTAAGTTATTATTTAACAAGTTTAAATCATGTGACCCAGAGACATTAACCAATAAATATGAGTCAGTTTTTGTTTCAAATTGACTTATATTTTGTTTTTTGCCTTTAAATATAGCTCCAATTTCTAAAGAGCTATTATTAAAATCAAATCCAAACGAATGATTTAATGTTATTGGGGCAATCAGAGGTAAGTTTTCTCTTTCAGTTGTTTTTCCACTAATAAATTCAATTGAGGTTTCATGAGAAAGCCACTCTAGAGGAGTCTCTCTTTTATATGAAATTTCGCCTCCAAATAAACTAGCATCCTCCTGAATATATTTATAAACTTGATAATTATCTACATAACTATCAGTAGGGTTTACATATATATAATCATTGATTTTATTGTAAAATAAGTCGAATTCAAATTTTGACTTTTCTGAAAAAGTCATTATTGAAAAGTCAACTTGTAAATTACTTTCATTGGATAGGTTTTTATCACCTTGTTCATATCTACCTGTAGCATGGTGAATACCTTCAGAAAATAGTTCACTTAGGTTTGGAGCCCTAAATCCTCTTGAAAGATTAATTCTCATTAAACCACTATTTCCTAAATCTGTTTTAAGTCCCATAGTAGCATTCAAAGAGCTGTAGTTCTCATTGAAACCAGAAGCTTTAATTTTTCTAAAATCAGCCCTAAACCCTAGCATTACATCCCAAACTTCACCATGTATATGAGATAATCCGTAAATACCTAAGTCATTTTTGGTAGCGTTAGGAACAAGTTCTTCTTCACCAAGATTAGTGTTCTCTTGATTAACAATATTGGTTCCAATTATAAATTCAGATCTATTATTTTTTGGAAAAATATATTTTAAATCAACAGTTGTTGTGCTTAGATCCATGTCAATGTGAGCTTCGCCTTCATGATCATCATGATCATCGTCATGATCATCATCATGATCATCATCGTGATCATCATCGTGATCTCCATCTTCATCGTGATCATCGTGACCTTCTTCATCATGATGTCCAAACTCTTTTCTATTGTTTTCACTGTATCCTATAGTTATTTCTAGTTGTGATCTTTCAAATAGAACAGTGTTCTTTAAAGAAATCATAGTATTAGTTAAATCTTGATAGGATTTCTCCTCATCTTCATGATCATCGTGTTCATCGTCATGATCATCGTCATGATCATCATCATCTCCATGTTCATCGTGATGATCTTCATCATGTTCGTCACCATGTGGAACACCAACTTTAATTGAAGAATGGTTAAATCTTAAATCTGAAGTAAATTTTTCAGAGTTAAATCCTAATCCTGCTTTTATATCAGTGCTTTCAAAGAAAGTTCCCTCAACTACTCCATCTGCATTTTCAAAATCTCCATTGTCAACTAAACTACCTTGAATGATATAACTAAATTTACCAGAGCCACCTTTGATTCCAAGATTATTAGTAAATCCACTGTAGTTTGAGTTGTAGTAACTGCCTAATTCCACTTCAAATCCATCGTTGATGTAGCTGTCAGGAGATATGTATATAACACCTCCAATAGCATCACTACCGTATAGTACAGAAAGAGGCCCCTTTATGACTTCAATGGATTCGGTTCCAAATGCATCGATTTCCAATCCATGATCATCACCCCACTGTTGATTTTCTAGCCTCATGTTGTTTACATAAGTAACAACACGGTTTCCATACATTCCTCTAATAGAAGGTTTAGAAATATAAGGACCTGTCGATACTACAGATAATCCTGGAACTTTTAGAAGTGAAAATCTAAAATTTTGAGCATTAATCATACTTAGATCACTTAATCTAAGTTTAGAAACCTTAATTACGTTGTTTTTAACAGTTTCTTTAAAAGGTGTTGATACAATTACTTCATCTAAATCTTGGATAGCTATTGTATCATTTGCAGTTTGCGAATTATTATATTGTAATATAAAGAGTGCTAATATAGCACTCAAATAAATTTTTTTCATTTTAATTATTTAAAGTATTGTTTGTAAAGTTTTTTATTTGGTCGTTGACTAAATAAAATAGGGTGGGGCTCTATTTTTTTTATAAGATAAATATTGAACCTCAGAAGATACTTTAATTGTATTAAATAAGTCTTTATTTATGTAGTCAGTTATTGTACCTGACTCTTCAGAAAATGAGTAATCAATAAGATTATTTGTAATATACTCACATGTTAAACATTCAAGATCAGGTTCTTGAAAATTAACACTATCTATTGTGTAATTAGAATGTTCGTGAAAAAAGGTGTGTTCTAAGCTTAGTATGCTTGGATAAAGAATTAAAAAGCTAAATAATAAGCTAATTATATTTTTCACACTGCGAATTTAATACAAATAAATTTAAAACTAGAATTTCATTGAAATGCCTATTAAGAAATTTCTTGTTGCTTGAGGGTAATAACCTGCTCCGTCAAGTGTTATAACCTTACCAGGTTCACTCCAATTGTCATCGTATGTATAATAATATCCATTGGATACATATTCCTTATCAAAAACGTTATTAATCAATCCACTCACAATAATTTCACTAAAGATACGTTTTGGTGTTATTCTTAAATTAAAATTTAAATCATTTACAAAGTAACTATCAAGTATTGAATTTTCTGCATCGATATTACCCATGAATTGTTTTCCTACATATTTTGAAAGAGCTCTTATGCTAAACTTCTCTGAAAACTTGTAATTAATTGTACTACTTGTGATAAAGTTTGGGGAGTATGATAAATTGGTTTTACCAAAATTAGTTAAAGCACCATTATAATTAGAAATTACTTCTTTATTCTTATTTGAACTTAAAGTTAAATTTGATGAAATATCAAGTTTTTTTGACAATTCTAAGTTTATTTCTGATTCAATACCAACTCTGTAACTACTTCCGCTATTAGACCTTATCGGAGCTCCAACATCATCAATTGCACCTGTTAAAACAAGCTGTTCGTTGTATAGCATGTAATATGCATTTAAATTAAGCTTCAATTTTTCAGAGTTGAGTCTATAACCAAATTCTAAATCATTTAATTTTTCGGGTTTGATGTCAGGGTTATTTTCGTAATCACTTCTACTTGGTTCGCGGTTTGCTCTTGAGTATGAAAAATATACAAGAGAATTTAAATTTAAATTGTGTGTAATTCCAATCTTAGGATTAAAAAAATTATATTTTTTATTTAGTATTAAATTATTTAAATCAGATGTGATTCCTGAGGTTTTATAATTAATTTTTCTAAGCTGTAAATCCCCATATATTAAAATATCATTTAGCTTATACGACACTTTTGTAAAGAAACTTAAATCATTTTTTTTACCATTCCCATCATAATATCTATCTCTTATAGAATAGTTTTTATCAAAATTTCTAGCCCATATTACTTCACCAAAATGATCTCCAATATAATTGCTGTATGATCCACTGAATATCAAGTTCAAATTCTTATAGTTATAATTTAAAGATGCATTTAATACATAAAAATCATTGTCTAACCATCTTCTTCTAATGAGGTCAGTAGTACCAATTTCATTACCATTTTCATCTAAATCTGATTTTACAATTCCTGAATAAGTTTCTACAGAATCATCATCTCGATACTGCTCAAAATAACCTCTTCCATCAGTATAGTTTAAACTAAGATTGGTTGAAAGCACATTATTTATTTGTTCACTCCAGTGCAATTGAAAATGATCTTGTTTGTAATTGTCTATTTCATTTTCATAGGTGTATGGATTTTGTCTTCGGTTTTCAATCATTTGTTCTTTAGTTATCCCACTCCAAGATTGATATGTCTTTTCATGACCTCCGAATGTTATTGCCTTAATTAGAGTATTCTCATCAAAATAATTTGCTTGAATAAAGTAGGATTTTAAATCAGAATAAGCCCTGTCAATATATCCATCAGAATCAATTTTTGAAAATCGTCCTGATATTTCGAAATGATCATTGATTATGCCTGTACTTAGTTTTACGGTATGCTTTAAAGTGTTATAACTACCAAATGAATTAGAAATTTCAGTATTGGCAAATTGAGAAATTTTGTCAGTTAATATATTAATACTTGCACCAAATGCACCTGATCCATTTGTTGATGTTCCAACTCCTCTTTGGATTTGTAAACTTTCAACTGATGATGTAAAATCAGGTAAATTAACCCAAAAAGTACCTAATGATTCAGGATCATTATAAGGAATACCATTAATAGTTATATTGGTTGATTGAGGACTAACACCACGAATTCTAATTCCTGTATAACCAATTCCAGCTCCTGCATCAGATGTTGTTATAACAGATGGAGAAAAATTCAATAAAATAGGTAGATCCTGACCAAGATTTTTTAATTCAAGATCTTTTTTATCCACGTTTGAAAAGCTGAAAGGTGAGGATTTATCAATTCTAATTGCCTCAACAATTACTTCATCTAAGTTTTGTTCTAATGATTGAATGGTATCAGTGACTTTCTCCTGAGATATTATCAGGTTTGAAAATAAAAATACCGTTAAAATTAATTTTTTCATAAGTAAATTAAATTAACGGGATTCTAAAGTGAGTTTCATTTGTTCCTTGTAAAAATTACTCTACCAGGTTCAATGGGTATAATCTCAGCCGTAGCACCCCTGTGTTTAAGTAAAATTAAGTAAATTTTCTATAGATGTAATAGCTTTTTGTTTTCTTTCATCAAAATTTCCACTGATTAATTCAAATTTTTTATCATTTTCAATTAAAGCATTCATGAATGAGTTAAACATTTCTTTTCTTTCATTTGGTTTATCTCTCAAGTCGTCTCTGACCCATGGTACATCAATATTCATTAATAAGTACAAATCATAGTGATTTAATAAGGCGTATTTTTTTAAAAGAGGATCACAATGGTTAAAATATATTTCTGAGTATACTTTTGTTGTTAATAAATCTGTATCACAGAAAATAATAGAATTTTTTATCGAAGCTTTATTTTCCAAATTCATTTGTCCCTTTGCAATAGGGAGCATATCATTAATTTGACAAATAGATTTATTAAACTCATATTTTTTTTGTAGATATTCTCTAGCATATTCCTCAACAAAATCTGTTTTAAAATGAATAGCTAGTTCTTTAGCTAGAGTGGATTTTCCGGTAGATTCCGGTCCAAATAAGACAACCTTTATACAGTCAGATTTTGTTTGTTGTAAATATTTTTCCATTCGTAGTAACCTGCAATGGCTATTAATGTAAATATAAAATATTGTAAGCTAGTAAATGCAAGACCCTTGTGTGCATATAGTGGAATTGATATGATATTTGCGAAAATCCAAAAGTTCCAACTTTGAACTTTTCTTTTTGCCATTAACCACATTGCAGCAAAGAACACAGCAGTGGTTAAAACATCTATGTATGAAACAAAAGAATCCCATTTTTCAAATAAAGTATAAACTAGAGAAACAAAAATTGATGATGACAAAAGAAGTATAGCAATAATTTTTTTGTCATATGAATTAACAACTGAAATAGGTGCTGGTTTCTCATTATTTCCTCTAGACCAATAAAACCAACCATAGATACTCATTATAAAATAATAAGCATTAATCATCATATCACCTAGAAGTGACCACTTAAACAATAGATAAACAAAAATTGAAGTACTGATCATACCTGTTGGAAAAACTAATATATTATTGTTTTTTGAGCACCAAACACTAAGAAATCCAAAAATTACAGCAATTACTTCAAAATAGATATCAAGTTTATCATATTGAGAATATTGCTCAAAAAATTCTTTAAAAAAATCAATCATTAGAAAAGACTATTGTACAAATATAGTTTGGATCAAATAATAAATTGCACGTATATGATTTATCGTAGTTAAATTTTTTAACCATTGTTTTAGCATTTTTTTCTTCTTTATTAATTGATTCAACAAATATTTCGTTCTTAAAATTTAAACCAGGATTTTTTTCAGCTTTATATACAGATTCTTTTAGACACCAAATCAAAATCAAATCATCAACTGATGAAGAATCAATTTGTTTAACATCTTTGGTATTTATGAATTTATCTTTGATATTTAAAATATTATTTCTGTAAGTTTCAATATCAATACCACATTTTTTTTCTGAAATTAGTATCGTTGAATAACCCGCACAATGGCTAATAGAAATATTATTTCCACTTTTTAATTGTGGAGCTCCATCTTTAGAATAGCTGAGATCATTGGGGTTGATTTTGAGTAATCTTAATAGATATCTTACAGAAAGAAACTCAATTTTTTTTGTACTAGTTTTTTTAGATTTTATTATCTCTAGTTCTTTTTCAGTAAGAGAAAACTTAGATAAAAAGAATTTTTCATTTTCATTGATTTCCCATATTAAATGGGTAAGGTTTTCATCAGTATATGAATGGGAAAGAGGCATTAGTCCTCTAAAGATATAATGTTTTGAAAAATCAGGAAGTTGGTTCTATTGAAACGTAAGATTTGTTATCCTTCTTTTTTGTGAATTTAACAATGCCATCAACCTTAGCATGAAGAGTATGATCTTTTCCAAGATATACATTATCACCAGCTTTGTGTTTTGTTCCTCTTTGTCTGACAATAATATTACCGGCAATTGCAGATTGACCACCAAAGATTTTAACTCCAAGTCGTTTCGATTCTGATTCTCTTCCGTTTTTAGAACTACCTACACCTTTTTTATGAGCCATTTTGTTTTATTTTTTTAAGATTTAGCTGTTTTTTTAGTAGCAGTAGCTGTTTTTTTAGCCGATGCTTTCTTTACTGCAGGTTTTTTTACTTCAGCTTTTTTAACTTCCTTAGTTTCAGTTTTTTTTGCTGTAGTTTTTTCATTAACCTTTTCTATTAGGATCTCAGTTAGAGCTTGTCTATGTCCATTTTTTACTCTATATCCTTTTCTTCTTTTCTTTTTAAATACAATAACCTTATCGTCCTTTAAGTGTTTTAAGATTTTAGCTTGAACTGAGGCTCCTTTAATATTAGGACTACCAACTGTGATCTTAGATCCATTGTCAAGCATTAGAACATTATCAAAAGTGATTTTTTCACCTTCTTTACCTTGAACTCTATGCACAAACAATTTTGAGTCTTTTTCAACCTTAAATTGTTTTCCTGAAATTTCTACTATTGCATTCATATTCTTAAAGCGTTTGCAAATATACAAGGATTACTAAAATATCCCAATAAATTCTAAAATTGTTGATTTACTAAAAATGATTTTTATGGAATTAATTATAGATTCTTAATGAGTTTCCGCTTTTCTCTGTAAAATAAGGTACCATAGGAAAAGAATTATTTGTATTTATTTTTAATGGTTGTCCATTTGCTAAGCTGTAAAGATTAGAGTTGCATTTACATTCTGCTTGAAGCCCTCTAATCTCCATTCTACTACAATCTGAGGGTTTTTCATTAGGACAACTGGCTTCCCAAGCAATAATATTATCATTAAGATTAAAAAGAATTACACCTTTAACTCCCAAACCATTGATGTAGTAAGAGCCACCATTATATTTCAAATCATTGTAGGAGGGTAGATTTATATTTAAGATTTTTTCAAATCTTACATCAGGTATAAATGGGTTGTCATTATCATTACTTTTTTCACATGATAATATTATTAAGGTTATAACAATTAATCTAATAGTATTTACCATGTTTGAAAATTAATCAAAATGTATAATTTAAGGAAATTTACATATATTTGATTTGTCCCTCATGTAGGGTTTTTTTTTTAATAAAAATGAGTTTTTCGTATTATACAAAAGAAGGATTACAAAAGCTTAGAGCTGAACTAAATCAACTTAAAGATGTTGAAAGACCTTTAGCCTCTAAAGCTATTGCTGAAGCTAGAGATAAGGGTGATTTGAGTGAAAATGCTGAATACGATGCAGCTAAAGAAGCTCAAGGTTTATTGGAACTTAAAATTTCAAAAATGGAAGAAACTTTAGCTAATGCTAGGTTAATTGACGAATCTCAGTTAGATAACTCAAAGGTTCTTGTTTTATCAAAGGTAAAAATAAAAAATACTGCAAATAATATGGAAATGGAATACCAGTTAGTTGCAGAAAGTGAGGCAAACTTAAGAGAAGGTAAAATATCTGTTAATTCCCCCATAGGAAAAGGCCTTTTAGGAAAATCAAAGGGTGAAATCGCCGAAATTTCAGTTCCTAATGGTAAAATACAATTTGAAATACTTTCAATATCAAGGTAATATTCATTGGAAACTATCTTTACTAAAATAATCAAAGGTGAAATTCCAAGCTACAAGGTTTATGAAGATGATAATTGCTTAGCTTTTTTAGATATAAATCCAAATGCATATGGACATACTCTTTGTGTTTTAAAAAAACAAATAGACTATATCTTTGATTTAAGCTCGGATGAATATGATTTGTTAATGAAGTTTTCCCGAAAAGTTGCTTTAGGAATTGAAAAAACTGTTGATTGTAAAAGAATTGGCATGGCTGTAGTTGGCTTAGAAGTTCCACATGTTCATATTCACCTTATTCCAATCAACTCAATGAATGACATGAACTTTTCAAATTCCTTAGACTTAAAAAAACAAGATTTTAAAGATTTATCAAATAAAATAAAAAATAATATATAATTATGAATATTTCAGGAAAAGTAAAATTAATTAATGAAACAAAAGAATATGGATCAAATGGTTTCAGAAAAAGAGAAATAGTATTAACAACTCAAGAACAATATCCGCAAAATATTCTAGTAGAATTTATTCAAGATCGAACGGATCTTTTAGATGCATATAAGGTTGGGGACTTTGTAAAAATAGACATTAATTTGAGGGGAAGAGAATGGACTAATGATAAAGGTGAGGTAAAATATTTTAATTCTATTCAAGGATGGCGTATTGAAAAAGTTGAAAATGAATTTGAATCTCAGTTACCACCACTACCAACTAAGGAAGACTTAAATATTTCTGATAATGCATCAAGTGAACCCGATGATCTTCCATTTTAAAAATTATGTTTCATTTAGGTGAAGATTATATTTTTCCTAATCCCAGAAATGCTGATGAACATGGTATAGTTGCCTATGGTGGAGATTTAAATCCTTTAAGGATTTTAGAATCCTATAAGTTAGGTATTTTTCCTTGGTTTGAATCTGATCAGAACTTGATGTGGTGGAGTCCTGACCCTAGAATGATATTATATACAGATAAATTTAAAGTTTCAAAAAGTTTCAAGGCTTTTTTAAAGAAAATTAATTACAAAGTTACTTTCAATAAAGATTTTGAATTTGTGATTAATTCATGTGCAAATATTAAACGTATTAATCAAAAAGGAACTTGGATAACTGAAGGTTTAATAAAATCATTTATTGATTTACATAAAATGGGAAAAGCTATGTCTGTAGAGGTCTGGGTGGATGATGAGATAGTTGGAGGTTTGTATGGTCTTGACTTAGAAGATATTTTTTGTGGAGAAAGTATGTTTTCAAAATCTTCTAATGCAAGTAAAATAGCATTATATTATTTAACTAATGAGCTAAGAAAAAATAATTATAGATTTATTGATTGTCAAGTACCATCTGAACATTTAAAAAGTTTAGGAGGGGAAGTGATAAGTAGGTCTAAATTTTTAGATTTACTCTAAATTAAATTTTTCTGAAATTTTATCTATATGAACAGCATCTTTAATAGATATATTTCCAATAGAGTATCTTTCCAGATATTTCAAATAAGCACCACTTCTAAGTTTTTTTCCAATATCATATGCTAAGGATCTTATATATGTACCTTTTGAACATTCTATTTTACAGTCAACTTCGTCATTTTTGAAATCTAATATCTCAAATTTTGAAATATGTATTTTTCTAGGTTCTAAAGATATTTTTTTTCCAGATCTAGCTAAGTTATATGATCTTTTACCTGCAATTTTCAATGCAGAAAAAGTAGGAGGTATTTGTTCTAAATCACCTATAAATTTCTCGACAGTTTCTTTTATTAAGTCAATGTTTATATGTGAAGTAGAAAACGTTTTATTTATCTTAGTTTCAAGATCATAAGATGGGGTGGTAGCTCCAAGTTTGAAAGTTGCGATATAAGTTTTCTTCTGATCCTGATATTTATATATTTCTTTGGTTTTTTTTCCAACACAAATAATTAATAATCCAGTAGCCAGAGGATCTAATGTGCCGGCGTGACCAACTTTTATTTTTTTAAATTGAGTATGTCTTTTAAATGCTCCTCTGACATATTTTACACAATCAAATGAGGTCCAATTAATTGGCTTGTAAATTGGAATAACTAACCCTTGTTCAGAAATTTTTTCACAAATATTATCCATTTAAAATTGAATATATAATAGAAAATATACCAATCAATAAACAGTAAATTGAAAAGTAAATTAACTTATTCTTCTTTACAAAAATTATCATCCATTTACATGCATAATATCCAGAAATTAATGCTGAGGTAAACCCAACTAAATAATTTGAAATATTATTATTGAAATCAATTTCATTATCAAATATAATTTTTAAAGAAGATCCAAATATTACAGGAACAACCATTAAGAAAGAAAATTTAGCAGCTAAATCCCTATTTAATCCTAAAAAAATTGAGGTTCCAATGGTTGCTCCACTTCTTGAAATACCAGGCAGGATGGCTAAAGCCTGAGTAAAACCTATAATTAATGATGATTTTAGATTTAATTTTTTATTAGAATTATTAAATCTATCAGAAAGATAAAGTATAAAAGAAGTTAAAATTAGCATAAAACCTACCAGAATTAAGTTCCCTTTAAATAAGTAATTAATCTCACTTTCAAAAAAATAACCAGCTAATCCTGCGGGTATCATAGAAACCAAAATATAAAATGCGAAAAAAGTATTTTCATCCTTTTTAAAACTGATTAAGCTCATAATTATTTCTTTAACGTCTTTCCAAAAATAAATGATAGCACTTAACGCAGTTGCAAGATGTACAATGAGAGTAAAAAATAAACTATTGGTTGAATCATATGAAAAATCTAAAAAAACTTTGAAAATTTCAAGATGACCACTAGAGGATACTGGTAAAAATTCAGTTAAACCTTGTATTATACCAAGTAATAAAGATTTTAATATATCCATATCTATTCAGGCTTTGTAAGTATAGCATAAATTTCAATTGCAAAACCTATAATCACAATCAATGGAGCAATTCTTATTCTTCTAAAACTATATATCTCCTCATTAAAAATATTAGGATCATCACTTCCACCACCAGACATTAGAATGAAACCTAAAGCGATAAATAAAATTCCAATTATCATAAACTTATAATTTCTTTTCCCAAACACGAACTTGTTTTTTTTCATTAGTAAAGTTTTTCAATATTTGAAGAAATATATCTCCCAGTTATAATTGAAGTTGAAAAATATGATATAATTACACTAATACCTAAGGAAAATAATATTGTTATAAAAACAGATTCTTTTATTTTTTCAAAATCAATTGCAAAAAAATTAAGATTCAAGTAGTATAAAATTGCAACTAGTAAAACTGAAGAAATTATACTGCTCAAGACACCTAGCTTTATGTGAGTAATAATAAATGGTTTTTTTATAAAAAATTTAGTGGCTCCAACAAGCTGCATAGTTTTGATATTCAATCTATTGGAATATACAGATAGCCTAATCGTATTATTCATCAAAATAATTGATATGAATAGAAAAATAGAACCAATAATTAATGACCATTGTTTTAATATTAAAATATTCTTATTTATTAAATCAATTAATGGTGCATCATAAGTAACTTCTTCAACAAAACTTTCGTTTTTAAACTCTTCAACAAGTTGATCAATAAATAAATTATTAACGTTATCTGATGTAAAGAATATATCATATGAATCATAGAGAGGATTATATCCTAAATAGTCAATAAAGTCTTCACCTATTTCTTCAGAAAGTTTATTTGCTGCATCTTTTTTAGAAATAAAATCAAACTTTTTTATGGTATTATTTATTTCAAGATTTTTTTCAAATTTTGAAAGTTCAATTTTATTGCTTTGATCTTTAATAAATACTACAACAGGGATATTTTCTTTAAAATCATTTATAATTTTTTCAGAATTTAATGCAATTAAAGTAAATGAAGAAATTAAAAATAGAACAATTGATATACTTATAATAACAAGAAAATAATTTGAAAAAATTTTATTTGAATAATTTGATGACAAAATATATATATTGCTATAAAAATAATAAAGGTTTTTAGTTAATTCAATTCTTTTAATTTTTTTGCATTAAAACAATAACCTTATTTTTGCTTTATTCTCAAAATGGCATACAACTTTAAGAAAATAGAAGAGAAGTGGCAAAACTATTGGAAACAAAATAATACTTTTCATGTTTCTAATATTTCAAATAAGAAAAAATTTTATGTCTTGGATATGTTTCCATATCCTTCTGGTGCTGGATTACATGTTGGTCACCCATTAGGTTATATAGCTAGTGATATTTATTCAAGATATAAAAGACATAAAGGTTTTAATGTCTTGCATCCACAAGGTTATGATTCATTCGGATTACCAGCTGAACAATATGCGATACAAACAGGACAACACCCGCAAAAAACAACCGATGAGAATATTAGTAGGTACAGAGAACAACTCGATAGAATGGGGTTCTCTTTCGATTGGTCTAGAGAGATAAGAACATCTGATAAAACATATTATAAATGGACTCAGTGGATGTTTTTATTATTGTTTGATAGTTGGTACGATTCTAATTTACAAAAGGCAAGACCAATTAAGGAACTTATTAATCATTTTAAAAATAAAGGAACAGCAGAAATAATTAATACATCTATTAACTTTTCAGCGGAGGAGTGGTTAAAATTTGATAGTCATCAAAAAGAAGAAATTCTTCAAGAATTTAGAATAGCTTATTTATCTGAAGCATTTGTCAACTGGTGTCCAAAACTAGGAACAGTATTAGCTAATGATGAAGTTATTGATGGATTATCACAAAGAGGAGGATATGAAGTTGTCAGAAAAAAAATGAAGCAATGGAGTATTAGAATTTCCTCATATTCAGAAAGGCTTTTAAAAGGACTAGATAAAATTGATTGGCCTGAATCTCTTAAAGACATGCAGAAGAACTGGATTGGAAAATCCAAGGGGGCAATGATTAAATTCAAGATTAATTCAAGTTCTAAATCTATATCAGTTTTCTCAACAAGACCGGATACAATTTTTGGTGCAACATTTTTAACCTTAGCGCCAGAAAATGAATTGGTAACAGAACTAACAACTAAAGAAAATAAAAAAGAAGTTGAAGATTATATTAATTCATCAAGTAAAAAAAGTGAAAGAGATAGGATATCTGATGTCAAATCAATTTCTGGTGTATTTACTGGTTCATATGTAATTCATCCTTTTACAAAAAAATTATTACCAATATGGATTTCTGATTATGTTATTTCTACATATGGAACAGGTGCTGTTATGGCTGTTCCATGCGGAGATGCAAGGGACTATGCATTTGCAAAACATTTTAATATTGAAATAGTAAATATTTTTAAAGATGTTAATATAGATGATGAGGCTTTTGAATCAAAAGAAAAAGTTCAAATCACTAACTCTGACTTTTTAAATGATTTAGATTATCATTCTGCTTTCGATATGGCTTGTTCAAAATTGAATGAGATTTCCTCAGGGAATAAAACTGTAAATTATAAGCTTAGAGATGCTGTATTTAGTAGACAAAGATATTGGGGAGAACCAATACCTATTTATTTCAAAAATGACATCCCACAACCAATTAATTTAAAATATTTACCATTAGAATTACCTAATGTTAAAAATTATCTTCCTACTGAAAATGGAGATCCTCCATTAGGAAATGCTCAAAACTGGGGCTGGGATATTGAAAAAAACAAGGTTGTTTCAAAATCAAAAATTGATGAAAAAAAAGTTTTTCGTATTGAATTAAATACTATGCCTGGTTGGGCTGGTAGTTCTTGGTATTTTAATAGGTATATGGATCCCAACAATGATCAAAGTTTTGCTTCTAAAGATGCTCTTAAATATTGGAAAGAAGTTGATTTATATCTTGGAGGAAGTGAACATGCTACAGGTCATTTATTGTATTCTAGATTTTGGCAAATGTTTTTATATGATATGAAATTGGTTAATACTGAAGTTTATGCTAAAAAGCTTGTAAATCAGGGTATGATATTGGGTAATTCTGCTTTAATATACAGAGATATAGATTCTGGTATTTTTATTTCGTCCGATTCACTTGATGATGAAAAGATTCAAAAAATTAATGTGGATATAAATTTTATCAATCAAAATAATGAACTTGATTTAAAACAATTTATGGATTGGCAACCTGAATATTTAGAAGCAAAATTTAAAATGAAAAATGATGTTTTTAAAGTTGAAAGAGAGATTCAGAAAATGTCAAAATCAAAATATAATGTAGTTAATCCTGATGATATTTGTGATAGCTATGGTGCTGATACATTAAGATTATACGAGATGTTTTTAGGTCCTATTGAACAAGCAAAACCATGGAATACAAATGGAATTTCTGGTGTGTTTAATTTTTTAAATAAAGTTTGGAAACTCTTTTATGATGAAAATAATTTAATTGTTGTTGATTCCGAACCTGATATTGAGTCTTTAAAAATTTTAAATCAGACGATCAAAAAGATAAACCACGATATTGAAAATTTTTCATTTAATACTTGTGTAAGTTCATTAATGATTCTTGTAAATAAATTAACTGAAAAAAAGTGTTCTTCATCTAAAGTATTAAAACCATTATCAATTTTATTATCACCTTTTGCTCCACATTTGGCTGAAGAATTATGGTTTGTTTTAGGAAATGAAAACTCAATCATTGATGAAGTGTTTCCTGAGCATGATCCCAACTTATTAATAGAAGAAGAAAAAAATTATCCTGTTTCTTTTAATGGCAAGTTAAAATTTCAGATTTTACTTTCTAATGATTTAACTAAACAAGAAGTAGAAGAAATTGTTTCGAATCACGATTTAACTATTAAAAATCTTAATGGGAAAAGCATAAAAAAAATAATTTTTGTTCCTAATAAAATTATAAATGTAGTGTGTTAGTTGTTGACTATATGTTTTGCAACTCTTTTACTAACTCCATCCA
>CABYPD010000014.1 GCA_902520835.1 uncultured Bacteroidota bacterium
TTTGTTCCTTTAAATTTTTCAATTTTTATCAAATATACATCTAAAGAATCCTCTTTTACTACGTATAATGTTTTTTTAACAATTCTTTCAATTTCATCGGAATTAATAACAGGTATTTTATCAAAAAAAAGGTCTTTATTAACCCATGTAGAATCATTTAAAGAATAATTTAATAATTGTAAAGATATAGAATCAAAAAAAACTAAATCACTTTGATTAAATCTTTTAAATCTTCTTTTAATTTCACTTAAATTAAAGTTGTTTTTATATAACCTAGCATATCTACCTTTAACTATATCTTCATAAAGTATGAAGTTTTCAAAATTTTTATTGTAATATTCATATATATCATTTTCACTAACCATTGTATCAGAATTAAAAGCAGCAACTTTATTTTTATAAGAACTCACAAGCAAGTCATTATAATAGTTTTCACTAATTTTTTTAATATTATTTTTTTCAGAATCACTTAAGTTTATTTCAGCATTTTTTATTAAAAGTTGATTTAAAGCCCAATTTTCAATTAATTCATTTAATAAATCAGTAGAATCTTTTAAATTAAGGTTTTTTGGAAGCTTATCAATTAAATCATCTTCGGAAAAAAAATTTTCTCCAACTCTAGCAATATTTATATTTTCTGATTTCAAATTAAAATCACAAGACATAAAAATTATTAGTACTAAAATAACTTTTCTCAAATTATCGTGAATAGTTAGGTGATTCTTTTGTTATCGTAATATTATGGGGATGACTTTCGTCTAGTCCAGCTCTTGTAATTTGAACAAATTGAGATTTACTTTTCAATTCACTAATATTTTTCGCACCACAATAGCCCATTCCTGATTTTAAACCTCCAACGAATTGATGCATACTTTCTACCAAATAACCTTTGTAAGGGACTCTTCCAACTATACCTTCAGGTACAAATTTGTTTTTATCATCAACCTTTGATTGAAAATATCTTTCCTTACTTCCCTTTTCCATTGCTTCCAAAGAACCCATTCCTCTATATGTTTTAAACTTACGACCTTCCAAAATTATAGTTTCACCTGGTGACTCATGAGTTCCAGCCAAAAGTGAGCCTAACATTACACAGTCAGCACCAGCAGCAATCGCTTTTGTAATATCTCCGGTATGTTTAATTCCACCATCAGCAATGATTGTTACGTCAGTATTTTTAGTTTCTTTTGCTATGTTATGTATTGCTGATAATTGAGGATATCCAACACCAGCAATCACTCTTGTAGTACATATCGATCCAGGACCAATTCCAACTTTTATACCGTCCACTCCAGCTTTAATTAAAAATTTAGCAGCCTCAGCTGTTGCAATGTTTCCAGCAATTACATCAACATCATTAAATCTTTTCTTTATCTCTTTAATTGTTTGTAAAACAGATTTTGTATGAGCGTGTGCTGTGTCAATAACTAGTGCATCAACACCTGATTTAAATAACATCTCAGATCTTTCAATTGAATCTCCCCCTACTCCAATTGCTGCGGCAACTCTTAATCTTCCATACTCATCTTTATTTGATGATGGTTTGAGAGTTATCTTCTGAATATCTCTAAATGTGATAAGTCCAATTAATTTATTTTCCTTATCAACAATCGGGAGCTTTTCAATTTTATTTTTTTGTAAAATAATTTCAGCTTCTTTTAGAGTTAATTCTTTAGAACCAGTAATTATATTATCTGAGGTCATAATATCATTGATTTTCTTTTTCATGTTTTTTTCAAATCTTAAATCTCGATTTGTAACAATTCCAATCAGCTTTCCTTGTTTATCTACAATTGGAATACCACCAATACTGTAATCCCTCATACAATTTAAAGCATCATGAACTGTTTCATCCTTTGAAAGAGTTATTGGATCTAGAATCATTCCCGATTCAGATCTTTTTACACGTCTAACTTTATCACTCTGATCCTCAATAGATAAATTTTTGTGAATCACACCAATTCCTCCCTCTTGTGCAATAGCAATAGCCATTTTACTTTCAGTTACTGTATCCATTGCAGCTGATACAATTGGTACCTTTAAATTTAAATTTTTTGAGAATTTTGAATGAAGATTAACCTCACTTGGAAGTACTTCCGAATATGAAGGGACTAAAAGAACATCATCAAATGTGAGTCCTGTTTCTACAAATTTTGATTTTGAAGTACTCATGCAACTAAAAAATTAATTGCACACAAAGATAACAATTTAATATTAGTAGAGATATTTATAAAAAGTTAATTGTGGATTAAGTATTAATAAGATGTCCAAGAAAAACAAAGCATTCCATCCTTAGCACTTTCAGGATGAGGGCAGTTATTCTTTTTAAAATTCAAACAACTTAAACAGTCAGACATTTTAGAAAAAGCTTTTTTTATACTGTGATCATCACAAACATTATCAATTTGAACAGAAAGATTATGTTTTGAACAATTGAGAGCGCTTTCTAAACTTTCACAATTTAAACAAGTATTAACTGATTTTATCATAATTTAAATATATGCTGAATTATATTTAGAAACAATATAAATTACTTTGATTCAATTGGTTGTGTGAAATAGTTTTCACAATTTGAATCAAACTTTATTAAATCCTCCTCTTTAAAACTCACAAATAATTCACACCCTACTTTAAATGAGTTCTTGGCAAAAAGAGTCCATTTTTCATTAAAAAATGTAGCAGATATTTGAAATTCTTTCCCAACAAATGAGGATTTTTCAACAACTCCTTTATATTCGGAGGAATTTACAATATTTATGTTCTCAGGTCTTAAATAAAACTTTTTTCCATCAACATTCAAAAGGTTTAGATCACCTAAAACTTTAGCACAATAACAATTAGAAGGGTTGCAATAGATATTAAATGGTTCATCATACTGTTGCAAGACACCAGCTTTAAAAATTAAAATTTTATCAGCAATGGCAAAACTCTCTTTAATATCATGTGTTACTAAAATAGTTGTTATACCTGCATTCTTGATGATATTATAAATTTCATTTTTGATCTGTAATTTAATGTTTGAATCAAGGTTACTGAATGGTTCATCAAGCAAAAGAAGATCAGGCTCTCTAATTATAGCTCTTGCAATTGAAACTCTTTGTTGCTCACCTCCAGATAATTCATGGGGAAAGCTTTTAATTAATTTTTTAAGTCCTGTTAACTCTAATACTTTTTCTAACTTTTCTTGAAAGTTGTCATTTAAATTAAATGTGATATTATCAATTACATTCAAATGTGGAAATAATGGATAATCCTGAAATACAAAGCCAATTTTTCTTTTATGGGACTCTACAAAAGTATCAGTATCATTTAAAATTTTTCCATTGAGCTCGATTGACCCATCGTTAATATCATCTAGACCTGCAAGGCATCTTAAGAAAGTTGTTTTTCCACTCCCTGATTCACCAATAAAAGAGACTATTTCACCTTTATTAACACTAAAATCTAAAGACTTTATTAAAGGACTATCCTTTTTATAAAATTTCTCAAGATTGTTAATTTTTAAAAACATCTATTTCTTTGATTGATTTACAGAAAGTATAGAAAGTAATATGACGCCAAAAATAACAATAGTTATTGAATATATTGAGGATTTAGTTATCATTTCCTCAATAGCATATTCATAGGTTTGAGTAGCAAGAGTATCAAAATTAAATGGTCTTAAAATTAAAGTTAGTGGCAAGTCTTTCATTATATCAACAAAACAGATACAAAATGCTATTATAATTGCACTCTTATTTAATGGTAAAAATATCTTTCTAAAAAACTGAAATGGCTTTAATCCAAGGCTTTTTCCCGAATCATCTAATTTCATTGGATATTTTTTAAAACTAGAAACAATAGGTGAAACTGCAACAGCCATATATCTTATAAAGTAAGCATATATTAGTACAGGAATCGATCCGATTAAAAGAAATCCAAAATAATCATTGATTGGAGAAAATAACAGAATTAATGAGATACCAATCACAGCACCAGGTAGAGCATAAGTTAGTGATATTGTTTCACCAGTAAAGTTTAAAATTTTAGACTTTGAAATTCTTTTTAAATATTGAATCAATATAACAACTACAACAATTAAAATTGATGAAACTAAAGAAACAATAACTGTGTTTTTACTTAAATTATAAACATCAAAAAAATCTATATTATCTATATCAATAATTATATTATTGACCATATATAAAATGGGAATAGCAAATGCAGCTAGAATAATTATCATACAAGAAATATGAGTAAAAATTAATTTTTTATTACTGTTTTTAAAATAAGGTGACAAATCAGAATTAGATTTAAAATTGTATTTAAATTTTGATGATAGCCATTTTTCTAAACCAAAAAACAAACAAACAACTAAAAAAAGAGCAATTGCTAATAATGATGCTGTTTCCATGTCTGCCATAGATCCCCATGCTCTAAAAATACCACTCGTATAGGTATTAACACCAAAATAACTAACTGCTCCATACTCATTTAAAACCTCCATTGAAATAAGAAAAATAGCAGAGAAAATTGCTGGTCTTGACAATGGTATCCCAACTTTTAAAAAAGTATTAATTTCATTTAAACCTAAATTTTTAGAAAGATTTATATAATTATTTCCAATCAATGAGAACGAAATTCTGCAAGCAGCATACAAGTATGGATATAAAGAGAATGCAAGTAAAATGGCAAGAATTTCAATTTGTAAATAATCTTGATTGACAAAATTTGTTAATGAGGGTATAAAATCCCTAACAAAACTTTGAAATGGACCTGAAAAACTCAAAATATCACCATATGAAAATGCCATTATATAGGTTGGGATTGCCAGAGGTAAATACAAAATTAAATCATAAATTTTTCTTCCTCTGAACCTGCTAGTACTAATCAACCATGCTGGAATAACTCCAAACATTAATGAAAACACCAATGTTAATGAAAGAAGGTATACAGTGCTTATTGTGTAGTCAAGCAATAGGTATTCTGATAGATATAAAAAATTGGAAATATCAATACCAATACTTCCAATAAATAAAGAAAGTATAGGAAGTATTATTAATGTAGCTAAAAAAACTACAGTTAATAAACTATAATTTGATTTTTTTATTTTAAAAAAATTTACTTCCAACCTGTTTTGTCAAATATACGAATAGCTTCGTTCCTTTTGACTCCAAGCATATTTAAGTCTAATTTATCTTTTTTAAAATCTCCCCAGTTCTTAACAATTTCATTAGGCTCAACACTTGAATTAACTGAATATTCATAAGTATTATTTACATAAGTTTGTTGAGCGGACTTTGATGTTAAAAAACTTATGAGTTTTATAGCATTTTCTCTATTAGGCGCATTTTTTGTTAATGCAATTCCTGAAACATTTATGTGTGCACCTCTTTGATTTTCAGCTTGATTAGGAAAAAACACACCAACAGAATTACCAGCTTTTAACTCTTCTTCTTTTTCTGATGAAAGTAGTAGTCCAATGTAGTATGAATTAACAACAGCAATATCACCTTGACCAGAAGCTATTGCCTTGACCTGATCTCTGTCATTTCCTTTAGGTTCTCTTGCAAGATTTGAAACAATTTTAGTTGACCAATCTTCTGCAACATCCGATCCAAGATTTGCAATTAAAGAAGACATTAAAGCTTGATTGTAAGAATTAGATGATGATCTAATTAATAATCTATTTTTCCACTTTTCACTTGCTAAGTCTTCATAAGTACTTAAATCATTAACATCAACTCTTTCTTTACTAAATACTACAACTCTTGACCTATATGTTAATGGTATCCAATAATTGTTGGGATCTAAAAATTCACTATCAATTCCTGCTGTTATTGTTTCATCTTTAATTTTTTGTAATAAGTCCATATCCCCAGCTTGCCATAATTTTCCTACGTCTACAGTAATGAATAAATCGGCTGGACTAGATGAGCCTTCAATTTTCATTCTTTGTATTAACTCGTCAGCATTAGCTTTTGTAACATTTACCTTAATACCGGTTTCTTTTGTAAAATTTTCATATTGTAACTCATCAACTGCGTAATGTCTTTGGCTGTATATATTAATTTCATTTGATTTTTGGTTGTTTTGACATGATGTAAGAATTAAAACAAACAGTAAAAATTTAAGTTTAGAAACAATTTTTCTCATATGACAAATTTAGATTTAAATGTAAAACTAAAAAATTATATTTATTTAGACTAAATCTAAATAATAATAATATATTTGCGATAAATTAATTTATAACTATTCTAAATAAACTAATTTAATATGAGAAAAGTTATACTTATAGGATTATTACTTTCATTTGGGATTTTACATTCACAAAATGAAAAAATTAAAAAAATAAATGATACAATAACATCACTTGATGAGGTTATTATAAAAGGCAATTCTATCCTTGGTAACAAATTTGTTGCAAAAAACAGAACTGGAGCTGCATATTATTTATCAACTGATGAACTTGCGGAGTTTAATTACACTGATATAAATAGAGCACTAAATAAAATATCGGGAATTAACTTTTACGAAGAGGATGGTTTTGGTTTACGTCCTAATATTAGTATTAGAGGAACATCACCTGAAAGAAGCTCCAAAATAGCCATAATGGAGGACGGCATATTGATTTCTCCAGCACCCTACAGTGCTTCATCTGCATATTATTTTCCATCAATAGCAAGAATGCAAGCAGTGGAAGTATTAAAAGGTAGTAGTCAAATACAGTATGGCCCATATACAACTGGTGGTGCCATTAACTTTGTTTCAACTGAAATACCAAAATCATTTAAAGGAAAAATTTCTACTAGTTACGGTAGTTTTAAAACTGGGCAAACTCATACAACTATAGGAAATAGTTCTAAAAACTTCGGATATATGCTTGAGTACCTTAATTACAATTCTAATGGTTTTAAATCACTTGGAAATAATTTAAATACTGGATTTGATATAAATGAAATAACCTCAAAATTAAGATTTGAAATTTTTAAAAAGAGTAAAACAAAACAAAGTTTAGAATTTAAATTTCATCATTATAATGAAATTTCAAATGAAACGTATCTAGGTTTAACAAACTCTGACTTTGATAAAAATCCTTTTTTAAGATATCCAGGGTCAGAAAAAGATAAAATGGATGCTGAGCATATTCAATATTTATTGACTCATGAGGTTAATTTTTCAGAAAAACTCAAGATTACATCAAATTTTTACTACAATGGATTTAAAAGAAATTGGTACAAACTTGATGATGTAGTGTTTGAGGCTAATTCGCAAAAAATATCAAAAGTAGTTTCAAATCCAGATAAATTTCCAGGCCACATGTCTGTATTGAGAGGTAATTTAGATTTAGAAAATTCTTTAAAAGTAAAAGCAAATAATAGAGAATATATTTCTAAAGGTATACAGACAAAAATAGATTATCATTGGTATGGAAAAAATAACTCATTTAATGACCTTGAAATAGGACTTAGAATTCACTATGATGAAGAAGATAGATTTCAGTGGGAGGATGTTTATAACATAAATAATGGCTTTATGTCATTAGGTATTTATGGTGATAAAGGGTCTCAAGGAAATAGAATAAGTTCAGCAAATTCATTTGCTTCCTACATAATGTACAAGTATAAAATTAATAGATTAACCATATCTCCAGGTATTAGATTTGAGTCAATAAAATTATTAAGAGATGATTTTGGAAAATCTAATCCATTAAGAAACCCCAGCGATATATCATCAAGAGAAAATAAAGTTTCAGTATTTATTCCTGGTATTGGATTAAATTATACATTTAATAATAAAATTTCCATGTTTGGAGGATTGCATAAAGGCTATTCTCCACCTGGAAGTTCAGTTGGACAAAAAGCTGAAGAAAGTATAAATTTAGAGCTTGGCACAAGGTTGACCTTAAACAAATTAAATGCTGAACTGATTGTATTCCAAAACGATTACAGTAATTTACTTGGAAATGATTTAGCAGCTACAGGAGGATTTGGAGAACTAGACCCGTTTAATGCAGGAGAGGCTTTAGTTAATGGATTAGAAATTCTATTAATGTCAAATATTGTTGAAAGTAATAAAATTAATATACCTTTTTCATTATCGTATACTTTGACAAACGCAAAATTTCTAACGGACTTTGGAAGTACACAAGATATTTGGGGAGAAGTTAGCAATGGAGACAGAATTCCATATATTCCTCAACACCAGCTAAATTCATCTATTAGTTTTGAAGCAAATAAATTTGAACTTAATTTAAATGCTAATTATAATGGTAAATTTTCAACTATAGCAGATGGATCAATTGAAATTCCTTCTTATTTGATTTTTGATATTTCATTTAAATATAAACTTAGATCAGACATAATATTAAAATCAAAAATTATAAATCTGTTTGATAATGAGTATGCTGTTTCTAGAGCACCTGCAGGATTAAGACCTGGACATCCTTTTGGTATATATACAGGATTTGAATACAAATTTTAATATTTAGAACTATTAGTTATATTTTTGTTTTATTTAAGAAATAAATGAAACATTTCAATAAAATCATAGTGTTTGATGGAGAATGCCTAATATGTAACAGCTTTTATAAATGGGTATTAAGAAATGATAAAAAAAATGATTTTTTTTTCTCAAACATTCAATCTCAATTCTATTCTAGAAATTCAAATATTGACAAATCAAAAGATTCAATCATTGTTATCATAAATAATAAAAAAATACTATATGAAAGTGATGCGGTTGCTTACATTTTTAGAAAAACCAAAAAACAATTAGCAATCAGAATATTAATATCTATATTCCCAAAGTTTATATCTAACTTTTTTTATAGAATAGTTGCAAAAAATAGATATAAAATTTTTGGAAAAAAAGAAAAATGCTACATTCCAACGGAGAAAGAAATGAATAAATTCATAACATGAACTTATTTCGATACTTTTATTTAGTAATATTCTAAATTAACAGAGTGAACTTATATAGATACTTTTTGAACCTTTACCGTTATTTCAATCTTAAATAACAATATTAAATTTGCCAAAAGTTTTACTTTTGGTTGGATTAATTAGCTTAAATTACAAAGCAGCACCAGTTGAAATTAGAGAAAGATTTCACTTTGAAGATTCTGAAAAGATAGTTTTCAATAATTTACTTAAGAAAAATGTTGGTGTTGAAGGTTTAATGATTATATCAACATGTAATCGGACCGAAATTTATTTTGAATTTGAAAATCACATTGGTCAAGAAAAAAAATTTCTGCACAATATAGTAAAAGAGCTAGTTGATTTTAAAAAATTCAATGATAGTTTATCTCCATATTTAATTTATTACGTATCATCAATTAAAGTTGCTAAACATCTTTTTAGATTGATCTCAGGACTTGAATCTATGATAGTTGGAGAGTTTCAAATTGTGGAACAGGTTAAACTTGCCTATAGTTATGCGGAAAAAAGAAAAATGCTTGGACCAATTTTAAAAAGGATGATTCAAAAGGCATTAGAGACTGGTAAATATATTCGAACAAATACAGGAATTGACAAAGGAGCAGTCTCAGTTAGCTATGCTGCTGTTGAAAAGATTACCAAAGATTATGATTTAAAAAATTCTAATTTTCTTTGTGTAGGACTTGGTGAGACTTCAAAGCTGTCAATAAAGCACCTTCATCAAAAAAATATTAAAAGCATAAAAGTATCAAACAGAACCAGGGACAAAGCAATAAACTTTTGCAATGAACTTGGATATCAGTTTATTGAATTTGAAAATTTTAAAGCTGAGATTAATAATTCAGATGTAGTTTTTTTCTCAACAAGTTCAAATAAAAAACTTTTAAGTAAAAAAGATTTAGTAAAAATCATGAAAGATAGAGACAAGCCTCTATTAATTGTAGACCTATCTGTACCAAGAAATATTAATAGTGATATAAAAATGAATCATCTTGAAATTATCAATATTGATAATCTTAAAGACATTGTTAATGAAAATTATAAAAAAAGAAGAAAACAAATTATTAAAGCAGAAGAATATATAGATGATTTTTTAGTTGATTTTGATGATTGGACCAACTCAAGAACATTAAGACCATCAATATTATCTATAAAGAAAGAAATAAGAGAAATTTTTATAAATGAAACTCTTGACAAAATCGATAATTATAAATGCAAATGCGATGATATTGAAGACAATGACTTAATTAATAAAAAGTTAAATGAAGTCTATAATAAGTTTACTAATTCATTGGTTAAAAAAATTAGAAAAGCTAGTAATAATGGAAAAGATGAAAAAGCTATCAAAGTCATTAATCAAATTTTTTTAAATGAGTAAAACATTTATTATTGGGACAAGAGGAAGTAAACTTGCTTTATTTCAATCAAACCTAGTAAAGGAAAATCTAGAGAAAATTTATCCTAAATACAATTTTGAATTGAAAATGATAAAAACAAAAGGTGATTTAATGATAGACCAAGTATTAGATAGAAAAATTGATAAAGGTTTTTTTGTAAATGAGATACAAAAAATGTTAATTAATGAAGAAATTCATATAGCTGTACACAGCCTAAAAGATCTTCCAGTTGAAAACAATGAACATCTCATAATTAATGCAATTTTAAAAAGAGCAAATCCACAGGATGTTCTAATCAGTAAAAATAAAAAACAATTAAAAGATTTTAACTCAAATGATGTCATTGGATCATCTTCCCTTAGAAGAAAAGCTCAATTATTAAAAATAAACCCAAATTTAAATATTGTTGATATAAGAGGAAATGTCGATACTAGGATCAATAAAATGATAAATGGTGAATTTGACGGACTAATATTGGCTGCAGCTGGAATTGAAAGGCTGGGCTTACAAAAATATATCACAGAATACTTACAAATATCGGAATTTTTGAACGCACCTGGTCAAGGAGCTATAGCCGTTGAAATTAAAAAGAGTAATTATGAATTAATGGATATAACATCCTCAATTAATGATGAAAAAACAAGAATTACAACATCTGTGGAAAGATTATTTATGAAATCTATGGGTGGTGGATGCAATTATCCAATAGCTGCACATTCTTACATAAAAAATGATAAAATTTTCATAGATGGTTTAGTTATAAGTCTTGATGGTAAGAAGCATATAAGATCGTCATCCAAAGAAAGTTTGAAAGATTGGCATAATTTAAGCAATAAACTATCTGAAAAGTTTTTTAATCAAGGTGTTGAAGAAATTCTAAATGAAATTAGTAATGCAAACTCTTAATAATATTCCAATTATTACTACAAATGAGTTTTACTCTGAAGGGTTTTCAAAACTTACTGAAAATGGAGCTAAAGTTTATCATTTTCCAATGATAAATACAAGTAATTTAAATTCATACGTAGATATTTCAAACTATAATTGCTTAATTTTTACATCTAAGAATGGAGTTAAATATTTTTTAAATAATTATAGTAAAATAAAAGGTAAAAAAATTATTACAATAGGATTGAAAACTGCTGAAGAGTTGAAAAATTACGGTTTTAAAGCAGATTATATATGTTCTAGAAATTATTCAAATGAAATGTCTAATGAGCTAAAAAAAAATAATGTTTTATTAAATCAGAATACATTACTAGTTCAAGGAAACCTTTCAAATAATTCACTTTTTAATGAATTGAAAAAGTTTGCTAAAATTGAAAAACTAATTGTTTATAAAACTAATTACAATACAAAAAAAGATTCAAAACTTGATGATTTATTAAATGAAGAACCTTACGTAATTTTTACCAGCCCGTCATGCTTTGAGGCATTTAACAATCTTTATGAAACGAGAAAAACTAGACTTATTAGTATCGGAAAAACTACAACATCATACATAGAAAGAAAAGGTTTTAAAACAACTACTACTGCAAAGATGCAATCCTATGAGGGAATTTCTGAGTCAATTATAGATTTTATTAAAAAAAATAAACAATGAACTATCCGCAATCGAGACTAAGAAGACTTAGATACAATAAAATTGTTAGAGAAATATGTGAAGATATTAATATACTTCCAAAAGATTTAATTTACCCAATTTTTGTTTGTGAGGGTGAAAGTATAAAAAACGAAATAAAATCACTTGTTGGTCAGCATCAAATATCCATTGATAATGTAGTTAAATTGTGTAAAAATTTAATTGATTTAAATATTAATAAAATACTTTTATTTGGTGTTGTAAATGAAAAAGATGAAACTGGCGATATCGCATGTAGCTCTGAAAGTATAATTCCTAAGGCTATTAGACAAATCAAAAAAATATTTGGTGACAAATTACTGATTATAGCTGATGTATGTAATTGCAGCTACACAACACATGGGCATTGTGGAACTATAAAAAATAATGATGTTGACAATGACTCAACTAACAAAACTCTTGCGAATCAAAGCCTGGTTTTAGCTTCTTCTGGTGTTGATATAATTGCTCCATCTGACATGATGGATGGAAGAGTAAAGTTTATAAGAGAAATACTAGATAAAAACGGCTATGAAAAAATACCAATTTTCCCATATTCCGTAAAATATTCATCATCATTTTATGGACCCTTTAGAGATGCCGTTAATAGTGAGTTTGCTGGAGGAAAAAGAGAAACTCATCAAATGAATTTTAAAAATTCATATGAGTTTATCAGAGAAATTGAACAAGACTTAAATGAAGGTGCTGATGCTGTTATAATTAAACCTGCCTTATCTTATCTTGACATAATAAGTAAAGTCAAGAGCAAGTTTAATGTTCCAACAATAGCATATAATGTTAGTGGTGAATACTCGATGGTTAAATCCTCAGCTAATAATAATCATATAAATGAAATGGAAGTTATTATCGAAATAATGCATTCAATGAAAAGAGCAGGAGCTGATTCAATAATAACATACCACGCTATACAAATTGCTGAATATCTAAAAAATAAAAATGTATAAAAAAAGTAGAACAGCTTTTAATAATGCAAAAAAGAAGATCCCTGGGGGTGTGAACTCACCAGTTAGAGCTTTCAAGAGTGTCAATAGCAGTCCAATTTTTTTTAAGAAAGGAATTGGAAGTAAAATGATTGACATTGATGACAACGAATATATTGACTGTATTTCTTCTTGGGGTCCATTAATTTTTGGACACTGTAATAATGAAATAATTAAATCTGTAAATGAAGCTGTAGTCAATGGTGCAACATTTGGAGCATGCACACCAATTGAAACAGAAATGGCGGATAAAATTATTCAATATGTTCCTTCAATTGAAAAAGTTAGAATGGTAAACTCTGGAACTGAAGCTACTATGAGTGCTATAAGATTAGCAAGAGGTTTCTCAAAAAAAGAATTAATAATTAAATTTTCTGGAAACTATCACGGTCATGGTGATAGTTTCTTAATAAAGGCTGGATCTGGAGCATTTACATTAGGCTTACCTGATAGTCCAGGCGTTACTAAAAATACAGCAAAAGATACATTGACTGCAGAATTTAACAATCTTGATTCTGTTGAGAAATTATTTATTGAGAATTCAAAAAATATTGCAGCAGTAATTGTTGAACCCATCGCAGGTAATATGGGCTTAGTTATTCCAGAAAAAGGTTTTTTAGAGGGATTAAGAAAACTTTGCGATAGTTATAATTCTGTCTTGATTTTTGATGAGGTAATGACTGGTTTTAGAGTTAGTAAAGGTGGAGCTCAAGAATTATATGGTGTTAATCCTGATATTACAACTTTAGGAAAAATAATTGGAGGTGGACTTCCTGTTGGGGCATATGGTGGTAAAAAGGATATAATGGATATGCTCGCACCAGAGGGGCCTGTTTATCAAGCTGGGACATTATCTGGAAATCCTCTTGCAATGAGCGCAGGACTTACAACATTAAAAATGCTTGATAAGAATATTTATTTAAAGCTTGAAGAAATTTCAAATAAAATACAAGTAGGTTGGGAAAAAAATATTAAAGAAACTAATACTAATGCCTGTGTATCCAGAGTTGGTTCTATGATGACTTTATTTTTTACTAACAAAAAAAGTATTAGAAATTACAATGATGCATTAGAATGTAATACAACTATGTACGCAAAATATTTTAAGCTAATGCTTGATATGGGTATTTATTTACCTCCCTCGCAATATGAAAGTTTATTTTTGTCGTCAGTTATGACTGAAAATGATATTAAAAAATTAATAAGTTCAAATAAAAAAGCACTAGAAATATTAAAAAATGAATAGAATTTTATTAGAAACAATTAATAAAAAAAATACATCTCGACCACCCGTATGGTTCATGAGACAAGCTGGAAGAATTTTGCCGTCATACAGAGAGCTTAAACAAAAACATCATTTTTATTATATGATGAAAGATAAGGATTTAGCTACTGAGGTTACTCTACTTCCTATTAATGATTTGAAAGTCGATGCTGCAATATTATTTTCTGATATATTGGTCATACCTGATGCTATGGGACTCAAACTAGATTTTACTTCAAACGGTCCAAAATTTTCCAATGCTTTAAAAACTACGGGTAATAATATAATCAAATATGATTCATCAAAACTTAATTACGTATATGACAACATAAAAACAATTAAAAATAAAAATAATGACATTCCACTTATTGGTTTTTGTGGAGGACCATTAACCACATTCTTGTTTATGTTCAGAGCCAAAGAAAATAATAAAAGCTTCAAGGATGCAATAAAGTTTTTTTATAGTAACAGAAAAGAAAGTATAAAAATACTTGAACAAATTACAGAAGCTTCAATCGATTATGCTAAAAATCAAGTTTTAAGTGGGATAGAAGTTTTTCAATTGTTTGAAACATATTGTGGAGCTATACCACATAAACTTTATGAAGAACTTATATTGCCATTTTCAAAAAAAATATTGAATACTGTTAAGGAAATGAATTGCCCCAACATTTTTTTTCCAAAAGATTACTCACTGGGTTTAAAAAGTATAAATAGTGATATATGCGATTTTGTTAGTATTGATTGGCATATGTCTTTAAATAATGCACGGTATTTGGTAGATGATAGTGTAGGAATTCAAGGAAATATGGACCCCAGAATCTTATACTATGATTTGGATAAAATTGAAAAATATTTACAATCATGTGTTGAATTTGGATCAAATAACTATGATTGGATTTTTAATCTTGGTCATGGGTTTATACCTGATATTGATTACAAAAAAGCTCAGTTTGTAGTAGAATGGATAAAAAAAACCAATTGGAATAGATAAAATGTTAAATAAAAAGGAATTATTAATAAAATATAATGAATCAGGTCCAAGATATACTTCCTACCCGCCTGCTACTTTTTTTGATTCTAAATTTTCTAATTCAGATCATGAAAGACATGTCGTAGAATCTAACAATGAGAATCCAAGTAACATATCAATATATATACACATTCCTTTTTGCCCTCAAATTTGTCATTTCTGCGGATGTACAACTGAATCTGGATACACCAAACCTTTTTTAGAAAGATATGTGGATGCTGTGATTAAAGAAATTAATCACGTAGCTAAGAAAATTGATAAAAAAAGAAAAGTTACTCAAGTTCACTGGGGAGGTGGAACTCCTAATGCAATATCGTACAGATATATTGAAAAGATTACCAATAAACTTTATGATGAATTTAAATTTGCATCTAGCTATGAAATGGCCATTGAATGTAATCCAGCTCATTTAGAATTTAGACATATCGAATTATTAAAAAAGTTTGGTTTCAACCGAATATCCCTAGGAATTCAAGATTTTAGAGATGATGTTTTAGAAGCAATCAATAGAAAGCCTTCTAAACATAAAATAGAAGATTTAGTTTCAAAAATAAAAAGCGAAGGTTTTACAGGTACCAATATTGATTTAGTTTATGGTCTTCCATTGCAAACTGTGAGCAGTTTTAAAAAAACAGTTGAAAGAGCAATTGAATTAAAGACTGAAAGATTAGTAACCTTTTCATATGCTCATGTACCATCTGTTCTTCCTAGACAAAAAATATTAGAAAAAATTGGTTTTCCCAATTCAAATGATAAAGCTTCAATGTATGAAGACTCGTATAAGAAATTTTTAAGCTCTGGATATATTTCTATTGGAATGGATCATTATTCACTTCCTGAAGATGAATTTGCTATTGCTTTAAAAAATAAGAACCTACATAGAAATTTTCAAGGATATTGTACTAGAGAAACCACTGGTCAAGTTTATGCATTTGGAGCTTCTGCTATTTCACAACTAAGTTCAGCTTACAGTCAAAATATAAAAAATGCTGCACAATATATTAAAGCAATCGAAACAAATAATTTGGCGATTTTTAGGGGTTACAGTGTGACAAAAGAACAAAAAGTAATCAGGGATGTTATTAATAATTTAATGTGTAATTATTACGTAGACTTTAACGATATAGCCTTTAATAATGAAATAAGTATCAATAAATTATATGATATAATCGATTTTTCATATGAAAATTTTGATGAGTTTGTTAATGATGGGATTTTAGAAATAAATAATAATAAAATTAATGTATATGAAAATGGAAGGTTATTTACTAGAAATATTGCAATGAAATTCGATCCGTTGGTTAAAAAAAATATTGGAACATATTCAAAAACAATATAATGAAAGGATTTTTGTTAATTAATTTAGGTTCGCCCGACAGCACATCAATTCCCGATGTTAAAAAATACTTAGATGAATTTTTAATGGATAAAAGAGTTATCGGTAAGAGCTATTGGTTCAGGTGGTTTTTGGTTAAAATTATAATATTAAATACTAGACCAAGAAAATCAGCTAAAGCTTATAAAAAAATTTGGTGGAAAGAAGGTTCTCCATTGATTGTGCTTTCTCAGAGATTATTTGAAAAAATAAAAAAACTAATAAAAATCCCCATTGCTTTAGCAATGAGATATGGTTCAATTAGCATTGTAAAAGGATTAAAGGAACTTAATGATTATGGTGTAAAAGAAGTAGTTGTTCTTCCTCTCTACCCCCACTATGCAATGTCATCTTATGAAACTGTAGTTGAAAAAGTCAAGAAAGAGGTTAAATTAAATTTTCCAAGTCTAAAACTTAAAATCATAAAACCTTTTTACAAAAACAAAAACTACATTAAACTATTAAGTAATAAGATTAAAGAAACTATTAGTAAAATAGAATATGATCATATTTTATTTTCATACCATGGAATTCCAGTTAGTCATTTAAAAATTTCAGATCCAACAAATAAACATTGTTATAAAATAAAAAACTGTTGCTCAGTTAGTTCACAGGCCCATGAAACATGCTACAAACATCAAGTTTTAGAAACAACTGAGTTAGTTGTGAAGGAGTTAAATATTGACAAAGATAAATATAGTAATGCTTTCCAGTCCAGATTACCAAATGAAGCTTGGCTCAAGCCTTATACGGACAACGAATTGGAAAGACTAGCAAAAAAAGGAATAAAAAATTTGGTAATAGTTACACCCGCTTTTGTAACTGATTGCCTTGAGACATTAGAAGAAATTGCCATGGAGGGTAAAGAGGAGTTCTTAGAGGCCGGTGGAGAAAATTATCATTATGTACCATGTTTAAATGATGATGATGACTGGGCAAAATTAATTGCAAGTTGGGCGAAATAAAATTATGAGCTATTTAGTTTTAAAAACTATACACTTGATTGCTGTTGTATGTTGGTTCGCTGGCTTGTTTTACATGGGCAGGTTATTTATTTATCATAAAGAAGCTGAATTAAAGGATAAAAGCACAAAAAAAATTCTTCAAAATCAATTTAAATTAATGGCTAACCGTTTAATGAACATAATTACATGGCCAGCAACAATAATTTCGAGTTTTTTTGGTTTTTACCTGTTGTATCAAAACCCAATATTAATTGAATTAGATTGGATGAAGGTGAAACTAGTGATAGTTTCAATATTGATTATTTATACAATTTTAACACAAGTTATTTTAAATCAATTAAATAAAAATGAAATTAAATTAAGTGATTTTTATTTAAGAATTTGGAATGAGGGTGCAACATTACTTTTAATATCTATTATTTCATTAGCTGTTATAAAAACCTCAGTATCATGGATTAATTCAATTTTAATATTTATTGTAACAACATTGGTACTATTAATTTTAATAAGAGCATATAAATTAATTAAAAAGGATTAAAATTTTGATTTCAAATTAGAATATAAACTGCAATAAAAAAATACATTAATGATTGTAAATATTTGAGTATTTCTTTGTTTACAAAATTATCAAAACTAGTATTAATTTTTTCGGAAAAAATTGTCACTAAAAGAAATACAGATGTTGCTATAAACCAAAATATTAAACCCAAAATAAAAAACTGTAAATTAATACTTAGTGAATCATCGAAAATAAATCCAGGAAAGAAAGCGATAAAGAATATTGCAACCTTAGGGTTTAATAAATTCATCATCAATCCTGTTACAAAACTATTCCTATTAAATTTATCTTCATTTTTTATATCATTTTTTAGAAAAAAAGAAGTAAAAAAAAGATACATGAAGTACATAAAACCAAAATATTTGATAATATCAAAATAAATTTCATTCGAATTTAAAATTTTGGATACTCCAAAAACTACCAATAAAGTATGAATAAACAATCCTGTAGTTAAACCAAAAGATAACTTAAAACCCTCGATTTTTCCATGGGAAGCACTTTTAAAGAATACGTATGCTATATCAGGTCCGGGTGTAATTGTCAGAAAAAAAACTGAAAAAATAAATGTGATAATAACGTCAATTTGCATAATTTTTGCTCAGTTAAAATAATTATTTTCCTAAAAATTAATACCAATTAATGAATAAAATAGACAATCTATTAAGTGAAATTTCTAAAACCAGAAATAAATTATTAAACCACACTATATATAACAAACTTAACGACATTAATTCCATATCTAAATTTATGGAAATTCATGTTTTTGCAGTATGGGATTTTATGTCTTTAACAAAATCTCTTCAAAAAATTTTAACATGTGTAGAAACACCTTGGTATCCAACGAAAGACAAAGTTTCTAGAAGACTTATAAATGAAATAGTTTTAGGTGAAGAAAGTGATATTGATCAAAACAACAATCCTGTTAGTCATTTCGAACTTTATGTTGAGTCAATGAAAAAAATAGGTTCTGATACAAGTAAAATAAATGATTTTTTAAGTGAAATTATTGAAACTAAATCTCATAAAAAAGCTATTGAAAAGTGTTTAATACCAACTGAGATTAGCGATTTTTTAAATTTCACATTTGACACTATTGATTCAAATAAACCACACATCATTGCTAGCGTGTTTACATTTGGAAGGGAAGATCTAATCCCAGACATGTTCATAAATATTGTAAAAACCTTAAATGAAAACAATCAAACTAAAATTGGTGATCTTTTGTATTACCTTGAAAGACATATTGAGGTTGATGGTGATGAACATGGACCAATGGCTCTTAAAATGATTTCTGAACTTTGTCAGGATGATGATAAAAAATGGTATGAAGCTACATTAATGTCAAAAAAAGCTTTAGAAATGAGAATAAAGCTTTGGGATTACATTGAAAGTCAACTAAACTATGATCTCTCCGATTGTCTTAATACTCAAATAATCAATCTTAAGTAATCTGAATAACAATTTATCTAAATATTTAGAACTAATTGGTCCCCAACCTTCACTGTCTAATCCATGAAGATTTAAAACAAGCCATCCTCCACTTGATTTTAAAAAATCATTTATATATTTCTCTATATAATCATCACATAAGCCTGGGCCATGACTCCAAGCACCAATTCTTAATTTATTTTTTTTTGATGGAATTTCATTTGATAATTTATTTTTTAAATACAACCAGCCACCAGCTCTAACTGCTTTTACTTTGTTAAGTAAATATTCATCTAAAGTATAATTAGATGAATTGTATGGATAGTGAAAGACTGAATCAGATTCGCTAAATCCATCTAAATTTATTTTAAAACTTTCCAAACATTTATCTATATTTTCAAAAGCTTGATTAAAAGATATCTTAGTCAAATTCAAATGTTCCCAAGAATGAGGCATAATTTCATGTCCTTTAGATTTAATTTTATTCCAATCATTAAAATTTCCGAGTAAATGATTAGGCATCCACTTGGGGTCACGATTAAAGGATTTTAGATGACCTGAAGCAATAATATTAATACTGGCTTTTAAGCCATAATTTTCAAAAATATCTGCAGTCCTGTACGATGATTTCTTAAACCCATCGTCAAAAGTCAAAGTTAAGTAGTGAGAAATATCATTCACAAATGAATTTGAATTTAAACCTAAACTTGCAAGTGATGTTAATTTGATAAAATTTCTTCTGAACATATTTAAAATTGATAACTGATTAAAATTATAAAATTTTACATTTTAAATTATAACTATATTAGCTAGGAATTATTTTTATATGAAAAAACTAATCCTATCAACACTTATTGTTTTTCAATCTTTAATTTCATACTCTCAGTTAGAAAATGCAAAAAGGTTTGCAAAAACAATTACTGAAAAAGATTTAAAAAAACATTTATACACATACGCTTCTGATGAATTTGAAGGAAGAAATACCGGTTCAGAAGGTCAAAAAAAAGCTGTTGAATATTTAAAAAACTTTTACATTGAAAATGATATTAAGCCCGGTGACCCTGATAAAGATTATTTTCAAAAAATGACATTAAATATTTCTAGAGGAAATGAAGGAGAAGTAGATAGTGAAAATGTGATTGCAATAATTGAAGGAACTGAAAAACCAGATGAATATTTAATTTTGACTGCTCATCTTGATCATGTTGGATATGGAAGAACTGGTTCAAGACTTAGAAAGTCGTACATAGGTGAAGTTAAGGATAGGATTCATAACGGAGCTGATGATGATGGTTCAGGCACAGTTGCAATGCTAGAAATTGCTCAAGCATTTAAACAGGCAAGCAAAAAAGGAAAAGGACCTAAAAGAAGTATTGTTTTTTTACATGTTACTGGTGAAGAAAAGGGGCTGCTTGGTTCTGCATATTATTCCGAAAACCCTATCTATCCTTTATCCAATACAGTAGCAAATCTAAATCTTGACATGATTGGAAGAATTGATCCAACTAGAAAAGGTGATAAGAGGGAGTATATATACATAATAGGATCTGATCATGATAGTCAAGATCTTCATGAAATATCAGAACAAACCAACCTTCAAACTGTCAATTTAGATTTAGATTACAGATACAACGCAAAAGATGATCCTCAAAGATTTTATTATAGAAGTGATCATTATAATTTTGCAAAAAAAGGTATACCTATAATTTTTTATTTTTCAGGAACTCATGAAGATTATCATTTGCCTAGTGATACTCCTGACAAAATTAATTACGATTTACTAGAGCTTAGATCAAAATTAATATTTTATACTGCATGGAATATTGCTAACAGAGATCAAAGAGTTATTGTAGACCCAAAACCTGAATCAGAAATTTTTGAAATTAGTTCTGATATATTAGAAACTTATGAGGGTAAATATAGTGCAGAGGGTGTTCCACTAGTAATTGATATTTATGTTAGGAATGAAAAACTTTTTATTGAAGTTATGAATCAATCATTGGAACTCACACCAGTTTCGGAAGATAAATTTAAAATAGAAGCAGCTAGTTTAGAATTAACATTTAATACAGACAATGGAACGATGCAGTTTAAACAAGGGCCTTATCAAATTAAACTAAGTAAACAATAATTATTTTAAATACATTTTTTACCAACATACTTTTAATTAATTATTATAATTTTCATTATAAGTTGCTTTATTAGCACCAAGATCTATTTTAATTTCATTTAATTTACTAACCAATCTGGAAGTGATTTCTGGAAATTTATTTGAAACATCAACAGTTTCACTTAAGTCATCTCTTAAATTATATAGCTCTACCTTATTTTCCTCATGTAATTCAACTAATTTCCAATCATTGTTTCTTAAAGCAGATCCAGGTTTCCACATACTTCCATGATAGTGTGGAAAATGCCAAAAAATAAAATCTCTTTCAATATCTTTTTTTAAAAATAAGTTTGTTAAATCTACACCGTCAATATCACTAACATTATGATTTAGATTTAGAACATTAGCTAGTGTTGGAAAAAGATCATATGAAACCACTGGCTCTGAAATTATCTCCTTATTCTTCTGTTTTGGTAATTTGATTAATTGTGGTATTCTAATTCCACCTTCATATAACCATCCTTTTCCTGCTCTTAATGGATAAACTGAAGTTGGTGCTACTCTTCTTTGAGTTGAAAGACCGCCATTATCCGAAGTGAATACAATCAAAGTATTTTCATATAGATTATTGTCTTTTAAAAAATTTATAATCCTACCAACATTGTAATCTGTTGCATGTACCATTGATGCATACTTAGCATTTCTTTGATTTAATAGTGTTATAGCATCTCCTTCTTTAGCAGTTTCAGGACTAGTATTTTCATATGATTTTAATTTTTCAACATAATAATCAATAAACTCTTTATTTTCTTGAATTGGAGTATGTACATTATAGAATGATAAAAATGCAGCAAAAGGCTTTTTAGTATCTCTATTTCTAATTAATTCTATTGTTTCTGTAGTAAGTCTATCTGTAAGATACTCTCCTTCAGGACCATCACTTAATCTAGGATTTTTGTACGGAGAATAATACCCTCCCATTGGACTCCCCTTTTCGAAGCCACCAATATTAACATCAAAGCCTTGATCTTCTGGGTAATGACCTTCACTACCAAGATGCCATTTGCCAGAATAAAAAGTTGAATAATTATTATCTCTCAGAACTTCTGCAATAGTAGTCTCTTCAAGAGCTAATTCATTTCTATCAACAGGACCTAAAAGGGGTTTATTCTTTGGGTCTAAACCAGGAATCCAATCAGTAATATTAACACGTGCTGGATGTTTTCCAGTCATAATTGATGCTCTAGTTGGTGAACACACGGAACTAGCAGCATAGGCGTTATCGAACAACATGCTAGTTTCACTTAAATTATCAATATGAATAGTTTCATAATAATCAGACTTATTATATGAAACATCTGTCCAGCCTAAATCATCTACTAGTATAAACAATAAGTTTGGCTTTTCATTTTCATTTGAGCAAGAAAAAATTAAGATTGTAATAAAAAGGAGAGTTATTTTTTTCATAGTATAATAAATATACAAATTGAAAAATATAATTGACTCTGTTATTGACCTATTAAATCAACTGACAAATCTATAACATCTAAACCATTAGTAATCAAATTAAATTCAATAGGATTACAACATACTTCACAATCCTCAATAAAATTTTGATTTTGAATAGATGGATCAAATAATCTACTTTGATTTTCCCAACAATAAGGACAAGTAAATTCTTTTTCTATCATAATAATTAAACTATGGTTTAAACTCTTGAAAAATAAGTCAACTTTCGCCACATCAATTCCAATGGTCCAAATCTATTAAAAAACCCCTCACAAAGAGGGGTTTATGGGTGGAAGACCGGTCTCGAACCGGCGACCTCCTGAACCACAATCAGGCGCTCTAACCAACTGAGCTACAACCACCATTTAAAATGCTCGACAAATTTATATTATTTCTTCTCTTGAACAAAGGTTTTTTAGAAATGATTATATAAAATCATTTAAAGAAGTTAAGCCGGTAGTTCTGTGAGAAATAAAACCTTCACCATGCTCAACACCAATTAACCTTCCAAAGTCGACTGCTCTTGACTCAATAAAATCTAAAAAATTTTTTTTACTAATTGGGGTCTCTGGCTCTTTACTATTGGCATCATAAAACTGAGATCTGTAACATTTTATTACATCCATCTTTTTCTTCATATAACCAGATATATCTAATATAAAATCTGGTTTCAAATTTTTCCATTGAATGTAATGGATAATATTTTTTGGTCTCCAATGGGGTTGGTCATTACCTAAGTCATCAACTGTTTTGATCTTTGAAAGGCCACTTAGGAAACATGATTCAACAATTAACTTTGAAGCTTTTGGATGGTCAATGTGTCTATCATCAGGCGCATTGCAGAAAATAAATTCTGGTTTATATTTTCTAATTATAGATATTACTTTCATTTGATGTTCAATATCATTTGTAAAAAAACCATCTTTAAATTTTAAATTTTCTCTAATGTTAATTCCGAGTAATTTACTTGCTTCTTTAGTTTCTTTTGATCTAATTTCAGAACTTCCTCTTGTTCCTAGTTCTCCCAAAGTCAAGTCAATGACACCTACCTTTTTTCCACTATCAATTATTTTTAACAAGGCACCTGAGCATCCAAGTTCAACATCATCAGGATGAGCTCCAAAAGCTAAAAAATCAAGTTTATTTTCCATTTTTAATTAATGCTTTATCTAAATCTAACATTAAATCTTCAAAGTCTTCAATACCAACAGATAATCTTAATAAATTATCTGAAATACCTAATCCTCTTCTTACTTCGGGATCAATTTTCTTATGAGAAGATAATACAGGAGATGTTATAGTAGACTCAACACCCGCAAGACTCATAGTGGATTTAATAATTTTTAAATCTTTAACAAATTTAATCGGATCAATATTTGAGTTTAATTCGAATGATAACATTCCACCAAAACCATGCATTTGAGCTTTAGCAATTGCATGATTCTTATGGTTTTCTAAACCAGGATATAAGGCTTTTGAAACAAAATTATGTTCTGATAAAAATTTTGCGAGATTTAAAGCATTATCATTTTGAGCATTAACTCTTATTTTTAGTGTTTTGATGCTTCTTTCTAACATCCATGCAGTATACTCACTAATGTTTGATCCAAAATTCAAACCTGAACTTTTTATCAATTCAATCTTTTCTTTACTTCCGCTAACAGATCCAGCAAGAATATCACTATGACCACCTAAATATTTTGTAGCACTATGAATAACTAAATCAATTCCAAAATCAATTGGATTTTGATTAATAGGACTTGCAAAAGTATTGTCAATTACTGATATAAGACCGTTACATTTTGCAAAATCTGAAATTGAAGATAAATCAATAATATTTAATAATGGATTACTAGGCGATTCAACATAAATAACTTTTGAATTTTTTCTTAAAGAAGCATGCAATTTATCCTTTACATTAATATCAACATAAGAATGCTCTATTCCAAATTTTTTAAATTCAGTGTTAACTAAATTTATAGTACCTCCATATAACGAATCTTGAAGGATTATATGGTCACCTTTTTTAAGCAATGAAAGCATTGTAGTTGAAATTGCCCCAAGACCAGATCCGAAAAGTAGAGAAAGATCTGCATTCTCTAAGTCAGAAATTTTTTCACAGACACCCATTTGATTTGGTGTGTTGAAATACCTTGGATAAACATCACTTTCAATAAAATCATATGTTATAGATGGATATAACGGGGAAATATTACCATGATACTTTTCGTCAATTAAATTACCTGAGTGAACACATTTAGTGCTTTTGTTGTTATTGTTGTTGTTTGACATTTTGATTTTAACTGCTAGTTATCCAATCAATAATTTTTGGATCTTCAGGATTTGTTCTGGGGGAAATAACCTTGTAAATTGAACCATCCTCATTTATAAGATATTTTTGGAAATTCCATGAAACAGATGAACTAATAACTCCGTTTTTAGATTTGTCAGTTAGAAATTTATACAAAGGATGCATTGACGAACCTCTAACAGAAATTTTACTCATCATTGGAAAGGAGACACCATAATTTTCTTTACAAAAATTTGCAATCTTTTCATTAGAACCAGGTTCTTGCCATAAAAAATTATTTGCAGGAAAACCTATAATAACAAAATTCATGTTTTTATATCTAGAATAAAGATTTTCTAGACCTTTATATTGAGATGTTAAACCACATTTAGATGCAGTATTAACAATCATAATTTTCTTACCCTTTAGATTACTAAAGTCAAATTCTTCACCATAAATATCTTTTACTTTGAAATCATACAGAGATTTTTCCATTGAATTATTTTGCGAAAAGATACAACTAATGCTCATAAAAAAAGTGAGGATAAATAATTTATTCATAATAGAACTTTAAATAATTTCTGCAGTTAAATTGGCTGCAGAGAGCTTCTTTAACCTTGATTTAAGGTCAAAAAGCGTACCAGATTTGACTGAGCACTTACCTTTATAGTGAACAATTAATGTACATTGCTCAGCTTGCAAAGGTGTATGATCGCAAACATTTATTAAAGTTTCAATTACATGGTCAAAAGTATTGACATCATCGTTATAAAGAATTATTTGATGATGATCAGATTTAGACTGATCTGCTAATATTTCTTTTTGAGTTTTTTCTTTTATACTCATAACCAGTTAGTTAGAGTAAATTTACAATATTTTTTATATAGCTAAATTGAATTTACTATTTTAACGAAATCTTGAGCATTGAGCGATGCGCCACCAATTAAGCCTCCATCGACATCAACTTTACTAAATATATCTGATGCAGAATCAGGCTTAACACTTCCACCATAAATTATTGATATATTATTTGAAAAATTTTCACCAAATCTTTGAGCAATATTTTTTCTAATGAAAGCATGAATTTCTTGAGCTTGATCTGGTGATGCGGTCAAACCAGTACCAATAGCCCATACTGGTTCATATGCAATTATTAAGTTTTCGTGGTTTATTTTTTCAATTTTGAAAATCGTGTTTTTTAATTGCTTTTCAATTACATCAAAATGAAGATCATTTTTTCTGTCATTTAGGCTTTCACCAATGCAGAAAAAAACTTTAAACCCTTCATCTAATGAGTTGGAAAGTTTTTTAAGTAATATGTCGTCAGTTTCGTGATAATATTCTCTTCTTTCAGAATGACCAATTAAAACGCTATCTATACCAATACTCTTAAGCATTGATAAAGAAACTTCACCTGTATATGCTCCACTTTTATTTTCATTAACGTTTTGTGCTAAAACTTTAATTTTAGTTCCCTTACAATGCTTAATTGATTCATTAAGAAAAGGAAATGAGGGTGATATAAAAATATCTGTGTCATTATCTTTATTTAATTTTAACTTAATCGAATAAATTAAATCATTCGACATGATTAAATCATTATTCATTTTCCAATTTCCAGCAACAACTTTTTTTCTCATATTTATTTTATTCTCGGGTCCAATAATTTATATAATTCATCTACAAAGATATTAATAAGGATGAAAGAAAAACTAACAATTAAAACTGAACCAATTACAACTGGCACATCTAATGTGTTTAGTGAGTTTACAATTTCTTTACCCAAACCATTCCAACCAAAAATATATTCAACAAACACTGAACCTGCCAATAAACTAGCAAACCATCCAGATAAGGTAGTAACAACTGGATTTAAAGAATTTTTAAAACAATGCTTATAAATAACTTCAAATGTAGATAAACCTTTAGCATATGCTGTTATGACATAATTTTTCTTTAAAACTTCAATTAAAGAGTTCCTCATCATCATACTTATAACTGCAATAGGTCGAATTCCTAACACAATAGACGGTAAAATTAAATTTTTAAGTTTCAATTGGTATTCATTTCCATAATCATCAAGTTCATATAAACTACCAGTCATGTTAAGTCCTGTAATATCGGAGAGTACAAACCCAAATATCCATGCAAATATAATTGCACTAAAAAATGATGGAACACTCATGCCTATTGTACTTAATACTTGAATTAAATTATCCACTAAACTTCCTTTATTCAAAGCAGAAAAAATTCCTAAAATTAAACCTAACACTATTGCTATTGTAATGGATGAAACTGCTAATACAACTGTGTTAGGAAATGTATTAGCTATTATTGAAGAGACTTTTACACCTCTTCTTTGATAAGATTCTCGTAAATAAGGAAACTTTAATACAATTGATTTAGATTTTGTATTTATTAACTTAATATATTTATACTTATTGTCATCTAAAAAATTAAAATCTATTTCATTTTTTGAATGAAATGAGATTATTGATAAATCATTCAGATAGTATAAATATTGTTTATATACAGGCAAGTCAAAGCCATATTTTTTATTGATAATTTTTAATTGCTCCTCATTTTCATTTTGATCCATCATCATTCTAGCTGGATCTCCAGGTAAAACTTGAAATAAAAAAAATACTACAGTTACAACTCCAAATAGGGTGAAGAAAATATTGAGAATTTTCATTACTTGATATCTTGCAAATGAATTAAAGCAAATACAGAATAATTAATAATATCATGGTAATTTGCATCAACCCCTTCACTTACAATTGTTTTACCATGATTATCTTCAATTTGCTTGACTCTGAGGAGTTTTTGAATAATTAAATCAGTTAGTGAGCTGATTCTCATATCCTTCCATGCTTCTCCATAATCATGATTTTTTTTTAACATTAAATCTTTAACAATTTTAACCTGATTATTAAAAGCATCAATAGCTTGGCTAATATTCATATCTGGATCATCAGAAATACCTTTTTCAATTTGAATAAGAGCCATAATTGAGTAATTAATTATTCCAATAAATTCTGGTTCTTGACCCTCATCTATTTTTTTTTCTTTATTGATTTGAAGACTTCTTATTCTTTGAGCTTTTATAAAAATTTGATCGGTAAGCGAAGACAATCTTAAAATCCTCCATGCACTACCATAATCTTTCATTTTGGTTGAAAATGTATTTGCACATTTTAAAATAATTTCGTCAAAAAGATTTGCAGTACTATTCACAAAGAATTTTTATGTAAATTTCGAACAAATTTATCTAATATACTAATCCATTTAACTAATGAATATTAACATACGTGGTAATCTTTATGATTTAAGTTCGCCAAAAATCATGGGTATTCTCAATGTGACGCCGGATTCATTCTATGATGGAGGAAAGTTTAAAAATTTGAAAGAAATTTTAAAGCATGTAGAAAAAATGATTAATGATGGTATGGACATTCTTGATATTGGTGGCTACAGCTCTAGGCCTTGGGCACAAGATATAACAACTGAAGATGAATTAGAAAGGGTGATACCAGTTATTAAGGAGTTAAAAAAAATATTTCCTTCACTTATTATTTCTGTTGATACATTTAGATCATTAGTAGCTAAGAAATCACTAGATCTGGGTATTGATATTATCAACGATATTTCAGCAGGCATGTTAGATAGTAAGATGTTTGATGTAATTTCTGATTACCAATGTCCTTACATAATTATGCATATGCAAGGTTCTCCTCAAAATATGCAAAATAATCCCAACTACAATAATCCAACAAAAGAAATCATTAGCTTTTTAGCGAAAAGAGTTAAATCAGCAAGAGAAAAAAAAATAATTGATTTAATTATAGATCCTGGATTCGGTTTTGGTAAATCAATCAACCATAATTTTGAGTTATTAAGCAATCTAGAGTATTTTTCTATGCTAGATCTTCCAATTTTAGCAGGATTTTCTAGAAAATCAATGATCTATAAAACACTTAAAATAAAAAAAGAAGAAGCTTTGAATGGAACATCTGTGTTAAATACAATTGCTTTATTAAAAGGTATTAAAATACTAAGGGTTCATGATGTAAAGGAAGCAAAAGAATGCGTACTTTTATATAACTTAATTAAATAGTTCAAATTACTTAATTTTAAATTATTGGAATTTTTAGACTTAATAGTATCAACAATTTTACCCATAATTGATGTTGTACTCGCAGCTGGAATGCTATATTATGCATATAAATATTTAAGGGGAACCTCAGCAATTATTATTTTCAGAGGATTTATTCTAGTATATATAATTTGGTGGGTTACTGACATAGCCAATATGAACATACTTAGTAATATATTAGGTGGATTTATTAGTGTTGGGGTGTTTGCTTTAATAATTGTTTTTCAACAGGAAATTAGAACTTTTTTGTTAATGTTGGGTTCAAATCGATTTACAAATAATAAATCAGTAATTAAAAGATTAAAATTATTATTCAAAATATCTCAGGAACAATCAAAAATAAATATTGATGAACTTTTCTCTGCAATAGAAAGTTTAAAAAATTCAAAAACAGGTGCTTTAATTGTTTTTGAAAGAAATACAAACTTAGATTTTGTAAAATCAGATGCAGATATCCTAAATGCAGAACTATCTTCTTCATTAATCGAAAGTATTTTCTTCAAAAATAGTCCTTTGCATGATGGAGCTATAATAATTGAAGGTAATATAATTAGGTCAAGTAGAGTAACTCTTCCAGTCACAAAAAAAACAATTAGTAAGTCCTATGGTTTACGACACAAAGCTGCAGTTGGAATAACTGAAGACACAGATGCTATTAGTCTAGTTATTTCTGAGGAAACAGGTAAAGTTTCTTATATACAGAATGGTGCATTCTGTAAATTTAAAAACTTAGATAAACTTAAAGAATTAATTATCAATGATTTAGCTAACTAATTCTGCTTTTTGGTACTGCAATTCAAATAATCTTTTATAATGACCATCCTTAATTTTCATTAAGTCACCGTGACTTCCCATTTCTTTAATTTCACCTTTATCTAAAACAATAATTTTATCTGAATTTAGTATAGTTGATAACCTATGGGCTATAATAATTGAGGTTTTGTTTTGAATTATTTTTGAAATAGCAAACTGAATTAACTTTTCTGTTTTTGTATCAATTGAAGAGGTTGCTTCATCCAAAATTAAAATACTTGAATCACTAATATAGGCTCTTAAAAATGATATTAATTGTTTTTGTCCTTCCGACAACATTACTCCCCTTTCTTTTACATTGTAATCATATGATCCCGGTAATTTTTTTACAAAATTATGAACTCCTATTTCTTTAGCTGCAGAAATCACATTGGCTTTAGTAATATTTTTATTGTGCAAAACAATATTATTATAAATTGAATCAGCAAATAAAAATATATTTTGAGTAACCAATGAAATCTGAGATCTCAAAAATTTTATTGATAATTCACGAATACTTTTTCCGTCAATTAAAATATCTCCACCACTAATTTCATAAAACCTTAATAATAAATTAATAATAGTTGTTTTCCCTGAACCAGTTGATCCAACTATTGCAATTCTCTCTCCGCTTTTTATTGTAAGATTGAATTTTTTGAATACACTATTTTTTGGCTCATATGAGAAATCAACATTTTTAAAAATAACATTCCCGTTTATTTTCTTAAGTTTTAAATTTCCATTATCACTTATAAAGTCATTTGTATCAAGAATTTTAAAAATTCTATTCGCAGCAACCATTCCCATTTGAAGTGTATTGAACTTATCTGCAATTTGTCTTAAAGGTCTAAATAACATTTGTGAGAGTTGAATAAAAAGAAAAATAGTACCAATTGTTATGGAAGAATCATCTAACCCAACTAATCCTCCTCCATACCAAACTAATAAGCCAATGGTAATTGAGGTTGAAATTTCTGCAACAGGGAAGAAAATAGAGTTATACCAAACAGTTTTCAACCATGCATTTTTATGTTTTTCATTGATTTTAATAAAATTTGATTTTTCAATACTTTCTCTATTAAAAATTTGAATTTCTTTCATGCCAGATATTCTTTCTTGAACAAAAGAATTTAAATTAGCGACTTCATTTCTTACTTGATTGAATGCAGTTTTCATTGCTCTTTGGAATAACCTGGTTGCAATTAATATAAATGGTAAAACCAGAAAAACAATTAAAGAAAGTTTAATACTTAAAATAAGCATTACAACTAAAACAGAAAACATCAATAATAAATCTGAAATAATCATAAAGAGACCTTGACTAAAAATACTAGCAATTGTCTCCATATCATTAACAGATCTTGTAACTAATCTACCGACAGATGATCTATCATAATAAGACATTTTGAAACTTATAATTCTTCTGAATAATTTAATTCGTATGTCATATACAACCTTTTGACCAAGAATATTTGCTAGAAAAACAAAAAGAAACTGAAAAGAAACTTGAAATAAAAGAACGCCTAACATTAATGATATTATAAAAATTAAACCCTCATAATCTTTAGGAGTAATATAATTATCAACAGCTACCTTAAGCAAATATTGATTAATAATAGAAAAAACAGAAATTGAAATTGCTGCAATTAATAAAAAAATAAAATTAATCTTATAGGGATATACGTATTTAAGTAATCGTCTAAAAAGTTTAATATTAAATTTTTTATTTTCTGACATTTAAAATTTCTTTGAAATTATATTCAATTTTACACAAATATAAACCACATGCTGGAACAGAGTATCCTGCAAATTTTCTATTTTTTTTTAAAATTATCTTTTCAAAATCATCAACAGTAATTTTACCAATTCCAACTTCAATTAATGTACCAACCACTGCTCTAACCATATTTCTTAAAAAACGATCAGCTTTGATAGAAAAAATCAAAATACCATTATTTGACTCCCATCTAGCATTCATTATGTTACAATTAAAAGTTTTAACATCAGAATTAGACTTACTAAATGATTCAAAATCTCGATGCTTACATAATATTTTTGAAGCTTTGTTCATTAAATCAATATCTAAATGATTTTTAAATTGATAGACTCTTTTGTGTAGTAAGGGAGTTTTTTTTTGACTGATATGATACTCATATAGCCTGGAAATAGCACTAAATCTTGCATGAGATTCATGATTTACTTTAAAAATTTTATTAACACTAATATCGTGTGGAAGGAAGGAATCAAGCCTGTGAGTAAAACCAATTAAATCAAGTTTATTTTTATAATCAAAATGAGCTATCATTTCTTTGGCATGAACACCTGAGTCTGTTCTACCTGCACCAACAATATTTATTTTATCTTTCAATAAAATTGATAAGCAATCTTCAATAGTTTGCTGTATAGTTTGTGATTTTGGTTGTTTTTGCCAACCGTGATAATTTGAACCATCATAAGAAATTTCAAGAAAATATCTCAAAAGGATTTATATTTTTGTTAATCAAAGATAACCAATAAGTGTTTTAAAAAATTGAAAAAAATTTTAGTTCTTTCAGATACTCATAGCTACATTGATGAAAGGATAATAAGTTTTGCCTCGCAATCAGATTACATCATTCATGCAGGTGACATTGGAAACTATGATGTAATCGAGAAATTAAAATTAAATTCCAACATACATTTTGTATACGGTAACATTGATGATAATGAAATTAGATCTTTATGTAATGATTATGAGAATTTTAGTATTGATGGATTAAAAATACTTTTAACACACATATCAGGAAAATCACCAAAATATAATAATAAAACACTAAAAAAAATAAAACAATTCATGCCTGATATATTGATTTCCGGTCATTCACACATTTTGAGGGTTGAATTTGACAAAAAAAATAATTTATTATTTATAAATCCAGGTGCTGCCGGCAGGCACGGGTTTCACAAAAAAAGAACTATGATAAGATTTGAAATTAATAAGTCTAAAATTCAAAATATGGAAATAATTGAACTTGGATTAAGATCAAAATTACCTAATTCTGTCAAGTGAATTAATTTTAGACTGGTCTTTACTAACGGAACTAATACAGACAAAAATTAAAAAGAATGAAAGAAAAAAATATATCAGACTTGGATCCTTAAATGAACTAATAATTGACCTTTCATCAAAAAAATTTAAAATTCCAAAAAAAAGAGGAATGAAAAGCAGTTTTAAAATTATGATTTGAATTTTTAAATATTTGAACAAAAAAATATTAATCAATATTATTAAAATAAATAATTCTGAAAAAAAATAGTCTTCAATATATTGTCTAAAATTACCAAAGTAATTTTCAGGAAGTGAAAATTCCTGAGTGCTATCAATTGATGCTACAATTAAAAAATTAATTAAAATTAAAAGAAGCATATAAAGTGACTGTATTCTTTGGATCATTTTAAATTTTTAATAAAAATGCAATTTAATACAAAGTAAATAAATATTCGTATATTTGGGACGTTATCAAAATTCTTCAGATAACAACACCAAAAAATCATTTTATATTATGTTAGAGTTAAAAGATTTAAATAAGAAAAAAATAACAGAATTAGTTGGAATATGTGATGAACTAGGTATTGATAATTCTGGAAAAAAAAATGAACTTATTGAAAGAATAATAGATTTTCATTCCAACGATGAAAAAAAGAAAAAACCTCGTGAACGAGTTAGAAGAGATTTCAAAAAAACTAATCACGATAATTCAGAAAAAAATCATAATAAAGATTCTAGAAATAGATACAAAGAACCAGATTTTGAGTTTGATGGAATCATCGAATCTGAAGGTGTATTAGATTTAATGCAAGAAGGATATGGTTTTTTAAGATCTTCTGATTACAATTACTTGAGCTCACCAGATGATATTTATGTTTCACACTCCCAAGTAAAGCTCTTTGGTTTAAAAACAGGCGATACCGTATTAGGTCAAGTTAGACCTCCAAAGGATGGTGAAAAATACTTTCCTTTAATAAAAGTAAATCTTATTAATGGTTTGTCTCCTGACGTTGTAAGGGATAGGGTTTCTTTTGAACATCTAACTCCACTTTTTCCTGATGAAAAGTTTAATATTGCTGATAGAGATAGTAGTATTTCTACTAGAATAATTGATCTTTTTTCTCCAATTGGTAAAGGTCAAAGAGGAATGATAGTTTCTCAACCTAAAACTGGAAAAACAATGCTTTTAAAAGATGTTGCTAATGCAATAGCTGCTAATCATCCTGAAGTATATCAAATAATATTATTAATAGATGAAAGACCTGAGGAAGTTACAGATATGCAAAGGAATGTTAAGGGTGAGGTTGTAGCATCAACTTTTGATGAACCAGCTGACAGACATGTACGTGTAGCTAATATTGTATTAGAAAAAGCTAAAAGACTAGTTGAGTGCGGTCATGACGTTGTTATTTTACTCGATTCTATTACACGTTTAGCTAGAGCATATAATACTGTACAACCTGCATCCGGAAAAATTCTTAGTGGTGGTGTAGATGCAAATGCTCTTCACAAGCCAAAAAGATTTTTTGGTGCTGCTAGAAATATTGAAGGTGGTGGTTCATTATCCATAATTGCTACTGCCCTAACTGAAACTGGATCCAAGATGGATGAAGTTATTTTTGAGGAATTTAAGGGTACTGGAAATATGGAATTACAACTTGACAGAAGAATCTCAAATAGAAGGATTTTTCCAGCTATTGACCTTGTATCTTCAAGTACAAGAAGAGATGATCTTTTACTTGATGAAAATACAATTCAGAGAATGTGGATTATGAGAAAATACTTGGCGGACATGAATCCAGTAGAATCAATGGAATTTGTTGAAGATAAGATCAAGAAAACACTAAATAATGAGGAATTTTTAATATCAATGAATTCCTAAGCTTTTGTTTTAGCTTTACTTTTTGTCACTTTTAATGAATTTACATGCTTAGCTAGCTTGGATTTAATGTTAGCTGATTTGTTTTTATGAATTACGTTGTTTTTAGCAAGTTTATCTAATAATGATGTAACATTTTTGTAAAGTTTATCAGCATCCTTTTTATTAGTAGTTTCTTTTAATTTTTTTATACTATTTCTAGTAGTCTTATGCTGAAGCTTGTTCAATTGTTTTTTTGTCTCTGTCTGTCTAATTCTCTTTATCGCAGATTTATGATTTGCCATATAAATATTTTAGTAGCCCGTAGGGGAATCGAACCCCTCTTACCAGGATGAAAACCTGGCGTCCTAGCCGATAGACGAACGGGCCAAAATTAGCAGTGCAAATTTATATAAAGGAAACTATTAAGCAAAATATAATTCTGTTAATTTAATATGATTTTGCAAAATAAACTCTTTTCAATGATTTATTACCAGTAATAATACAGTCTCCACTTTTAGACTTTGATTCAGGTATGCATCGTATGGTGGCTTTAGTCTCATTTTTTATTTTTTGTTCAGTTTCCTTAGTTCCATCCCAATGAGCCAAAACAAAGCCTCCTTCTTTAATTAGTTTTTTGAATTCATCATAATTTTTTGCAACTCTTGTATTATTTAATTGAAAATTTTTGGACTTGGTAGTTAAATTTTTTTGGATATCATTTATCAAAAAATCTACTTTACTAACTAAGTCATTTATATTGATATTTTCTTTAAACAAAGTATCTCTTCTAAAAATTTCTACAGATTTATTTTCAATATCTCTTGAACCTACAGTAACTCTTATCGGAACTCCTTTTAATTCATGTTCATTATATTTATAGCCAGGCTTGAAATTAAGCCTGTCATCAACCTTTATACTGTAACCTATACCTCTTATTTTTTCGACATAAGGTTCAATGTAGGTAAGAACATTATTTAATTCATTCTCAGATTTAAAAATGGGTATAAATACTATCTGATTAGGCGCTAATTTTGGTGGTAAAACTAAACCATTATCATCACCATGTGTCATTATTAAAGCACCCATGAGTCTGGTAGAAACACCCCACGAAGTTGCCCACACATGCTCAAGCTTACCATTTTTATCAGAAAATTTTACATCAAAAGCTTTTGCAAAATTTTGACCTAAGAAATGAGAAGTCCCTGCTTGAAGAGCTTTTCCATCTTGCATTAGCGCTTCGATACAATATGTTTCCTCTGCACCAGCAAATCTTTCTGATTCAGACTTTGTTCCGCTAACTACGGAGATAGCCATAAAATCGTTCACAAAATCAGCATATAATTTATTAATTAATTTAGCCTCCTTAATTGCTTCATTTTTTGTAGCATGGGCTGTATGACCCTCTTGCCATAAGAACTCAGAGGTTCTTAAAAATAATCTTGTTCTCATTTCCCATCTAACGACATTTGCCCATTGATTTAGTAGAATTGGTAAGTCTCTATATGATTGAATCCATTTCTTGTAAGTATTCCAGATAACTGCTTCACTTGTTGGTCTAACAATAAGTTCTTCATCTAATTTAGAGTTTTCATCAACTTTTAATTTTCCTGGATTATTTTCATCATTTTTTAGTCTGTAGTGAGTAACAACTGCGCATTCCTTAGCAAAACCTTCTGCATTCTTTTCTTCAGCCTCAAAAAGACTTTTAGGAACAAAAAGCGGAAAGTATGCATTGTAATGTCCAGTTTCTTTAAATTTATTATCTAATTCTTTTTGTAT
>CABYPD010000015.1 GCA_902520835.1 uncultured Bacteroidota bacterium
CAGAACTTGATTTTAAACTTTCAGAGTACATGAACATCACATATAATGAAATAGAAAGTGATTAAATTTCTAAATAATTGAAACATCTACTATTTATAATTTTAAGTACGATTTTATTATTAAATAATAATAATCATTATTTAGAAATTGTAATCCCAAATATAAAACAAGATGGCATCATTTATATTGCGATTTATGATAATGCTGATGATTACAGTTCAGGCGATGAATCTCAAGATATCATGGCTTATAATATAATTGAGCCGGTATTTAGAGGGTTTTATTCAAAGAAAATATCTTTGAAGAAAGGAGTATATGCAATAAAAGTTCTCGTAGATAATAATGACAATGGTAAAATTGATGTTAATTTTTTTGGAATTCCAAAAGAACAATTTGGTTTTTCAAATAATGTACTGGGAATATTAGGTGTTCCAAAATTTGAAAAAGCTTCTTTTAAATTAAATTCTAACAAAAAAATCGAAATTAAACTTAGATAATGAGAAATCCCTTAATATTAATTTTTTTTTTATTAACGTTTATTGCATGTAATAATGATGAAGATGACAATGTTGAAAACAGTAATGAAATAATCCTTTTCTCCGAACAAGCTAGAGTTGTTGGTTATTTGCCAACATGGAGGTTTGCATTAACTGACAAAATTGATTTTTGTAAATTAACTCATATAAATATTGCATTTGGAAATCCTTTGGAAGATGGAACAATACAACTATCAAACCCATCGGCTATTTCAAATCTTGAACAGCTAATAAATACTGCAAAATCGCAAAACAGCGGTATTAAATTTTATATTTCTTTAGCAGGTGGAGTTTTATCTGACCAAGTAGCTGATACTTGGAAGAATTTTCTTGCAAATAATCAAGATAGACCAAAATTAATTGATAAAATAATTGAATTCGTATTGGAAAATAAATTAGACGGTGTTGATGTGGATTTGGAATGGACCCATGTTACAAATGGTTACAATGATTTTGTAATTGAACTTAAACAAGAACTTTCTGCTCATGGTAAAGGCATGACCGCAGCCTTTCCTTCAGAAAAAAAATTTTCTCAAATTTCAGATCAAGCATTAGCAGTTTTTGACTTTATTAATATTATGGCATACGATTATACAGGCTCTTGGGATCCTTCATCGCCTGGTCAACATAGTTCTTACAATCATGCCCAAAGAGGAATTAATTATTGGAAAAATATTGTAGGAATACCTGGTGAAAAATTAACTCTTGGTGTTCCATTCTATGGATATGATTTTCAAAATTCCACAACTGTTAATTCATTTACATATGGTTCTATGGTTGCTTCAAACATTGCAAACTCTGAAAGAGATCAGGTTGGAAATAAATATTACAATGGTAGATCAACTATTGCTAATAAAGTTGAATTAGCAGCTCAAAAATTAAGTGGGATAATGATATGGGAATTGGGTCAAGATTCATTTACTGAATATTCACTACTAGAAACTATTCATAAAACATATACTGATCTTGGGGTCGAAACTACTGGAATTTGTGGAAATTAATTAAGATATACTATCTTTATAATATGAGAAAAATCTTTTATGTTCTAATCATTTTTTTGTTAAGTTCCTGTGCTGTAAGTATTGGAAATGCAAAAAAATACCTACCTGAGGTTAATAAATTTATTTCTGAAAAGAAAGTTTTAGTTTTTGATTTTGGTGATTTAGATTACATTTCTGAAAACAATAAGTATGGAAGAGTAGTGTATGAGATTCCAGAAATAACTCAAAATATTGTTCAAACTGGGACTGTAGTTGGATATGTACAAAGACCAGCTAATGAAAATAATCCTGAAAGATGGAGTCAACTTCCACAGTTTAGTGCTGGACAAGAAGATCCAACATATGTTTATTTTTCATTTGGAGAAGGAATTATAAGAATTTCTCTTCAATCTGCAACATCAATCGTTAGTGCAGCAGAATATTTTAAAGATAAAAAACTGAAGTTCATTATATCAAACTAAAACCTAGTTAATTTAAATATTTACTTTTGTAAAAAAGTTTATAATGGATCAACTTGAATTTTTACAAATAGAATTTCTAGAAAATTCAATTAAAAGCTATATAATTTTTGGTTCTATAATTTTATTAGGATTGTTTCTAAAATCTTTAATTAGCTCCTATCTAAGAAAAATCATTTATAAGTTAGTTGGTGATAAATCTAATTCAGATGGAAAATCAGAATTTGATAATCTACTAAAAAAACCATTAAATTATTTTTTATTAATTATAATTTTTTATATCTCTTTTAATCAGTTGAATTTTCCAGAATCGTGGGATCTTGTTAGCTCAAATGAAATTGGATTAAAAATGATACTTGAAAAAGGATTTTCACTACTCATCCTAATTACTGTGTTTTGGACTCTTTTAAGAGTTGTTGACTATATTGGTGATAGATTAAAATTTAAAGCTGAAAAAACAGAAAGTAAGGTTGATGATCAATTAATTCCTTTTGCAATTGAAATTGGTAAAGTTTTAGTTGTAATTTTTGGAGCTTTAATCCTTCTGAGTAATGTTTTTAATGTTGATATTACTGCACTAGCTGCGGGACTTGGAGTTGGTGGTGTAGCAATTGCTCTTGCATCCAAAGAAAGTCTGGAAAATCTACTTGGTTCTTTTACTATATTTTTTGATAAACCATTTCAAGTTGGTGATATTATTACAGTTGGTAGCATAACAGGTGTTGTTGAAAAAGTTGGATTTAGAAGTACAAGAGTTAGAACTTTTGATAAAAGTTTAGTAACTATTCCTAATAAAAATCTTATAAATAGTGAGCTTGATAATTTAAGCTTAAAACCTGTCAGAAAAGTAAAAATTGATATAGGGTTAACTTATAACACGACAGTAGATCAAATCAAAAATATTGTAAAAGACATTCAGGACTTAGTTGATGACCACCCAAATACTAATGAAGATGGGCTAGTTAGATTCATGAATTTTGGAGCAAGCTCTTTGGACATAATGGTAGTTTACTTTACCAACAGTCCTGATTGGAAATTACTTGTAGACACAAGACAGGAAATAAATTATAAAATAATTGAAATTGTTAAAAAACATGGAAGTGATTTTGCTTTTCCTTCCACCTCTTTATATTTCGAGAATAAATTAAAGCAATAATCTTGAAAAAAGGAAAGGTATTATTTCTTCTAGTTTCTATTTCTGGTATCCTTATATTTAGTTCAGGTATTTGTATTCTTGGTGAGTCTATAATTCAGAAAATCAATAATGGAAATTGGTTTTGGGTTGGTACAATTGCCCTAATTCTTATAAATGCAGGTATTTGCTTGATGATCAATGCTAAAAAATATCGTTAAATTTTATCATAATTATCATATAAATAAAGCGGAAGAGCAAGAGAAAATCCAACTAAGAACATACATAATATATATTTAGCTATACTGATATTTGACTTAAATTTTTTATAAATTAAAAATATTAGAAAGGTTGTTGCAGCCACTGTAAGATCCATGGATATCATTGAAATAGGATGAGATGAAAATATTTCAGACCAAAAACCATCCATACTTCCGTTATTTATTATGAGAAAATTTATTAAATGATAATAAGGAAGAATGACTCCTAAAACGCACATTAATAGTAAAATTTTTTTCATGATTTTATTATATATTTAAGTAAAAATATGAAAAAGCTAACCTTTTTAACTTTATTTATAATCCTTTTTAGTATCAAATCTCAAGCTCAATTTGGTGGTGGTAATCATCCGCCTGAAATTGATTCTGATAATATTATAACCTTTAAAGAAACTGAAACTATTGATCTTAAATTGTGGGTTTTTAATCCTGAAATTGTAACTGGTAGTAATTCAGCAATTGTATTCTTTTTCGGTGGAGGATGGGTAGGGGGAAGTCCCAGACAATTCATAGAACAAGCAAAATTTTTCTCATCAAAAGGAATGGTAAGTATTATTGCTGATTATCGAGTTTTTTCAAGGGATAGTGTAAGAGCTATTAAATGTATCAGTGATGCAAAGTCTGCAATTAGGTGGGTCAGAAAAAATGCAAAAAAATTGGGTATAAATGAGAATAAAATAGTGGCGAGTGGAGGCTCCGCCGGTGGACACTTAGCAGCATCAACTGGAACAGTACCTTACTATGATGAAGAAAATGAAAATCAATCAATTAGTTCTAAACCTAATGCAATGGTACTATTTAATCCTGGACTAATAGCATATGACTTTCAGGATTTAAACATAGACGATGAGATGATTAAAAGAGCTAGAGTAAGAATTGGTGATGATCCTAAAAAAGCATCCCCATATTATCACGTTGATAATGGAATTGCTCCAACAATAATTTTTCATGGAAAAAGTGATAAGACAGTCCCATATGAATCAGTTGTATTATATGAAAAAAAGATGAAGGAGTTTGGAAATATTTGTGAATTACACCTTTATGAAGACGAAGAGCATGGATTTTTTAATTACGGTAGAAATTCAGGAATTGCTTTTAAAGACACGATGGAAAAGTCATATAATTTTCTAAAAAAAATTAAATTCATAAAATAAAAAAGCCTTGAAAATTCAAGGCTTTTAAGGTTTTTCTATAATTAGATTAATTTATTCCATTTCAGCTGTCCATTGATGTATTCTGTAAATCTTCTTTTCACTATTGATGAAAATTCTATCAATTATCCTCAATGATTCCTCACTCCCATCTTTATAAAATCTATCCTCTTTAAATGATACTGTCACAGATGAATTATCATCTCCATTAAGTTTAATTGGAATTGCATTCCATAAAGTTCTTTTAATAGAATCGTATGGTTCATGAAGAGCCATCACTATATTTTCAAGCTCAGATAATGGAGTCGTTATAGCTTTACCACCCTGAGGGGGTAAATAAGTTGCAGTATCAGCAAAAGATTTCTTCATGGTTTCAATATCTTTATCTGCAAAAGCTAAAATTAAATCAACTGCCAATTGAGCGTCCTCAGTTGAGGCCATTACAAATCCGTCTCCATTTCCAGGATAACGTTCAACAATTCCAGCAGATTTTTCAACTTCAATTGTTTTTGTTTCACATCCAAATATGAATGTAACGAGTAATGATAGTATTATTATTTTTTTCATAATTAAAATTTAATTTGATGTAGGTCTCATCCATTGAACAACTCTGGCTATTTTATCCTCACTATTAAAATAAAGTCTTTCATAGATATTTGAAGATTCAGTTGAACCATCCTTAATATATCTATTCTCTCTAAAAGAAGTTTCAACAACAGTATAATTAGTATCCTCTAATTTTAATGGAAGAATAAATACATAATTTCTCGAAATAGAATCCCAGTTTGATTGCCTTTCAACAATAAAGTCCGTATTTGTCATATCAACATCAAATACTCCAGAAATATCTCCTGGATGAAACTTTACAGTATCATTAGTCATCTCAACCATAGTTTCAGGATCCATATTTTCATAAGCATCCATAAACTTGAACGCAAGCTCGGAGTACTTGTCATCAGCCAACATATATTTTTTCCCTTTACTTTCTCCTCTAAACCACTCTCCTGATGTTTTTTCAATTTCAATTGTATTTGTTTCACAACTTGTTATGGTTGCTATAAATAGTAATATTAGTATTTTTTTCATAATTGTAGTTTTATAGTATTAAAAGTTAATCTGAATTGGATTCCATTGCAGCTAAATATTCTTTATTAAATTGCTCATCAGCAAAATACCCAAGAGCTTGGACTATCTCCCCATCTTTCCATTCATAATCAAAATGTCCTTTAATTTTAAGTTTTTGGCCAGTGAAATTTCCTGTAGCACTCCAAGTAAACCAATAATTTGTCCAAATTCTCCCATCAGAAAAGTAGTTTGTGTGAGCATATTCATCAGATATTTTAATATCAGAAAAAACCTCATGTTCGTATTTCCACCCTTCAATTAATTTTTCTTTTCCAACAACTTCATTGCTGTTAAAATAAACCTTGACATCATCAGAGTAGTATTCTTTGGCTTCTTCAAAATCTGCGTTAGTATAATCTTCGGCAAGTTCTAAAACTAATTCAGTTAATTCATCTTCAGCCTCTGTACCTGAATATTCTTCAACATCATTATCTGACATAATTATACCTACAACACCTGTGGAACTCATATCACAAGACATTAGGGGAATAAATAAAAGTAATAGTAGTTTTTTCATAATTTTTAGTTTTAATAAAATCCGTAACCTGTATTATTAGAATAAATTGAAATTCCGTCAGCACCTCCATTTATTAGCGGTAACATTTTTCCAACTAATCCACTCGGGTCTTCATTAAACCTCCACTCTGCATAAGCGTTATATTGTTCAAATGAATCCCAATGTTGTATAACAACATATTTACTTTTTTCTTCATTGAAAAATCCTTCAACATGATTACAACCTTCATAATTCCTAGTTGTTTTTAATCCAGCACCAGATTCAAATAAGGCTTGTAAATCATTATATTTTCCCCTCTTCAAATCAATAGTAACTACAATAACATTTCTTTGAACTGGACCAACTGCATTCACCATACCCGTTGCATCAAAATATTCACCAGTGGATGAAATTTTTCCATCCTCAAAGTCAAAGTTATGATATGACATTACGCTAAATTCTCTTCCAGTTGACAAACTTTTTCCACTCCATCTACCGTAAGCTCTAACACTACCATCGGGCTTCATTGTTAAAGTATCAATTCCAGGCAACCAAACAGCTTCATTAAACTTAACATCCGTATAATTTTGAACATAGAATTCGGCTACTTGTAAAGAAGTTTCATAATCAACAGTTCCCATTCCATACATTGGAGCTACGTCCTGCAAATCATCAGAAACAGCTTCTTTCCATAAGTCAATATTGCCATCTTCAAAAGCTTGAACCCATTTTTTTGCAACAGCGAGATTAGATTCATATTTAGGGTTTGTATCACAAGCTATAAATAATAGCATTGAAAATAATAGTATAAAGTTTTTCATAAATTTTAATATAAGAAATAATATCCTGAGTTTAATTTAAATAATTAAAGATTTAATACTTTCTTAATATTACAGTTGATTTATTGATAAATTCTCGATTTAAATTAAAATTAATGACAACTCTTATTAAATTTTTTTAATCTCCAGTAGTTGTATGGTAGTGGAGTCAAAAACCCAGCAATTAGCATTATTGGTATGACAGTAAAATTAAGTATTGCCCCGCCTGTAATTAAGTAATCTGTGAAATTCATAGCAACTTCCATACTGATCATTGATATTAATGACATCCCTAAAGCAGTAGATAATGCCCGTTTGAAATTCATCTGTTTTAAAAGAATTATAGTTTCTAAAATAATACTTGTTATTAATCCATTTACTACAGCTAAAAACATTATATTAAAAGTAGAAATATCGGATGGATAAACTTGAAAATAATATATAGTACCAAAATCCCCTATTGAGCATCCTAAAAGACACCATAAAGTATTAACTGACGCTTTTTTCCAAGTATGTTTGCAATGCCAATTGAACAATTAAATATTCGTATTTGTTTTTTTAAAAATAAGTTTATTGTTTGAATTTATTCCATCAAATTTTTCCAAAATTACTTTCTCAATAATTTTCATAGATTTTTGTGCCATATTTTCAAAATTATCTATTCCGTTATTTTTAAAATTAACTCTTGTTCTATGAATATTATATTTATCTGACATTTCAAATTTGAATAATTTTTTTATTTCCTTTGATCCGTAAATAAAACCTAATAATCCTCCCCAGGTTGCAGCTGGGTTATCTGAATCCCATCCACACAATGATGCAATTTTAACAGTTTTTTTATAATCTCCTTCGCCGTAGAACAAACTAATTACACTTGCCCCAAAATTTATTCCTGCAGCAAAACAACCATAACATGACTTGTCTTTAGTTGACCACATATAGTTATCTTTTTGATCAATTTGATATCTCTTATTTAATGAATCTCTAGTTGCTTCCCATGAAATTCCAGTGTCATACTTTTCTTTAACATAATCATACATTTTAGCTGAATACGAATCATTTGGTAATATTTTTCTGGCTTCTTTTGCAATATTAAAAATACTTTGTTTGATAAGAGAATTATTTTCAACAGTATAAGCTAGTGAATGCATAGTTATATAAAATTGAGATATCCATTCAGCATTTTCTCTAGCAACTGTTCTAATTGGCAAACTTGATAATTCTAAAGCATAATCAATATTCAATGGTGAAAATAAACCAAATATTTCCGTTGTCAATTGAGCATCTATCATTTCATAGTGTGGATTTAAAGATGGTGAACTTGTTTCGGGTGGAAGAATACCAGAATTCATTAAATCAAAAGCTTTCTGATTAGAAACCCACAAATAATTTTGTTCATTTTTTTTTATGTGTTTTAACCAGCCATTTCTAATTTGTTCAGCAGTCAATTTCAAAGTATTATGTTCCAATAATAGTTCTTGATACATATATTCAAGGTCAGTATCATCATCAGATCCCCATATACTATCTTTTTTAGCAAACTTAAAATCAATTATCTCGCTTTTACCCCAACTTTTATCATTTAATTCTCCCCAATTTTCACGGGTGTAAAATGACTCTTGTTTACCATCTGATGAAAATCCGATTTTATTCATTTCTGTTACAAGGCCTGTCCAATTAGCAATTGATTGTCCTCGCCAAAATCCTTCAAGTTTATCAACTAAATCATTTTTGTCAATCACAATTTTAGTTGGACTATTGCAAGAGAATATCAAAATAAATAATAAAATTATTAATCTTTTCATCTTAATCATTTTGAAAAGAACTAGGAATTATATAGCTCTTTTATCCAGATATATAATTGTCAAACAAGAAGTAAGCAAAACTAATGACGGAACAGTTGGAATTAAAGGGTCAGAAATACTCAAGTGAAAGTATACAGCAGCTATCATAAACAAAGACATAACCCCTGCAGCTGGTAAAATAAGTTTTCTAAACTTAATTCCAAATAGTAACATTATGGCACAAGAAACTTTAAAAATTCCAACAACAATCATTGTGGTATAATTTAAGCCGTATGCTTCAAATTCTTCAATCATATTGGTTGCATCACCACCCCTAAATTGCGTATCTAAGTTAAAATTATATGTCCAAGCAGTAATAACAGTCAACGAAACTATAACAAGCAATATTTTTAACAAGAATTTCATTTTAATTAATTTCCATTTTGAATTGGGTCACTCTCTGGCATAAATTTATTTAAAATAAAATATACTGGGCAAAATTTTGTAAAAGGGCTTATAACTTGCAGTGCGCCGACGGCAACAACTATCCATAGAAAATTAAAATTATTAGTTAAATAAGACATTGCAACACCACTTAAATAAAGTAGGCCTACGATAGCATCATGCGCTCTAATTTTGGAAATATTTTGAGTTTTCATTTTTTGGTTCATTAATTGTTTAGTACAATTTAATAAATTTAATTAAAAATAACAGAATGTAATTTTACATTAGAAGTTTTTGTTTGGTTAATTAATGAAAAAAAAATTATTTCTATTACTATTAGTTACTTTCACTGTATCTAGTCAAGAAAAATCTATAATTAATTATTATGGAGAAAAAATTGGTTTTGAAAATGTTTCAAATTACTCAGAGTCAAAATCATTTGAAAGTACAATCAAAATTGAAGGTGAAATTTTATCATCTTGTCCAAAAAAAGGATGTTGGATGGAAATGAAATTAGACAATGATACAGTATTCGTAAAATTTAGAGATTATGGATTTTTTGTTCCAAAAAAGGGAATAGCTGGTAAGAAAGCTGTAATTAGTGGTAAACTATCTTTAGATACATTGAAAGTTAGCGAATTAAAACATTACGCAGAAGATGCTGGAAAATCTATTTCTGAAATATCAAAAATTAAATATCCTGAGGTTAAAATTTCATTTTTGGCAGATGGTGTAATTATTTTTGATAGATAAAAACTTGTAAACTAATTAGTTGTATTTTTTTTGTATATTAAACTTTCCTTAAATTTTATGCGACTAACTAAAAGAGATATAGCACTTACAAGAATAGATGTCCCTGGAACCGTCAGGACCATATACTTTAGAGGAAAAAGGTATACTTACGATGAATACAAAAAAATTAGGAGTAAAATATCTGAACAATTAATTTGAATATATTTCCAATTATATTTAAAATTACTCTATAAACTTTTGCATTTTCTGTGTTAACTCCATTCCCCATTGCATACTAGCCTGCATAGTTTCTTGAGCTATAATCGGTGTCTTTGAACTAATTTTTTTTCCAATAGGGGTATTAAATAATTCAATAGCATCCTTCAAATCTTTTTCTGAAAAATGATTTTTATAAATTGGAACAAGCAAATCAACTAGACTCCCCATCACCTCATTACTAAATTCTTTTTTTTCAGTATCACTTAATGAAATACCCATCATGCCTGCCATTTGATCAATAGTTGCATTAAATGTTTCAAATTGACCCTGAGCAGTCATAAAATCAACAACTAAAGATTTATAATTTTCTTGAGATTGAGTTAAACTTACTGTGAATAATGTTAATGTGATTAAAAATATTTTTTTCATTTTACAAACTTAAAAATTTAAAGCCTGAAATTTATTACTTTTCTGCAATATATATTGATGAGGCTCCAAATAATAATTCGTATGACATAATATTTTTAAATCCAATTTTTGATAAAATTTTCTCAAAGTTTTTCCCACTAGGGAAAGTATTTGAGGATTTATGTAAATACTTATAAGCTGAAGGTTGTTTTGAAAAAATTTTTCCAATTAGATGTATAAAATAAGTTGTGTAGATCAAATAAAAAAACTTAATGATCTTATTTCTTGGGACTGATGTTTCTAGAATAATCATACAACCGCTTTTTTTTAAAACTCTTTTACACTCATTTAATCCATTCTCTAAATTTTCAAAATTTCTAACACCATATCCAATTGTTATCATATCAAAAAATCCTTCATTATAATTTATACATTCAGCATCACCGACTTCCAATTTTATCTTATCGTTAAGACATAGGTTGTCAATTTTTTTTTTACCAATTGAAAGCATTTTTTTTGAAATGTCTAGCCCAATAATTTTACAGTTTTTAAGTTTTGCGGAAAGAATGGCAATATCAGCTGTGCCTGTGGCTAAATCCAATATTAATTTTGGATTTTTTGATTTTACCAATTTAAAAATTTTTGATTTCCAATTTTTATGTTGTCCAAAAGTTATAATGTTATTCAACATATCATATTCATTGGAAATTTTGTTAAACATTCCCTTTATTTTAGTTTTATTTTTTTTCATCAAAATTCTACTTTTCTGCTCTCAAAACTCCCCTTCTTAAATATGGGAATTTTAAGTTTTTATCCCAATAAAATATCATGTATCCTTTAGAACTAGACACTTTAAAATTGTAGTTTTCTAGAATATCTTTATATTTTTTATAATCAGTATCAGCGTGATAAGTACAAAGAGCTATTTTAATTTTTTTAGTGGTTTTAAGATTTTCTTGCAATGAGTTCATAACTTCTTCTTCATATCCATCAACATCAATTTTTAAAAAGTTAACTCCTTTATCTTTTAAAAACTTACCACCATCAATAGTATTTGCTGAGTCCTTATTTGAAAACATTTTATTTACTATGGTGACTTTATCCTTATACTTTTCAAAAGTTGCCTTCAAAGGTTCATCCCAAATATTATTAGTTTCAAATAAATATATATGCTTTACCTTATCAATTATGTCCAACGAAAAGTTTGCTTCTGCACATCCTATATCTGCAACAACAGTATTTTTATCTACATTAAATTCATTTGTTAAATACCTATGGGGGCTATTTATGTCTTGTTCAATATATAATTGGTTTAATGCTTTTTGAATTCTTTTTTTTGACCATTTTTTTTTAAAATAAATTTTTTTATTTTTTTTAAAATTCACATAATTTAGATTCTTAATCTCATCATAATATACTTTAATTTTTGAAGCATCATATACTTGACTTAGTGTGGATGAAATTATCTGGATTCCATTTTTTTTAATATTTAAAATAATTTCTTTGATTTCTTCATCACTAGAATCCATATAACTATTGATTATTTTAGAACTCAAAAATTTTTTCCAAAAAAATGTTCTTACAGGTTTTGGTATTAATAGTCTATAAATTGGATTATTATTTAATAATTGCAAAATTTTTAATTTATGAGAATATAATTGTTTTATTTCTAAAGACCATTACTTTATGACTAATATGATTCTTTACAGCTCTAGCTAGCACTATTTTTTCCAAATCACGACCTTTAATTACTAATTGATTAATACTATTAGTGTGTGATACATGAGTGACATCTTGTTCAATAATTGGTCCACCATCAAGTTCGTTAGTTACATAATGGCTTGTAGCTCCAATAATTTTTACACCTCTTTCAAATGCAGAATGATATGGCTTAGCACCAGGGAATGCTGGAAGAAACGAATGATGAATATTTATTATTTTATTAGTAAACTCATTAATAATTTTTGGAGAAATAATCTGCATATATCTAGCTAAGACAATAAATGAAATATTGTATTTTTTTAAAAGATTTAATTGAAATTCCTCTGCTTCAATTTTATTAAATTTAGAAACTGGAAAGTGATAAAATTGTATTCTAAAATTATCCGCAATATGTTCAAGATCTGGATGATTACTATATATAAAAGGAATTTCAACATCTAATTCACCAGATCTATAACGTCCCAATAAATCATAAAGACAATGGTCATACTTTGAAACAAATAAAGCCATTCTACGCTTTTGTTCTTTTTGAAATAATGACCAATTCATATTATATTTTTTAGCCGGTCCCTTTTCAAATGATGAGTGAATTATGTTAACTCCATTTCCTTTACTGAAAAATTCACTTTCAAGCCTCATAAAAAAAGCTTTATTTTCTCTATCAACATATTGATCAATATATAAAATGTTTCCCTTGTTACTATATATGAACTGAGTTACATCTGCAATAATTCCCTTTTGATCTGGACATTGAATTGTTAGTGTTAAAATGCTCATTGATTTTCAAAATTAATGAAAAATGAAATGAGAAATTTTTAATTTTGAAATATGGATTCAATATTAGAAAAAAACTTGTATTTCTTTAAAGAACATGTTGGATTATTTAAAGCTTCTAATAATTATGATATATATGATCCAGAATCCAAAAATATTATTCTTAATTGTAGAGAAAAAAACCTAAATCCAGCTTATAAAATTATAAGGATGTTTTTTCAAGATTTTAAAAGAATGACACCATTTGAAATAGACATAACTAGACTAGATGGTAGAAAAATTTTAAAAGTAAAAAAGAGATTTTCTTTATTTCTTTCAAAAGTTCAGGTTTTTGATGAAAATGATAAAATTGTCGGAATCTTTAAACAGAAATTATTTCCTATAGGTAATAATTTTGATATGTTAGATAAGAATGAGACTCTAGTTTGTAAACTTAAAGGTAATTTAATAGGATGGAATTTTAAGTTTATTCAAAATAATAAGGAAATTGGCCTGGTAACTAAAAAATGGTCAGGTATTGGCAAAGAAATGTTTACCAGTGCAGACAATTATATATTAGAAATTAAAGAAAATGTGAATAAAGACAATGCTGTAAGACTATTAATTTTAGCAGCTGTAATATGTATTGATATGGTAATAAAAGAATAACTAATCTAAATCTATTTCAATTTTTTTTCTTATTTCATTTACTCTCTTTATCAAAATTGGTATTGAAGGATAAATCATACCATGACCATAACCCTCAAGCTCATATAATTCTGAATTATTGTTTCCATTAACCATCATCATTCTATGCATGTATGCATTTTCTTCATAACGACCCAGCAGCTCTAGATCTCTATCTCCAGTTATCATAATATATGGTGGTGTATTTTTTCTAATATGGAACAATGGAGACATTCTATCTACATAAGGTTGTTTATCGGAAATTCCCATCTCTTCTCTTACGGTCATGTGTGTTATAGCGTGTCCACTTAAAGAAATAATACCAGCTAATAAGTCAGAATCAATTTCATATTTATTTAAATATTTTTTATCAAGACCTAACATGCTTGAAATATATCCTCCTGCTGAATAACCAGAAAGAAAAATTAATTTCTTTGAGCCTCCATATTTTTCAATATTATTAAAAACCCATTCAACTGATTTTGCAGCATCGTCCATTATAACTTTAGTAGAAACTTTGGGATAAAGTCTATAATTTACAGCAACTACTGCAATTCCTTTATTTTTTAAATATTCTGGAATATTCTTATTACCGTTTTTCAATGCACCACCATGAAAATATATTAAGGTTGAAAAATCAGAAGTATTACTAGGAAAATATAAATCCAACTTGCATCTAGAATTTATATAATCATCTCCAATCTTATAATTAATATTTTCTTGAAATTGATATTCGCTCTGGCTAAATAAAAAGAAAGGAAATATTAATAGTAATAATAAATACTTATTCAAATTTAATTACAAAGATTTGTTATAACCATTAACTCTAACTAAATTACCATCAACATCGAAGAAAAACAGCTGAACTCTTTCTTCTTTTATCTCTTGTCCATCTTCAAAAATTGTTGTGTGTGTTGAATAAACAGTTGCTCCAGATGCTGGATCTGTATTTGCAATTTTAATAGGAATAATTGCCCATATATTCCAATTTATAGACTCTTTTCCCTTAAAAAAACTTTTCCAAAATTCTTTATCATTAAAGTTTAATTTTAATTGTTGGTTATCCGGTGTATTAATATCAACTTCCGAGACTCTGTCAAGACTTGAAAGAGCTTCAACATTCATACTATTATAGGCTTCAGCAAATTTTTCTATAAAATCTACTTCCCCTTTATTTGAAAATACAAACGGTCTGCCATTATTTGCATTCCCTTCTGCTATAAATTTTCCTCCAAAATTTAAACCATACTCATTCCCTCCTGGTCTAAAAGTATGAGAGTAATATCCATCAATTAAGTCTTCACTATTAAATATATAAACGTCAACTGTCCAATAATTTTCTTTGCTACCATTGTAGTAACTTATTTTTTTGTTTGACCACACTTCGACTCTTGTCACATCTTCTCCCTCAACTTTTGTTGGTTCAATTCTATATGGTGTAATAAGTACTGTTTCAATATTATTTTCAAATTGATTTTTTAAATCATTTTCAACATCTTTCCTTCCATCAACTGAATTAAATTGAGCATATGTCTTTGCATCCTTATTATTATAAGCTTCAATAATTGTCATTAATTTTTTTGTATACTTATCTTGGGCTACTGAAATTTTACCATTTCCAATTATGATTTTATTTTCCCAGTTCATATTTTCAAAAATACTTTCAAACTTTTCTTGTGAATGCATTCCTGATTTTTTTTGAGAATTAACGAAGCTTAAAGAGAATATTAATATAAGTGATAATATTTTTTTCATTAATGTTGTTTTAAGTTTCAAAGTTAAAATTTTATAAGAGATTTTTTATTTTTAAACAAAAAAAAACTTAAATCTAATATGAAAAATATTGTATGTTTAATTTTTATAACCATTACAATAAGTGGCTTTAGTCAAAAAAAAGTAAGTATGAAATTTAATCACCAAGCACTATTAGTCAACGATCTAAATTTGTCCGGAGATTTTTACAGAGATATTTTGGGCTTTGAAGAGATTGAAGTCGGTGCAGGTCAAACCCCACCTAAAAGATGGTTCAAAAATAATCAAGGGATAGAAATGCATTTAATATTTACAAAACAAAAACTGAGTGTTATACCTAAGGGAGTTCATATGGCATTTACAGCAAAAAATTTTGATGAATTTATAAGTCATTTGAAAAATAAAAATATAAAATTTTCAAACTGGAAAGGTGATGAAAATAAAATACAAATTAGAAATGATGGGTATAAGCAAATATTTTTTCAAGATCCACAAGGATATTGGGTTGAAGTAAATAATGTTAAGTAAATTTATTGTGGAGAAGATGGGACTCGAACCCACGACCTCTTGACTGCCAGTCAAGCGCTCTAGCCAGCTGAGCTACATCCCCATTTCTTTCAAAAGTTCTTTTAAAGATATAGAAACAAAAATATTTTTTGAATAATTATCCATCTCAAAAAATATCCCTAATTTATTTTCATTAATTAATGTCATCGATGAATATGCGGCACTACCATAATAAATAACTTTTGGTTTTGACCACGTACTTCCAAAATCATTACTAACCCTAAGGACAATTTCTCTTCTATCAAATTTACTATTTATGTTTGACAGAAATAATAAGTTGGAATCTTGATAATTTATTTTAATAAAAGCAGCATTACAACCAGGATCAATAATACTTTTTTCTTTTTTACTTATCCAAGATTTTCCTTTATCATAAGTTAAATGGGAGTATCTAAACCCTAAATTATTTACTCTCGAATTAACCATCCATACATTATCCTTCAGCTCAACAATTTTTGATTCATCACCAGGTGACACTGGATTTTCATTCAAAAACCATGTTTTGCCATTGTCGATACTTCCAAAAACATGTGTTCCTTTTTGTAAATTTACTATACAATGTAAAAGAGTTCCATCTGATGTTTGAATTCCTTTACCAGAAGTTATAAACTTGAAATCATTTTTCCAGCTTGGCTTTGATATTTGTTCAGTTATATCTACAGGGCTTGACCATGTATTACCATTATCATTTGATGAAATATATTTTAAATAATAAATATTTTTCTGCTCATCTAAGTCCATGTAATTATAGAAAAGAAAGATTGTGTTTGTTTTTTTATCTAAAATCATTGATGGGTCGGATGCTGATTCTCCTAAAGGGTAATCAACTATCCTTACAATTGGATGCCAACTTTTTCCATTATTAGTACTTTTACGCATAACTATATTTATATCCCTATTTGATTTTAAATCATCACATGAAAGTACTCTTTCATCAATTGCAGCAATTAAATCTCCATTTGATGCTTTAATTATTGAAGGAATTCTATAACAAGAAACTTTAGGATTATTTTTAGAATTAAAAAGATCAACAAATTCAAGTTTTTCTTGAGCTAATTGAAAATTAATTATATTAAAAATAAAAACTAGACAAAATATTTTTTTATTACTTAAATGAATGATTTGCATTTATAATTATCAGAGTTATTCATAAATTTATAGTTGAAAATTAATTAAAACTAATGAACTTATTGCACAAATATTTTTTTGGTTATTTACCAAATAGAGTTAAGAATATTATTAGAGGAATATGCTTAGTTGTTTTGGTAATTTTAATTATAGAAATGGCAATTACATTTATTTTTTTTATAATTATAATAGCGTTACTCTCAAAAATTGTGATGCGATTTTTCTATTGATTGTCTAACTAAAAATTCAGTTTCTTTTTTTAATTCTGGTATTTTGATATGAAAAAATGAGTGATATCGTGGGTGCAAAATAAGAAGATTCATTGAACTAATTTTTTTACCATAGTATTTCTCTAAAATATATTTATATAAGTTTTGTTGAAGAGCGTATTTGTTGAAACTATTATCTGATATGTGAGACAACTCATCAAATGCGTAACTAAAATCACTTAATTTAGTCACACCAACATCATTAACAACTCTAGTGCTTCTCTTCCAATCAAAAAGGAACAAATCTCCATTTTCTTTTTTATAAACCATATCTACTGTCCCAGCAAGAGTTAATTCATCATTATAAATTCTCCACTCAGTTCTAAATGGTTTTAGATTGGGATATTTTGATAAAAACTCTTTAAAATAATTGAACTCATGTGGAACAGAATCAATTTTTTGATTATTGTAAAATTTTTCAATTGTTTCATGTAATATGAGTCCCTTTTCTGAAGCTTCATTTCTTTTAATTTCCCATTGATCAAGAATTTCTTTCTGTTTTACTTTTATTTCTTTATCATTATAAAAATTGCCGGTTTTTTGTAGCTCCTCAACAGCTTTTATTTTAGACCAATGATCAGAATTAAATTTTGGAAAAAAAATACTTACTAATTCACTTACTGAAAATTTAACTTTTTTTTGGTCAACATAATAATGATGTTTTTTTTCATCAAAAGAAACTCTAAAGTCTTTTGGATGAAAATTTTCTTTAAAATGTTCGTTTTTGATATTCAAAATATTCTCAAATAATATTTAAATTTAAGTCTTTAAAAATGAAATCCATTAAAGTTTTTTTTGCTATTTTTTTCTACATGTTCTTGTCATGTACCAACTCAAAAAATTGTGGTGAAATTTTTAGAAAATATACATATAACAATAAATATTTTTTTGCAATGAAAGCTTTTGGAGGTGATGAAAATAGCGGGGATATTTATGGTGATGTTGAAGTCTCTAAAGAAATATACAATTCGTTTAACTTAGGAGAAGATTATTGTGTAGATTAGTGTTAGTGAAAAAGTTTATATTTCTTACTCTAATATTTTTATCATGTGACTCAAATGACTGTGGTAATATTGTCGACAAGTATGAATCAAACGGATTATATTTTTTTACTTTAACTAGAGGGTCAACCAATTCATCAAACAATAGTCAATCTGGGGGTGGTGGTCAAGCTGAAATTACAAAGGAAGTTTATGACTCCTTTAATTTGGGTGAGGAGTATTGTATAGATTAACTAATTATTTATGAAAAAAATTTTATTTCTTTTTTTAATTTCTAGTTTGTCCTTGAGTTCGCAAACAGTTCAAAAAGTTGAGGTCATTAAGAGTGATGATCAGATTAATAGGCTTTTTAATGAAATTGGAAATAATGAGCTTAAAGTTGACTTACTTGATTTAATTGCTAATACTTCTATTGATGTAACCTATGAAAAAATTAATGATCCTTACTCATCATATGGCGCTAGCATCTACCTAAATTTATCAGGTGACAATACATCATCCAACTGGGCAGATTTATTTTCATTAACACCTTATTATAGATTCTATTTTTTTAATAAAAGAGATTACGGTGGTGCAGGATTTTTTGCTGAAATATTTTCAAAATTTTCGTCGATGAGATATGATGTAGAATATTACAATTATAATTCAAACCCAGATCAACCTGGTATAGATTATTGGACTTATGATGAAGAAAAAGAATTTACTATTGCCCTTGGTGCTAGTATAGGCCAAAAATGGATTAATAAGAAAGGGTGGACCTTTGAAATTAATTTTGGAGTTGGAAGGTACTTAACCAATAATAAAATTGAATCTATGCCCGGCAGATCAGTAACATCATTAAGACCTACCGCAGCTATTAAAGGAGGTTTCGGCATTGGCAAAAGATTTTAGTAAATCAAATATTTTTTAGATAAATTATTCCATCCAGCCTGTGATTCATATTTAACAAAATAAATTTTTAAATCCGACTGAGAATTATAATTTACAAAATATATATTTTTATCAGCCTGAGATTTATAATCAACAAAAAACCATAATCCAGAATTATTCTTTGCCTGTGATTTATATTTAACCTTAAAAACTTTCAAGTCTGCTTGAGAAGGATAGTCCACGACAAAAACTTTTAAATCAGCTTGAGAAGCATACTTTACTGTGAAAAAACTCTGTGAATACAATTTAATTCCAGAAAATAAACAAATAAAAAGAATAATTTTCTTCATATATTTATAATGAAACAAATTTAATACCAATAAATATGTATACTTACGAATGTGACAAATGTGGAATGTCTGTAAACGCATCATGCGGAAAATGTGATACGCCACTTGTCAATGATCATTTAGTTTTAGATGATGGATCAAGTGTTCAAATTAGCAAATGTCCAAGTTGTCTTGGAAAGATAAAATCTCCTCAATGCTGCGGAGAAGATATGGTTTGCGAAGTTTAAAGATTTAATTCTAAACCCTCGTATGCGACATTATAACCTTTATTAATAATGTCATTAAATTCATTAGATTTTTCATCTAGTAATGGGTTAGTGTGATTAAGATGTATAAAATAGATTTTAGATTTTTCTTTTTTTGAGGAGTTCTTAAATAAGCTCATTGTTTCAATTACAAATGGATGAGGAATTTCTGAAATATCTCTGTAGTTAACTTCTTTAGAATCGTAAAAAGTAGCATCAATTAAAGCATAATCAACTTTCCTGATTTCATCAACAATTGACTTTTCCCATAGATACCATTTATCTATATCAGGGATAAAAAGTGCTGTTTTATTAGGTCCATGAATTTTATAACCAACCGTTTCAGAAAACTCGCCTCTGTGCGGAACCTCAAAAGGTGTGATTCTAATTTGATCTGATAATGAAAAAACCGATTCACTATGAATTTGTATTAAGTTTATATTATTTAATTTAACCAGCTGACTCCACGGTCCATTTGTTTCCAAAAACTTTTTCATTCTCGGCATTGCGAAAACATTAATTAAATTAGAATTTAATGCTTCTCTACCAAAAAACATTAAGCCAGTATAATGACCAATGTGAGCATGCGTTAAAAAAATTCCTTTTAAATCTTTGTTAATTCTATCACCCATAAAATTTAGTTGTTCATTTATATCTGGAGAAGCATCAAATAGGTATGATTCATTATTTTCATTATTTATCAAGATGATCGAGGTTACGAATTTCTTTTGTTGGATGTTTTCGCAACAAGTTTTATTATTACCTAAGTGAGGAAACCCGCCATCTTGAACAACTCCAAGAATTTTTATACTATAAGTTGACTTAGATTGACTTGACAAAACCAATGGGAGAAAAAATGCAAATAATATTACAGCTATTCTAAATTTCAAATCATTCAAAAATTGCCTTAAGTTCATTAGCATCTTTAGGTTTCATTTTACCAGCTAAAACTAAACTCAGCTGTCTTCTTCTTAGTGCAGCATCATATCTTTTTTTTTCCAATTCAGTTTGAGGAATAATCTCTGGAACTTTTATTGGTTTACCTCTTTTATTGACAGCAACAAATGTGTAAATAGCTTCGTTCACTTTATATTTTTTCGGGTGTGTTTTATTTTGTTTCCAAACATCAATAAAAACTTCCATAGATGTTCTAAATGCTCTTGAAACTTTAGCTTCAATTGTAAGGATACTTCCGTTAGGAACAGGCTCTCCAAATGAGACATTATTGATTGAAGCAGTTACAACTACATTCTCAGAATGCTTAATTGCCGCAATACTTGCTACTTTATCCATTCTCGCAAGTAACTCACCACCAAATAAATTATCTAAGCTGTTAGTATCAGCTGGTAAAACAATATCTGTTTGAATTGTTTTAGATTCATCAGGAAATTTGGCTTTCATAATATTATTCGATTTCGAAAATCCAAGCATCTTTATTCTCAGAACTTTGAAATTTTCTTAATGCAATAACAGCATCTTTTCTATTGGAAAAATTATCAAAAGAAACAGGTGTAAGCCCTTTATCATTAATTGGAAGTTTTGAGGGGTTATACCCTTTTTTTACAAGGTTACTAATTAAATTATCAGCATTTAACTCTAACCTAAATGCACCTGCAATAATATGATATTTATAAAATGGTTTTTTTGTAATATTTATCTCAATAGGCGGTAAAACACCAAAATCAAAAATTGCTTTTTCTAATTTATTAATAGATTTTAGTCTTATCTCTTTCTGAAACTCTATTTCATTATTGTAAATAAACTCTTCATATTTATTTTCAAAGAAAAAAGCACCTACGATTAACGCAATAAATACAGCAGCTAACCTGAGAGGCGAAGGAATACTAGAATTGGATTTAGCATTTCGAAGCTTATTATATTTTTTTAAAGATGATTTATTGTAAGTTTTGATTTCAGATTCTACTTTATTGACGTAGATTGGATTTAAGCCAAAGGAGCTTTTAAAGTGATTGGAGTCTAGATCAGGTTTAAAAACTAGATTTTCATCTTTATTAAAACTAAACTCACCAATATCTTTAATCGTAAGAGGTTCTTTGCTAATAAATCTTTTCCACCTAACAACTTCACTATGAATAATTTTTAAAGACTTATTATAAGAAATTTTATTTTTCTCAGATAAAAAATTTGCTAGCAGCCCATCATTATTTTGAATTTTAGAATTAAAAGTAATACGCCTTGAAGGGGGATAAAACTTTGACTCTTCTTTAGAATAAAATGAGGGAAATTTATTAGCAATAAAACTTCCGAAATTTGGTATTGTTACACAGTCATTTGTATAAATTAATTCTTTTAAAGCTTGTTCTAGTTGCATTAAATAAATTTAAGGTTTTTATTAAAATAAAATAATTAAAAACCAAGTTTTGTTTTTACTCTTGTCAGCACTTTACTAGCAATTACTTGAGCTTTTGTTGCTCCTTCGCTAAGCACCGAATCAATTTCCTGCTTGTTGGACATTAAATATGAATATTTATCTCTTTGATTTTTATACTTTGAAATTATCAGTTCAAAAAGTTCAGTTTTAGCATGTCCATAACCATAACCACCGGATTTATATTTTTTTTTCACTATTTCAACATGGTCTTTTTCAGCTATAAGTTTAAAAATTTTAAAAACGTTACAGGATTCGTGGTCTTTTGGAGCTTCCAACGGAGTGCTATCGGTTTGGATTGTCATGATTTGCTTTTTTAAATCTTTTTCAGGGAGGAAAATATTTAAAATATTATTTTTTGATTTACTCATTTTTTCACCGTCTGTTCCAGTAACATATTTTGTAGATTCATTAACCAAAGCTTCAGGAATAACAAAAGTTTCACCATGCTTATTGTTAAACTTGATAGCTACGTCTCTGGTAATTTCTAAATGTTGCAATTGATCTTTACCAACAGGTACAAAATTAGAATCATACAATAAAATATCTGCAGCCATTAACATTGGATATGTAAATAACCCTACATTAATATCCTTTAAATTATCAGATTTATCTTTAAAAGAATGTGCTAATGTTAATCTTTGATAAGGAAAATAAGTAGATAATATCCAGGACAACTCAGTAGTTGAAGGAACATCAGATTGTTTATAAAAAACTGTTTTATTACTGTCTAAACCAAATGCAAGCCAAGCCGCTGCGGTAGAATAAGTATTCTCCTTTAATATTGAAGAATTTTTTATTTGGGTTAATGAATGAAGATCCGCAATAAAAAGAAATGACTCATTATTTTTTGACTCCTCAATAGCTGGAACAATTGCACCTAATATATTACCCAAATGAGGTGTACCAGTACTTTGAATTCCAGTTAATATTCTAGACATTATTGACAAAAGTAATAGTTTTGAAATGATTAATTACAAATACTTACATTTGAAATGTGATTAGACCAATTAAAATTTTTTTAATTGCTATTTGGAACTTTTGGTTTTATGTACTATCATTTACGGGTATAATTATTAGCCTACCTTTTTTATTTATATTTTCATTAAAAGAAAGTTACTACCCATATTTTTATTGGGTTGCTAGAAATATTTGGTCGAATATTATACTGTATGGGATGGGCTTTTATCCAAAAATTAAATTCAAGGAACCAATTGTTAAAGGAAAAAGCTACATGCTTGTTGCTAATCACAAGAGCATGATTGATATTATGCTTATGCTTTCACTGAGTAAATACCCTATTGTTTTTGTTGGGAAAAAAGAATTAGAAAAAATTCCTCTTTTTGGATATTTTTATCGGAGAGTGTGTATTCTTGTTGATAGATCAAATGCTGAGAGTCGAAAGAAAGTTTATTCAAAAGCTATAAAAAGACTTAACTCAGGCGTTTCTGTTTGTATTTTTCCTGAGGGTGGAGTTCCCGATCCTTCTACGATTTTAGATAAATTTAAAAATGGTGCATTTAGTCTTGCGATTCAATTTCAAATTCCAATAGTACCTATAGCATTTTTAGACTGCGAAAAAAAGTTTCCATATTTTTTTGCTTATAACCATTTTTATGGTTCACCGGGTAAGTTAAGAGCTAATGTTCATGATTTTATCCAAACTAACGGTCTAACACAAGATGATAAAGAAGAGCTTAAGGAAAAGGTTTTTAATATTTTATATAAAGATTTGTCGGCTAACTATTCTTTGAATTGAGAACTTCTGAAATTTTCTTTTCAAGTTCATCACAAAGTTCTGGATTATCTTTCAATAAATTTTTAACAGAGTCTCTACCTTGTCCTAGTTTAGTTTCCCCATAACTAAACCACGAACCACTCTTATCAATGATTTCAGCTTGTGTTCCAATATCAAGTATCTCACCAATTTTTGAAATACCTTCACCATACATGATATCAAACTCACAAACTCTAAAAGGTGGGGCAACTTTATTTTTTACAACTTTAACTCTTGTTTTGTTGCCTAAAGCATTTCCAGATGAATCTTTTAGTTGGGTAGATCTTCTAATATCAAGTCTTACTGATGCATAAAACTTAAGAGCATTACCCCCTGTTGTGGTTTCGGGATTTCCAAACATTACTCCAATTTTTTCCCTTAACTGATTAATGAAAAAGACAGTACAATTAGTTTTACTAATTGTAGAAGTTAACTTTCTTAAAGCTTGAGACATTAATCTTGCGTGTAGTCCCATTTTTGAATCACCCATCTCTCCCTCAATTTCACTTTTAGGTGTAAGTGCAGCAACCGAATCAATGACAATAATATCAATTGCTCCCGATCTAATCAAGTTATCAGCAATTTCCAGTGCTTGCTCCCCATGATCAGGTTGGGAGATTATTAATTCATCAATATTAACTCCAAGATTTTGAGCATAAAATCTATCAAAAGCATGTTCAGCATCAATGAAAGCAGCTATCCCACCAATTTTTTGACATTCCGCTATAGCGTGTAAAGTTAAAGTAGTTTTTCCAGATGACTCAGGACCGTATATTTCAATAACTCTTCCTCTTGGATACCCTCCAATTCCAAGTGAATAATCTAATCCAATTGATCCAGTAGGAATAAATTCAATATCCTCTTTTACAGAATCTCCCATCTTCATAACAGTTCCTTTCCCATAGGTTTTATCTAATCTATCTAAGGTAAGTTGAAGCGCTTTTAATTTCGAATCTTTTTCTGAGCTCATATTAGGAATATTAAAAAATTGATACCGTTAAAAATACAATTTTATTTAGAAAAAGTGATAATATAAATAACTTACATTTGTAATAATTTTTGACAGAGTTTTAAAGAAATGCAGTTATATAATAAGCTTAACAAAAAAGAAAGACTTGATTTAATAAATAAGGCTGGTGGAAAAAGATTAACACTGTCTTTTTACAAATATCACAATATTAAAAACCCTAATATTTTTAGAAATTATCTTTTTGTTGAATGGAATAATCTAAATGTTTTAGGAAGGATTTATGTCGCTCATGAAGGGATTAATGCTCAACTTTCTGTCCACTCAAATAAATTAATTGAATTTAAAAAATCAATTGACAATATTTCATTTTTAAAAGGTGTCAGATTAAATATTGCTATTGAGCATAGGAACGACGCATTTTTAAAATTAAAAATTAAAATAAAAGAAAAAATTGTTGCAGACGGTTTAGAAACTAATGATTATGATTTAAGTCTTAGTGGTAAACATGTAGATGCAAATGAATTTAATCAGCTTCTTGATGATGAAGAAACAATAACAATTGATATGAGAAATCATTATGAAAGTGAGATTGGACATTTTAAAGGAGCTGAACTTCCGGATGTTGATTCTTTTAGAGAATCTCTTCCTTTAATTAAAAAGAAGTATGAAAATTTTAAAAAAAATAAAAATATTTTAATGTATTGTACAGGTGGGATAAGATGTGAAAAAGCAAGTGCTTACTTAATCGATAATGGATACGAAAATGTTTTTCAGCTAAACGGAGGAATTATTGAATATACTAGACAAGTAAACGAAAATAATATTGAAAATAAATTTATTGGTAAAAACTTTGTTTTTGACAATAGACTTAGCGAAAGAGTTTCTGCTGAAATTATTTCAAATTGCCACCAATGCGGAAACAAATCTGATAAACACACTAATTGTAATAACGAGGCTTGTCACTTGTTGTTTATTCAGTGTGAGGATTGTGCCAAGAAATATAATGGTTGTTGTAGCAAAAAATGTGAGGAGGTATATTTATTACCAATTGATCAGCAAAAAAAATTAAGAAAAGGGAAAAGAAATAGTAATAAAATTTTTAAAAAAGGTAGATTCAATAAAAGTATCATGAATAAAATTTAATAGCTTTAATAGGAATGAGTTGTTCGTCTTGTAAGACCAAAAATAATAACCCAAAAGGATGTAAAAATAATGGGGTTTGTGGAACAGATGGTTGTAATAAACTAAATGTATTCAATTGGCTTTCAAACTTAAATCCTATTTCAAATGAAACTTCAAACTATTATGAAGTAAGGTTCAAAAATGGAAGAAAAAATTTTTATTATAATGATGATGATAACCTTAATATTAATATTGGAGATGCAGTTGTAGTTGACTCTAAAATTGGTTTTGATTTAGGCCATGTCACATTAAAAGGTGGGTTAATTTCTATACAAATGAAAAAAAGAAAATTTAATCCAAATGAATCTGATGATTTTGCTATTATAAGAAAAGCTTCTCAAGAGGATATTGATTTATGGATAAAAAACAGAGGAAGAGAAGAAGATGTTAAAATAAAGTCTAGGACAATTGCGAGCAAATTAGGTCTATCAATGAAAATATCAGATGTAGAATTTCAAGCTGATGGTAAAAAGGCTATTTTTTTCTACACTGCAAATGATAGAGTTGATTTTAGAAAATTAATTATTGAATTTGCACGTGAATTCAATACTAAAATTGAAATGAAACAGATTAACTTGAGAGAGGAAGCTGGCAGACTTGGCGGAATAGGATCATGTGGAAGAGAACTTTGTTGTTCAACCTGGCTTAGAGATTTTAGAGTAGTAACTACTTCTGCGGCAAGGTATCAACAACTTTCACTTAATCCTCAGAAAATTGCAGGTCAATGCGGAAAGCTTAAATGCTGCCTTAATTTTGAACTGGATCAGTATCAAGAAGCTCTTAAGAATTTTCCTAAACGAAAGACAAAATTAAAAACTGATAAAGGAATAGCTATTTGCCAAAAACTTGATATTTTCAAAAATTCAATGTGGTTTTCATATAAAAATGAAAGCTTAGATTGGTTTGAAATTAAAGCAGATGACGTTATAAAAATAATTGAAATAAATTCAGCTGGAAAAAGTATTTCAAAATTAGAAGATTATTCAATCATAAGAGAAAGCAAAAATGAAAAAGTATTTGTTTAAAATTTTTATTTTATATTTTTTTATAAGCTGTAATTCTGAAAACTATTTTATTGAGTTCAAAGATATAAATGATGGATGGGAACATAAAAGCCCTGTTATCTTTAATTTTTTTGCACCACAAGAACCAGTTAATATTTCAATAATGATAAGAGTTGATAAATCCTATCCCTTTTCAAATATTTTTCTAAAATCTAAAATAATGTATGAAGAAAATGTAATAATAGACACTCTTGAATTAGACTTAACTAATAACGAAAAAGGAATCTTCAGCGGTAATAGCTTATCATTACAAAATCATAGCTTTTTAATTGCAAAAAAAGTTAATTTATCTAAAGATGTAACATTTGAAGTTAGTCATGCATCAAGGTTTTTAGATAGTATAAATGCTGTAAAAAAATTAAACGGAGTTTTAAGTGTTGGGTTACTGGTAGAAAAGTATCAAAATGAAAAAATATAAGTTTCAAATATTTATTTTCTGGCTAATTTTTTCAATAGGAATCTTGTCTATGTTTGGCGTTTTCTATTTAGCTTCTATTGGGAAGTTTGGAGAAATGCCAGACTTTAGACAACTTGAAAATCCAAAAACAAATTTTGCTTCTGAAATTGTATCATCTGATAATCAAATTTTAGGCAAGTATTACTTTAATGATAATAGAACTCCGGTGGATTATGATGAAATAAACCCTGAAACTGTTAATGCTTTGATTGCAACTGAAGATGAACGTTTTTACAGTCATCCGGGCATAGATTTAAAGGCAACTATTAGAGCAATTGTTTTTTTAAATACAAGGGGTGGTGCTAGTACAATTTCACAACAATTGGCAAGACAGCTTTTTGTTGGTGTAAGATCAAGAAATATTTTTCAAGCAATTGGTCAAAAAATTAAAGAATGGGTTATTGCTGTTGAGCTGGAAAAACAATACACCAAAGAAGAAATTATTACAATGTATCTAAATATATATGATTTTGGATATTATGGTGATGGGATAAAATCTGCTTCCAATATTTATTTTTCAAAAGAACCTATTGATCTCAAAGTTGAAGAATCAGCTATGCTTATTGGCATGTTACAAAACTCATCTCTTTATGATCCAATTAGAAGACCTGAAATAACAAAAAAAAGAAGGGACTTAGTATTAATGCAAATGGAAAAAAATGGGTTTTTAAATTCAAAACAAAAAGACTCAATTCAAAATATTCCTTTAGAATTAAATTACACTCCGCAATCACATCGACAAGGTTTAGCAACTTATTTTAGGTCTTATTTAAGAGGTTTCATGAAAGATTGGACAAATAATAATTTGAAAAATGATGGCACTAAATACAACCTCTATGTTGATGGTTTGAAAATATACACTACCATTAATTCTAAAATGCAAAAGTACGCTGAAGAGGCAGTTGTTCAACATATGAAAAATTTACAAAAAGAATTTTTTATACAAAATGATACCGTTAGTTCTGCTCCTTTTACTGACCTTGAAGAAGATGAAGAAGATTTAATAATGAAAAGAGCTATGAGACGATCAGAAAGATGGAGAAAAGCTAAGCTTTCTGGAAAAACAAATGATGAAATTGAAGAATTGTTTTTTGAGCCAAAAAAATATGACTGTTTTTTCTTGGGATGGAGATATTGATACTTTAATGACGCCAATGGATTCAATAAGATATTACAAGCACTTTTTGAGGGCTGGAATGATGTCTATGAATCCAAAAAATGGTCATGTAAAAGCATGGGTTGGTGGAATTAATTATAGAAATTTTCAATATGATCATGTTATGCTTAGCAAGAGACAAATTGGATCTACATTTAAACCTTTTTTATATGCAACTGCAATCGATCAATTAAAACTATCACCATGCGATATGCTACCAGATCTAATTCATTGTATTGAACCCTATAAATACGGAAATCCTGAGCCATGGTGTCCTACTAATTCTAGTGATAAATACGGCGGAGTTAGAACGCTCAGTAATGCACTAGCTAATTCAAAAAATACAATTAGTGCTCAGCTAATTGATAAAGTTGGTCCAAGACCAGTTGCAGATTTAGCTAGAAATTTAGGTGTAAGTTCTAATATTCCAAATGTACCGGCCATTGCACTCGGAACTCCTGACCTAAGCGTTTATGAAATGGTTGGAGCTTATGGTGCCTTTGCTAACAAAGGAATATATGTTAAGCCAATTATGGTAACAAAAATAGAAGATAAAAATGGTACTATTATCTATCAATCAAAACCAGAAACAAGAGATGTTTTAAGTGAAGAGTCGTCATATGTAACACTTAAACTTTTAGAGGGTGTTACTAAATTTGGTTCTGGAGCCAGACTTCGTCATAATATTCCTGAAGACGAAAGAAATTATGTTTATAATAATGTTGTAACAGGATATCCTTACAAGTTTCAAAATGCAATTGCAGGCAAGACAGGAACAACCCAAAATCAAAGTGATGGTTGGTTTATTGGAATGGTCCCAAATTTAGTTACTGGAGTATGGGTTGGAGGTGAGGATAGGTCTGTACACTTCAAAGATATTGCATTCGGACAAGGTGCAACAATGTCTTTACCAATTTGGGGATTATTCATGAATAAATGCTATGAAGATGAAGAATTATCTATTTCCAAGGAAGATTTTGATGAACCTGAATCTCTCTCAATTGAATTAGATTGTTCAAAAATTTTACCCGATGAATCTGAAAGCGATGAAAGTGATATTAATGATCTTTTAGGAATTGGTTCATGAAAAGGTTACAATCGTTAGATTTTTTTAGAGGCATTACAATCGCTTCTATGATAATAGTTAATGATCCTGGAAGTTGGTCACATGTTTATGCCCCACTTCTACATGCAGAATGGAACGGAGCTACGCCCACAGATTTAGTTTTTCCATTTTTTTTATTTATTGTTGGAGCTTCTATTTCACTTTCACTTTCAAAAAAAAAAGATAGCTCTAATATTTATATCAAAATCATAAAAAGGACGATATTAATATTTTTATTAGGAATCTTTTTATCTCTTTTCCCAAAGTTTGACTTTGAAAATTTAAGAATTGTTGGCGTGCTACAAAGAATAGCTATTGTATATCTAGTTTGCGCAATTATGTATTTAAAAACCTCGCATTCAACACAGCTTAAAGCTGGTATTGGTATTTTAATTATTTATTGGATTACTATGGCATTTATTCCTTTTAATGGAAATTTAGCTGGAACTCTAGATCCTGGAATTAACTTTGCCGCATGGGTTGATAGCTTTATTGTACCTGGCAGATTATACCAAGAGACTTGGGATCCCGAAGGGTTTTATAGTACATTACCAGCAATAGTAACAGGGATTAGTGGAATGCTTTCTGGTAGAATAATTTTAGACCAATCTAATTCTTTAAAAGATAAAATAATTAAGCTTTTCAGTTGGGGAGCAATTATTTTAGTCATTGGGTCTTTTTGGGATTATATATTTCCAATAAATAAACATATTTGGACTAGTTCTTATGTATTATACAGCTCTGGGCTTGCAATGATTATTTTAGCAATATCAATGTGGATCATAGACGAAAAAAAGTATACAAAAAATATAAAATTTGGTATTGTTTTCGGATCAAATGCAATAACCGCATATGTTCTTCATGGTATTGTTTGGAGACTATTTCAGTTTCCTATTATCAATGGTGTTGGATTTCAAAAGTTCTGGATGGATACTGGAATAAGCATTGGACTACCTGCAAAGTTTGTATCTCTTGATTGGGCAATTTTTTATACTCTTGTTATTTATTTACTAATTTATCAGCTTTATAAAAGAAAAGTTTTTATTAAGGTATAGGGTTTATTAAATTTGAAAAAAAATTATTATGAAAAAGTTATTATATACAATTGTGGGATTATTTTTAATCTCAGCATGTCAAACTGCTCCTTGTGAGTGTGAAAAAGAAAGTAATGGGTTTGGTCCATTTGAAGGGCAATCTGTTTTTATTGGTTCCCAAGAAACTGTTGATGTTTTTAATGCTATTGATTCAGCTTGGGCTTCAAGAGATTATGAAACTCTAAAATCTTTAATTAATGATGGAGGAAACTTTACATTTGAAGATGGCACTAAAGTTTCAACAGGTCAAGAATTTGTAGACTTCATTGAAAAAGAATACCAAGAAACTATAGCTGACGGTGGAGAATGGGGATGGAATACAGATTATGCCTTTGCTGCATATCCAGCTGGATCCGATGACCCTGAAGCTTGGAACCAAGCCGGTCAATGGGTAAATGCACAATTTACTTCTCCAAATGGTGTTTACATTGAATGGTATCATATTGCAGATGGTAAACTACATAACTGGTATCAAACTAAAGCAGCTTTACCACAAGAATAATATTATTTATTAAAGACTAAAAGCTCATAGAAATATGAGCTTTTTTTTTAAAATGAATTTTAAATCTCTATTAAAAGAAAGTGATATTTATCCACTTTTTGGTGACTTGCTGAAAGGGCAACCATATGTTTTTGATTTTTCATCAAAAAACCCTAAAACTCTTGAATATAATTTAAATGATTTTCAGGTATTCAACGAAGATATTTTTAATGAATTAAAACATTCAGGAAAAAAATGGGGGATTGGAAAATATTTAGAAGAAAGAAAAAATATTTTAAGAGGCTCCATTAACATAATTAATGAAAAAAGAATTTATCATCTTGGATTGGACATTATTGTTCCCTATAACTCAGTAGTATTTTGCCCTTTAAAAGGTACCGTTTACAATCTTGGTAAGGAAACTCAAAAAGGAAATTATGGTGGTTATTTAGTACTGAAGCATCAAGTTAATAATCAAACATTTTATTCATTGTATGGGCATCTTAAAACACCTCATAAAGTACAATTAGGACAAAAATTAGTAGCAGGACAAGAGCTAGGTAGAATAGGGAAAGAAAGTGATAGCGGTGGATGGTTTTGTCATCTACATTTACAAATTATAACCCAAAAAGCCATGAATGAAGGATATTCAGAGTGGGGGTATATTTCAAAGAAACTTCTCTCAAAAGTTGGAGAGTATTTTCCTGATCCTAATCTTCTATTTAAATGGTAATTTTTTATTAAAGATTGAAGGAAAATGGGCTTGAAAAAGAGTTCTAAGATTTTTTATTCTTTACTCTGCTTTAATAATTCAAGTTCTTTTTTAAGTTTTTCTATTTCAATATTCAATTCTTGAATTGATTTAATTAAAGGCATTATAATTTGTTTATAATCCATTCCTAAAAACCCTTCATTATCTTCAGAAACTATAGTATTTTCTGGGTCAGATTCTTTCAATATTTTATCAACTTCCTGAGCTATCAAACCGTACTCATATCTAGTCTCATTATTTTCTTCCTCTCCTTTATACTGACTTTTACTAATTTTTAAATATGAGACAGGATTTAATTTATTAATAAACTGTAGACCCAGGTTAACTGGCTTTATAAAATCCTTAAGTCTCATGTCAGATGAGTTTATTGTAGCATTAGCATATAAAACAGCAGCACCATCTTGCGCGGCATATACTCTTGTCACGTCAGCATTACCGATTACAGCATAGTTGTCACCCTGTCCTGTAGCTCCCTTACCAATGACTATCTGGTTAGAAGCGTTGTTAGCACTAGGATCTGCCTGATAACCTATAATAGTATTATTTGACCCAGTTGTAATAACATCACCTGCTTCATATCCCATAGCTGTGTTATATTGGCCAGTAGTGTTACTACGTAACACATATAATCCTGAACCTGTATTACGACTGCCTGTTGTATTTGAACTTAAAGCTTCCCATCCCAAGGCTGTGTTATTTTCGCCTGTAGTGTTTGATTTCATAGCCTCATTTCCCACAGCTGTGTTAAGATGACCTGTTGTGTTACTATTTAAAGCATACATTCCTACAGCTGTGTTACTTGAACCTGAAGTGTTTGAACCCAATGCATTATAACCTATAGCTACGATTTTATCTCCTGTTGTAATGGCATCTAAAGCAGTGGTTCCAACAGCTACATTGTATTGTGCGCTATTTGTCGTTGATGAAGGATCATTTCCTAAATACACTGAATTATCCTCAACTAATGCATCGCTTAATCCATTAATATTAGATGCACCACCACCGCTAATATTATTTATTTGAGTTTGAATATTTGATGATACCCCGTCCAAATAATTTATTTCTGTAGTTGTCGCTGTAACACCGTCTAGTAGATTTAATTCTGCAGCAGTAGAGCTAACTGCCGTTCCTCCAAGATTTAGTCCACCAGCGTAAACTGTAGCACCTGCATCTTGTGCTGCATAAACTCTTGTCACGTCAGCATTACCAATTACAGCATAGTTGTCACCCTGTCCTGTAGCTCCCTTACCAATAACTATCTGGTTAGAAGCGTTGTTCGCACTAGGATCCGCACCATAACCTATAATAGTATTATTTGACCCAGTTGTAATAACATCACCTGCTTCATATCCCATACCTGTATTATATTCGCCAGAAGTATTATTATTTAACGCATATACTCCCGCTGCTGTATTTCGACTACCTGTTGTATTAAAATTCAAAGCGCTAGTCCCTAAAGCTGTGTTGTAACCACCTGTTGTATTTGTTTTTAATGCTTGATGACCTACAGCTGTGTTTGTTATACCTGTGATATTGGCATCTAGAGCCAACCGTCCCACAGCTGTGTTATAACTACCTTCAGTATTTGCACTCAATGCATCAAAACCTACAGCTGTGTTATAGTCACCTGTTGTAATAACATCCAAGGTTCTAGTTCCAACAGCTACATTATATTGTGCATTACTAGTTGTTGATGAAGGATCATTTCCTACGTAGAGAGAATTATCCTCTGTCAACACATCCGTTAAATCATTCAAAGATGTTGCTGTTTGTGTATATGTTGATAAATCTGATACTGGTATTGTCTTCATTGTACCACCATCATTTATAATAATTCCATCAGAATTGGCTACTGTGATTGAACTTCCAACCGATGTTCCTCCGTCTAATAGATTTAATTCTGCAGCAGTAGAGCTAACTGCGGTTCCTCCAAGATTTAGTCCTTCAGCGTAAACTGTAGCACCTGCATCTTGTGCCATATAAACCCTTGTTACATCAGCATTTCCAATTACAGCATAGTTGTCACCCTGTCCTGTAGCTCCCTTACCAATGAC
>CABYPD010000016.1 GCA_902520835.1 uncultured Bacteroidota bacterium
TTTTTTTATCATTTTTTTTGTGTTTTTTTTAATTTTTTTATCATTTTTGCTCATCTATTTAATTATAAATAATGAATTTTAAACAAATCCAACAATTAATCAAATTTGTAGCTAGAACTGGCGTTAGTGAGGTTAATATTGAGAACAGTAATATTAAAATCAATATTAAGGGTAACACAAACGATTCAGATCAAGCTCAAATTGTTCAACAACCTGTTGTTTCACAAATTCAACCTGTCCAAGCCGCAAGTGTTGTTCAACCACCTATTACTCAAGAACCACAACAAGTTGAATCAGTTAAAGCTTCCGAATCTAATGATGATTCTAATTACCACACTATTAAGTCTCCTATTATTGGTACTTTTTATAGAAAACCATCGCCTGATAAAGATAATTTTGTTGAGATTGGTGATCAAATATCTGAAGGACAAACACTTTGTGTCATTGAAGCAATGAAACTTTTTAATGAAATTGAATCAGATATTTCAGGAAAAATAGTAAAAGTTCTTGTTGATGATGCTACACCTGTTGAATTTGATCAACCGCTTTTTTTAGTTGAGCCTTAATTTTCAATTATGTTTAAAAAAATTCTAATTGCAAACAGAGGTGAAATTGCAATGCGTGTTATTCGTACTTGTAAAGAAATGGGTATAAAAACTGTTGCAGTTCACTCAAAAGCTGATGAAGAAAGTTTACATGTAAGATTTGCTGATGAATCAGTATGTATCGGTCCAGCACCAAGCTCTGAATCGTACCTTAAAATTTCAAATATTATAGCTGCTGCTGAAATAACAAATGCAGATGCTATACACCCAGGGTATGGATTCTTATCTGAAAATGCTAAGTTTTCTAAAATATGTTCTGAGCATAAGATAAAGTTTATTGGTCCCTCACCTGAAATGATTGAAAAAATGGGGGATAAGGCAACTGCTGTTTCTACAATGAATTTGGCAAAAGTCCCTACCATTCCAGGATCAGGTGGAGCTGTTGATTCTGAAGAAGAGGCTATTAAGATTTCAAATAAAATTGGTTTCCCTGTTATGATTAAAGCCTCAGCTGGAGGTGGTGGTAAAGGGATGCGTGCAGTATGGAACAAATCTGAATTTTCTAAAAATTGGAACAGCGCAAAACAAGAAGCTGCAGCAGCATTTGGAAATGATGATATGTATATTGAAAAATTAATTGTGGAACCTCGCCATATAGAAATACAAATAATTGCTGATCAATTTGGAAATGTTTCTCATCTTTCTGAAAGAGACTGTTCTATTCAAAGAAGACATCAGAAACTAACTGAAGAAACCCCATCTCCATTTATGACCAGTAAATTGAGAGACAGGATGGGGAAAGCTGCTATTAAAGCTGCAAAATTTATTAATTATGAAGGTGTCGGAACTGTTGAGTTCTTAGTTGATAACAAAAGAAATTTTTATTTCATGGAGATGAACACAAGAATTCAGGTAGAACACCCAATTACTGAACAAGTCATTGATTATGATTTAATAAAAGAACAAATCAAAGTAGCAGCTGGAATAAAAATTTCAGGTAATGATTATTATCCTAAATTACATTCAATTGAATGTAGAATAAATGCAGAAGACCCTCAAAATGACTTTAGACCTTGTCCAGGAAAAATTACTAATCTTCATCTACCTGGTGGTCATGGTGTAAGAGTTGATACTCATGTTTATAGTGGATATACTATTTCACCTAATTATGATTCAATGATTGCTAAAGTTATAACTACAGATAGAAATAGAGATGAAGCAATAAATAAAATGAGAAGGGCATTAGATGAGTTTATTATTGAAGGAATAGAAACTACTGTACCTTTTCATAGAAAATTAATGGATGATCCAAACTACATAAAAGGGATTTACACCACTAAGTTTATGGAAGACTATAAGTCTTAATTAATAATTTCTTTATCTACAAGTAGTTTTGCAATTTGAACAGCATTAGTTGCTGCTCCTTTTCTTAAGTTATCTGCTACAATCCACATATTAAGACTATTTTCACAAGAATAATCTTTTCTAATTCTTCCTACAAAAACACTGTTAGAACCTCTAGAGTAAAAAGGCATGGGATATAAATTAGCAGTTGTATCATTTTGCACTTCTAAACCCTCAAACTCATTTAGATCCTCAATTAATTTTTCAAGTTTAAATGGGTTTTCTAATGTAATATTTACTGACTCACTGTGTCCGCCCATCACAGGAATTCTAACAGCAGTTGCGGTTATGGATATATTAGAATTAAAAATCTTATTGGTCTCGTTTACTAATTTCATCTCTTCTTTTGTATAACCATTTTCAAGAAAATCATCACAATGTGGAATTGCATTTTGGTGAATTTGATAATTATAGGCCATATCACCAGACTCACCTTTATATTCATTTTCAAGTTGATTCACAGCTTTTATACCAGTCCCTGTAATGGACTGATAAGTAGATACAATAATTCTAGTAATTCCGTACTTTTTTTGAATAGGATATAAAGCCATTAACATCTGAATAGTTGAACAGTTGGGATTAGCTATTATTTTATCATTTTTAGTTAAAATATTACCATTTATTTCAGGAATAATTAGTTTTTTTGTTTCATCCATCCTCCAAGCTGAAGAATTGTCAATAACAGTTGTTCCTACTTCTGCAAACTTAGGAGCCCATTCTAAAGAAACACTTCCACCAGCAGAGAAAATAGCAATATTAGGTTTTAAATTAACAGCATCTGCCATGCCAATAACCTCATACTCTGAACCATTGTATTTTATCTTCTTACCGATAGATCTTTCGGAAGCTACAGGTATAAATTCATCAATTTCAAAGTTCATCTCTTCGAGAACATCTATCATTTCTTGACCAACCATTCCGGTTATTCCAACTACAGCTAATTTCATTATATAATATTTAGGGACAAATCTAATTAAAAATCAAATCATCATTTTAAATCAAATGATTTATATCATAATAAAATTAAAATGTTTTATTTAAAACTAATCTGATAAATAAGTTCTTCTTATTCTTTGGGAAATTGAGGTAAGAATCTCATATGAGATGGTATCTGAATATTTAGAAAAATCTTCAGCTGTTTGTTTTTCTTCATCAAAAATAATCACTTCATCACCTTCGTTGCAATCCACACTGTTAATATCTATCATTAGCATGTCCATGCATACATTTCCAATAATATCACATGGAATATTATTAACTATTAATTTCCCTTTTCTATTTCCAAGTGCTCTAGATATTCCATCAGCATGACCTATTGGAATTATTCCAACTTTTGTATTTTTTTCTGCAAGGAACCCTCTATTGTAGCCTACTGATTCTCCTTTCTTAACTTCATGAATTTGAGATATAGTTGAAATCAAACTTACAACAGGTCTTAAGTCACTTCTATAATTATAATCATTACCAAATCCATAAAGTCCAATTCCACTTCTTACCATGTTATATTGATAATCAGAAAAATTTAATATACCTGAAGTATTCAATAAATGTTTATCAATTCTTCTATTTAATTTTTTTTCAATGTTTTCAGAAATTTTTTCAAATAAGTTAATTTGACCTTCTGTAAATGGAATCTCAGATAAATCCTCAGAAGCTCCTAAGTGAGAAAATATATATTTAACATTGATATTATTTGATTTTATAATATCACAAAGAATATTAATATCAGAATATTTAAATCCAATCCTATTTAATCCAGTATTAAATTTTAAATGTATTGGTTGATTTTGATTCATACTTTTATAGTTTATAAATTCATTCAAAATCTTAAAGGAGTAGATATTTGGTTCTAAATCATACTGGAATATATCATTGAAATCTCCAATCTGGGGATGAAGGACTAATATTGGAATTTTAATTGCATTTTCTCTTAATTGAATTGCTTCAGAGGTATATGCCACTGCTAAATAATCTATGTTTTGCTTTTCTAAACATTTTGCTATTTCAATTGAGTCAGACCCATATCCGAAAGCTTTAACTACACCAAGAAACTTAGTTGTATCAGAAATTTTGCTTTTTAGAAATAAAAAGTTTGAAACTAGGTTTTTTAAGTTGATTTTTAGGTAGGTATTATTATTCAACTTATTTTTTTTTCATTTTAGACACATATGCTTTTCTTGAAAGTGGTTCATATTCATTCTTCTCTCCAAGCATAACAACATCGTCATTTTCTAGTTTTCTAAAACTATATAAAGCAGGTAGACCTGTGTCAGCACATACTGCATGAACTTTTGTTACTTCTTCTGCAATTGCCATTAAATTAGGCATTGGCCCAAAAGGTTTTCCTAAATAATCCATATCTAATCCAGCAACAATAACTCTTACTCCACCGTTTGCTAATTTATTACATACTTCAACAATGTCATCCGAAAAAAATTGAGCTTCATCGATTCCAATAACATCAAAACTTTCTTTATGTTTTAATATTTCTGTTGCCTTATTTACGCTTTGTGCTTCAATTTCAATCTTACTATGTGATTGAATAGAAGTTTTCTTGTTTCTAGTATCAACTTCAGGCTTAAAAACTTTAAAAGTTTTATTAGCATAGCTTAGTCTTTTCAGGCGTCTTATTAATTCTTCTGTTTTACCAGAAAACATAGAACCACATATTACCTCAATACTTCCCACTATTTATTTCCTTTATTTTTGTTGTAATTTAATACAAAGATAAATTTAAATGTCAAAGTTAGTTTTAATACCAAGCCCAATTGGCAATTTAGCAGATATATCAAAAAGATCAATCGAAGAAATAGAAAGTTCTAATATCATTTTATGTGAGGATACTCGTCACACAGCAAAACTTATTAATCATTTAGGTATTAAAAAAACACTGAAATCTTATCACAAGTTTAATGAGCACTCGATAGTTGAATCAATAATTAATGAAATTAAAAATGGCTTTAAAATTGGGCTAATTTCTGATGCGGGGACACCCGGAATTTCAGATCCAGGATATTTGATTGTTAAGAAGTGTATTGATAATGATATTGAAGTTGAATGTTTACCAGGCCCAACTGCTTTGATACCTGCTTTAGTAATTAGCGGATTACCCTGTGATAGATTTACATTTGAAGGTTTTTTGCCCTTAAAAAAAGGTAGAAAATCTAGACTAGAAGAACTTACAAATGAAAAAAGAACAATGATTTTTTATGAATCACCACACAAATTGATTAAAACTTTAAATGACTTTGCTAATTATTTTGGATCTGACAGGGATATTTCTGTAACAAAGGAGATTTCAAAAGTTTATGAAACTACTTACAGAGGTAAAGTTTTAGATGTATTAAATCAAGTGAATAAATTTAAGATTAAAGGTGAGTTTGTTATTGTAGTAAAAGGCAAGAAATAAAAAAACCCTCAATAAGAGGGTTTTTTATAATCTGTAAAGATTGTATTAAAACCTATACGTGAACCCTAAATTCCATGTTCTTCCCCATCCTGGAAAAACTTTATTGTCAACATTAATACCCTGATGATTTGTACTAGTTGGTGTTACAGGATAGTTTGTTGTAGACATAGGATAATACTCCTCATCAAATACATTATTAACATTTAATCTAAGCCTTACATCATCACCAAATAATTTAAATCTATATGAAGCTCCCATATCAAAAATTTGATAATCTGGCAATCTCATATCAGTTAAATTTTCATCCATGAAACCATATTCATCAGCAAAAGTTTCATCCTCATGAATTCCACCAAAAATATCGTCAGCATGGAACAACGAAATATTAAATGTGAAATTATCAGTAGGAGCAACTACTAGATTAGCTCTCGCTGTAGTTTGAGCACTATCTTCAATTCTAAGTCCACCTAAGTATAGAGTTGAAGAACCAATTACTTGTCCGTCATTTGTTGTTACTGTTTCATCAGTAATATCTTTCATATACTTGTAATTACCAATTGTCGCCATGGCTTCAAGTTTAACATAATTACTGATGTTCCATACACCGTCAAATTCTACTCCAGTATGTAATTGTTCTACTCCAGTGAAATTTGCTCTACCACTTTCTCCACCAATTCTCATACTTTCCGATAAAAATCTATCTTTCCACGATGTTCTAAAAAGGTTTAAGTTCATATTAAGATTACTTGATCTATATCCATAACCAACTTCTAATCCAAAAACTTTTTCATTATTTAAATCAGCATCTGGTGTAACGTAGTTATCATAATTAAGAAAAACTGCATCAAAATTTGGTGCTTTTGAATAATAACCGCTGTTAACATAAATATTATTTTTTGCATCTATATTAAAGTTAGCTCCACCTTTAATTGTACCACCAAGAATATTCTTTTTAGCACTTTTATGCATAGGGTCACTTACTTTATATCTAAAAAAGTCAACTCTTTGGAATCCTTGATTGGCAACAGAACCTTGTACAAATACAGAATATGCATCGGTGACATATTCAGCTTGACCAAATAAACCTTGCCATGAAACAAGTCCATCATTGTGATAATCAATTTTTTCTTCATCATCAGTTGATTTGAATACATTCCAAAGATTACTCATAGTGGAGGGATATTCTTTTTTAGCAATAAATCCACCAGGATAATTTACATTATCAAAATCTCTGTATCCATCCGCCCCGATTAAATTATCTAACCTTCTGTAGTGAATTCCTCTGTAATATCTTAAGTCAGCACCCACTTGATAAGCAAAGTTATCATTAACCTGAGTCTTAAAATTAATTAGCCCACCTATCCAGTTATGTGAGTTTACTGATGCTCTTCTAATTATACCATTTCTTTTAATACCATTTACTCTTTCGTCAGCATCATTAACAATATATAAACCGGTAGTTGCGTCGAGAACATTGGTCCTAGTTCCTCCATTATACCAAGTGACTGGTTGACCGCTATTGTTTGCTGCTAATTTATCAAAGTCAAAATACCCTGTATTAGGATTTCTAAGAGCGTATCTTCCAGGTTGTGAACCAAAATTTAGATCACCACTGAAGTAGTGACCAAATGAGCCAGCACCTCCAGTTGTAATTCTTCCTAAATCACCTGTTCCACCACCTCTACCAACTGAAGCATAAGCAGTCACAGATAAAGTAGATTTTGAATTTAATTTACTTTCCCAGTTAACTGATGCAATAGGTTTATGATAAAAATTTCTTCTCATGTTAAAACCTTCACCATTGTACATCCCCCCAGTATAGTTATAATATATACCATGATCAACATATTGTTGTAAAGTAGCTTGATTGTAGTAGCTATAATATCTTTGTTGGTGATATTGAGGCGCACCAGTTACAATAAATTGTACATTATTTTTATCATCATCACTTTTCCATCCATAACCCAGAAAATATGAAAATGCTTCAAATTCAGTAAAATCAACAACACCATCACCGCCTGTTCTACTAAAAACAAAAGATAGAGCATGACCTCCATCCATAACTCCTGTGTTATAATTAAGAACAGTTTTTAGATAGCCATCGTTACCGACCGTTGCAGCAACTTTACCTCCTTTTGTAAGCTCAGTCGATTTGGTAATAATATTAATAGTTCCACCAACAGATGAGATTGGGAGTGGAGAAGAACCTAAACCTCTTTGAACCTGCATTGCAGAAACAACATCTGTTAAACCAGCCCAGTTACTCCAATATACTTTCCCATTTTCCATATCATTAACAGGCATACCATTAATTAATACAGCAATATTTTCTTGTTTAAATCCACGGACATTTATATAGCTATCACCAAAAGCTCCACCTCGTTTAGTTGCATAAACACCTGGTGTGGAATTTAATAATTCAGGTAGTTCTAAATTACCAATTCTTTCTTCAATCTCAGTTGAAGATAGTGTTGAAACAGCTACAGGGGTCTCTCTATCAGTTGCAAGAGATAAACCTCCAAAAACAGTAACTCCTGATAAAATATTTTCACCTGGACTTAATTTAATTAAACCTAGATCTAAGCTTTCACTCACAGAAATTTCAGCAGATTCATAACCAATGTATGAAATCTCAATTATAGAGCCTGAATCAGCGTTAATGGTAAAACGTCCATTAAAATCACTTGAAACTCCAGTTGTTGTACCTTGAATTATTATTGAAGCTCCAGGAAGACCAGTTCCAGTTTCTGCATCAACAACAATTCCAGTTACAGAATTTTGAGCAAACATTATTCCTGAAAAGAATAATGAAGCAATTAATAAGAATTTTTTCATTTATGAATTGTTTTAATACAGCAAATATTAAGAAAATTTTAACATTTATTGTTATTGGAAGGTTAATTTTATGAACATAAAATGATAAAAAATTAAATTTTAATCATTTTAAAAAAAAATTAAATTAAAGTCTTAAATTTTTTAGAAGAGATTCTGTTGATTTATCGTGGGATTTAAGTTTTCCAGAATTTATTTCTGTTAATAACTTAGCTGCCAGTTTTTTACCAAGTTCAACACCCCATTGATCAAAACTAAAAATATTCCAAATAACACCTTGTACAAAAATTTTATGTTCATACATTGCAATTAACATTCCGATGGATTTTGGAGTTAAGCTTTCAAATAAAATGGTATTTGAAGGTTTATTCCCTTCAAATGCTTTAAATGGCGAAATTTCATCAATTTTTTTTGTAGTAAGTCCAGACATTATTAATTCCTTTTTTACTTCTTCTAAACTTTTACCATTTAATAAAGCTTCAGTTTGACCTATGAAGTTTGAAAGTAATTTGTTTTGGTGACTTGTATTGCCATATAGGGATTTTTTAAAACCAATAAAATCACATGGAATTAGTTTAGTGCCTTGATGTATTAGTTGAAAAAAAGCATGTTGAGCATTTGTACCACTTCCGCCCCATATTATGTTCCCGGTTTGATAATTAATTTTTTCCCCATTTCTGTCAACACTTTTACCGTTACTTTCCATTATTGCTTGTTGCAGATAAGAAGGTAAATATTTAAGGTATTCAGTGTAAGGAATTATAGCTTCAGATTCAACATTATTAAAATTGTTATACCATATACTAATTAAAGCTAAAATTACTGGAATATTTTTTTCAAAAGGAGTGTTTTTAAAGTGAAAATCCATTGAATTAGCTCCTCTTAGTAATTGTTCAAAATTTTCATAACCAATTGCCAATGAAATTGAAATACCAACAGTTCCCCAAAGTGAAAATCTACCACCTACAAAATTGTACATTGGAAATACAAAGTCTGGATTAATTCCAAAATCTTTTACAGCTTCTAAATTTGTAGACACTGCAGCAAAGTGTGTTTGTATATCCTTTTCATCTAGTTTTTTACAAAACCAATCCTTAACTGTAAGTGCATTTGAAATTGTTTCTTGTGTTGTAAATGTTTTAGAAACAATTATAAAAAATGTTGTTTCAGGATTTAAGTTTTTCAAAACTTCAGTTACATGGTCACCATCAACATTTGAAATAAAGTGGATATTTAAGTTTGTTTTATAATATTTTAAAGCTTCTACAACCATTGTTGGGCCAAGATCTGAACCCCCAATACCAATATTCACAACATCTGTAAATCTTTTCCCATTACTTGTTAGATAATTTCCATTTAAAATATTGTTACTTAAATTCTTAATTTTTTCTCTGTCTTGTTTAATATTTTTAAAAAAAGGACTTTTTTTATCAAAGCTTCTTAAAGCTGTATGTAGAACAGCTCTATCCTCAGTCTCATTTATGTTTTCTCCATCAAATTGCTTATTGATGGCATCCTTTAATTTACATTCTTTAGAAAGATTAAAAAGTAAATCAAGAATTTTGTCATCAATTAAGTTTTTTGAAAAATCAACAAAAAGTCCATCGTTTGAAAGTGAGTATTTTTTTGATCTGTTAGAATCATTTTTGAATAAACTCTTTAAATCTGAAATTGAACCCAAATTTTTAAGTTTTTTCCATGATTCTGTTTTTGTTGGATTTATCTTATCTAACATTATTTTGTGTTAAATTGTTTTGATCAAAGGTAATATTTGATTCAATATTATCAAGTTCGTTTTTAATTGGGTTCATATATGAAAGATAAATTTCTTTTAACTCATTAGAAATTGGTTTTGCTTCAGGGAGCTTTTGTTTTAATGGATCTACTTGCTTACCATTTTTCCAAAATCTATAACAAACGTGTGGGCCTGATGTATAGCCTGTCATCCCAACTTCACCTATCTTATCTCCTTGTTTAACTTTAGTCCCTACTTTTAAACCCCTTTTGTTCATATGTAAATATTGAGTTGAATATGTAGAGTTATGACTTAAAGTTACATAATAGCCATTACCTCTTGTATAGCCTGACTTTATAACTGTTCCATCAGCAGTTGCTCTAATTGGTGTTCCAACAGGAGCAGCGAAATCAGTACCATAATGAGGTTTAATTCTTCCATAATATGCAATTTTTCTTCTTAGATTATATCTAGATGAAATTCTGCTAAATTGAACAGGAGATAGTAAAAATGCTCTTCTCAAATTTTTTCCATTCTCATCAAAATATTCATAGATATTTCTTAAGCTGTCAGTTTTAAATTCTATTGCATAAAAAGGATCTCCTCTATGCTCAAAATAAGCATTGTGTACACGGTTAAGGCCAATGTATATGCTGTCATCAATGTATTTTGATGTGTATAATATTTTGAAATTATCACCCTTTTCAAGTCTAAAAAAATCAATATTCCAAGCATAAATTTCAGAAAGCTCATTTGTTAGTAGTGGGCTGAGTTTTAATTCTTGCATTGTTTCGGCTAATGAGCTTTTAATAATTCCTGAAGCTTTTTTTTGAATGAGTTTTACTTCTTTTTGTTTTTTTTCTGCCCAAAGAGAATCATTTAATGAAACAACTATATAATCGATAGAATTAGGTTGGTAAATAAAATATTCAGGTTTACTTAATGAATCTTTTGAAGATAAAATGGTATAGGGTCTACCAATATTAATTTTTCTAATATCAAAAACTTTTTTTACCTCAGAAACTATATTATAAATTTTTGGATAAAAAAGATTGTTTTTTTCTAGAATTAAGCCAAAAGAATCTCCTCTGTTAACCGTATCTTTTTTGACATTAAAGTTGTTTAAAGTAAAACCAAATTCTTTGATAATTTTTTCTTTATTAGGAATTAAAATTTGATCTATTTTTTCCTTTTCACCACAAGAGTAAATAAAAAGTAGAACAATTAAAATTTTGATTGAATTATTGCTCATTAACTATTATTTTAAAAGGATTTGTGATTCCTCTGAATGAAGTTAATTCTGCTATTATTGTACCAACTCTAAGGTTTGCTTTGACTTTAATAGGAATTCTGTTATCATCGTTTGTAACCCATAATTCAAGACCCTTATTACTTCTAAAAACTCTTCCAGCTTCCATGTAAGGATTTAATTTCATACATTCAATTAACCCAAATTTAGTCTTTAAATTTTCTACACCTAGAAATTTCATTTTGAAAGGATAATTTTTTTTATCAAAAAAGATATTCAAAGCGATCATATCGCCATTATTTAATTTATTAATATCTAGGTGTCTTCTTAAAAAATAGAATGTTGAAACTATATCTTGATAATCATCCTTAAGAGCAATTGTCTCTTTTTCATTAGTTATTTTATTAAGTATGGTAGCTGTTTTATAATTATCATTATAATAAGTTTCAGCTTTTCTTATGTAACCACCCTCATAAATATCTCTTATAGATTTTATTGGTTTTACCTTTTCTAGTGGAAAAAATGCTTCATATAAATCATCTACTCTAAAAAATAATCTGGCTAAACCTATAGTTTTACCAATTGCAGTTGCCCTAAATACAGTCTCATTATTAAGTTTTTCTGCTTTAATTTCCAATGATGCATAACTTGTATTAAAAAAACCATAATGAAGTTTATATTCAAGTAATTCACCGGATTTATACGCATCAAATGTTTTTAAATATAAACTGTCATTGACTATACTTGATTTACTTAGATTTTGAGTGTATGAAGTTGTTGAATAAAATAAAATGTAAAGTAATAAAGTAAATAAATTTCTCTTCAACATTGTAAAATTAAAAAATCTAGCTATTATCATTTAAATAGTTAATAATTTTTTGAGCTTTAGATTTTCCAATTTCATTTATAATTTGAGTATCGCTTACATTTTTTAATCTGGATATGGATTTAAATTTTTTTAATATTTTATTTTTAGTGTTTTCACCAATACCCTTAATACCATCAAGCCCAGAAACAAGTGCAGATTTTGATCTTTTATTTCTATGAAAACTTATACCAAATCTGTGAGCTTCATTTCTTAGTTGTTGAATTATTTTTAAAGTTTCAGATTTCTTATTTAAGTAAAGAGGTATAGGATCATTCGGAAAATACAACTCTTCAAGCCTTTTAGCTATTCCAAGAATAGGTATTTTTTTAAATAAATCAAGATTTTTTAGACTTTTTACAGCTGAACTTAATTGTCCTTTTCCACCATCTATTACTATTAAATTTGGTAATAACTTTTTCTCTTCTAATAATCTTCTATAACGTCTAAAAACAACTTCTTCCATTGATCCAAAATCATTTTGTCCGTTGACGGTTTTTATGTTAAATTTTCTATAATATTTTTTTGCTGGCTTACCATTAATAAAAACTACGCATGATGCTACATTATTTGTGCCTTGAATTGTTGAAATATCAAAACATTCAATATGTCTGGGCTCAGATTTTAATTTAAGATCAATCTTCATTTGTTCCATAATTCTATTTATATGTTTTTCTGGATCTATCAGCTGAATCTGTTTATTTCTTTCAAGCCTGAATATTTTTACATTTTTGAAGGATAAGTCTAGTAGTTTCTTTTTATCTCCTGACTTAGGAACTATAAATTTTAGATTAATTAGTTTTTTATAATCAAATGGTGAAATAATTATTTTCGATTGGGAATTAAATTTTTCTCTCAAGCTTAAAATAATATGGCTTAAAATCTTTTCATCACTTTCATTCATTTTTTTTCTCACTTCCTGATTGTGAAATCTAACTACTCTTCCATTTATAATTTGTAAGTAATTAATAAATGCAAAATCTAAATCCGAAATAATACTAAAAACATCAATATTGCTTAATTTTTGACTAACTACTGTAGATTTTGATTGATAATTTTCTAATAAATTTAATTTTTCCTTAACGCTTTGAGCATTTTCATATTCTAAATTTTCAGAAAAATTTATCATTTTTTTCTTTAGAATTGATTTGATAAAACTAAACTTTCCATTCAGAATATCTCTAGCATGTTCAATATTTTCATTATAACTTTCCTCTGAAACAAGATTTTTATTTAAACTTTTATCAAATTCTTTAAAACCAAGTATTAGGCTATGACCACTATTTTTATGAACATTAAGAAAAATTTCATTTTTTGGATTATTAATTTGTTTTTGTGAGAAATTATAATTGCTTATTCTAATAGGGTATAATGTTCTAATTAAATTCAATAAGATATTTATAACCTTGACATTTGTATATGGTCCAAAATATTCAGATCCATCTTTTATAAATTTTCTAGTCAAAAAAATTCTTGGAAATCTTTCATTTTTAATACATATCCAAGGATAGGTTTTATCATCTCTTAGTAGAATATTGTATTTAGGTTGATTTTCTTTTATTAAAGAATTTTCCAATAAGAGAGCATCGGATTCGGATTTCACAACTACATGTTCTATGAATTTAGTATTCTTAACTAGGTTTAGGGTTTTTCTACTTTTTATGTTCTTTAGAAAATAAGAGCTAACTCTTTTTTTTAGATTTTTAGCTTTACCAACATAAATAATCTTTTTTTCTTTACTCAAAAACTGGTAAACACCAGGATCTTCAGGTAATGTTTTTAAAATAATTTTTTTTGATATGGCCACTTAACTAAAATAATTATTTATTTGTATTTGAGAATGAACAAAATTGAAGCCAGAAAAAAATATTTATTTCTTCGATCCAAATTAAACAATGATCAAATTATTACTAAAAGCATTTCAATTGCCAATAATGTATTGAATCTACCAATTTGGAGTTATAATTTTTTTCATGTTTTTTTAACAATTGAAGAAAAATTTGAAGTAGATACAACACCAATTCTAAATATTTTAACTGGAAAAAATAAAGAGATATTGATTTCTAAATCAGATTTTAATAGACAATCCATGAAATCATATCTTTTCAACGAAGAAACATTAATAAAAAAAAATAAATATGGTATTCCTGAACCAATTAAAGGCAAAGAATTCAAAGAAAATATAGATGTAATTTTTATCCCTTTGTTAGCATATGATAAAAATGGCAACAGGATTGGATATGGTAAAGGTTTTTATGATAGATTCTTAACTACTGAGCAAACAAGAAATGTTATTAAAGTAGGACTATCTTTTTTTGATCCAGAGGATAAAATTCAGACAAGCAAGTATGATGAAAAACTAGATTTTTGTGTTACTCCAAAAAAAGTTTTTAGTTTTTAAAAAAACTTTTATTAAATATAATCATCATAAAAATACCAATAGAAATTGCAGAATCAGCAATGTTAAAAACAGGTTCAAAAAAAGTAAACTCTTCCCCAGCTACGAAGGGGAACCAATCAGGCCAAGTCCAAGTAAATAGTGGAAATTGAAACATATCGACTACATTTCCATAAAAAATATCTTCATAGCCATTACCAGGTGAGAATTTAGCTACTTCAAAATAACTTTCTGTAAATATATAACCGTAAAAAACAGAATCAATTACATTTCCAATAGCACCAGCGAGTATTAATGACAAACAAATAGCTAATAGTTTATTGCTTTTCTCTTTGATTATATTTTTTAACCAATAAAATATGAATCCAATTGCAACAATCCTAAAAAGAGTAAGGATAAGCTTGGCAGACTTATCATCAATAAAGGGAAGGAAGTCATTTAACTTAGCTCCCCATGCCATTCCTCTATTTTCTATAAATAATAATTTGAACCAACCCCAATCAATAATAGCCTGTTCACCATAAAAAGTAAGAGAGTAATTAAGTTTTATGTAAATCTTTAATACTTGATCTAAAATTAAAATTCCAGAAACAATTAAAAGGCAAGTTTTTAAGCTAATCTTTTTTTTTTCCAAAAGAAACCTAAGACATTTTATTTTTAGCCTCAATACTTAAAGTCGCATGAGGCACTAACTCTAATCTTTTTTTAGATATTAGTTTACCAGTAACCCTACATATTCCATAGGTTTTATTTTCAATTCTTATAACAGCATTTTTTAAATCTCTAATAAATTTTTCTTGTCTAATAGCTAATTGTGTATTAGCTTCTTTAGACATAGTTTGTGACCCTTCTTCAAAAGCTTTGAAAGTAGGGGCAGTATCGTCCGTCCCATTGTTGCCATCATTCATGTAAGCACTTCTAATAAGTTCTAAATCATGCTGAGCTTTAGAAATTTTATCTTCGATTATTTTTCTAAAATGAGTTAAATCCTTGTCAGAATATCTTACAACTAAATTATCATCATTCATTTTTATTTATTTTAAATATTTTAACACCTAAACTGAAATCATCAAATTCAATTTTTGATGTTGAGTCTAAATTATCTAAAAAAATTAAATTTTTTGCTAAAGTTTCATTTTTCACATAATTAAGATTTGCAAAAATAGCTTTTTCAATCAAATTATTTCTTTCTAATTGAATAATAATTTTATCACTTACATTAAAATTTGATTCTTTTCTTAAATTTTGAATTCTATTAACAATTTCTCTGGAAATACCTTCATTCTTTAAAGACTCGTTTATAGATGTATCTAATGCTATAGTTTTACCATTTTCAGAGGCAACAAGCCATCCTTCAATATCTTCAAAATATATTTCAACATCATCAGAACTTAAATTATAATCTAAATTATTTAAACTTATTTTAACCAATTCTCCATCGTCAATAGTATTGATTTTAACAGTATCAAGAGAATTAATTTGATTCACAACTTCTTTAAGATTTTTACCATATTTTGGTCCTAAAACCTTAAAATTTGGTTTAGCTTTTTTTATAAGAATTGATGAAGAATCTGAAATTAGTTCTATTTCCTTTACATTAATTTCAGATTTGATAAACTCAGAAATTTCAATTAAAGTATTTTTCTCATCTTCATTTTTAAAAGGAACTAAAATTTTTGGTAAAGGCTGTCTAACTTTAATTTTTTCTTTTTTTCTTAACGACAATGCCAATGAACAAATTTCCTGTGATAGTCTAATCTTTCTTTCTAAAACTTTATCTACCAGTTTTTCATTGTAAATTGGGTAATTAGATAAGTGTACGGATCCATTATTTTTATTTAAATCTTGATATAAATTATCCATATAAAATGGACTGATAGGGGATGAAATAATTGAAATAGTGCTTAAACATTCATGTAGTGTTTGATATGCCGAAATCTTATCTTGATTAAATTCACCTTTCCAAAATCTTCTTCTGGATAATCTAACATACCAATTACTTAAGTTATCCTGAACAAAATTTGATATAAGCCTTGCTGATTTAGTGGGCTCATAATTATTGTAAGCTTCTTCAACATTTTTAATTAAAGTATTAAGTTCTGAAATAATCCATCGATCTAATTCGTGTCTATCTTTATAATTAATATGCTTACTATTTAAATCAAATCCATCAATATTTGAGTAAAGACTAAAAAAAGAATAAATATTATGAATTGTTCCAAAGAACTTTCTTCTTACTTCTTCAATTCCACTAACATCAAATTTTAAATTATCCCAGGGGTTAGAATTTGAAATCATATACCATCTTGTAGCGTCTGGGCCATATTTATTTAGTATTTCAAAAGGATCAACAGCATTACCAAGTCTTTTTGACATTTTTTGACCATTTTTATCAAGAACTAGACCATTGGATATTACATTTTTATAACTATTGGAATTGAATATCAATGTACCTATTACATGTAAAGTATAAAACCATCCACGTGTTTGATCAACACCCTCAGCGATGTAATCTGCAGGAAAGAATTTATTTTTATCAATGTAATCTTTGTTTTCAAATGGATAATGCCATTGAGCATATGGCATTGCCCCCGAGTCAAACCAAACATCAATTAAATCATCTTCTCTAAACATTTTTTTATCATTGCTTGAGCTCAAAATAATATTGTCAATAATATGTTTGTGTAAATCAATATTATCATAATTTTCATCAGATAAATCACCAATTTTAAATTTTTTTAATGGGTTTTTTTTCATAAAGCCTTTACTAATTGATAATTCAATTTCGTCATACAGCTCATTCACAGACCCAATTATTTTAGTTTCAATTCCGTCTTCACTAATCCATATTGGAAGAGGAATTCCCCAAAATCTAGATCTTGATAGATTCCAATCATTAGCATTATTTAACCAATTTCCAAACCTACCTTCACCAGTAGCTTTGGGCTTCCAATTAATTTTAGAATTATTTTTAATTAACTCATTTCTTCTTTCAGTTACTTTTATAAACCATGAATTTAACGGATAATATAATACTGGTTTATCAGTTCTCCAACAATTTGGATAACTGTGAGTATATTTTTCTACTCTAAAAGCTTTATTTTCTTCTTTGAGTCTTATCGCTATTTCAACATCAACTGATTTTTCTGGAGCTAATCCTTCATCATAGTATTCATTTTTCACATACTTGCCACCAATTCCTTTAAGAGTGCTAATAAACTTTCCTTGTAAATCTACAAGAGGAACAAGCTCTTCCGCTTTGTTATAAACTAACATAGGAGGAACCTCAGGAGATGCATTTTTTGCTGCTAAAGCATCATCTGCACCAAATGTTGGAGATGTATGAACAATACCTGTACCCTCATCTGTAGTTACAAAGTCTCCGGAAATTATTCTAAATGCATTTTCAGGATTATTTGCAGGTTGTGGAGCATCTTTCCAAAGTTGATGGTACTTAACTTCTAAAATGTCTTTTCCTTTAAAACTTTCACAAATTAGATATGGAATATTTTTTATTGAATCAAAGATTAGTTTATCCTCGCTTTCAACTCTGATAAAATTTGATTTAAAAACTTTTTCAATTAAATCCTTAGCAACTATGACATTAATAGCTTTATGAGTGTATAAATTATAGGTTTTAACTAAAACATAGTCAATTTTTTTTCCGACGGTGAGTGCAGTATTTGAAGGAAGCGTCCAAGGAGTAGTTGTCCACGCCAAAACATAAACTGTAGAATATTTTGATAAGAAAGTTGGTAAAGAATCTGATAGACATTCAAATTGAGCAGTTACAGTTGTATCAGTAACATCTTGATAGGTACCAGGCTGGTTTAACTCATGTGAGCTAAGCCCTGTACCTGCTTTGGGAGAATATGGTTGAATACTGTATCCTTTATATATTAAGTTATCATCATACAGTTTTTTAAGAAGCCACCAAACTGATTCGATATATTTTGATTTGTAAGTTATATATGGATTATCCATATCAACCCAATACCCTATTCTTTTAGTTAAATTATTCCAAACACCAGTATATTTCATTACAGCTTTTTTACAAGCTTCATTATATTCTTCAATACTGATTTTCTTTCCAATATCTTCCTTGGAAATATTCAATTCTTTTTCTACACCCAATTCTACAGGTAATCCATGGGTGTCCCACCCCGCTTTTCTACTAACTTTAAATCCTTTTAATGTTTTATATCGGCAAAAAATGTCTTTAATAGCTCTAGCCATAACATGATGAATACCAGGCATACCATTGGCAGATGGCGGACCCTCAAAAAAAACAAAATCTTTAGAATTATCTCTTGACGAAATACTTTTTTCAAAAGTTTTGTCTTTCTCCCAATAATCAGAAATCTTGTTCGAAATTTCTGTAAGATCTAATGTTTTATATTCCTTAAATGACATTAAAAATAAAAATGCGAATTTACTTAATTTTACTCTAATTTATTGATTATAGCTTATACTTAATCAAAAATCAACATCAAGTTTAAAGACCTTCCAGGCGAAGAAATTCCAGAAGCGAATTCCCTGTAGTGAATATCAAATATATTATCTAGTAACAATTGAGCTTTAATTTCTTTTGTAATATTAAATAATGAAGACAACTGAAAAACTCCCCACTTAGGCATACCTATATATTTAATTTCTTCATTCTCATAAATAAAAGGAGTTTCATCAAGACCATCTTCACCTCCAAAACTGTATTGATCAGCTGATTTTGATTGAGAAAATTTATAAGTCAATTGTAGGTTAAAATTATTTTTTTTAAACCTCAGTTTTACAGATCCAAATAATGGTGGAATTGAAGGCATTGGATAGTCATTATAAACAATATCTCCATTTGTGAAAGTAAGATTTCCTATTAAATTAAAATATTCATTAAAAGAATAATTAGTATCGAAATTAAAACCATAAATATTAGAATTTCCCAAGTTATAATTACCCATTGTAATTACTTCTTCATTATCATACAACACAGTAATAGGATTTTCAGTTGTTGAATCTGTGTAATCATAAAAAAGATCTCTTCCAATTGTACGATTTAATAGAGTGTAGTAAAGGTTTAAACTGTAAGAGAGAGCTTTGTTAAACCTGTTAAAACCTAAATCAATAGTATATGCATTTTCAGGCTTCAATTTAGAGTTTGGAACAGTAAGAATTCCTGAGTTTTCCCTAATTTTTCCAACATCATCAATGTTAGGAGCTCTGAAACCACTTGACAAATTGATTGAAATTTTATTAAAATTATTTGTTAACTGAGAAAGTCCTATACTAGTTGTAATAGCTGAATTTGTAAAATTTAAGTCTTCAAACTGTCTAAAAAAACCATACAAATTACTGTCCATTAGAAAATTTTGATCCCATGATGCAGAAATATCTATTAAAGAGTATCTAGTACCAATGCTTAGATTAGCCTTAGGGCTAATTTTTTTTCTAAATTCAAAATAGGTTGCCATTGAACCATATTTACTTCCATTACTTGGGTATCTGCTTAAACTCTTACTTAGAATTCTATCAATAACTCTATTGTTTTCAATTACGAGTTCAAAATTTTTAGCTGTAGAAACAAGTTTATTATTTGTGAGCTCAAAACCATAGGCTAGAGAATTAATTTCATTTAAATTTTTTGAAAAATCTGTATTTATGGAAAAAACACTTAAATCTTCTTTTTGAGATATTAAATTAAGTGAATTAAACTTTCTTCTATTTCTTGATTCTTTAATTTTTTGAAAAGAAAATATTAAAGATGCATTATCAAATATTTTTTTATTTGCTAAGTTTAATTGTATTGAACTTAACATTCTGTTTTGTGGGCCATAGTACCATTGAGCGTATTTTAATTCTCCATTTTCAGCTATTTCACTCATCTTATCAAATCTTGAAATATTTGATGATTCAGAATATTGAAAATTTAAAATAAGATTTGAGTTTTCAGTAGTAATAATATTGAACTTTTGTATTAAATCTTTTTGTCTGTAGGACGTATTCCTTTGGATATTAGGCTTAGGATTTTTAGTAGAATTTTTAAAATATGTATTTCCATTATTTTTTGAGTAATAATCAACCAATCCCCAATCATCATAACCATGATTTCTATTCTTCCCCATGATTACATCACCAAAATATGATTTACTATAGCTTGTGTAACTTGCCCATTTTTTAGTGGAAAGTTCCAAACTATAATTATTAATTTTTGTTCTATTATTAATATTGTATGAAACAGATTTATAATAATTAAAAAATTTTGAATTATTAATTCTAGGTGTTTTTGTATAAAAATGGACTACTCCTCCAAGTGCGTCAGATCCATATCCAACAGATGATGGCCCATAAATCACCTCTGTTCTGTCCAATGAGTTTGGGTCAATAGTGATCGAATTGTGTAAATGACCAGATCGATATATCGCATTATTCATCCGTACCCCATCAATCACTAATAGCACTCTATTAGCCTCAAACCCTCTGATTACAGGACTACCACCTCCAGCCTGTGACTTCTGAATATGAATTCCACCTGCATGATATAACATTTCGGCTGAGGTTTTAGGATTTTCAAGTTCAACAGATTTGGCATTAATAATAGAAACTTTTTTAGAAAGTGACTTAATATTTTGTTTATATCTAGCTACAGAAAGAATAATTTCATCTAGGCCTCTCGAATTCATGTTTAGCTCAAGAATACTCAAATCTTTTAACTGCTCATATGTAAAAACACTATCGATATAAGAAATATGACTTACTGTTACAGAATCAGTTTTATTAAAAATATCAATTGATATTTTTCCTTCAAAATCTGTAAGTTTTGAAATTGACTTATCCTCATTATAAAATAAAGCAGAAGGTATACTGATACCTGTATCAGAATCTACAACTCTTATGACTTGACAATTAATGTTTGAAAAGAATATTAAAAAACAAAAAAATAAAAAACTTTTAAGAGAATAAGTCATTGAGAACATCTACTGATTTTGGAAGTTTAAATCCAGGAACATGAACCTTGTAGTATTTTAAAATTAAATCAATCATGTTTCTTCTTTGCTTAACGTTAGTTAAAACCTGAGAAGAATAATCAAACTTTGTGCCCAAAATAAGAGATAAATGCCCAACAACCTCACCATTAATACAATTAATTGAATTTGAAGATGAATTAAATTTTCCATTCTCAATATCAAAGAATTTTAAATTATTTATGTTTTTCTCGGGAATTATGCCTAAATAATTTGTTAGGTATATTAAAAAAAGAATATGAAAATTTGAATTTTTTTCAGAATTATTAAACCATATCAAACTATTCTTTATAAAATTAAATATTTCAATATCGGTTTCTTGATGTTTGATAACTGAGATTAAAACTTCTGAGATAAATAAGCCTGTATTATACTTTAAAATATCAGAGTTGATGGATTGAAATGAAATTAAAGATTTTATATTTTTTAAATATGAAAGCTCTCCTTTTTTATTCTCTTTGCTTTCAAGATCTACAATGTTAAGTCTTTGAAGATGCCCTAGATGAATTTTACTTTTTTTAGTTGACCTAATCCCCTTTATGAAGTATGATTTTACACCATATTTTTTTGTTAAACACTTAACAATTACACTTGTTTCAGAATAATTTATATATCCTAATACAATAGCTTCAGTTGAATATACCATGATTAATCATACTACACCTTGAGCAAGCATTGCATCGGCGACTTTTATGAATGCTGAAATATTAGCTCCTTTATTGTAATCGACATAATTTTTTTGTTTTCCATGTTCCAAGCAAGATTTATGAATATTAATCATTATTTCCTTTAATTTTTGATCAACTTCATCCCTTGTCCAAGAATATTTAAGTGAATTTTGAGCCATTTCAAGGCCAGAAACTGCTACTCCACCAGCATTTGATGCCTTGCCTGGTGCATATAATATTTTATTTAATTTAAATTCTTTAATAGCACCGGGTTGACATGGCATATTGGCGCCCTCAGCAACACAAAAACATCCATTTTTAATTAACATTTTTGAATCCTTATGTGAAAGTTCATTTTGTGTAGCACAGGGGAGTGCGATATCACACTTTAGATTCCAGGGATTTTTATTTTCTAAAAATTCTGCCGATGGGAATTTTTTTAGATACTCATGAATCCTAGATCTCTTTTCATTTTTTAAGTACATAATGTGAGATAATTTATCTTCATTAATACCATCTTTGTCAAATAAAGTTCCAGATGAATCTGACATCGTAATGACTTTTGCTCCAAGATGAATACATTTTTCAGCTGCATATTGTGCAACATTTCCTGAGCCAGAAATAGCGACTGATTTTCCTTTTATTGATTTACCTTCATAATTTAACATGTCCTCTGCAAAATAAACAGTACCATAACCAGTAGCTTCAGGCCTGATTAAAGATCCTCCCCAGGATATACCTTTTCCAGTCAAAACACCAGTAAATTCATTTTTTAATCTTTTATACTGGCCAAAGAGATAGCCAATTTCTCTTCCTCCTACTCCAATATCACCAGCTGGAATATCTTTATTAGGACCAATATGTCTGAAGAGTTCTGTCATGAAACTTTGGCAAAATCGCATAACTTCACCATCAGATTTATTTTTTGGATCAAAATCTGCACCTCCCTTTCCTCCACCCATTGGAAGCGTTGTTAAACTATTTTTAAAAACCTGTTCAAATGCAAGAAATTTTAAAATACTTAAATTAACTGATGGATGAAACCTTAGACCTCCTTTGTATGGTCCTATTGCGGAGTTCATCTCAACTCTATATCCTCTATTTACTCTTATCTCTCCATTATCATCAACCCAGTTAACCCTAAACATAATAACTCTTTCAGGTTCACACATTCTCATCAAAACATTTTTCCCATGATAAATATCTTGACTCACTATGTATGGAATTAAATCATCTGACACTTCCCTGACAGCCTGCATAAACTCTGGCTCATGTGAATTTCTTTTATCTATTTCCGAGAGGAAATCAGAAATTATTTTTTTCATTGTTAATTGTTTAATACAATTAAAAGTAAGTAAATTAATTTATTGCTTGATCTAAATCATTAATTAAGTCTTCATGGTCTTCAATACCAACACTAAGCCTAATTAATGAGTCAACAACACCTGTTTTCTCTCTGAGCTCTCTTGGAATAGATGCATGAGTCATTGACGCAGGATGATTAGCTAAGCTTTCAACTCCACCCAAAGATTCAGCAAGTGTAAAAACTTTAAGTTTACTAGTTATCTCTTGTACAGATTTGAAATCACCATTTTTTGTAGTAAATGATATCATTCCGCCAAATCCAGACATTTGTTTTTTAGCTAATTCGTGATTTGGATGAGTTGAAATACCAGGCCAATAAAGCTTATCAATTTTTTTATGATTACTCAAAAATTTAACAATTTTTTCAGCGTTAAAACAATGTCTTTCCATACGAACATGAAGAGTTTTAATTCCTCTTAACGTTAGAAATGAATCCATTGGACCGCATATGGCTCCAGAGGAATTTTGTAGAAAATATAATTTTTCTGCTAATTTATCATCCTTAACAACTAGCGCACCTAAAATAACATCGCTATGACCAGCTAAATATTTTGTCGCAGAATGCATAACAATATCTGCACCTAAATCTAGGGGTTTTTGTAAATATGGTGTTGCAAAAGTATTGTCAACAGCAAGTAGAATTTCATTGTCTTTACACAAGTTAGAGATTGCATTTATATCAATTAAATTCATCATTGGATTAGTTGGTGTTTCTACCCATATCATTTTTGTTTTTACTGTTATGAGCGCAGAAACACTATCAATATTTTGCAAATCTGAGAAAATAAATTTTAAACCAAATTTTTTAAAAACCTTATCAAACAATCTATACGATCCGCCATATAGATCGTTAGTAGATATGATTTCATCACCAGGCTCAAATAGTTTTAAAATAGCATCAATTGCTGACAATCCAGAACTAAATGCCATTCCGTATTTGCCATTTTCAATACTAGCTAAAGATCTCTCTAAAGCAGATCTTGTTGGGTTATGAGTCCTGCTATACTCATATCCTAAATGTTCACCTGGCTTAGTTTGAGAATATGTCGAGGTTTGATATATTGGGGGCATTACTGCCCCATATCCTTTTTCTTTAATTTGACCCCCGTGAATTGCTTTTGTATTAAATTTCATTATTCAACAATAAATTCACCTCTCATTACTTGATAATGGCCTGGAAATGTACACAGATAAATATAGGTGCCAGGCTCCGGACTATCAAAAGTAATTGAATCACTTTCACCTCCGCCTAACATTTTTGTATATGCATATGTTTCATCTCCAACAGGAATATAATCAGAATCTTTAGCAACCATTGCTCTTTGTGCAAAATCATCTACATCAGTTCCTTGCTTTAATAATACAAAATTATGACCCATGAATTCCTTGGCGATTTGACCAGTATGATTCAAAGTAAGATTTACGGGCATACCGGATTTAACTTTAATCACAGATCTATCAAATAACATTTGATCTGTTGAATTAATAGTCACATCATTCACTGATTTAATATTTGAGGTTTCAGTATTTTCTTGCACTCTCTTATATGAAAATTTTTCCTTTTTAGGTTCTTCTTTACATCCAGAGATAAAAATTATAATAGAAAAAAAAGTAATTAATTTATTCATTTATATGTGTTTAGGCTGCGAAGTTACAATTCATAAATTCAAAAAAAAATAGATTGTTTAATTTATTTTAACAACAGTTTTTAAAGCTTCAAAATTAAATTTATATTTAGATATTAAACAACAATTTATGAAAAGAAGAAATTTTCTATCAGCTGTTGCAACCACAGGATTAGCAACATCTGTTTTCCCAAACGCCAATTTTATGAAACTAAGCTCAAAAAGTAATCTTAAAATTTCTCTTGCTCAATGGTCTTTGAATAAATCCATTAGATCAGGAAATTTACCTATTCTCGATTTTGCTAAAAAGGCAAGATCATTTGATATTGGAGGTGTAGAGTTTGTTTCAGGTTTATACACTCGTCATACTGATTTAATGAAAAGAATGTCTATGAATTCATTATCTAAAGAATTGATTAAAAGATCAAATGATTACGGAGTTGAAAACGTATTATTTATGATTGATGGTCAAGGTGATTTAGCTTCAAGCAATGAAACGGATAGGCTTCAAGCAATTGAAAATCATAAAAGATGGATTGATTTTTCTGCAGAAATTGGGTGTAAAACAATGAGAGTTAATTTAAATGGAGAAAAGGATTTGGAAAAATGGACAGAAAATTCTGTAAAATCACTCACAACTTTGAATGAGTATAATAAAAAAATGAATGTTGTTGTTGAGAATCATGGAGGATTATCGTCAAGCGGAAAATACTTGTCAAATGTTATGGACCAAGTTAAACTAAAAAATTGTGGAACCTTACCTGACTTTGGAAATTTTTGTATGAATGGAAGTCCATGGGGAAATTGTAAAAAAATGTATGATAGATATTTAGGCACTGAAGAATTGATGCGATACGCTCATGCAGTTAGTGCAAAATCTTTTGATTTTGATGAAGAAGGAAATGAAACTCAAATCGATTACGAAAGAATGATGGATATTGTAAAAAAAGCGAAATACAAAGGATATGTAGGTATTGAATATGAAGGAAATAGATTAAGTGAAGATGATGGTATAATTGCTACGAAGAAATTATTAGAAAAGTATATATAGTATGAAAACAATCAAAGGGCCTGCTATTTTTTTAGCACAATTTTGTGGAGATGAAAAACCTTTTAATAATTTAAAACATATTGCTAGCTGGGCTAGTAGTCTTGGCTATAAAGCAGTTCAAATTCCAACTTGGGATAAAAGAATTTTTGATCTAGATAAAGCAGGCTCAAGCAAAGATTATTGTGATGAAGTTAAAGGTATTTTAAATGAGCAGGGATTAGAAATAAGTGAGCTTTCTACTCATTTACAGGGTCAATTAGTTGCAAGTCATCCTGCTTATGATTTGATGTTTGATGTATTTGCACCTGAAAATCTTCATGGAAATGTTAAAGAGAGAACAAAGTGGGCAGTAGTTCAAATGATGAATGCAATAAATGCTAGTAATCATTTTGGAATTGAGCCAATGGCTTCATTTTCTGGAGCATTATTATTCCATACTTTTTATCCTTGGCCCCAAAGACCTCCAGGTCTAGTTGATGAAGGTTTCAAGGAATTAGCCAAGAGGTGGAAGCCTATATTAGACCACGCTGATTCAAAAGGTGTTGATATTTGTTACGAAATTCATCCAGGGGAAGATCTCCACGATGGAGTAACTTTTGAAAGATTTCTTAAAGCAACTAATAATCATACTAGAGCAAAAATACTTTATGACCCTAGCCATTTTGTTTTACAACAATTAGATTATTTACAATTTATAGACTTCTATAAAGATTATATTAAAATGTTTCACGTTAAAGATGCAGAATTTAATCCTACTGGAAAAGCTGGTGTTTATGGTGGATATTTGGATTGGAAGGACAGACCAGGAAGGTTTAGATCTCCCGGTGATGGACAAGTTGATTTTAAATCAATTTTTTCAAAATTAAGCCAATATGGTTTTGATGGATGGGCTGTATTGGAATGGGAATGCTGTATCAAGAGTCCTGAACAAGGGGCAAAAGAGGGTTCAAAATTTATTTCGGATCACATTATTGAAGTAACAGAAAAATCCTTTGATGATTTTGCTGGTTCTGACATCGACAAGGATCAAATCAAAAAAATACTTGGTTTATGAAACCATATTTATCAATAATTCTGATACTTTCATTTGTTGTAAACACTGGTCAATCGTCCAAGGACACGGAAATATGGAGTCCTATACCAAAAAAGGTTAATTCGATTTCAGATTCTTCACCCCCCGATGATGCAATAATTTTATTTGATGGTACGGATTTATCTAGTTGGCAAGCTCGATGGGGTGAAAAAGATAGTGAATGGCAGATAAATGACGATGGATCAATGACAGTTGTATTTGATGGTACAGGAGGAATTCAAACAAAGGAAAATTTTGGTTCTGTTCAATTACATATTGAGTGGAAGACAAGTGAAGATTTATCTCACAACAATCAGGACCGATCTAACAGCGGAGTTTTTTTACAGGGCAGATATGAAATTCAAATTTTAGACAGTTATGATAATCCAACATATGTTAATGGACAAGCAGGTTCAGTATACAAGCAATATATTCCATTAGTTAATTCATCAAGAAAACCTGGACAGTGGCAATCATATGACATAATTTTTGATGCCCCTGAGTTTGACAAAGAGGGAAATAAAATTAAATCTGGATTTTTTACTGTTTTTCACAATGGAGTATTAATTCATAATAAAGTTGAAATCTTAGGAACAACTGAAAATGTTGGTCCACCAAAAAATATAGCGCACGGTGATGGCCCCCTTTATCTACAAAATCACTGTTGTACTCAAATATCATTTAGAAATATTTGGCTTAGAAAATTATAATAATATATTCTTTTTTAAATTTGTACATGCTTCAATCGATGACCGGTTATGGGTCAACATCTTTTCAAATTGATGAATTAGAAATTTATATTGAATTAAAAACACTAAACAGTAGATATTTTGATTCAAAAATTTCAATGCCTTCCGCTCTTTCAAGTCAAGAATTATTATTAAATAATTTATTAAAAGAAAAGTTAATAAGAGGTAAAGTAGACTTACGAATTAAATTAACTGGCTCAACCAGTGATGAAATATCGTTCAATAAAAGTGTAATTAAAAATTATATAAATGATTTAAAAGAATTATCAGATTTTGATGATTCTCAAATTTTGAAATCTGTTTTATCACTTCCAAATT
>CABYPD010000017.1 GCA_902520835.1 uncultured Bacteroidota bacterium
ACTTCTTTATATAACTCTCCAGTCGTTAATGATTTCAAGAAAAATCAAATGGAATTAATTTTAACTAAATCATTTGAAAATGATATTAAATTGAGTCCTCAAATAATAATGAACCATAAATCAGGTAAAAAAAATATAATTTTTCAAGATGAAAAAAATCATTTAGTATTGATAGATTTTCTTGGAAATATTTTATGGACTAAAAAGTTTAAAAACATAACAAGCAAAATTTTTCAAGTAGATACTTATAAAAATCAAAGACTTCAATTTTTATTTACAACAAGCAATGAGTTAATTTTATTGGATATAAATGGAAATATTGTAAAAAAGCTTGAAGGTAAAAACAAAGATTATTTTGAGGATCTTTCAGTATTTGATTACGATTTGGATAAAAATTACAGGTATATTTTTCAAAGCGGAAATAATTTGAAAATGTATAATTCTGAATTTAAAATTGTAAAAGGTTTTAAGAAAAATAAGTTAAATTATGGTTTGAAAGATCCCGTCAAACACATAAGAATTCTAAATAGAGATTATCTTATTTTAAAAAACTTAAATGATAAAATATCTATATTAGATAGAAGAGGTAATGTTAGAATTAAATTGCCTAAAGATCTAACTTTTAGCACCAACCTTTACAAGTATAACAATGGAATGATTGGATTTAGTAATAATAAAAAAATAATTAGAATAGATATATCTGGAAAATTATATGATCAAAGCTTATCAAAAAATGAAAAAGATCTGAGTGCAGTCAATGATAGCAAGATTACTTTTGGTTTAAATAGACTTTTAGTAGATGGAAAGGAATTTATACTTCCTTTTGGCAATTATGACAACTTAAAAATTCATGATTCTCAAGAAACTCATTTTTACTCAATTTATGATAAGGATTCTAAACAAATTTATTTGTATGATAATCAAAAAATAATTAATGGATTTCCTATATTTTCAAATAGTGATATAAATTTTAATTCAGATAATAACAAAATTGATATTGTATTTTTAGGTGATAATAACGAAATACAGCTTTATTCAATTAGATAATAGTCGCATTAAAATTATATGAAAAATTTTTAATTAAAAGGCTCTTTATTTCGTCAATGCCAATTGAATTACCAATTTCATTTTTTACTGAAGTTACATTTCTATTTTCTAAACCACATGGTATAATTCCATCAAAATATGATAAATCGTTTGTGATATTTAAAGCTAATCCATGCATTGTTACCCATCTGCTAACTTTAACTCCCATAGCACATATTTTTCTTTCATTGTATTTGCCGACATCTAGCCATACACCAGTTCGATTAGAACTAATTGATGCTTTAATATTAATTATTTTAAGCGTATCAATAACTGATTTTTCCAATAACCTTAAGTATTTATGAATATCAGTAAAAAAATTTTCTAAATCAATAATTGGATATAGAACTAACTGTCCTGGCCCATGATATGTAATATCTCCTCCCCGATTTGTATGATGAAATGAAATATTATTCCTTTTAAGTAACTCTTCTTTATAGAGAAGGTTATTTAGATCACCACTTTTTCCTAAAGTATAGACGTGATTATGTTCTACAACTAATAAATAATTTGGAGTTTCAATATTTAAATTATCTCTTCTGTTATTTAATTTAATATTAATTATTTCTTGTTGTAATTTTTTTTGAATTTCAAAACAATTTTGATACTCTTCCTTCCCAAGATCTTTAACAATAATATTTTTATTTTTATTCAATAAATTATTTTAATTATAAAATTAAAAAACATATGGGTAATGTTCTTGTTATATCATTATATTTGAAAAAAAATGTCAAACCTCTCTGAACAGGAAATAATTAGACGTGAAAAACTAGCAAAAATTAGAGAGCTCGGGATAGATCCGTATCCTGCTGAACTCTTTAATGTATCTCATTTAGTTAATGAAATCAAAAAAAATTTTAAAGAAAATTCTAAAGTTATAGTTGCTGGTAGACTAATGTCAAGGAGAATCCAAGGAAAAGCAAGTTTTGCTGAACTTATGGACAGTTCAGGAAAAATTCAAGTTTATTTCAACAGAGACGAAATATGTCCTGAAGATGATAAGTTTAAATACAATGAATTTTATAAGAAATTATTAGACATTGGTGATATAATTGGAATAAAAGGAAAACTTTTTACAACTCAGGTAGGTGAAAAAACTATATTAGTAGAAGATTTTAAACTTCTATCAAAATCTTTAAGACCATTACCACTTCCAAAAACTGACAGTGAAGGAAATATCTATGATGAATTTAATGACCCTGAACAAAGATATCGTATGCGTTATGTTGATCTAATTGTTAATCCGCATGTAAAAGAGACCTTTTTAAAAAGAAGTAAAGTAGTTGATTCGATTAGAAATTTTTTAACTGATCTGGATTATCTTGAAGTTGAAACTCCAATATTACAGCCCATTCCTGGAGGTGCTGCTGCTAAACCATTCATAACACATCATAATGCTTTAAATATCCCCTTATACCTCAGAATTGCTAATGAACTATACTTAAAAAGATTAATAGTTGGTGGATTTGATGGAGTTTTTGAATTTGCCAAAGATTTTAGAAATGAAGGTATGGACAGAACTCATAATCCAGAATTTACAAATTTAGAATTCTACGTTGCTTACAAAGATTATAATTGGATGATGGAAACCACTGAAAAACTTTTAGAAAAAGTTGCCATTGATGTTAATGGAAAAAGTGCAATACAGTTTGGGGAACACACAATTGATTTTAAAGGTCCGTATAAAAAAATAAGTATTTTAGAGTCTATTAGAGAAAATACAGGATATAATTTAAAAGATTCTTCCGAATTAGAAACATTTGAAATTGCAAAAAAACTAGGTGTAGAGGTTGACAGAACAATGGGAAAAGGAAAGTTGATTGATGAAATATTTGGTGAAAAATGTGAATCAAAATATATTCAGCCAACATTCATTATTGACTATCCTAAAGAGATGAGCCCACTAACTAAAGAACACAGAAGTGAACCCGAATTAACTGAAAGATTTGAATTATTAGTAAATGGCAGCGAAATTGCAAATGCATATTCAGAACTAAATGATCCTATTGATCAGCTAAGTAGATTTGAAGATCAGCTAAAGCTTTCAGAAAAAGGTGATGAAGAAGCTATGTTTATAGATTATGATTTTATAAAATCTCTTGAATATGGAATGCCACCAACATCAGGGATCGGATTTGGAATTGATAGACTTGTGATGTTAATGACTAATAAAAAATCTATTCAAGATGTCATTTTTTTTCCTCAGATGAAACCAGAAAAAAAATTTAATATTGAACTAAATGAAGAGGAAAAGTTAGTTTTTTCAATCATAAAGAAAGATGGAAAAATTAAATTAAATGATCTGAAAAGCAGATCTAAGCTATCTAATAAAAAATGGGATAAAACTATTAAATCACTTACTAGAAATAAACTAGCTAAAGTTGAAAAAAATGATGATGGTATATTTATATCTCAGTTAGATTAATGAAAATCTAACCCATTAAAATTTAAAAATCATATTATGAAAATTAAAAGTTTTTTAAGTAATCTACTTTTTTTTGTATTTACTGTATTTTTTTCAACTGAAATTTTTTCGCAAAAAAAAATAGATGAAAAAAAATTAACTCAAACAAAAAAATACTCTGAAATTATTACTGAAAATGCCATAACTGATTCTGGTATATTCGACGTACATAAAATAGATAACAAATATTATTTTGAAATTAATGACAGTTTAATTGGAAGAGACATGATGATGGTCACACGAGTTGTAAAAATGGCAACTGAAATTCCGCTATCAGCTCACAAACTGAGTGAACAAGTAATTAAATGGGAAAAATTCGATAATAATATTTTATTGAGAGTTGCGTCATATTCAAAATTTGCAAATGATACACTTCCTATTAATGAGGCAGTTTCAAACTCTAACTTCGAACCAATTATTTCAAGTTTTAAAATTGAAGCAAAAAATATAGAAAAATCTTCATTCCTTATTGATGTTACAACTCTTTTCAAGTCTGATATAAAAGTTTTTGGTTTTCCACAATCAAGAAGAAAATCTTATAAAATCTCGAGTTTAGATTCTAAACTATCATTCATTGAAACAATAAAAAGTTTTCCATTAAATATAGAAGTTAGACATATTAAAACTTATAAATCCTCAGAAACAAGAAATGGACAAATTTCCATGCTACTCAACAATTCAATTATTCTTTTACCTAAAAATCCAATGAAAAAAAGATATTTTGATCAAAGAGTTGGCTGGATAACATCTAGACAAATTGATTATGGATTAGACAACCAAGAGGCTGAAACAATCAGGTATTTAAGACGATGGAGATTAGAAGTTAAAGAAGAAGATATTGAAAAATTTAAAAGAGGTGAACTAGTTGAGCCTAAAAATCCGATCGTTTTTTATGTAGATCCTGGTACACCCATTAAATGGAGAAAATATATAAAACAAGGAATTGAAGATTGGCAAGCTGCATTTGAAGAAGCAGGTTTTAAAAATGCTATCATTGCTAAAGATCCTCCGACTAAAGATGAAGATCCCGATTGGAGTCCAGAGGATATAAGATACTCAGTTTTTAGATATTTAGCTTCTACCACAATAAATGCAAATGGTGGTCAAGTTGCAGATCCAAGATCAGGTGAAATTTTACAATTCGATGTCAACTGGTATCACAATGTTTTAAAACTTTTAAGAAATTGGTGGGTTGTTCAGACTGGTGCTGTTAATGCAAATGCTCGATCAATAGAATTGAAAAATGAGGTTATGGGGGAAGGTGTTCGGTTTGTAGCCGCTCATGAAGTTGGACATGCAATTGGACTACCACATAACATGGGTAGTAGCAGTGCATATCCAGTTGATTCGTTAAGATCTAAAACCTTTACAAAAAAATTTGGTACTGCTCCCTCTATAATGGATTATGCAAGGTGGAACTATGTTGCTCAACCTGGTGATGAAGGAGTAGCTCTAATGCCATCATATTGGGATACACCAAATATTGGCCTATATGATAAGTATTCAATTAAGTGGGGTTACAAACCAATCTTAGAAGTTTCAGCTGAGGAAGAAAAAAAAATATTACAGGGCTGGATTTTGGAAAAACAAGATGATTTAACATACAGATATGGAGATCCTGGAATTGATCCAAGCTCACAAACAGAGGATTTAGGTGATAATGCAGTTAAAGCAAGTGAGTATGGAATTGCAAATTTAAAAAGAATAGTTCCTGAACTTATAAATTGGTCAACAGTAGACGGTGAAGATTTCAATGATTTGAAAGAGATGTATAATACTGTTTTATCGCAATTTAGAAGATATATGGGACATGTTACAAATAATGTTGGGGGTGTTTATCAATTCTATAAAACATCTGATCAGAATGGTGCCGTATACAGTCATGTTGATAAAAATCATCAAAAATTATGTATAAATTTTTTAAATACTCATTTATTTGAAACACCTGATTGGATAATTGAAAAAAATATTTTAGATAAAATTGAATTTGCTGGAATAACAAATAGAATTCGATCAATTCAATCCAGCTACTTAAATAGTTTATTGGATTTTGGAAGAATGGCAAGAATGATAGAAAATGAAGCACTTAACGGAACAAATGCTTACACTTTATCACAGATGATGAATGATTTAAAAAAAGGTTTATGGAAAGAATTATATAAAAAAGAAAAAATTGATATATACAGACGAAATTTACAAAGAAGTTATATAAATAGACTAGGATATTTGATGAAAAACCAACAAGAAATTAGATCAGGATCGTATTGGTCAAATTACATAACACCAATTAAGGTCGATGTTTCTGATGTAAGGTCAATTACTATGAGCGTTCTAGTAGATTTAAAAAAAGATATTTTAAAATACTCTAAAAAATATTCTGATAAGAATTTAAAAGCACATTTAAATTATTGCATTGAATTAATTAATAATGCATTAATTACTAAGACAAATTAAATTTTTAATTTCTGTCCAATTTTGATTTCGTTAGATTTTAATTTATTAAGTTTTTTTAAGCCCTCAACAGATATACTATATTTTTTAGAAATTGAATATAAGGTATCACCCTTTTTTACAGTATAATAATTTGTGTTATTTTTTTCTCTTTTTTTCGATTTTTCTTTTAACTTTTTTTCCAAAGACTTTTTGGAACCATCAAATTTCCATAGCTTGTATTCTTCTATTATTTTAATTAATTTTTCCGGATATTTTGGATCAGTAGCATAACCTGCTTTACTTAAACCTTTTGCCCACTTTACATAATCTCTAATTGAATATCTAAATAAAAAAGAATACCGACCCCTTGTGGTTAAGAACTCTGAATGATCTTTATAACTTTCAATTGGATTTTTGTATTTTCTGAAACACTCACCTTTTTCATCATCATCGTGATAAACTTTTTTTCCTCTCCAGTTCTGATGGCATTTAATTCCAAAATGATTATTAGATTTTAAAGCTAGTGTACTAGCACCAGCACCAGATTCAACTAATCCTTGAGCAAGAATTATACTTGCAGGTATTTTATATTTTTTCATCTGTTGAATTGCAAAATCAGAATATGTTTTTATATACCATTTTTTTCTTTCATCTGAATTCATATTATTTAGAAATCTCTTAAGTTGATCTACTTTATTAAAATTATTTTTAACAATCGATCGCTTAATATTATATTTTTTCAAACTACACCCTGAAAAAAAAATACTTAGAATTATAATTAATGAAAGATATTTTGAAAAAGTAAAATTATTCACTAACATAAAAGTATTAATAACAGCACAATTATTTTAGTATTAGGCATAATTATTGATTTTAAATTATTGTGAAATCATTTGTTAGTTTATTTTCAATAATTTTTGTCTTATATTCTTGCTCTTCTGTCAAAGTATTTAGTGATTATGATTCAGCTGTAGATTTTAATAAATATTCAACATTTGCATTTTCAAAACAAGAAATTGAAAAAATAAACATTTCTGATATTGATAAAAAAAGAATCTTAAAATCCATTGAAGAAATTATGAAATCCAAAGGATATAGTTTCTCCTCAAATCCAGATCTAATTATAAATATTTCAACTAAATCGAGAGAAGATATTTACATAAATCAAACTTACAACAGTTTTAACTATGGCTGGTATGGATTTCCTTACGACCAAAACTACAGGCCTTACACTCGGACTACTGGATTATTGTATATTGATATAATTGATAGCAAAAATGGTAGCTTGATTTGGAATGCAAATGGATCAGGATCATTATTTTCTGGAAAGCTTTCTAGGGACGAATTAATATCAAACTTTGTCAATAAAGTTTTAGAATCTTATCCATCTCAATCATAAAAAGTTTTTCGATAATTCAATAATTTTTTCAGTTGATACTTTCTTTTTACCTGAACCTGCTGCAAAGAAAGGTTGACCTCCCCCAGCTCCATCAATTTCTTTACATATTGATTTAATTACATTGGAGGCATCTAATTTTTTATTTTCAACTAGTGATTTTGAAATATAGCATACTACAGAAATATTACTTGATTCCGAAAATAGAACTAAAAATAAATTTTTAACTTTTTGATTAAAGGCAAAGCATAAAGACTTCATATTAGATGTACTTAAATCAACTTTAGAAACTAAAAAATTGACATCTCCTATCTTTTCAATTTTTGATACTAATTCAGAGGAAGTATTTGATAAAATTTTACTTTCTAAGTTTTTAGTTAATTTTTCTAATGATTTCTTTTCATTTTGTATTGATTTAACTCCTTCAAAAATATTAGACTTTGATGAAGTTAATTGTCCAATCTTTGATAACTCCATAGAATTTTTTCTAAGAAATTCTACGGCAGTATATCCTGAAACAGCTTCAATTCGTCGAATACCTGAAGCAACAGAACTTTCTGATAAAATTTTAAATACTCTTAGTGAAAGAGTATTTTTTACGTGTGTACCTCCACATAACTCATATGAATCACCAAATTTAATGGATCTAACTTTATCCCCATATTTTTCTCCAAATAAGGCAACAACACCATTCTTAACGGCATTATCATAATTTTCTTCCCTATTTTCTTCCAATTCTAATGATTCATTAATTCTATCATTAACAAAATTTTCGACTTCTAAAATTTGATTAGATTCTAATTTTTTATTGTAAGAAAAATCAAACCTTAAATAATCACTATTAACTAGAGAACCTTTCTGTTCTACATGCAACCCTAATATATTTCTAAGTGCTTGATGGAGTAAATGAGTAGCAGTATGATTGGAAGATGAATTCATTCTTTTTTGAGGGTCAACAATGAGATTATATTCTACTTTTTCATCGAGAGTAGTATCTGAAATAATATGAATAATTTCATCATTTTCTTTTTTAGTATTTATAACTTCAATAGAAACACCAGACTCTGAAACAATTTTTCCGACATCCCCTACCTGACCTCCACCCTCAGGATAAAATGGAGTTTCAATAAAAACTATTTCATTAAATTTTTCATTGTTTGTTTCAATTGTTCTGAACTTTTTAATTCTTGATGTTGTTGTCGTTAAATCATAACCCACAAATAAAGAAGATTCATCTTCAATGATAATATTCCAATCGTAAGTCTTTGAAATAGATGATTTTCTTGATCTAGTTTTTTGTTGTTCAAGGTGCTTATTAAAGTCATCAACATCAAATTTCATTTGGTTTTCACTCAATATTAATGATGTTAAATCAATAGGAAATCCATAAGTATCGTAAAGTTCAAAAACGTCTTTACCTGATATAATTTCACTTTTAGCTTTTTTAATAACATTATTTAACTTAATTATTCCATGGGATAAGGTTTTTAAAAAAACTTTCTCTTCTTGCTCTATAATTGACTTAATATTTAATTTTTGCTTATCAATTTCAGGAAATACCGACTCAAATTGTTTGGCAATAATTTCAACTAATTTAAATATAAATGGTTCAGAAAAATTTAAAAAAGTATAACCGTATCTTATTGCCCTTCTTAAAATTCTTCTTACAACATACGAAGAACCTGAATTTCCAGGGATTTGACCATCTGCTATACAAAAAGATACAGCTCTCAAATGATCTGAAATAACTCTAAAAGCTATGTCACTCTTTTCATCAGTGCCATATTTTTTTCCACACAACTTTTCTATCTCATTTATTATAGTTAAAAATATATCCGTATCATAATTTGACTTTTTATTTTGAATGACCCTGACCAACCTTTCAAAACCCATACCTGTATCAATATGTTTTTGAGGAAGAATTTCAAGTTTTCCACTTGATTTTCGATTGAATTGAATAAAAACTAGATTCCATAGTTCAATAACTTGTGGATGATCTTTATTTACTAAATCTATTGCTTTTACTTTTCTTTTTTCCTCATCTGACCTTAAGTCAACGTGAATTTCTGAGCAAGGGCCACAGGGACCTGAATCTCCCATTTCCCAAAAATTATCTTTTTTATTACCTAAAATAATTTTTGAGTTATCAACTATTTTACTCCAAATATTAAATGCTTCTTTATCAATCTTGAGATTATCTTCTTTGCTTCCCTCAAATACTGTAACATATAAATCTTCGGAGGGAAGCTTATATATTTCTGTCAAAATTTCCCAGCTCCATTTAATTATTTCTTCTTTAAAGTAATCTCCAAAACTCCAGTTGCCAAGCATTTCAAACATAGTGTGATGATAGTGATCAATACCAACTTCCTCAAGATCATTATGCTTACCTGAAACTCTCAAACATTTTTGTGAATTAACAACACGATTACCATAATTACTTTTTCCACCTAAAAAAATACTTTTAAACTGATTCATACCCGCATTAGTAAACATTAAAGATGGATCGTTTTTTGAAACTATCGGAGATGAGTTAACATAATTGTGTTCTTTCGATTTGAAAAAATCTATGAATTGTTTTCTAATAGTATTTGAGTCCATCAACAATTTTTACTTTAAATAGAATCTTTATATTTACAAAGTAAAAAATAAATATCGAGTACTCAATCAAAAAAACTTTTTTATGAGTAAATCAAAATTCTATTACGATAAAAAATCACTTTCTTTTAAAGAAATTAAAATTTCTAATACGTCAAGAATTATTAATGCTTCGACATTTATTTTTACTGCATTTTTTTTTGGTATAGTTTCATTATTTATTTTAATCAGTACACCTTACTTAAATACTCCGTCTGAATTAGCTCAAGAAAGAGAGTTAAAAAACTATGAATTGCAACTTGAGCTACTTAATAATAGATTAGTTCAGTTAGAGACTGTTTTGAATGATTTAGAATCTAGAGATAATAATATTTACAGAGTACTTTTTGAAGCAAATCCCATTGATCCTGATATCAGAAAAGCAGGTTTTGGTGGAATTAACAGATACTCAGACTTGGAAGGTTTTGAAAATTCTAAGCTTATAATTGAAGCAACTAAAAAAATTGATGTTTTGACTAAACAGTTAGTAATACAATCTAAATCTCTTGATGAAATTGAAGCTTTAGTAAAAAATAAGCAACTAATGCTTTCTGCAATCCCATCAATTCAACCTATAAAAAATGATGATTTAACTAGAATAGCTTCTGGATATGGTATTAGAACTGATCCATTTGATAAATCTAGAAAAATGCACTCAGGTATGGATTTCTCTGCTCCAAGAAATACTCCAGTTTATGCTGCAAGCAATGGTACTATAGTTCGTGCTGATAATAGAGCAATTGGATATGGTAAACACATAAGAATAGACCATGGTTATGGTTACCTAACTCTATACGCACACCTAAATTCATACAACGTTAAGCGAGGTCAAAAGGTAAAAAAGGGTGATGTAATTGGTTTCGTTGGAAATACTGGTCGGTCTAAAGGTGTTCATCTTCATTATGAGGTTCACAAAGATGGGAAAAAAGTTAATCCTGTAAACTATTTCTATAGTGATTTGACCCCAGAAGAATTTGATGAAATTTTAAAAATGTCAAGTCAAGAAAATCAATCTCTGGATTAATGGAAATCAATCTACCAGAAAAGCTTTATTATCGTATTGGTGAAGTTTCAAAAGCTTTAAGTGTTAATACATCTCTATTACGTTATTGGGAAAAGGAATTTGATATTTTAAATCCAAAAAAAACTTTAAAGGGAACTAGAAAATACAGTTCTATTGATATAAAAAATTTAAAACTTATTTACAATCTACTAAAAGTTAGAGGTTTCACTATTGAAGGAGCTAAAGAAAAATTAAAAACAGAATCAAAAAAAATTGAAATTGTTGAAAAACTTGAAAAAATAAAATCCAGGTTGGAGATTATCGAAAAAGAGTTATAGTTATTTCTTTCTAATATATATTTTTATCGGCACACTTGTAAACCCATAAATCTTTCTTATGTTATTTTCTAAGAATCTTTTGTAAGGTTCCTTTACATACTGTGGTAGATTAGCAAAAAAAACAAATTGAGGATATCTTCCAGGAAGCTGACTACAATATTTAATTTTTATTCTTTTCCCTTTTAAAGAGGGAGGTGGATATGATTGAATTAATGGTAATAAATCATTGTTTAACCTACTTGTTTTTATCTGTTTTGTTCTGGTTTTGTAAACTTCTATTGCACACTCTAAAGATTTAAAAATTCTTTGTTTTTTAATACATGAAATAAATAAAATATTAACATCATCAAAAGGTTGAATTTCTTTTTTTATTAATTCTTCAAAAACTTTTGAGGTATTATTAGTCTTTTCAATTAAATCCCACTTATTAACTAAAATAACTATGCCCTTATTTCTTCTATGAGCTAACCAAAAAATATTTTTTATTTGACTGTCAAATCCTCTTGTAGCATCCATAATTAAAAGACAAACATCACATTGTTCAATAGACTTTATTGATCTTACTACAGAATAAAATTCCAAATTAGAATCAATTTTTGATTTTTTTCTAATTCCTGCTGTATCAATAATTTTAAAATTAAAATCAAATTTATTATAAACGGTATCTATACTGTCACGTGTAGTTCCAGGTTCATCCTTAACTATGTTTCTTTCCTCACCAACTATAGTATTAATAAAAGAGGATTTTCCAGCATTTGGTCTACCGACAACAGCAAAAGATGGTAATTCATTAGTAATTTCATTATAATCATCTATGAAATCATTAACTAATTCATCTAACAACTCTCCAGTTCCACTTCCATTTATTGCAGATATTGAGAACAAATTTTCAAAGCCCAAATTATAAAATTCGAGAGAGTCATTAATTAAACTATTCTTATCAACTTTATTAACAGCTACTACAACTGGTTTATTTGTTTTATGCAAAATTTTTGAAATCTCCTTGTCAGCAGAATTATTAGATTCATTTACATCTACTACAAAAATAATCTTATCACACTCTTCTAATGCAATTATTACCTGATTATCAATATCTTTTTCATATCTATCATCACCACCTAAGACATATCCTCCAGTATCAATTATTGTGAATTTTTTCCCATTCCAATCAGAAGATGAATAATGTCTATCCCTAGTTACGCCACTTTCAGAGTCAACAATAGCTAAATTATTTTTAGATAACCTATTAAATAAAGTTGATTTACCAACATTAGGCCGTCCTACAATAGCAACAATTGATTCCATCAATAAAAAAAGTATACAAATCTAACTTATTCTAGATAATTTTAGCTAAGATCATAACCAAACCTTTTTAAGGATATATTACTAGATTTCCAATTCTTACTAACTTTAACTCTCAATTCTAAGAAAACTTTTTTATTAAAAAAATCTTCTAATTCAAGTCTTGCTTTTTTTCCAATTTCTGTAAGTGATTTACCTTTATGCCCAATTACTATTCCTTTTTGACTTGATCTTTCAACATAAATTGTTGAATCTATTTTCAAAATTTTTGATGAAGGTTTGAAAGAATTTGTAACAACTTCAACCGAATAAGGAATTTCTTTTTTGTAAAAATTCAGAATTTTTTCTCTAATAATTTCATTAACAAAAAATCGTTCTGGTTTATCTGTAATCTGATCTTTAGGAAAAAATGGATGTGAAATAGGAGATAATTCTTCTAATTTTTCCAAAATTGTTTTAACATTAAAATTCTCTCTAACTGAAACTGGAAAAATAGCTGAATCACTAAATTTTTCTTTAATATCTTTTACCACCAATTCTAACGTTTTCTCGTCAATTAAATCGATTTTATTAACCACAATAACAATTGGGATTTTTAAAGATTTTAATTTTAGTGTTAAATCTTCATTTAAAAATTTTTTCTGAGATGAATCAACTACGTAAAGAATTATATCAGCATCATTATATGATGATTCAACAAAATTCATCATTGACTCATGAAGCTTATTCATAGGTTTTATAATTCCTGGTGTATCAGAAAAGACAAATTGATAATTTTTATTATTTAGAATACAAAAAATTCTATGTCTAGTTGTTTGAGCTTTAGAAGATATAATTGAAAGTTTTTCATCAAGAAATAAATTAACCAAAGAAGACTTACCAACATTTGGATTACCTATTATATTAATAAAAGCTGATCGGTGTTTCACTTTACAAATTTAATTTTCTATTTAGAATTTTTAGTAAAAAGATTGTTTAACAACACAAACATCTTGTTTTTATTAAAATTTGAGTAAAATAACTATACAATACTACAACATTATGAATTCAATTAATCTAAAAAAAGGTTTCATTTAATTTTTATATGAGAATAATGGATTAAAAAACTAAATATTTTTGACAATAATAATGTAAAGGTTTTTTAAAAAAAAAACTGAAATAATACTATTAATTTTAGAAAGTCTTGAAAACAACTAACATTTAATTAACAATTATATAATTATCAATAAGAATTATTATATAATTAACATTGTCTGTTTATAAATGAAAAAGAATTATTTAAGAAAAAGTTTGACATTTTCTGAAGCCAAAGATGTTGGCGGTAAAGAGGTTATTGTTAATAATGAAAATTACTACAAAATTGAAAATGTAGATGCCATGCGTCCATTTTTTATGAGTATTGTAAGCCCATATAACCATTGGCTATTTATTTCAAGTAATGGTTCGCTTTCAGCAGGAAGAAAAGACTCTAACAATGCATTATTTCCTTATTACACAGATGATAAAATAACTGAATTACAAGAAACCACAGGAAATAAAACAATTTTTAAGATTTTTAATAAAAATGAAATTTCAATTTGGGAACCCTTTTCATTACGTAATTATGGATTATATGATATTGAAAGAAATTTATATAAAAATCTAAAGGGAAATAAGGTAATTTTTGAGGAAATAAATAAAAGTATTGGATTAACCTACAAATACCAATGGGCAACTTGTGATGAATTTGGTTTTGTAAAAAAATCTAGTATTAAAAATAACGGTGGTGAAGTAATTTCAATAGAATTAGTTGACGGTATACAAAATATTTTACCGTGGGGCGTTGATGAAGCACTTCAAAACTCAACAAGTAATTTGGTAGATGCATACAAAAGAAATGAACTTGAGGAGTCATCAAAAATTGGAATTTATGCGCTAAGTGCTATTATTGTAGATAAAGCAGAGCCTAGTGAAGCTTTGAAAGCAAATATTAGTTGGTCAAATGGATTTGATGATTGTAAGATTTTAATTTCTTCACTGCAATTAGATAATTTTAGAAAAAATATTGAGTTATCTCAAGAAAATGACGTTAAGGCTGAAAAAGGTGCATATTTTATTAATTCTCAAATATCTCTACTTGAAAATGAAACTAAAGAATGGTATATAGTTTCCGATGTTAATAAATCTTCATCTGAAATTTTAGAATTAAAAAAAATACTTATTGAAGAAAAAAATATAATAGCTAAAATCAATCTATGTATTGAAAAATCATCTGATGATTTACTAAAATTAGTAGGAGCTTCAGATGGACTTCAAATTTCTAATAGAAGGTTAAGAAATATTCGTCATTTTTCTAATACACTTTTCAACATTATGAGAGGTGGAATTTTTGATAACCACTATAATATAGAAAAGTTAGATTTCAGTGATTATATTAAAAGATCTAATAAAAAAGTTTTTTCCAAAAAGAAAGATTTAATTAATAATCTCCCAGAAATATTTGATATAAAAAAATTAAGATTTTTGTGTGAGAAAGATGATGATAAAAATTTTATAAGACTGTGTTATGAATATTTACCATTAAAATTTAGTAGAAGGCATGGTGACCCAAGTAGACCATGGAATAAATTTTCAATTAATACAAGAAATGAAATTGATAACTCCAAAATTTTAGATTACCAAGGAAATTGGAGAGATATTTTTCAGAACTGGGAGGCTTTAGCACACTCTTACCCGGAATTTATTGAAGGTATGATATGTAAATTCCTTAACTCAACAACTTTTGACGGATATAATCCATATAGAGTTACTAAATATGGATTTGATTGGGAAACTATTGAAGCTGATAATCCTTGGTCATACATTGGCTACTGGGGTGATCATCAAATCATTTATCTTCTTAAATTTCTAGAATTTATAGAAAATTATTACCCAGGAAAAATAAAGAAGTATTTAGATAATGATTTTTTTGTTTATGCAAATGTTCCTTACAAAATAAAAAGTCATGATGAAATTATCAAAGACCCAAAAAACACTATTGATTTTGACTTTGAGAATGAAGAGAAAATTTTAAGGAGAAGAGAAAGATTTGGAATTGATGGAGCATTACTCAGGGATGAAAATTATTTTATAATTAAAGTAAATTTTATTGAAAAAATTCTCACAACATCTCTTGCTAAAATATCAAATTTTATTCCTCAGGCAGGAATTTGGATGAACACCCAAAGACCTGAATGGAATGATGCAAATAATGCATTAGTTGGAAATGGAGTATCAATGGTTACTTTATACTATTTGAGGAGATTTTTAGGCTATTTTAAAGATATTATAGAAAAATATAGCCTTTCAGAATATGATTTATCCTCAGAATTAAAGGATTATTTTGATCAAATTTATAACTCACTTACAAATAATGAAAATCTATTAGCAGACAATATTAATGATCATGAAAGAAAATTAATTATGGATCAATTGGGTGTTGCAGCTAGTTCATACAGAAATACAATATACAAGAATGGTTTTTCTGGTGACAAAAGTCTGATATCAAAAAAAGAAATTTTAAAATTTATAAACATTACAATAAAGTTTTTAGATCACTCAATCAAAAGCAACAAGAGATCGGATGGTTTATATCATTCTTATAATTTAATAACAATTCATGACAGTGAGATTGAAATATCTTATTTACCAGAGATGCTTGAAGGTCAAGTAGCAATATTAAGTTCAGGTGCTCTAAGCACAAATGAAAACTTAGAAGTACTAAATAATTTAAGAAACAGTAAACTTTTTAGACCAGATCAGTATAGTTATTTACTATATCCAAATAAAAGTTTACCTGGTTTCCTAGAAAAAAATAATATTTCTGAAAAAGATGTGTTAGGTTCAAAATTTTTAACTTATCTAGTTGAAGAGGGAAACAAACAAATCATTGTTAAAGATTGTAATGGAGGCTATCATTTTAATGGCTTATTCAATAATATAAACTCATTAATTGATGAAATAAAAAAATTACCTGATAAATATACTGACTTAGTTAAAAAAGAACGAGATTATGTGTATAAGTTATTTGAGAAAGTTTTTGATCATAAATCATTTACTGGCAGATCAGGAACATTTTATGGCTATGAAGGCTTAGGATCAATTTATTGGCATATGGTTTCAAAACTTCAACTAGCAGTTTTTGAAGTTACGTCAAAAGCAATTAAATCAAATGATGATAAAAAAACTATTGGTAAACTATTTGACCACTACTATGAAATTAATGAGGGTATTGGGGTAAATAAATCACCAGATCTTTATGGTGCTTTTCCAACTGACCCGTACTCACATACTCCATTTGGAAGAGGCGCTCAACAACCGGGAATGACAGGCCAGGTAAAAGAAGATATTATTAGCAGATTTGGAGAACTTGGATTACGAGTGTTTGATGGAAAAATCAGTTTTGATCCTACAATTTTGAGAAAGGATGAATTTAATTTAACAGAAAGTGTTTTTAAATATGTTGATTATAATTCAAAAATTAAATTGATGAAATTAAATAAAAACACACTTGCATTTAGTATATGTCAAGTCCCCGTTATTTATCATTTATCTAAATCAGAAGAAATCATAATCAAATTTGTAAATGGTGATTCTAAAAAAAGTAGTGGAAATGAAATTGATGAAATCAATAGTAAAAAAATATTTGAAAGAAATAATGAGATAGAAAAAATAGATGTTTTTGTTATTAAAAATGAGTAATATCAAAGCTCTTACTATAATTATTATTTCTTTGATGTCATGCTCATGTAGTAAAAACAATGTAGGTTCAAAAAAAATGAATATAACAGCTAAAGAAATACTTGGAAACAATAATTACCCCGCAATTTCTTATGGTGGATACAGAAAAGCCACAAGAGATTTTCAACCCACTGTTGATGAAATAAAGGAAGATTTAGAAATTCTTTCAGCAATTGGCTACAGGATATTAAGAACTTACAATGTGCATTTTGCTCATTCATCCAATCTATTGAAAGCAATTGATGAATTAAAAGTTGAAAAAAAAGATTTTGAAATGTATGTCATGTTAGGCATATGGATAGACTGTAAAGATGCATGGACACCAAATCCTGATCACAAGCAGGAAGATGTACAAAAAAATACATTAGAAGTCAATGAAGCTGTTAGATTAGCTAATAAATATCCTGAAATTGTAAAAATTTTAGCTGTGGGAAATGAGGCAATGGTACATTGGGCTACAACTTACTTTGTTGAGCCAAAAGTAATTTTAAAATGGGTAAATTATTTGCAACATTTAAAATCGTCAAATAAACTTGATAAAGATATTTGGATTACAAGCTCTGATAATTTTGCTTCTTGGGGAGGTGGAGACAAAGTATATCACAAAAAAGAACTTAATGAGTTGATAAGAGCTGTTGACTATATTTCTGTTCATACTTATCCATTTCATGACACTTATTATAATCCTGGCTTTTGGACTGGTGTAAAAGTTGAAGCTCATACTTCAAATGATGATAGAATTAAAAAAGCTATTTTGAGATCCAGTGATTATGCAATAAATCAATTTGAATCTGTTAAAAAATATGTTCAGAGTCTTGGAATAACGAAACCCATTCATGTTGGAGAAACAGGATGGGCAACAATATCTTCAGATTATTATGGTCAAAATGGGACAAGAGCTGCTGATGAGTATAAACAATTTTTGTATTACAATAACATGATGAATTATGGAAGGAAGAATAATATTTCAATATTTTATTTTTCAGCTTTTGATGAACCGTGGAAAGACTTTAACAATCCAAATGGTTCGGAAAATCATTTCGGACTATTCACTGTTGATGGAAAAGCAAAATATGTGATGTGGGAAAATGTTAAAAAAGGATTATTTAATGGAATTGGCAGAAATAATAAAGAGGTCATAAAAACTTATTCAGGTGATAGAAAAAATATGATGATAGATGTACTAACACCAAATAAAATAAATAAATGATAAGGTTAGTTATTTACTTGTTTTTATTTTTCTGCTCCCCAAACTCAGGAAATGAAACAAATAAGGTTGATATAAAAAATAATAAGCTTCATGTTAATGGAGAAGAGTATTTTATTAAAGGAGTATGCTATGATCCAGTTCCAATTGGAAAAACCAAAAGAAACTTTGAAATGATTGATGTTGATTTATTATTAATGCAGGAGGCAGGTATAAATACAATTAGAGTTTATTCTCCAATTGATGACATAGAAATCCTCGACAAGATAGATGATGCTGGTATAAAAGTTATAATTAATTTTGGATATAATCAAAATGGCTTTTATGATATTTTGAACAATACATATATCAATTATGTAAAAAAATATAAAGACCATAACGCTATTCTTTTTTGGGAATTAGGCAATGAGTATAATTTTAATTCTCAATGGTTTAATGGTGATTTGGAGAATTGGTATAATTCAATGAATTCTGCTGCAGAAAACATCAAAAAAATTGATTTAAATCATCCCGTCTCAACAGCTCATGGCGAAATACCAAGTTTGAAAGCTCTCAAGATGGGTAGTAAAATTGATTTGTGGGGTCTTAATGTATATAGGTGGGATAATCCAACTTCAATAATTAATGAATGGAAGAAAATAAGTGATAAGCCAATTTACTTTTCTGAAATCGGAAGCGATAGCTATATGACTATCACAAAAGACGGATTTATAAAAGGTGAAAATCAATTTGCTCAGGCTGAAGCTAATAAAAAAATAATTACTAGAATTTTAAATGCGAATAATGAAGTATCTGGCTTACTAATTTTTCAATTTGTTGATGGCCTGTGGAAAGCTGGAAATCCAAACCAACAAGATATCGGAGGATGGGCACCTAACAGTACTGGTGTTCCCTATGATGGTACAGCCAATGAAGAGTTCTGGGGAATTGTCGATATCAATAGAAATAAAAAGAAAACATTTGAAATAATTAAAAAACTATACAATGAATTTAAAATTTAATTAAAATGTCAAAAATTAATTTAGTAAGCAATAAACCTAAAGTTTCAATAACAGAAAAAATTGCTTTTGGTATTGGCATGCTTGCAAATCAAATGTTCCCAGCTGCTTTAGGTGTGTTTATAATAGTATTGGTTCAAGATCTTGGATTTGCAGCTCTTTTGTGGGGTATTATTCAACTAGCTCCAAGAATCTTTGATGCAATAACTGACCCAATAATGGGGTTTATTTCTGATAATACTAAATCTAGATGGGGAAGAAGAAGACAGTATGTTTTTATAGGAGGATTAATTATGGGCATAGCCTACATTGCAATGTGGCAGTTATATGAAGAAAATGGAATTGTATACAATTTTATATACTTTTTTACATGGTCACTTGTTTTTTATCTTGGATTGACAATTTTTAGTGTTCCTTATGTTGCAATGGGTTATGAAATGAGTGAAGATTTTCATGAAAGAACTCAAATTATGGCTATTGCTCAATTCATAGGTCAATGGGCATGGGTAATTGCACCTTGGTTTTGGGTAATTTTATATGATCCGGCTTGGTTCCCTGACGGAGCTGGACAAGGTGTTCGTGAATTATCAATTTGGGTAGCAATAAGTTGTACTCTTTTTGCAATTACACCTGCAATTTTTATCAAAAGTAATTCTACAAGGCATAGAAAAGATTTTATTCCAATAAATGCAAGACATCTTAGTCGAAGTGTTATAAATATTTTGAAATCTGTTGTGGAGGCATTTAAAATCAAATCTTTTAGAAAAATAGCATTTGCAACATTTTTAGTTTTTAATTCTTTTCAAGTTATTGCACCTTTTACATTTCTTATTATTGTCCACTACTTGTTCAATAGTGATCCAGCATCAGCTGGAAATTGGCCTGCTCTTCATGGATCAGTTGGAGCACTCATAACATCTTTTTTGGTTATACCACTTATTACTTATATCTCAAAAAAAATTGGAAAAAAGAGAGCTTTTATTCTTTCTCAATGCATTTCAATAATTGGGTACATTTTATTTTGGTTTTTATTTATCCCTGGAAAACCTCATATGTTTCTTTACGCACTTCCATTCCATTCATTTGGCATAGGAAGTCTATTTACAATAATGATGTCAATGACAGCAGATGTTTGTGATTTAGATGAATTAAAAAATGGTACTAGAAGAGAGGGTATTCTGGGTGCTGTTTATTGGTGGATGGTAAAATTAGGCTTTGGAGTGGCAGCGATGGTTAGCGGAATTGTATTATGGTTAGTTGAATTTGATGCTGATTTAGTAACTGAATCTTCAATCAATGGAATGCGTATTTATTACACCTTGATCCCAATAATTGGTATACTCTTGGCGATATACATAATGAAAGATTATGAAATCGATGAGGACAGAGCTAATAAAATTAGAGAACAACTTAATTCAAAGAAATAATCATGTCATTTAGAGAAGATAAATTAATGTCTTTAGCTGGAGCTGATATAAACCAATTGTCAGAGTCTGAATTAAAAATTTATTGTAAAGAGTTGTTAAAAAAGAAGATTCATGGAATTTGTTTTAGTGTATATGATGAAAATCAAAAACCAGGAGATAAAATTTCAGATGAACAGATTATAAAAAAACTTGAAATTATAAAACCTTATGTTAAGTGGATTAGGACATTTTCTTGTTCTGATGAAAATATGAGAATACCTATGCTCGCAAAAGAATTAGGTTTTAAAACATTAGTTGGTGCATGGCTTGGGAAAGATTTAGATAAAAATCAAATTGAAGTAAATAAACTCATCGAACTTTGTAAGCATAATTTTATTGATATTGCTGCAGTTGGTAACGAAGTAATGTACAGAAAAGAGCTTTCAGAAGAAAAGCTAATAGAATACATAAACTACGTAAAATCAAAAATTAAAAAAGAAATTCCTGTGGGATATGTTGATGCGTATTATGAATTTTCAAGCAGACCAGCAATTACTAAAGTTTGCGATGTAATTTTAACTAATTGCTATCCTTACTGGGAGGGTTGTGATATTGACTATTCCTTAATTTACATGAAACAAATGTATTATCACGCCCGGGATGTCGCAAAAGGAAAAAGAGTTATAATTACAGAAACAGGTTGGCCAAGTAAAGGGAGTAATCTGAGGGGAGCTCATCCATCATTTAAAAATTTTTTAAAATATTTTATTAATGCACAAAAATGGTCAAATGATGATAAAATAGAGATTTTTTACTTTTCATCTTTTGATGAATCTTGGAAAATCAGCACTGAGGGTGATGTTGGTGCATATTGGGGAATATGGGACAATAAAAAAGAATCCAAATTCTCCTAAAAATAATTCAAAGCTTTTTTTCTATAATTTTTTACATATATTTGCCCTCCACATCGCGGGATAGAGCAGTAGGTAGCTCGTCGGGCTCATAACCCGAAGGTCGCAGGTTCGAGTCCTGCTCCCGCTACTAAAACAATAAAACGGTTATACTATTATATAGTTAACCGTTTTTTTATTTTTGAATATGGCTAAATCATGGAAAGAGAAATTTTTTTCAATAAAGAATTTTGAAATAAAGACGATCCAAAAGAATTTTTGGGGTCATGTTGCTGGTTCGAAAATGTTAATACCCACACCTTTAATTATTCAAGAATATATCAATCATATTGAATCAGGTAAAATTTCAGAAGTTAAAATTATGAGAAATGACTTGGCAATTGAATATGGTGCAGATTTTACTTGCCCAATGACTACTGGAATTTTTTTGAGAATAGTGGCTGAATATAATTATGAAAATTTGAGCAAGAAGGGAACTGAAATATCTCCATTCTGGAGAATAATAGACCCCAATAGTAGACTTTCTGATAGACTCTCATTTGATAAAAAAATTATTATAAATAAAAGAAATGAAGAAATTCAATGTTAATTCAAATTACTTAGAATAAAATATATAGACATCATTGTCAACTCAAAATCTCTGGGTGTTAAAATGTTCGATATTTCCAATGAGTTGTCTACTAAAACAATAAAATATTGAACAATAAAACTCTTAAAATAAATAACTCTGCCAATATTATGTTTTATTTTCATTGCAAGATTTGGATTTAGTAACAATTCATAATCAATTAGTTATCTTATATATTTCAAAAATTATCATAAGAAATGAGTACACAATTGATAATGAAAAACTTTTGGTAATTTGAGCAAATAAAATTTAATTATGAGACTAATTTATACTTTATTAATATTCATATTTTTTTATTCCGCTAATTCTCAAAGTGATAATAGAAGTGACTTGACTTCATTAAATGGTATTTGGGAAATAATTTATGATGAAAAAAATGAAGGTAAGATTAATGGTTTTTACACCAATGATGGATTTTCAAAAGGTAAAATTGAAAAAATCAATGTTCCAAGTGTTTGGGAAAGATATAAAAAAGATTATGAGGGTGTAGTCTATTACAGAACTAAATTTAAGGTAGATAAGAGTAAAAAAAATAATAAAATTCATTTAAACTTTAAAGCATCAAATTATATTACAGAAATATTTCTGAATGATAATTCTGTAGGTTTTCACGAAGGAGGCTTTACACCTTTTAGCTTTAATATTGAACACATAGTTGATTTTGAAAACGACAATATATTAATAGTAAAAGTTTTAGGTCCTATTACAATTCAAGAAAAAATAATTGATGGTATTGGTCAAATGGAAACACCACAATGGAGAGGCTCCTATACGGGTGGAATTTGGCAAGATGTATTTTTGTCATACACGGGTCAAACGCACTTTAATGATGTTTTTATTAAAGCAAACTATAAAAATGGTGAAATAGAAATTGAAAATGAGATTATAAATGGCTTGGGTGACGGAATATATAAAATATCTGTTTTTATAAATAATAACCTTCAAGATGAAAAAACTTTTGAATTAAAAAATTCGAATCTCAGGATTAAAGAAATAATTAATACTAAAATAAATTCTCATAAACTGTGGTCGCCAGATAATCCTAATGTTTATGATTTAAATTTAAAATTATTCAAACTAAGCACGCATTCTAAAGACACACTTAATCAAATTTTAGATAACTACAATGAGAAATTTGGTTTTAGAGAGTTTACAGTTAAGAATAATAAATTTTATTTAAATGATAATCCTATATATTTAAAAGCAGCTTTTTTTGAAGGTTTATATCCTGTAAAACTTTCATTTCCGGATTCTAAAGAGATGATGATTAAAGAGATTTTGATGGCTAAAGAAGCTGGATTTAATATGATTAGACCTTGGAGAAAACCACCCCCAAAAGAATGGTTACACCTAGCAGATTCAATAGGTGTACTAACAGTTGGAAGTATGGCCATTGAATGTATGGATATGCCAATTGAATCAGCTTATCTTCCAAAAAGAGTTGAAAATGAAATAACAGAATCAATTTTAAGAGACAGAAATCACCCCTCAATTGTCCAATGGGAATTATTTAATGAGATAAGAAGACCTGTTCTTGCAAACATGTTGAAGCCAATGTCATTAAAAGCAAGAGAATTAGATCCTACAAGGTTAATTTTAGATGAATCTGGTGGTTGGGCAGCTGGTGCAAACTTATATCTTCCATATAGTAATAATGCATTTAAATTCAACGATATTCATAATTATCCTGGTCCCAACATTACTAATAATAAGTTCGACGGATTTTTAACAATTGGTAATACTGCTGCTGAAAATAAAAGAAGAAATCTAAATGCTAGAACACCAGGCAGGAATGTTGTACCAAATATTCCATCATATGTTTCAGAAATTGGATATGGAAGCCTACCAAATCTAGAGGAAAATGAAAAAGATTTTATAGAAAAAGGCAACCCAATAACCTATCCATATTTATATCATTTAAACTACAATAGAGATATCAAAGAAAAACTTTATGAAACTGGATTAATTAAAATTTTCAAAAATGCTTCAAATTTTTATAAAAAACAACAAGAGATTCACGGTTATGCTAATAAAAGGATGATTGAAGCAATTAGATCAAATTCAAATGTGATTGGCTATTGTGTTCATGCATTAACTGCTGGTGACTGGATAATCGGAGCAGGATTACTAGATATATGGAGAAATCCAAAAGGCTTAGCTTTTGATAAAACTAAGGAAGCTAATAAATCAAAAATAGCAGTACTAAGGACAAATAAAAGAAATTATTTCAAAGGAGAAAATGTTTCAATTTTGCCAATCTTAATTAATGATAAAAATTCTGAAATAAACAAAGTAAAAATAAATGTTTATAAAAAAAGGGAGATAATTTTTAAATATGAAAAAATTATTGATATTAAAAATGGTATTACAAATCTTGAAAAAATTAATTTAGGAAATGATCTTGAAGATGGAGAATATGAGGTTAAAATTTCACTTGTCAATAATAAAAAAACAGACTATGAAACATCAATCAACTTTAATATTTTCTCAGTTGTTAATTCAAATGAGAATAAATCGATTGCAATTCTAAAAGAGGATAAAAAATTAATTCAGTTTTTAAAAAAATATAGTATTAAGTATGAATTGTTTAACGATTTAACAACCACTGAATCTACAGTGATAATTAGTGATATAAACACTAAAGTTTTAAGCTCTAAAGATGGAAATGTAATTGAACAAAATAATATTAATTCTTCAAATGCTTTTAAAGATCAAATTGATTTAGTTAATGATTTTGTTTTTAAAGGAGGAAATGCTATTTTTTTACAAGTTCCTGGAAAAACAAGAAAAAGGATAGGCCCAAATCTTACATTTGTTGCGGACGGAACTGATTATCTTCCTCACAAACCAATAAAAAATATTTCTCAAGGACTGTGGGATGGTATTTTACATATCAATACCAAACATAATTTTTTTAAAAGTCTACCAATTAATGTAAACATGTCAGGGCTGTATGAAAATATTGCCCCAACGATTAGTCTTAGAAACTTTAAAGGTCAAAATATAGTTCAAACAATTGCTTTTGATAGAATACCAAATGGAAATATCATGAAAAGAAATTATATTGGATCTGGTGAAGTTTGGTCAGGATCAGATCTGTCTATAGTTAATCATGGTGATGGTAAAATGGTGTTATCAACTTTAAAATTGCTTGAAAATCTAAATTTTGATCCTGTCTCAGAAATTATATTGCTAAACATGATCAATTTCATAGATTAATTTACATAAAATTCAATATTCAATTTTTAAAAGTTTAATTGATAATTAATGAAAATTTATTGATAAGACTTGAAAGTTATTAAGTTTTTTGTATAGCTAGCTTTAATACTATGGCTAAGATTAGCAATATAGAAACATATGTTTTAAAAGATTCATTGGAAAAGAACTTTTTCTTTTCACAATGGAATTACAGTGAAAGAAATATATGTATAGTTAAAATTACTTGTGATGATGGTACTTACGGATGGGGCGAAGGTTACGGACCAGCTAAAATCGTGGAATCTGGTATCAATTTTTTTAAAAATTTGATTATTGGTGAAAACCCAATTAATAGTGATTTAATTTGGAGCAAATTATATAGGAAGTCTCTCGACTTTGCTAGAAGAGGTGTTTTAGTTGCATCAATAAGTGCCATTGATATTGCAGTTTGGGATATTAAAGGAAAACTACTTGACCTAAGTGTTAGTGAACTTCTTGGTGGAGCTCAAAGAGAAAAAATCACACCATATGCAACTGGAATGTATTTTACAGATAAAAAAAATCCAACCAAAGATTATAAAATCGAAGCTGAAAAATATTTAAAAAAAGGTTTCAAAGCTATTAAAATGAAAGTTGGACTTGGTATCAAAGAAGATGTCGATAACGTAAAATATTTGAGATCTATAATTGGTAACGATATAAAATTAATGATTGACTCGAATCATGCTTACAGTTATACTGAAGCCTTGGAGCTTTCCAGAAAGTTGGAACAATTTGACATATCTTGGTTTGAGGAACCAGTTTCACCTGAATTTTATGAACAATACTCAGAACTTAGATCAAAATCTAAAATTCCGATTGCTGGAGGTGAATGTGAATACTTAAGATTTGGTTTTAATCAATTAATTAAAAATAAATCTGTAGATATTATCCAACCTGATATTTGTGCATGTGGGGGTTTGACTGAAGCTAAAAGAATTTCCGCAATATCAACTGCTAACGGAATTAATATTGTGCCTCATACTTGGGGAAGTTCAATTGGGTTACACGTTGCTCTTCATTTCATATCGAACCTTGAATCGATTCCTGGAAGAATGAAAGAGGCCGATTTTTATCTTGAATTTGATCAAACCGAAAATGCATTAAGAGAAGACTTAACTGACCCAAAAATTGAAATGATTGATGGAAAATTATTGGTTCCAAAAACACCAGGCCTAGGATTGGAGGTTAACCAAGAAGCCTTGGAACATTACACAAAAAAAACAATAAAGGTTGAAGATTTAGAAAAACTAATTAAATAGAATTAATTTCTTGGTACATATACTTGAATTCACTAGCTGTTATTCCTTTAACAGATTTAAAAACACGATTAAAACTTGAAAATGAGTTGAATCCTGTATCATTACAAATTTGGGAAATAGTTTTATTACTATTGATAATCATTTGGCATGCCTTACTTATTCTAAATTCCCTTATAAACTCAAAAGCTGTTTTATTTGTTCTTTCTTTAAAATACCTACAAAATGAATTAGTAGTCATGTAAGAAATATCTGCTAATTCTTTTAATGATATTTCCCTGTAAAAGTTTTCAGTGATGTAATTTATAACTTTTTGAAGTCTATCATCATTACGACTTTCAGAAACATTTTTATAGCTCTCTGAACTTAACAATCTAAAATTATCAATTTTAGAGATTTTATTTAAAATACTTAATAATTGAATAATTCTTTCAGCTCCAATAGCTTCAGATAAACTTATAAAATCATTAATCAATGAATAACTTTTTGAAACAGGAAATAAAATTCCTCTGGATGAGTCAATTAATAATTTTTTGATCTTAAGAAACTCAGGAACATTTTCAATAATTTTAAATATCAAAGACTTACTAAATTTTACAACAACTCTATCATGATCATTATCTTCAATATTAGTTTTGAATAAATGAGGCAGATTACTTCCACATAATACCAATTCATTAGCCCCATAATACTCCATACTATCACCAACTATCCGAACCCCCGATCCAGTCATTGGAAAATATAATTCAAACTCTTCATGATAATGCCAATCATCACCTCTGTATGGTGTGTTTTTACGTTTTGCGTAAAAACTCTTTTGTATATTTTTATCAAATATTGAATATTTAAGCTTCAAAGCGTTAGTTGTTTGTTTATTAAATTTATGAAATTTTAAA
>CABYPD010000018.1 GCA_902520835.1 uncultured Bacteroidota bacterium
ATTAATCAATTATTAAAACATGGTTAACTAAAAAAATAACAATGAAGGAGATATTTGTTGCAATTAAATTAATTAAAAATGAAAAAAAATTTAAAACTAATTACAGCTTTCTTAATGACAGCTGTTCTTGTTGTCTCTTGTTCTGAAGATGATGACGCTGGTACAATAACACCTGTTAATGTTCCCCCAACTGCTGTTGACTTAAGTATGGCAATGAAAATTGCCGATGGTAACACAGCTACAATCACTCTTGCTGCCACAGATCCAGATGGCGATGCTCTTTCATATAAAGTAGTTACCCAGGCAACTAAGGGTACAGTTACAATTAATAATAATGTAGCTACATACACTGCCAACGAAAATGCTGACGGTTCTGACTCTTTTACATATGCTGCCAATGATGGTTCTGCTGATAGTGCTCCAGCTACAGTTTCAGTTTCAATTACAGGAAATTTCGTTCTTTCTGGTGAAATTTCAAGTAAAAGAACGCTAACAGCCGACAAGGTGTGGACAATTTCAGGACGAGTGTTCGTTGTTGATGGTGGAGAATTAGTAATTCCAGCTGGAACTATTTTGAAAGCTAAAGGTGGTACTGAAACTAATGCATCATTCTTGTGTATTGCCAGAGGTGGAAAAATTGATGCTCAAGGTACTGCTGCTAAGCCAATTGTAATGACTTCTGAAGCTGATGATATTCAACCAGGTCAAGCATTTGGATCAAATTTAGGTGTTGATCAAAGAGGTCTTTGGGGAGGATTATTAGTATTAGGAAAAGCTCCTAGTTCATTTAAAGGAGATGTTTCAGAATATCAAATAGAAGGTATTCCTGCTGATGATAAAAGAGGATTATATGGTGGCTCTAATGCTGCAGATAATTCTGGTACGATGAAATACATTTCAATAAGACATGGTGGAGCATTAATTGGACAAGACAATGAAATTAATGGATTAACTCTAGGTGGTGTTGGTACTGGAACAGTAATTGAAAATATCGAAGTTGTTGCTAATGTAGACGACGGTATTGAGTGGTTTGGAGGAACTGCTAATGCTAAAAACTTACTAGTGTGGGGTCAAGGTGATGATGGTTTAGACATAGACCAAGCATTTGCTGGTACAGTCGATAATGCTGTAGTTATTGCTGAAGCTGCTTCTGATCACGGGATGGAAATTGACGGACCTGAAGGATCTGCTAAGGGTAAATTTACACTTAAAAACATTACTTTAATAGGATCTGCTACTGCATCTGACGGCGAATATAATGATAACAGAAAAGGTGCTACTGGATCTATCAATGGTCTTTACGCATACGGATTCCAAAAAGATAAAGATTTCGAACTAGATGCTGATGCTGATAGTAAAACTTATACAGACGGTGATCTAGTATTCACAAATTTTGAAATAGTAGTTCCTGACGGAGATTCATTGACTGGAGGTAAAATTTTCGATGATAAATCAAGTACTCCAAACGCAAATTATGAAGAAGCTAAAACTATTGGAGGTGCATCATTTGCAAAAGCTGTAACTAAAGGTAGTCAAACTGTAGGTGCCGATATGTCAAAGTTCGGATGGACAATGGCTAAAGCAAAAGGAAAATTTTAAGTTAATTTAAATACTTAGATTTAGTTGTTAAAAAACCCTGCTTACGTTAAGCAGGGTTTTTTTATTAACATTAAGTTAACATCCATAAAACATTTAGTTAACTGTAATTATTTTTTCAAAGTAGATATTTGTAAAAATCAATAATCCAATGAATAAATTTAACTCATTACTTTTCTTCTTTTTTTTAATAGTTTCTTCTTTAGTTTTTTCGCAAAACGGTATAGTAAGAGGAACTGTTATTGATACTGATTTTCAAGATCCAGTCCCTTTTGCAAATATACTTGTTAAAGAAACTGGAACAGGTACGACAAGTGATTTTGATGGGAACTATGAAATCATTCTTGAAGAAGGATCTTACACATTACAGTTTAGTTATTTAGGCTATAAGACTATAGAAATTTCCGAAGTAATTATTAATGGAGTTGAACCTGCAATTGTAAATGTAAGTATGGAAGTGATGGCTGAAGGACTCGAAGAGGTTGTTGTTTCAGTCAGTGCAAGACAAAATACAGAATCAGCAGTTTTAGCTTTTCAAAAAAAATCTGCAAGTTTAGTTGACGGTCTTTCCTCGCAAAGAATCAAAAGTTCTGGGGCGTCAGATATTGCTTCTGCTGTAAAGTCAGTACCAGGTGTTTCAGTTGAAGGAGGTAAATATGTTTTTGTGAGAGGCTTGGGTGACAGATATACCAAATCGATTTTAAATGGAATTGATATTCCTGGTCTTGATCCTGACAGAAATACAGTACAAATGGATTTATTTCCAACCAGTATTTTAGATAACATAATAGTAATTAAATCATCAACTGCAGAAAACCCAGCGGATTTCACAGGTGGAATTATAAATGTTATCACAAAAGAATTTCCAACTAACAAACAATTAAATATTTCTGTTGGAACATCATTTAATCCTAATATGCATTATAAAAATGATTTTATTTCATACAATGGTGGTGGCACAGATTTTCTCGGATTTGATGATGGAACTAGAAAACTTCCAGTGGACCCCCACAAAAACTATTCATTTCAAGAAGTATTTAATCAACCTTTACAAACAGAAATAACTAATAAGTATAATAAAGAGATGGGTGGGACAAGAAATTCAAATCTCGGAGATTATAGTTTTTCAATTTCTGGCGGTAATCAAAAGAATGTGGGTAATGCAGAAAATAAACTTGGATGGTTTGGATCTCTTTCATACAAAAACGAATCTGAATATTATGAAAAGGCTCAAAATAATGAATACCTAAGAAATGAAAATAAATCAATATTTGAATTGGATCCTTCGGTAACTCAGTCAGGTGATGTAGGTAAAGAAATCGCAACTTTAAGTGGTATGGGGGGCTTATCTTTTAAAACAAAAAACTCAAAGTATAAGTTTAATGTACTTCATATTCAAAATGGTGAGTCAACTGCAGGTGTTTTTGATAATGAAAGGTCAGATACTGATTTTAATTTGTACCTAAAGCACATACTGCAATACACTGAAAGATCAATAACAAATATTCTTTTTTCAGGGACTCACTCATTAAATGAAGGAAATTTTAAGGTTGAATGGAAATTATCTCCTACAAGGTCATCTATTCAAGATAAAGATGATAGAACTACATCATTTAAAATTACAGATGAAGGAAAATATGTTATTAATTTAAACACCAAACCTAGAAGAATATGGAGAGATTTAGAAGAGTTTAACTATGTCGCAAAAATTGATTTTACAAATAAGATATCAATGTTCAATAATGATGCTTTAATTAAGTATGGATTATTCGGTTCATATAAAGAAAGAGATTATGATATTTACAGAACCCAAGTTAACGTACCTAATAACATGGGGACTCTTAATAATGGTGATGCTAATAATATTTTAAAAGATGGAAACATATGGACACCCACAAATACAGGAGGTAATTCAATTGATTTATTATTTAATCTAATTTCCAGAGGTAAAAGCTATGAAGCTGATCAAAATAATCTTGCAAGCTATATTTCCTTTGAGTTTAAACTGAATCCCAACTTTAGATCAATTATAGGTCTTAGAGGAGAAAAATATTTTACACACTATACTGGACAAGACAGTTCAGGTGACAGAGAATTTAAAGGTGAAAAAGTTACTGATATATTTGATTTATTTCCATCCTCTAACTTTATATTTTCTGTAACTGAAAATTCTAATATAAGATTTTCATACTCAAAAACTACAGCTAGACCTTCATTCAAAGAAGCTTCAATTGCTCAAATATTCGATCCTCTATCAAACATTACTTACATAGGAAATATAGATTTGAAACCTACGTACATTGATAACCTTGATCTAAGGTTTGAAAACTTTGGAGAAAACAATCAAATGTTTGCAGTTAGTGCTTTTTATAAAAATTTTAAAGATCCAATTGAGCTTAGTTATTTTGAATCAGCTAGAGAAAATTTTCAACCGAGGAATCTGGGTAATGCTACAGTTTATGGAGCTGAAATTGAAGCTAGAAAAAATATTTCAGATTACTTTAGTATTAATGTTAATGCTTCAATAATTGAGTCCAAACAAAAGTATGGAGAGGCAGAAAACACTTTAAGAACTTTAGGGTTAAGAAGTGGAGAGACTTTAAGTGGTTCAAGGGAGCTGCAAGGTCAATCACCTTATTTAATTAATGCTAGTATTGACTATAAAGATGATGGAACAAGAGCGGGTTTATATTTCAATATGCAAGGAAAAACTTTAGAAGTTGTTGGTAACGGTATAAGTCCAGATATCTATACTTACCCATTCGAGAGTTTAAATTTTACTTTCTCAAAATCCTTTGGAAAAGAAAGTAAAAAATCCATAAATATTAAGGCTGAAAATTTATTAAACAGTAAAAAAGAAAGTTATGCTGAAAGTTATAATGCTTTAAATAGACTTTACAGTTACAGAGATCAGGGTATAAAATTTTCAATTGGATATTCTATTAATCTATAAAATCAAAATAATTAAATAACTTTCAGGATTAATGCAAGACTATTACTTAATATTAGTTATAATCCTAGGAATACTTGCAATTGCTGATTTAATGGTTGGTGTTAGTAACGATGCTGTTAACTTTTTAAACTCAGCAATTGGATCAAAAGTAGTTTCATTTAAGACATTAATGATTATTGCAAGTTTAGGTGTTGCTTTTGGCGCAATGTCATCAAGTGGAATGATGGAGGTTGCACGGAAAGGTATATTTAATCCTGAGATGTTTATTTTCTCTGAAATCATGATAATATTTCTTGCTGTCATGATTACCGATATTTTACTACTTGATGTTTTTAATTCATACGGACTTCCAACTTCAACTACTGTTTCAATTGTATTTGAGTTGTTGGGTGCGGCAGTAATTATTTCATTAATTAAAATTTCAAATATTGATGATAGTGTAATTGATTTGGCTAACTACATTAACACTTCAAAAGCCACACAAATTATTTTAGGGATTTTCCTCTCAGTAGTTATAGCATTTTCTATTGGGGCTCTAGTACAATTTATTTCGAGGTTGATTTTGTCTTTTAACTTTCAGAATAGGAGTAAATGGTTAGGATCCTTATTTGGAGGTATTGCAATAACTTCAATTTTTTACTTCATTATTATAAAAGGTTTAAAAGGCAGCCCATACTCATCATCTAAATTTGAACTTTTAGGAAATGAAACATTGTCAAACTTTTTAGATAATAATCTTTTACTTATTATTTTGATTTCTTCAATTTTTTGGATCCTTATTTCGCATTTCATAAATACCATACTAAAATTTAGTATTTATACTATTGTCATTTGTGCTGGAACTTTTGCTCTAGCCTTGGCTTTTGCTGGAAATGACTTAGTTAACTTTATTGGAGTTCCAATTGCTGGCTATCAATCTTTTACAGCATGGGTTGATTCAGGATTGGGACCTGATAATTATACAATGGAAATATTGTCTGAAAAAGTTGCCGCACCAACTGAAATATTATTAGGTGCAGGTGCCATTATGATTGTCACACTCTGGACATCAAGTAAAGCAAAATCAGTAATTAAAACCTCAATTGATTTATCAAATCAAGAAGAAACTATCGAAAGATTTAAGCCAAATTTCATTTCTAGATTTTTAGTTAAATCTTCTTCAAATATTCAATCAAGAATTTTAAAAATAATTCCTGAGCACAGTCAAAGATTCATTTCTAAACAATACATAAAACCAAAGCCAAATACATTAATTTTAAAGAAAGATAGACCTGCATTTGATGAAATCAGAGCATCAGTTAATTTAGTTGTTGCAGCAATTTTAATTTCAATTGCAACATCATATAAATTGCCTTTGTCAACCACCTATGTCACATTTATGGTTGCTATGGGTACTTCATTAGCTGATAAAGCTTGGGGAAGTGATAGTGCAGTATACAGAGTTGCCGGTGTAATAAATGTAATTGGAGGATGGCTTCTTACAGCATTAATTGCTTTTATAGCATCCGGATTTATTGCTGCCCTGCTTTATTATTTAGGCCAGTACGGACTTTATATGTTAGTCATTATTGTTGGTGTGATCTTAACTAAGAATTATTTTACGCACAAAATTAGAAGACAGAAAGAGTTGCAGGAAGAAAAATTTGAAACAATTGAAAGTAAATCAATTAAAGGTGTAATTTATGAAAGTTCAAAAAATATTTCAAAGTTTTCAAAGAGAACAAACAAATCAATTTTAAAAATCTTAGAAGGAACTAGCTCTCAAAATTTAAATACTTTAAAAGAGAATAATAAGTTTGTTGAAAAAATAAATAATGATTTAGAAGTTCTAAAAAATGATGTTTTTTATTTTATTAAAAAGTTAGATAAATTATCTATTGATTCAGCATCACAATTTCACATGAGTGTACTTGAGGAACTTGAAAACATAACAGATTCCATTTCATCATTATCTAAAATAACATTCAAACATTTCAATAATAATCATAGAAATTTAACTTTTAATCAAACACGTGAACTTAAAGAACTTGAGGATGAGTTAAAAGAATTTTTTGATCTTATTATCACAACTTTTGATTCAAATAATTATTCAGATATTAAACTAATTTTTAATATAAAAGAATTATTAACTTCGTCATTAAATAAAAAAATAAAATCTCAAATAGCTAGAACTAGAGAAGAAGATTCAAGTCCAAAAAATACAAGATTATATTTTGAAATTCTTAAAAAGACTGAAACAATAATATCTCATTATATTCAATTACTAGAGCTATATTCCGATAAATATGTTGAAAAAGTTACTCCTACTAAAATTGATGAACAAGAGTAAAAAGATATAAAATAATTTAAAAAAAATTAACAACTTATAATTGAAGTACTTAACAGAGTTTTTAGGAACTTTTTTTTTAGTTTTTATAATTGGATTATCTAGTAATCCTTTAGTTATTGGCTTAGGTCTTTCAATTCTAATTTATTTAGGTGCTAAATTTTCAGGGGCTCACTATAACCCCGCAGTAAGCTTCTCTTTCTGCTTAAAAAAAACAATATCTATTTCTGTTTGTTTTTTATATGTTGTATGTCAAATTTTTGGAGCTTTTTGTGCTGCACTTTTAATTTCAATTCTTACTGAAAGGCTTGTGTTAGAACCTAATTTAAATGAGCCTTATTTCTTAATAATTCTGTCAGAATTATTTTTTACTTTTTTAATGATCTTGGTAATTTTTTTAGTTGCTATTTATCCTAAAACAAAAGGGAATAAATACTATGGAATAGTCATTGGATTAACTGTTTCATTAGGAATTTTTTTTGTTGGGAATATTTCATCAGCCGTTTTTAATCCAGCTGTTTTCATTGGTCCTGCTTTTGTTGATTATTTAAATAACGGAGATGCTATACAACACATATATTTATACTCAACAGTAACTACAGCTGGAGGATTATTAGCAATAATTATTTATAATTTATTTTTTGAAAAAAATAAAAATTAGGAACCACACATTAAACAGTCATCATCTTGTTCACCTTCTTTTGATTTAGCAATCATTTCTTTTAACTCTTCAGGAGTTAGAGGTTCAACTGGAATTTGAGCCGTTTCTTCAGCTGAAGGCGGCGGTGTAATCGCAGCAGCAGCTGGGGCTGAGGCAACAGCTTCAACTTTTTCCTTAACAACTTCTTCTTTTTTGGTATTATCAATTGTAAACTTGATCGCATCAACAGCTGATTTTGTTCTTAAATAATACATTCCAGTTTTAAGACCAGATTTCCAAGCATAAAAATGCATTGAAGTTAGTTTTGCCATTGTTGCACCTTCCATAAATAAGTTGAGAGACTGTGACTGATCAATAAAATATCCTCTGTGTCTAGCCATATCAATAATATCCTTCATGCTTAATTCCCAAACAGTTTTATAAAGATCCTTAATGTCTTGAGGAATATTTTCAATATGCTGAATTGAACCATTTGCTTTCATTAGTTCTTGTTTAAGCTCTTCATTCCATAATCCAAGCTTAACAAGATCTTCTAATAGGTGCTTGTTTACTACAATAAATTCACCGGATAGTACTCTACGTGTATAAATATTAGAAGTATAAGGTTCGAAACATTCATTATTTCCAAGGATTTGTGATGTTGATGCAGTTGGCATTGGAGCAACTAATAATGAATTTCTTACTCCGTTCTTTTTAACATCCTTTCTTAATTTATCCCAGTCCCATCTTCCACTCAATTCCTCATCCTTAATTCCCCACATGTTATGTTGGAACTCACCTTTAGAAACTGGAGAACCTTTATATGATTTATATGGACCATCCTTAATAGCTTCTTCCATTGAAGCGGTCATTGCAGCAAAATAAATGGTCTCAAAAATTTCTTGATTTAACGTCTTTGCCTCATCCGAAGTAAATGGCATACGCAATTTAATAAATGTATCGGCTAATCCTTGAACCCCAAGCCCAATTGGTCTATGTCTAAAATTCGAATTTTCAGCCTCTTTTACTGGATAATAGTTTCTGTCAATTACTTTATTTAAGTTTTTAGTTACTCGCTTAGTTACTTTAAATAATTCTTTGTGATCAAATGTATTATTCTTAACAAACATAGGTAGAGCAATTGACGCAAGGTTACATACAGCAACTTCGTCTTTTGAAGTATATTCTAATATTTCTGTACATAAATTTGATGATCTGATTGTACCAAGATTTTTTTGATTTGATTTTCTATTACATGCATCTTTGTAAAGCATGTATGGTGTTCCAGTCTCAATCTGAGATTCTAATATTTTTTCCCAAAGCTCTCTTGCTTTAATGGTTTTTCTTCCCTTATTATCACTTTCGTATTTTGTGTATAGTTTTTCAAATTCTTCACTGTGACAATCGTATAATCCTGGACATTCATTAGGACACATCAAAGTCCATTCACCATTGCTTTCTACTCTTTTCATAAAGAGATCGGGAATCCACATTGAGTAGAATAAATCTCTAGCTCTCATTTCTTCCTTGCCATGATTTTTCTTCAACTCTAGGAAATCAAATATATCTGAATGCCATGGCTCAATATAAATAGCAAAAGAACCTTTTCTTTTACCTCCTCCTTGATCAACATATCTAGCAGTATCATTAAAAACTCTTAGCATAGGGACAATTCCATTGGATGTTCCATTTGTTCCAGCAATATATGACCCTGTTGATCTAATATTATGAATTGACAATCCAATTCCTCCGGCTGATTGGGATATTTTTGCAGTTTGCTTTAGTGTATCATAAATCCCTTCAATACTATCATCTTTCATTGTTAATAAAAAACATGATGAAAGTTGCGGTTTAGGTGTTCCTGAATTGAACAGAGTTGGAGTTGCATGAGTGAAAAACTTCTTAGACATCAAATTGTATGTTTCAACTGCTGAATCTAAATCATCATGATGAATTCCAACTGAAACTCTCATTAACATGTGCTGAGGTCTTTCAACAACAACTCCATTCAACTTTAATAAGTAAGACCTTTCAAGGGTTTTGAATCCAAAATAATCATAATTGAAATCTCTATTATAAATTATGGTTGAATCAAGTTTTTCTGCATTTTTCTTAATTACTTTATAAACTTCATCAGACAGCAATGGAGCTTTTTTACCAGTCCTTGGATTTACATAATTATATAAATCCGCCATTGTTTCTGAGAATGATTTTTTTGTGTTTTTGTGAAGATTTGAAACGGAAATTCTAGATGCTAAGTTTGTGTAATCTGGATGGCTTGTAGTCATAGTAGCTGCAACTTCAGCGGCTAGATTATCAAGCTCAGAGGTTGTTACACCATCGTAAAGACCTTCAATAACTCTCATTGATACACGAACAGGGTCAACAAGAGGATTTAAACCATAGCAAAGTTTTCTAATTCTCGCCGTGATTTTATCAAACATTACTGGCTCTTTATGGCCATCTCTTTTTACTACAAACATTGTTTTTTAGTTGTTGTTATAATTAATATTAAAAATCTTCATCAAAACTGATTTCCTCAGATCTTGTATCATTGTTTAGAACTCCTGCTTTTTGATACTCAGAAACTCTTTTTTCAAAGAAATTAGTTTTTCCCTGTAATGAAATCATATCCATAAAATCAAACGGATTAGTTACATTATAAACTTTCTCACATTGTAATTCAACCAATAGTCTGTCTGTAACAAATTCTAAATATTGAGTCATTAACTTAGCATTCATACCAATTAAGCTAACAGGTAATGACTCAGTAATAAATTCTTTTTCTATGTCAAGGGCATTAGTTAAAATATGAGTAATTCTTTCCTTGGGAACTTTACTAACTAAATGGTTATTATGTAAATGAACTGCAAAGTCACAATGCACACCTTCATCTCTCGATATTAATTCATTAGAAAAAGTTAGGCCTGGCATAAGCCCTCTTTTCTTTAACCAAAAAATTGAGCAAAAAGCACCTGAGAAAAAGATACCCTCAACAGCAGCAAATGCAATTAATCTTTCTGCAAATGAATCAGACTCGATCCATTTTAATGCCCAATCAGCTTTCTTCTTGATTGCAGGAAAAACTTCAATGGCTCTGAATAATTGATCTTTTTCTTTATCGTCTTTGACATAGGTATCAATTAAAAGTGAGTATGTTTCAGAATGAATATTTTCCATCATAATTTGAAAACCATAAAAGAATTTTGCTTCTGAATATTGAACTTCGTTTACAAAATTTTCAGCAAGATTTTCATTAACTATTCCATCCGAAGCAGCAAAAAAAGCTAAAATGTGTTTGATAAAATATCTTTCATCATCATTCAATTTAGTAGTCCAGTCTGTGAGATCTTGATGAAGATCTATTTCTTCAGCAGTCCAAAAACTTGCTTCACATTTTTTGTACCACTCCCATAAATCGTGATGTTTTATTGGGAATATGACAAATCTATCTTTATTTTCCTTTAAAATTGGTTCAACCATAACAGTAATGTAATTAGATTATTTGCAATTAAGCTTAACAAAGATTCTAAAATGTTGTCAGAAATAAAAGAATTAATTATTCACAAATTGGCTTAGTTTTTAACAATTTATGAATTAAAGAAAAGTCTACGTATTTGTTTTTTTTGCTGCTAATAGTTTTTCATACCAGTCAGTTCCAAATTTTGTGATTAAAGCCGATTTCAAAAACTCAAAAACATATATATTATCGTTTTCACCTTTAACACAACCAGCATTACAAATTTCCCAATCATGATAGTTAACAGCCGTATAATTTTTAAGTTCAGTAACTCTTAAAGGATATAATTGACATGAAATTGGTTTATTGAAATCAATTTCTCCTGCATTAAAGGCATTTTCAATTCCACAAGTAACGATATTGTTTTGATCTCTTTTAATATAGACACACTCTTTATTATTTATTAAAGGTGTATGAAAAACTCCATTTTCATCACTAACAAAACTTTGATTTTTGCTCAATGAATCAAAGCCAAGTTTTGAAATAAATTTTTTTAATTTTTTATAATTTTTTTTCAGCTTCTCCACCTCCTCAAGTTCCAATGGAGCACCTATGTCTCCCTTAACACAACACCCCCCTTTACAACTTAATATCTCGCATGTAAATTTTCTTTCAATTACATCGTTAGAAACTAAAGTTTTATCAATTATTATCATTTCAATTAGTAAATTTGCTTAAACAAAAATATGGTAAAGAAAATAAGTCTCGTAATTAGTATTATAATTTTAGTCATCAATATTTTTAATTATAATTTTGAATTTGAAATTAGTGATTCTGATAATAAAATTTCATTAGTTGGAATATTAGCTTCAAGCTGCGCCATAGTTCTAATACTAATTTTAATAATTTCTGAGAAAATTGAAAAAAAAATTAAAGATTAATTATTTGTTTTACTTCCACACCTGCTTTTATTAAAAAATCAAGACCAGATCTATCTTTATATTCTTCATGATATACAACCCTAATTATGCCAGACTGAAAAATTAATTTACTGCAATCTCTACAAGGTGACAAAGTCACATATAGGGTAGCTCCCTTACTAGACTGGGCAGAAGAGGCAACCTTAGTTATTGCATTAGCTTCGGCGTGTAAAACATACCATTTAGTATAGTTTTCTTCATCTTCACAAAAATTTTCGAAACCAGTTGGAGTGCCATTATAACCATCAGAAATAATCATTCTATCCTTGACTATTAATGCTCCTACTTGTCTTCTTTTACAATAAGAAAGCTTACCCCATTCAAGCGCCATTTTTAGATAAGCTTTATCGTACTTCAATTGTTTTTGTAATGACATATAAATTAAAAAAATAACAAGATTGTTAATATACAAACAATGATCGAGCTTATTTTAATGTATGAATTATATTTTTCTTTAAGCAAAAACATTAAAATTGAGTTTATCAAAAGTATTGAAATTACAATTATAATTTGAGCAAGTTCAACTCCAAAAGAAAAACCCAATAAGGCTGTTGTATCAAATATATCATCAAAAGTTATTTGATTAAAGTAGTTTGCAAAACCAAATCCATGAATTATTCCAAAAAATAGCGCAATAAATAAAGTTTTAATATCCAAGCTTTCATCCTTTTTTAAAAAAAATACATTTGATATTGCTGAAAAAATAATCGTTACTGGAATTAAAAATTCTATTATTGACATGTTTGGATTGACAATATTATATGTCGATAAAATAATTGAAGATGAATGCCCGATTGTAAATAAAGTTACAATCCAAAACACCTTTTTAAAGTATTTAAAAGAAAACGGAATTGTAATAGACACCAAAAACAAAAAGTGATCATAAGCGCTTAAGTCTAAAATATGATTATAGCCAATTTCCAAATAAAAATAAAGTTGATCTATCATGCTATTCCTCTTTGCTTTTTAATGTTTTCATAAGCAGCTTGTATCCTTGCAAATTTTTCCTTGGCAGATTTGATATAAACTTCGCCTAAATGCTGAACTTTATCAGGATGATGTTTTTTAGCAAGATCTCTATATGCTTTTTTCAGTTCTGCATCTGAACAGTTTTTATCTACTTCTAGAATTTTATAATCTGAGTTTGAAGACTTAATAAACATTGCCTTCAAGCTTTCGAAGTCCATTCTTGATATTTTCATAAGAGAAGAAAATTCATAGAGTTTTTCTAATTCAAAATTAGAAATATTGCCATCTGATTTTGCAACATTAAACAAAAGGTTAATAATTTGTAATCTAGTTTCGTAAGATGTCCTAGATCTATAGAAAACGCATATTTTTTCAGCTGATATGTTAGATTTATCAACCTCTTTATTAAATCTTGAAAATAAATTATTTGCTTTTTGAGGGCCATAAATTGAAATAAAATAATTACGAACAAACTGAAGCTCAGATACAGAAATTTTTCCGTCAGATTTTATTAAAATTGATGCGAGGGAAAGAAGATTGATTTCAAATTCTTTTACAATATTTGAGTTAACTCTTCTAATTCCACCGTTATCAATTATAGATCCAATAAAAAAACCAACAAAAAAACCAGGAATTCTGTAAATAAAAAAACCGAATAATCCTAAAAACCATCTATACACAATGTAAAATTACAAATGGAATTTAATACTTCTTTAGTATATTTGAAAAAAATAAATTTATGTACCCAGAACATATTGTTAATCCAATGAAAGAGGAACTTACAAGCAATGGTTTCACTGAACTTAAAGCTCAAGATGATATTAAAGATTTAATAAAAGAAAATACATCTATAATTATTGTAAATTCAGTTTGTGGATGTGCTGCCGCAAATGCTAGACCTGGTATTCTCGGTTCATTACAAAATGAAAAAACTCCCACCAATCTATTCACCGTTTTTGCAGGAGTTGATAAAGAAGCTACTGAATCTGCAAGAAATTTAATGTTTCCCTTTCCTCCATCATCACCATGCATTGCACTATTTAAAGATGGGTCATTAATACATATGTTAGAACGACATCATATTGAAGGAAGGGATGCTAAAATTATTGCTGAAAACCTAAAAGAAGCTTACAACGAATACTGTTAATCAACAGGTAATTTAATTGTAAAAACCGTTTCACCCTTTTTCGATTTAAAAGATATAGTTCCTTTATAATTTGTTATTAAATTTTTAATTATACTCAAACCAAGCCCCATGCCTTTAGTTTTAGTGGTAAAATTAGGTTCAAATATTTTTTCCTTTAACTCATTTGGAATACCAGAACCATTATCTATAATTTCAATTAATGCTAATTTATTTGTTTTTTTTACCTGAACTATGATTTTAGGCTCGGAAACGTCATTTGTTGCTTGGATAGAATTTTTGACAAGATTATTAATAATCCTTATTAAGTTAGTTCTATCAAATAAAATCTCCAATTTATTTAAGTCTGATTTAAATACAACATTCCTGTCATTAAAAATTTCTAAACATAATTTTGTAGTAGATATCAAATCAATTTTTTCATTTTTTTGAACCGGTAATTCAGCAAAGCTTGAGAATGCTGTTGCAATAGAGCTTAATACATCTATTTGTTGAATTAAAGTTTTACTATATTCATCCAATTTTTTTTCAACATTTGGATCCTCTGGGTCAAATTTTATTTTAAAATTTTGAACACTTAATTTCATTGGAGTTAGTGGGTTTTTAATTTCATGTGCTACTTGTTTTGCCATTTCTCTCCAAGCTAACTCTCTCTGTGATTTTGAAATCTCCTTTATATTCTGGTCAATTTGATCAACCATATTATTATATGAATTGACTAGGGTAAACATTTCCTTACTAGTAACTTCAAGATTAATTTTTTTATTCAATTTATCAATCCTCATTTGTTTCATTTTATATACTATTTCTGAAATTGGATTTGTAATATAACTAGAAACGAAGTATGAAATAATTATAGCTAAAACAAATAATAAAAGATAAACTTGAACAATATTTAATATAAAAGATCTTAATTCATAAACATTTAATTTATCATCATCAAAGTAAGGAAGGTTTAAAATCCAAATTGGTTCTTTGTTATAATCAAATATTATTGAATATGATTCTCTGACTTGTTTATCACCAACTTTTTTAATTTCAACATATTTCTTTTTTTCAGACAAATTAATTTTATCAATTAAATCTTGACTAATTCTGGTTAAAGCACTTTCCTCAAATGTTGACTGAATTAAATTTCCATTTAAATCATAAATGCTAAAACTTATATTTTGTATATCAGAAATTTTAAAAATTTTATCTCTAAAAATTTGACTTTTAACTGGATTAGTATTGTTTATAAATTCATATGAAATTGCTCTTTGAAGTTGTGATTCTTTTCTATCCAATCTAAGTTCATGATAATAATAAGAGCTTTCAGTTATTTGAAAATTGGTTGATATACCGATCAATAAAAAAGATACAAAAACAAGAGCTATCATTGATAAAAATATTCTCGTTCTTAAATAAAAAAAAGGCTTTTTCATATTTGAGCTAATCTAAAATAATCAATAAAGAATTAAATATATATATTTATCGAAATTCAACATGAGTCTTAGAGTTAAAATATTAATTTCATTTTTCACCCTTAGTATTATACTAGTTTGCTCAATTCTATTTACTAAACATGAAAATTTTAATGACTACAAAAGCATGGTTGAATTAGTTCTTAAAACAAAAAGGACAAAAGCATCTATCGATGACTATAAATTTTTTGAAAATAATACAGTTCACAAAAGTCAAAAACCTTTACGTTGGGCAAAGCATAAGCAGTACAATCAATTAGAAACTACAAAACAGTTAGAGGCTATTCACAAAGATTATGAAAGTACTGCATTTCTAATAATTCTAAATGATTCCATTATTCATGAAAAATATTTTTTAGGATATGATGAAAGTTCAATGACTAATTCTTTTTCTATGTCAAAGAGTATTATTTCATTTTTGTTATTTAAAAGCATTGAATCAAACACAGTTGAAAGTTTAGATGAAAAACTAATAAAATACTATCCTGAATTTGAATTCAAAGGTGGAAAAGATGTAACTGTTGGAGATTTAGCATCAATGTCATCAGGACTTAAATGGCAGGAAAATTATAAAGATTTATTGGGAATTACTGCCAGAGCGTATGTTACAGAAGATTTGAAAAAATTAATGTTAAAATCTTCATTTATTGAATTGCCAGGTAAAAAATTTAATTACCAAAGTGGGAGTACTCAGATTTTAGCAATGGTAATTGAAAAAGCTAATAATAAAAAAATTAATGACTTAGTTAGTGAGTGGCTTTGGGATCCGATTGGCGCAGAAGAAGATGCTCTTTGGATGATCGACAGCAAAGAAAATAATGAAATAAAAGCATATTGTTGTTTAAATTCCAATGCGCGTGATTTTTCTAAGGTTGGCAAACTCTATAAAAACATGGGACTAATTAATGGTAAACAAGTAATTGATAGTTCAAATGTGATAAAATCTATTTCACCAAGGTTTGAAAACAATCCAATTTACGGATATGGATTTTGGTTAGGTGAATATGAAAACTATAAATTTTTCTCTCTCAGAGGTCATCAAGGACAATACGTAATTGTTTTTCCAAAAATTGATTTGATAATTACAAGATTGGGAAGAAGTAAAGCCAAAGGGCAAAGTTTAAAAGGATTTCCAAAAGACTTTGAAAAATATATTTCTGAAAGTTTTAAAATTTTAAAAACAAATAAATTAATTAGTGAATAATTCTTTACTAGAAATAAAAAACTTAAATGTTTCCACTGATAATGAATCTATTGTTAAGAATATAAGTTTCAAACTAAAGAAAAATAATATTCTTGGAATAGTTGGTGAATCTGGAAGTGGAAAATCTGTTACTGCGTTGAGTATTTTAAAGTTATCCATTTTCAGAGGACTATATCAATCTGGGAATTTATTTTTTAATAATACAGATTTAAATAAAATCTCAAACAATGATTTTAGAAAAATTTTAAGAAATGATATTGGAATTATTTTTCAAGATCCATCAAGCTATCTTAACCCAAGTATAAAATGTGGAGCACAATTAATTGAGTGTTTTAAATCCTCTAATTCAGAAAACATCGATACAACTAATAATGCAATTGATATTCTAGAAAAGGTAAAAATTGATAACCCTCAGGATACATTGAAAAAATATCCTCATGAACTAAGTGGAGGCCAGCAACAACGTCTCATGATTGCAATGATGATTTCAAAAAATCCTAAAATTTTGATATGTGATGAAGCTACATCTTCACTTGATACTATAATAAAAAAAGAAATTGTATCACTATTGTTAAAACTAAAAAAAGAATTTAAAATGAGTTTAATTTTTATAACTCACAATCTTAATTTAGTTAGCGAAATTTCAGATTATATCATTTTTCTAAAAAATGGCGAAATCATTGAAGAAGGAGAAACAAAAAAAATTTTTAAAAATCCAAAAAAAAATTATACAAAAAAATTAATATCATTAAACAAGAAACTTATTATTAATAAACAAAAATTCAGTAATAGTAGTTCAGAAATACTTAAAGTCAATAATCTAAGTTTAAATCTTGGTGGAAAAAAAATATTGAAAAAAATAAATTTTGAATTATTCAAAAATGATTCATTAGGTATCATTGGAGAGTCAGGATCAGGTAAAACAACTATTTCAAAATGTATTTTAAAAATCCATGAATCATACTCTGGTTATATTTTTTATAATTCAAAAAATATAAAAAGTATGAGTAGACTTTCTACTAGCAAGGAAATTCAAATAGTTTTTCAAGACCCGTATTCATCATTAGACCCATCGATTCGTGTCATTGATCAAGTGATAGAACCTATGAAGTTTCATAAAATAATTTCAAAGAGTAATTTAATCTTAGAAGCTGTTAAAATACTTAAAAGTGTAAGATTAAAAAGTGATTTATATAACAAGTTTCCATCACAATTATCTGGGGGTGAAAGGCAAAGAGTTGTAATTGCAAGAGCACTAACAATGGAGCCAAAAGTTTTAATTTGTGATGAATGTGTCTCTGCATTAGATAAAAATATTCAGAATTCAATACTTAATTTATTAGTTGAATTAAAAAATAAATTATCTCTCACTTTAATATTTATTTCCCATGACATTAGAATAGTTAAAAATATATGTAATCGTGTTATGGTTTTAAAAAATGGTGTGATTGTAGATTTTAATGACACTCGAAAATTATTTAAAAATCCAAATCCTTATACAAAGAGCTTAATTAATGCTTCTTTTTAATATGAACATTACTTTACTTAATATTCATAGTTTACTATTTATAACATGTGTTTTATTTTTAGTTTACACTACATCAAATTCGTTAATTAAATTTTTAGGTGACAAGAAATATACATTTCTTGATTTTAGAATTTCATTGTTCGTATTAATATTTTTATTAATTAAATTATCATTATCGCTTCTTTTAACAGATATTCTAGAATTAAAAACTTATATCTCATCCTTGATTAGTTTGTTGGTATGTCTATTTGGCTGGTATTTGCATAATAAGGTTGTAGAAAGAAGAAAAAAACATTTTAGATTATTATTTTTTTATCTGCTAGGGTTAATTATTTTTGTTTGGTTTAGGTAAATAAAACAAAAAACACTCTTTGGAGAGTGCTTTATGTTAAACAAATTATGAAAAACTAACTACTTAAATTTAGTTTAAATTAGCATCCAGTTTTATTAAAGAATTGTTAAAAAATGAAAAACAAAAGTTTTGGAGTGATTGGAGCAGGAAGCTGGGGAACTGCGTTGGTAAAAATGTTTTCAGAGAATCTGGATAAAATCAATTGGTATATAAGAAACATAGAAATTATTGAAGGAATTAATAAAAGCAAAAGAAATTTAAAATACTTAAGACATGTTCAGTTAAAAAATAAAAAATTGAATATTTCAAATGATCTAAAAAAAATCATTGAAGCCTCAGAAATATTAATAATTGCGATACCTTCACCATACATTGATTCAACTTTCCAAAATCATAAAAAGCTATTAAAAAATAAAATTATTATTTCAGCATCAAAAGGTGTTATACCAAAATCTCAACTTGTAATTAGCCAGCATCTCCATATTAACTATGATATAAAGAAAACAAACCTTGGAATAATAAGTGGACCATGTCATGCTGAAGAAGTAGCTCTAGAAAAACTTTCATATTTAACAATCGGAGTAAAAAGAAAATTATTAGGGAATTATATTTCAGATAAACTAAAATCAAAGTATATAAAAACCTCTGTTTCTACAGATCTAATTGGAATTGAATATTCTGCTACTTTAAAAAACATCTATTCAATTTTGGTTGGTATTTCCCATGGTTTAGGATATGGTGATAACTTTCTTAGTGTTCTTATTAGTCATTGTGCAAAAGAGTTAAAGCTATTTATTAGAAGAATTCATAGAACAAAAAGAGACATAAACCATTCCGCATATATTGGTGATTTACTAGTTACAACTTATTCAACTTTTAGTAGAAATAGAACTTTTGGCAACATGATAGGTAAAGGATATTCTGTCGAATCTGCAATGTCAGAAATGTCTATGGTTGTTGAGGGTTATTATGCAACAAAAAATGCATATGAAATAACTAAAAACAAAAAAGATAATTTTTTATTTATAGAGTCAGTATATAAAATTCTTTATAATAGAAATAGTCCAAAAAAAATATTAAAAGAAATTTCTGAAAAATTATATTGATTTACTAAACTGATTTAAAAACCTTATATCATTTTCATACAAAGTTCTTATATCATCAATTTGATATAGTAGCATGGCAATCCTTTCTAAGCCTAATCCAAATGCATATCCAGAGTATTCTTTGGGGTCAATTCCACAATTATTTAAAACATTTGGGTCCACCATACCGCAACCTAAAATTTCTAACCACCCTGTCCCTTTAGTAATTCTATAATCTGCTTCTGAGTTTAGTCCCCAATAAATATCCAATTCTGCACTAGGCTCTGTAAATGGAAAATATGAGGGTCTAAGTCTTATTTTATTTTTTCCAAATAGCTCTTTGGTAAAATGAAGCAGGGTTTGTTTTAAATCAACAAATGAGACATTATTGTCAATATACAATCCCTCAATTTGGTGAAAAAAACAATGTGAACGTGCTGAAATATCTTCATTTCTGTAAACTCTCCCTGGCGAAATTGTTCTGATTGGGGGTTTATTATTTTCCATATGTCTAATTTGAACAGAAGATGTATGAGTTCTCAAAAGCCAATCTGGGTTTTTATTAATATAGAAAGTATCTTGCATATCTCTAGCGGGATGATATTCAGGTAAATTTAAAGCAGTAAAATTATGCCAGTCATCTTCAATCTCAGGACCTTCCGAAATGTCAAACCCAATTTTTAAAAAAATATCTATAATCTTATTCTTAACTATTGAAATTGGGTGACGTGAACCTAACTTTAATATTTTAATTGGCTTTGAGTAATCTTCAAATTTTTGATTTGAATCTGAACTAGAAAATTTAATTTTTGAAAGATCGTATATTTCATTTGCTAGAATTTTAACTTCATTAATTTGTTGGCCTACAAATTTTTTATTTTCCTTAGAAACTTGCTTAAGCTTAGAGAATAGACTTGAAATTAAACCTTTTTTGGATAAATATTCCAACCTAAAGCTTTCAAGTTCTTTTTCATTATTGATTTTAATTGAAGATAATTTTTTTTTAAAGTTCTTTATTTCTTCAGTCATATACTTGGCTAAAATATTCTAATTATTTAACTAATAAAACCCTTTTTAAAAAAATAATCTATAATTGCTTCTTTCATTAAAATAGTTTGTTCACCAGGTTTCAATTGGGGAAGTTTTGATAGGAGCTTATAATGTGGCCATCCATCCTTATCAACATAATCAAATTCATAATACCCATATGGTTCCAGTAAAGTACATATTGCAATGTGCATAATATTAACTTTTTCATCTTTTTTGAATTTTTTTTCAAAAAAACCTAATTCTTGAAGACCTATTAAGTAAATTATACCTTCTAAGTCAATTATTTGACCATCATTAAAAACATCACTAATCTTCTTAGTAACATTATCCCAACTATTTATTTTTTTAGTTTTCCCTTTCAACTTATTTTTATAAAATAATACTAAATTAAAATTTTTAAAATTGAATTATTTTGATATTGTCATAATTTGCTTCCTTTCCTTCGCATTTATAAGAGGGTTCTTTAAAGGCTTTTTTAATGAAGTAGCATCATTTTTTGGTTTTTTTATTGGTCTAATTGGTGCAGCAATGTTTACAGAACAAGTCTCTGAATTACTTTTTAAATTTATTAATATTGATTTAAAAGTGTTAAATATTATTTCATTTATTTTACTTTTTATTTCTATTACTATTTCATTTTCATTAATAGGAAAGTCACTAACAAAACTGATTAAGTTTGCTTCATTGGGTTTAATTAATAGACTTTTTGGAGGTATTTTTAGTTTAGGAAAATACCTAGTAGTTTTTTCTTTCTTTGTTTTATTACTAAATTATTTAAACAATTTTTTTTCAATAAATTTAATTCCACAGGAAACATTAAACAGTTCAAAAATTTATAATATTTTACAGTCAATTGGTGACAGCCTGCTTTTTTTATTAGATAATCAGATGATGTTTACTTTATAAGCTGATATTTTGAATTTAATACCCATCCTTTTGATCCGTTAGAAAGTTCTATCAAACTCCACTCATTTATTTTTTCTAAAACATTTACTTTGGTTCCCTCATTTAAAAGAAATAACTCTTCTGATCTTTCATTAGGTTCTGACTTAAATGAAATCCTACTATCAAATAAAATAGCTGGATTATTTTTTTCATATTCTGATTTTGAATTTACACCTAAACTCAAAAAAATTATAAAACAGAAAAGAAATATTGATCCAATACTGAAGTAACGCTTTTTAGTATCAGAGTTTTTATTGAATAAGTATAATGAAAAAACTATGAGAGATAAAAACTCGAATAAAATTGAAATTAAGAACCATGTATTATAGTCAAATAAATTTGTAAACTTAGAAATGAATTTAGAAACTTGATTAACTGGAACAGTCTCAATTCTATCTATAGTCATATTTTGAGAAAATGATAAGTTATTAATTGTTTCATTATTATTAGGATCAAGCAATAAAGATTTTTCAAAATAAAATATTGAGTTTGCGATATCATTAATTTTATAGTAAGCATTACCTAGATTATAGTATAGTTCTGCAGATTCAGAACCATTATTTATGATGCTAGTATACTTTTCAATGGCTTCAGCATAATTACCTTGATTGTATAATGCATTACCCTCATCGAAAACAACTTCAACTTGAGACTGGGTGTTTAAAAAAAATAAAATTAAAAATAGTTTAAACATATTATACATTTTCAAAGTTTGTTAATATCTGGACAGCTTTTTCATAATCTTTGTCCATAGCATCAGTAGTTGCAGGAGTGTATCTTGCGATTTCACAACTTTCAATTAATTCAATTACATCATTAATTACCTTCTCAGAAATATTTTCCTTAATCAAAATTGATTTGATTTTATCTTTAGAGAAATCTTCTTTTCTGATCATATATTTTGATTTAAAAAAGTTGAATAATGCTTGATCTAATGAGCTATAAAAAGATTCTTTGTTAGAAATGTCAATTTTTGCATTTTCCAAATACTTTCTGGCTAATTTCTCAGCATTTTTGGTTATTAGATCAGAATCTGAGATTGATTTTCTGCTAACTTTTATTAATAATATTATAATAATAAAAATTAAAAAAGGGATAGATAAAAGAGTATATAACCAAAGTTTTGAGTCCAATAATTTTTTAGAATTAATACTTGAAAATTTCGAACTTAATTTTATATAATTAAACTGTCCTTTTGTCTGGATAGTATTATTTTGATTGAAACTCAATCCAGAGTTATTAGTATAATCTGAATTCATTGGGCCTTCAGTTACATCTACAATACTTTCATTTGTTTTTATTGTTACGTACTTTTTGGCTTCTGGGTCAAAGTAACTGAACTCAACTGCAGGAATAGGGTACTTACCTTGGAATTGAGGAACAATTGTATAAGTATTCGAAATTTGACCATTCATTCCTGATATTGACGATTTTATATCTTCTTTAAACTCAGGATCATACTTTTCTAAAGATGATGGCACTTTTATTTCTGGAAGAGTGAATAATTTAAGATTGCCTCTTCCATTAACTTTTAATTCTAGTTGAAATGATTCAGTTGCCTTTAATTCAGACTTAGAAGAAAATAAAGAAACATCAAACTTCCCGACAGCACCATTAAAACTTTCGGGTTTACCTTCGGAGGGGAATTCTTTTACTTTTATATTTTTCTTTTTTGAAGAAACTTTTTTTGAAGTTTGTGTATAGATAACATTTCCAAAAAAATCTCGTCTGTTAGTTGGTACATCTACTGTTACATCTAAGGTTAATGGTAATAGCTCTAAATTACCTGACTTTTGAGGAAAGAGTAAAGTTCTTTTCCAAGTAACATAATTATACCTTTGTCCTTTATAGGAAGTGCTTTTTATTTCTAAACGCGGAATTTTTATATTTTGAGACCAAAAATTATTAAATTCTGGACTGTCTATTTCACCCAAATTCGTTACATTAATTTTAGGATTAAAAAGTAATTTAAACTCAACTGAGATTGGCTCATTCAAATAAGTCTCACTTTTAGAAACTTCAATATTTAATTCTATATCATCATTTAAATAAGAAACAGGGTTGTTAGGCGAAACTGAAGACTGAACTGCTTCAGTTACCTTAACTTGAATAGGCATCGTTTTATAAATATCGCCATCAATTTCGATAGAAGCTTGACCGATAGTATATTTTCCTTTTTTTAAAGGACTTAGAAAATAAGAGTATGTTTTAGAAAAACTTCTTACACCATTAATCCAACTATTACTGACAGACTGATTTGGTCCGCCTACAACACTAAATCCATCAAATGAAGGTGGATTAAAATTATCACCATCCTTATTCATTTTAAAATCTACTCTCAGATTCTCATTAACACCTAAATTGGTTTTACTAACTTCTGCCTCAAATTTGATTTGAGAAAAACCAAAACTCATAAATAGCAAAGAAATTAGTACTAATAATTTTTTCATAATTACCAATCTTTTTGATTTGATTTTGGTGTTCCTTTAAGTTTTTTCTTATTCACTTTTTCCTGCACCTTTTTTTCTTCTTTATTCATTGCCTCCAAGAGATTTTTTAATTGCTGAGGAGAAATTTGATCTTCTTTTGGTTTCTGAGGCTGTTTTGAATCGTCTTTTTTGTCCTGATTTTTATCATTCTGCTCTCCCTTATCATCCTTCTCATCTTTTTTATTATCACTTTTGTTATCCTTATCCTGATTGTCTTTATTATCCTTATTTTCATTTTTATTATTCTGATTCTGGTTTTTTAAAAGTTCTTTGGCAAGAACATAATTATACCTAGTTTCCTCATCATCAGGATTATTAAGTAAAGCTTGTTTAAATGAATTAACTGCGTTTTGATAATCCTCTTTCTGCATGTATGTATTTCCAAGATTATGAAAGCCTTTATGTTTATTTTCCTTACTAGAATTTTTTTTCAAAGCACTTTTATACATAATTTGAGCATCGGTGCCCAAATTATTTTTGTAAAGAGAATTTCCAAGATTATATGGTGCATTGTAATTTAAAGAGTCTATTGATTTAGCTATTCTATAATTGTATTCAGCGATTTCAAAATCTTTATTGTCGAATTTAATATTGCCATCAAAAACTAGGTTATTTGATTTTTTTTCTGTCTCATTTTGAGAGAAAGAAAATGAAACCATTAAAACAAAAAATATACTAATTCTTATTCTCATTTTCATTAAATAAATTTAACCTTTCTATCCAAAAAGTTTTCTTGTCATACACAATCAAATCTAAAAACAAGAAAAATAAACCAAATCCTAAAAACCATTGAAATTGGTCTTTAAAAGCAACGAATTGTTTTGATTCAAATTCTTTCTTATCCATTTCTTTTAATTCGTCTATTATAAGATTTACTACTGTATTAGTGTTATCCCCTTTAAAATATTTTCCATTACTTTCTATAGCCATCTCACTTAAAATTTTTTCATTTAATTTGGTAATTACAACCTCACCATTTTCATCCTTTTTATAAGATTTAATTATGTTATTTTCCTTTATTGGTATGGGTGCTCCACTAATAGAGCCAACACCAATTGTGAAAATTGTTATTCCGGTGTCACCAACAATTGATGATACATTAATATTCTGTGATTCATGATCTTCACCATCAGAAATTATACATAAAACTCTGTTTGTTTGATTATCATCATCATAATAATTTTTTGAAAGTCTTATTGCTTCTCCAATTGAAGTTCCTTGAGAAGATAGCATATCAGTATTTAAACTTTCCAAAAACATACGTGCAGAAGAAAAATCAGTAGTTATAGGTAGTACTGGAATTGCCGTTGATGCATAAGCAATTATACCAACTCTATCAGATCCAAGTTTTTCAAAAATCTCTGAAACAATTCGTTTTGATTTTATTATTCTATTGGGAGCAATATCCTCAGCTAGCATACTTTTAGAAACATCAACAGCAAAAACCAAATCTACACCCTCTCTCTTTACGGTTTTTAGTTCAGTACCAATTTTAGGATTGACCAATGCAAAGACTAATAAAATAATTGCAATGGATTTAATTAAAAGTTTAAGAAATGGTTTTTTATTTGAAATTTCAGGACTTAAATACTCAATAGTATTCGAATCAAAATATTTCTTTTTTATAGTCCTTTGCCAATTTTTATTAAAAATAAAAATCAAAAATAAAATTGGTAACAAAGCCAAAAAATACATAAATGATATTTCTTCTAACTGATACATTATATTATTGATCTAAACACTGTATATTTTAAAATTAATTCGACAAAAATTAAGCCAATTGCAGCTATAATTAGTAGCCTATATTTTTCCTCTGAATCAGAATATTTAATCTCCTCAACTTCTGTTTTTTCTAGCTTATTTATCTCATTATAAATTTCCTCTAATTTCTTATTGTCAGTTGCTCTAAAATATAAGCCCCCTGTTTTATTTGCTACATTTTTTAGTAATTCTTCATCAATTTCAACCTTGGTCATTCCAAATCTAAATGACCCATTTGGATTTAAAGCAACTGGTGCTCTTGCATTCCCATTAGTTCCTAAACCTATAGTGTATGTTTTTATTTCAAAATTTGCAGCTAAATCAGCAGCTGTTGAAGGATCAATAAATCCAGAATTATTTACTCCATCTGTTAATAAGATAATTACTTTACTTTTTGCCTTACTCTCTTTTAATCTATTTACTGAAGTTGCTAAACCCATTCCAATTGCAGTTCCATCTTCAATTATACCATCAAAAGTAATGTCAGAAAGAGATTTAATCACTACATCCTTGTCCGATGTTACTGGTGTTTTAGTATAACTCTCACCTGCATATATAACTAGTCCAATTCTATCATTTATCCTATCATTAATAAATTGGGACGCTACTGTTTTTAAAGCTTCTAGTCGGTTAGGTTTTAAATCTTGTGCTAACATACTAGATGAAATATCAACCGCAATAACTATGTCAATACCACTACTTGATTTTGTCCTAGTACTATTACTAATTTCTTGAGGTCTAGCTAGTGCAACAATTACTAATAATAAGGTTATGATCCTAAATATGTTAATTAAAGGATACAGTTTAAATTTTAGAGTATTTGAATCAAAACTTCCAAGATTTGAAAATTTAAAATTATTTAATCTTACAAACTTAAATTTGTAGAGCATATAAGCTATTACCGG
>CABYPD010000019.1 GCA_902520835.1 uncultured Bacteroidota bacterium
TACAAACCAACTCAAAGCCTTAGAGGAAAAACAAAAATTGTTGAAGATTTCAGCGGTAAACTTGAAGACTGTCCTATGTGGTCTTTTGATGGAAGTTCAACAAGGCAAGCACCTGGAGGATCATCAGACTGCTTATTGAAACCTGTTGCAATTTATCCTGACCCTGTTAGAAGAAATGGTTGGTTAGTTATGACCGAAGTTCTTAACGCTGATGGATCCGCTCATGAATCGAACGGTAGAGCTACTATCGATGATGATGATGATGACTTTTGGTTCGGATTTGAACAAGAATATTTTCTATGGGATCCTGAAACAAATCTTCCACTAGGATTTCCAAAAGATCAAACTCCACAAGGACAATTCTATTGTTCTGTTGGTGGTAAAAACACTTTTGGTAGAGAAGTAATGGATAGGCATTTAGATATTTGTCTTGATGCAGGAATTAATGTTGAAGGAACTAATGCTGAAGTAGCATCTGGTCAATGGGAGTTTCAAACCTTTGCTAAAGGTGCTGCAAAAGCTGGTGACGAAATGTGGGTTGCTCGATATTTACTAGAAAGATTGGCAGAGGAATATGGTTTAGCCATAGAATATCACCCAAAACCATTGGGAGATACTGATTGGAATGGGTCTGGTATGCATGCTAACTTTTCTAACACAACTCTGAGAACATGTGGTTCAAAAGAAACATACGAGACTATCTGTGAAGCCTTCAGGCCAGTTGTAAAAGAACATATCGATGTATATGGTGCTTATAATGATCAAAGATTAACTGGGGATCACGAAACACAATCAATCAACGAATTTAGTTATGGCGTTTCTGATAGAGGAGCATCAATCAGGATACCAATTATGACAGTTGAAAAAGGTTGGAAAGGTTGGCTTGAGGATAGAAGACCAGCTTCGAACGGTGATCCATATAAAATTGCTGCAAGAATTATTAAAACAGTTAAATCTGCAAAAATTTAATTTTAACAGTGTGCTTACATTTTAAAAACACTCCAATTGGAGTGTTTTTTTTTACAATATAGTATAATAGTAAGCAATAAATAATAATAGTAGTATTATTCCGTGTAATCTATATAAAGTATATTTTTTTGGAATGAAAAAGAAAAAACCAAGTATCAAGCTAAAGGCAATCATAATATATATATCATAGTCTATAATCTGAACACCGGTAACATTTAGATCAATTATAGTGGCAGTGAAACCAAGAACTGCTAATATGTTAAAAATATTAGACCCTATAATATTTCCTACAGAAATATCTAATTCTTTTTTATAAATAGCTACAAGTGAGGTAACAAGTTCGGGAAGACTAGTACCTACGGCAACCAAAGTTAAACCAATAATACGTTCTGAAACTTGAAAATAATCTGCAAAGAAAATTGCGCTATTAACGAACAACTCTGATCCAAAAAAAAGAACAAGGGACGATATAATCAATAGAATAATAATTTTAAATATTGAAATATCATTTTTAGCTGGTTCGATCTTATCTTGATCAGGTTTTCTTAGTCTAAACATGAAATATATGAAACCAATTAGAAGAAAAAGAAAAAATAAACCTTCAATTCTAGATATTCTGAGATCTTGTATAAAGAATAATAAAATTAGACTAACAATTATTAACCATGGAAAATCATAACTAATATTATTTTTAGATATTTTTATTGTTACGAATACAAGTACAGTAGAAAAAACTAAACCTATATTGGCAATATTAGACCCAATAACATTTGAAATAGCAATATCACTAGAATTTTTTATAGCTGAACTTATACTGATCAATAATTCAGGAGCTGAGGTAGCAAATGAAACAACAGTTAGACCAATAACAACTTTAGAAATATTATACTTTAATGATAACTCAACAGAATATTTTAACAAATAGTTGCTTCCAGTTATCAACAGAAATAAACCTAAAAAGAAAAATAGCAATTGAGAAACCATAAGTATTTGCTAAGATAATACATGAATTGTATATTGCAGCCAATGAATTATAAAGTTATTTTTAAAATTATTGCTGTTTGTAATAAAATAATTTTACCAAGTTATACTAAAAAACGACTTAATCTTTCTAAAGCATCAAAATACCAACTTGCTATAATTTACTGGAGATATATAATAACCTCCAAATCTCTTTAATGAAGTTATCTAAATTTTATTTCGCAATATTATTTTTTGTAATTAGCTGCAGTCAAAATAATAATCGTTTTGCGATTGTAATACATGGTGGAGCAGGAACAATTTTAAAAAAGAACATGAGTGATGAAATGGAAAAAGAATATAAGATAAAACTAGGAGAAGCATTAAATATCGGACATTCTATTTTAAAAGAAAATGGAAATAGTATTGATGCTGTAGAAGCTGTTATTAAATTTCTTGAGGATTCTGAACTTTTTAATGCTGGTAAGGGATCAGTCCTGTCAAATAATGAAGAGGTCGAAATGGACGCATCTATTATGAGAGGAGATAATCTCAACGCCGGTGCAATTTCAGGTGTAAAACATATAAAAAATCCAATTAAACTAGCAAGAAAAGTAATGGAAGAATCTGATCATGTTTTTTTATCTGGGATTGGAGCTGAAAAATTTGCTCTGTCTAAAGGGTTTGAACTAATTAGTAATGAGAATTTAATTACTAAAAAAAGATTAAAATCATTGAAAAATATAAAAAAAAGAGATTCAATTATTGACAATAAGTTTGGTACAGTTGGTTGTGTTGCTTTAGATAAAAATGGAAACATAACATCTGGAACTTCAACTGGTGGTATGACAAATAAAAAATGGAACAGAATTGGGGATGTTCCAATTATTGGTGCGGGTACATATGCAAATAATGAAACTTGTGGCATTTCGTCAACTGGCTGGGGAGAGTTTTTTATTAGAAATGTAGTAGCTTATGACATATCAGCACAAATAGAGTATAATAAAATAAGTATTAAAAATGCTGCAAAAAATACACTTGAAAAAGTTAAAAAATTAGGTGGAAGTGGTGGTGTGATCGGAATAGACAAAAATTTGAATATTATAATGGAGTTCAATACAGAGGGAATGTACAGGGGATTCAAAAAATATAATGGAGAGACAGAAATTAAGATTTACAAATAATATTTTAAAATTTTACCTAAATTTCTCAATAAAGATTTTGTAAAAATTACCTTTGGAAATGATGAAGCTATTTTAAGTTCCTCAATTAAAGATGACTCATTATCCAAAAAAGAAAATATTTTTTTCATTGAGTTGTTAGAGAACATTTTTGTAAATAAAACACTTCCCATATAATTCTTAAAAAATAGAACATCTAACAAAATTAAATCGTAAATCCAATGTCGTGATTTGAAACTAATCTTGGAAAAAGACACATTATTTTTTAAGCTTACAATTAACTTGTCAGTATTTTTATCAATGTATTTAAAAGTATAACCAGATGATGGTTTTGTCCACCCCCCAGCAGTACCAATGTTTAATATCCTATCAGTATTAGAATTTTCAAAAGGATGGCATGTCATTGGGATAACACCAAATTCTTTTTCAACAATATTATATTTAAATAAATTTAAATTAGATAAATATTTATTTAATTCAATATCATAATTCTTTTTTTCCAATAACTTTTTTGAAAAAATTGTAAATTCAATAAGAGCTTTGTTTCGAGAAATAGGTAGAACATAAAAAAATCTAGTTTCATTATTTTGATCGATATTAAAATCCATTATAGTTGCTTTATTATCATCAAAAAAATCATGTTCAGTTTCGATTGTCCAACCTAAAAAATGTTGCAATAAAAAAGGAAAGGAACTTTCAGATTTTATTTTTTCAATATCAACTACACTGTTTAAAACTTGATTAGCTAAATATTTATTAGATTTTGTCTTAACAATAACTCGATCTTTCGATTCATCAAAACCTAATACATCATCTTCAATAATCTTAAAATTTTTACTATTTCTAATTTTTTGTAAAATTGATTTAATAAAAAATTCCGACTTGATCATCTTATAAGAATATTCACTTAAAAAAGTTTCATTTTTAAAATTGGGTGAATTAAAAAGAAGTTTATCCCATGATTTAATAACATAATCATCCCATGAAGAATTTTTTTTCTCCCAAAAGCACCATGTTTTATTTAATGGATCAGATAAATTTTTTTCAATAATTAGTATTTGCTTGTTATCAAAATCAGAGTCTTCAAAAATTTTATTTGCAAGAATTAATCCTGACAACCCTGCACCACAAATAATATAATCATATTTTATTTTCATAAAAAGTCATCTAAAGATATTACTATTTATCGTAACTTTTTATTAGTAATGATTACGACTATTTCTTTTATCAATTACAGAAAAAATAAATTTTGGGCATTTAAGCAAATGGCTGAATCTCATAAATACTTTGTTAAAAATTCTAACATTATTTTTTATAAGCTTCTTGGGACAGGTGCAGGAGAAGGTTTTTCACTTGTTCCTGATTTCTCAACATATGCTGTATTAGCTGTTTGGAATGATTATGAACATGCAAAAAAATTTATTGAAAGGAGTGATTATTCAAAATTAATTCGTGAAAAAGCATACTCAAGAAATGATTTTTTTTTAAAAACAATACAAAGCCAGGGGCTGTGGAATAACAAAAATCCTTTCAATAAAAAGACAGTTGATTTGGATAAAAATAAAAAAATAGGCATTATTACCAGAGGAAAAATAAGATTAATAAAACAATTAGATTTTTGGTTAAATGTTCCTAAGGCAAGTAATGCAATTAAAAATGCAAAAGGAGTTGAGTTTTATAAAGGAATTGGAGAACTTCCGCTAATGGAACAAGCAACATTTAGCGTATGGAAAAAACTTTGAAGCAGTAAAAAAATTCGCTTATGACTCTCAAGCACACTCTGAAATAATTAAAAAAACACGTAAAAGAAATTGGTATTCAGAGGATCTTTTTGCTAGGTTTATGATTGAAGAAAATAATTATAAATTATTGAATTGAAAAAAGCTATTATAATAGGTTCAGGAATTGGTGGAATCGCTACAGCGCTCAGATTAAATGCTAAAGGTATTGATGTATACGTATTTGAAAAAAATAAATATCCTGGTGGTAAATTATCAACTTTTAAAATGGGTGAATTTAGATTTGATGCAGGACCATCATTATTTACTATGCCTCACTACGTAGACGAGTTGTTTGAATTATATGGTGTAAATCCTCGAATTTACTTCAATTATAAAAGAAAAAGAATTGCTTGTAAATACTTTTGGGATGATGGAAAGATTTTTAATGCATTTGGTGATACAGATAAATTCATTGATGAATGTATTGACACCTTTAAAATCAAAAGAGAAACAATAACAAAATATATTAAAAAGGCCAAAAAGAAATATGATTTAACTGAGGGTATATTTTTAAAAAAGTCTCTAAATAAATTAAGTTCATTTTTAAATTATGATACGCTAAAAGCACTTTTTAGAATAAACTTATTCCAAATCAATGAGTCACTTAACAGTGTCAATAAAAAAGAGCTAAAAAATGACTATTTAGTTCAGTTTTACAACAGGTTTGCTACATACAATGGTTCATCACCATATAAAACACCAGGAATGATGACATTAATTCAACATCTGGAAAGTCATTATGGAACATATATTCCTGAGGGTGGAATGAATGAAATTACTAAATCTCTTTACAAATTAGCTGAAGATAAAGGGGTTAAGTTTTTTTTTAATTCAGATGTGTCTGAAATAATAATAAAAGATGATGTAGCAAAAGGAATTAGAATTGGCCATAAAATACATAATGCTGACTATGTAATTTCAAATTCAGACGTTTATAATACTTACAAAAACTTATTAAAAGATGAATATGAACATAAATCACTAGAACAAGAAAGATCAAGCTCAGCAGTTATTTATTATTGGGGAATAAATAAAAAATTTAATAATCTTGATCTTCATAATATCTTTTTTTCTAAAGATTATAAAAAAGAGTTTGAATTTATATTCGATAAAAAACTAATTTCAAATGACCCTACAATTTATGTTAATATAACATCAAAAGACGTTAAAAATGACGCTCCAAGTTCAGGTGAAAATTGGTTTGTTATGATAAACTCACCCTATGATAATGGACAAGATTGGATTAAAATCAAAAATGAATTAAAAAAAATAATAATACAAAAAATTAAAGGTGTTCTAGATGAAGACATCTCAAATTTTATTGTTGAAGAAAAAATTTACACACCCGTAGAGTTAGAAAATAATACATATTCGCATAAAGGTTCATTATATGGTATTTCTAGTAATAATAAATTTTCAGCATTTTTAAGACATCCTAACTTTTTGAGTAATATTAGTAATCTATATTTTTGTGGAGGAAGTGTTCACCCTGGCGGTGGAATACCACTTTGTCTATTGTCAGCAAAGATTGTTTCAGATTTAATAAAAAAATGAATTTAGATTTTAATAAAAAATTATCCATTTTAATTATATGGCTTTTTCATCTGTCGGGTCTGATGGGTCTTCTATATATTGATAAAAATTTATTTGCATCTCTCACACCCTTAAATCTCTTTATCTCCACTACCCTTTTGTTCGTTAACCAAACAAATGCATCTCGAATTAAGTTTTTAATAGTTTTTATTGTCTTTTTCATAGGAATGATTGCTGAAATATTAGGGGTTCAGTATGGTCTTATTTTTGGAAATTATGAATATGGAAATAATTTAGGTCTAAAAATCCTAGGTGTGCCACTGTTGATTGGTTTTAATTGGGTGGTTTTAACTGTTATTTGTGGAAGTATTTCTGATAAGATTTTTAAAAAAAATAGACTGCTATCAATTTTATGTGGTGTTTTTTTAATGTTACTTATTGATCTGACATTAGAACCAATTGCTCCTATTCTAGACTATTGGGAATTCAGTGGCTCAAAAGCACCATTACAAAATTATATAGGATGGGGAATAACTTCTCTTATCACGCAATCACTATATCAATATTTTTATAGCAATAAAGAATTTATTTTCTCTTTTAATTTATTTTTAGCTCAGTTTATATTTTTCTTAGGTTTCAATTTTTTAGCATAAAAGAACCTAAACTGTACTATTAAACTTGATTATAATTTCTATTCATTTACTACATTATAGTCATTAATTTTTACTCGAGTCCAACTTTGAGTAAATTCAGCTATATCACTTGTTTCATTGAAGAATTCTGTAAAAGCATTGACTTCATCATCGTTTTTAGGTCCAAAAGTAAATGCAGAATTTAAATTTTCATAAGTACCATAAATAAGAACATTTTCACCGTTACTGATTCCATGAGTAACTTGAGCCAGACCAACAAAACCTCCAAATTGAAATGTTTCCATAAGCTTGCTAAAAGCCATAGAAAAAGCTGGTACATCTTTACTTTTAACTTTAAAAGCCCAAACTTGACCTATACCATAGAATAGATCTGGATTGTAAATCATTGAAGCATTACCCGCAGATGATCTTACTCCGTCTATGAACGGTCTGACTACTTCTAGATAATTTTCCCATTTTTCACCAGCTAGTGAAGATCTAAGATTTGCTAGAGATTCTGAAGATGGACTCACAAAACTAAGAATATGTGTTTCTTCATATCCCTGACCTTTCAAAGGAATTGTTGAGAAAGTCATTGTAACATCTTTAGGAAAATCAACAGATGAATAAAATTCATCAACAGTTTTTTCAAACTCTACTGTATCCTCAGACTCAACCTCAAGAATCACATCGTACCAATAAAGGTCCTGAGATGATAAAACAATTGAAAATAAAAAAGTTATAATATATATACATTTTTTCATAATTAATATTTTGACATTTAAATTAAGAAAATACTTAAATATTTACTATGCTAAATAAAAAATAATAGTTTTGCAAAACGGCCTCGTAGCATAACTGAATAGTGCATCTGATTACGGCTCAGAAGGTTGCAGGTTTGAATCCTGCCGAGGTCACAAGAGGGAATTAACAGAGTATGTTAGTTCCCTTTATTATTTAATGGATATAAGCAAACAAATAAAATAGTTACTGCGAATGAACATTCCCAAATTTCAGAAATTTTACTGTCCTTAAATAAGTTTATAAATATTGTTGACAAGAAAAAAATAAATGATTGAAAATAAGTTGGAACAAAGAAAGAAAAATTATTAAAAATTGTTTTTGGTAATAAATTCCATTTATAAAGTAAAGGCATTATAAAAAAATAAAAAGAAAAAATAAAAACTAGTGTATATGTAAAAATCCATTTATTTAGCTTAATACCATAAATAGCAAGATTATGAATATTAGTCTCATTTTGTAAATTATTATCATTAAAAAAAATTGGAGTTTGATAATTTAAAATTCTTTGACCCCATGAAATTTCCTCACCAAATCCAAAAAATAGCGCTATTGCACTTATTAAAATTCCAAAATTTAGAATTGATTTTTTTTTGATATTTAAAAACGTTTTAAGACAAATGAAAGATGAGATCAATAAAAATAAAGCTGTTAAATATTCAATAACTCCATCTTCAGCTACAAGATAATTATATAATGAATTGTCCAAATCAATGAGTATTGGAACTAGTGAAATAATTATTACTAATAAAAAAAATAATCTATTTGATTTTTTAAATAACATATATAAAAATAACTAATGTTAAGAAATTGTTAAATGAATAGCATCATTTATTTTTATACATTTATTAAGAAAATAAATGATAAGCCACGCTACAATATTTAAATGGATATTCAGAACACTTTCATTGATTATTAGTGCAATTTCTTTCATAAATGGTTATTACATTTTAGGGATAGTATTAATTCTGATATTAATTATTAGTTTTTTTGAGGATTATCATAAAAAAACAAAAAAATGAAAAGACTAATTATTTTACTATTATTTATATTAAATAATTCTTTCAGCCAAAACACAACAGATAAAACGATAACAATTTATGATAAATCTGTCCTCACTATAATAGACGAAAATGCTGAAATTGAAATTTTAGGAGAAAATTTTAAGGTTGCCGAGGGACCTCTTTGGGATGAAAAAAATAAAAGATTAATTTTTACTGATGTAAGACAAAACAAGATTTTTACTTGGAATAAACTTGATGGAATTAATGAGTTTATATCTCCAAGTGGTTCAACTGGTTATGCACCTTCATTTGATGATGGTGGAATTGGCGCAAATGGTTTAGCATTTAATAATAATGGAGAAATTATTATCTGCCAGCACGGTGATAGAAGAATTGCAATTACTGGTAATGAAAAAAGTGAAAATCCTAAATTCGAAACTATAGTTGATAATTATAATGGTAAGAGATTTAACAGTCCAAATGACTTGTCTTTATCAAAAAGTGGGGATATATACTTTACTGATCCCCCATATGGTTTTAAAAACTTTAATAACAAATTCAGAGAATTAAATTTTAATGGAGTTTTTAAGTATTATTCAAATGGTAAAATTGATTTAATATCAAAAGAAATGACTAAACCAAATGGAGTTGTGTTATCTAGAAATGAAAGATATATATACGTCAATAATTCTGATAGAAAAGATCCAAAAATAATGAGATATAATACCAAAACTTATAAAGGAAAAAAATTTTTTGATGGAAAAGAATTAGCTAAAAAATTCAAGGGAGGTTTTGATGGATTAAAAATTCATAGTAGTGGTAATATCTTTACTACTGGTCCTAACGGAATTTTAATAATATCTCCAAAAGGAAAATTGCTAGCTATGATTAATTATGGAAAAGGACTAACTAATTGTAATTTTGATGAAAAAGAGAAACATCTTTATGTAACAGGATTTAATGATGTATCTCGAATTAAATTAAAGTAATTCTCTTTACTTCTCACCCAGATTTTTTTTTATAACATGTAAGGTTGTCATAAATGTTATTTTTTCAACAGAATTTCGAAAATCTTCATCTTGAATTCTTTTTTCAAGGTAAATAATAAATTCATCTAATGTTGATTTTCGATTCATAAAAAAAAAAATACAAAAAAAAGGGAGTTAAAACAACTCCCTAAGAAATATTAAGTTTAAGAATTACTGTTGAGGAACCTCTGCTCTAGTGTATACCCAAAAAGCACCAATTTTACCATCTAAAATATAAACATCAGCAATATCATACGATGTAACTTCCTGACCATCAACTGTTTTTTTAACTTGAGCACCCGAAATTACCCATTCTCCTTGTTGGCCATCAACTTTCATTGAATATGAGAAATAAGTATTCCATTTAGGATTTTCAACATCAAACCACATTTTTAAAAATTCAGAATGTTCTTCAATACCACGAATTATTTGACCTGTTGGGCCTAAAATTCTAAACTGACCCAAATCAGTAGAGTCAATATTCATACTTGCAATAGTTTCTAAATCTCTGTTGTTATGGGCTTCGATATATTTATCCCATAAGTCTAAATTAGCAGGGTTAGCATCTCTAACGGGGACCTTACCATCAGCAGTAGCTAAAAAACCTGCTGCTGGATTATCTTCACATTCGACAGTAGTTTCACAAGAAAAAGTAAAAGCTGCCAAAAGCATAATTAAAATATATTTTTTCATAGTTATTGTTTTTTACAAATTTATTAAATAAAGTAAACAATATTTTATTGAATTAAATAAATATAATTTCTACTCATAAACCATTGCTAAAAATTCAGCAACACAAACAGGCTTTTCATGATTTTTTAATTCAACAGAAATTACAATTTTATATTTAGCATATCCAGGTTTTAAATCCATTTCAATTAATTTTACTCTTGCTCTAACAAAACCTCCACTTGGTGTCGGAGACGGAAATCTAACTCTATCTAAGCCATAATTTAAACCCATATTTATACTTGTAATTTCGAAGGATTCATAAGCAAATTTTGTACAGTATGAAAGAATCATGAATCCATGAGCGATTGTATTCTTAAATGGAGATTGTTTCAACGATTTATCTTTATCTATATGAATCCATTGTTCATCTTGTGTAAGTTTAGCGAAAGAGTTAATATCAGATTGCTTAATCTCTATCCATTCAGTTAAACCTAGCTCATCACCTACACATTTGTACATTTCATCTAAGTTTTTAAATATTGTTTTATATGGTTTGTTTTTCATAATTAATTAAATAAATGTAAAAAAAAAGAGCAACCGAAGTTGCTCTTTTTAATTCTGAAAAATTTTCAGAAATATATTTGATATTTTTAGAAACTGTGAGTTAAAGTTACCAATGCTTGCTGTCCAATCATAGGCATATTAACAAATGACTGATATTTCTTTCCAGAAACATTATCAACTGTTAAATCAACTCTAGTTTTTGATGAAACTGGTATTCCAAAACTTAAGTCCCAAACAGTTCTTTTTGGAACAAACCCATCATACCAGAAAGCACCACCGTCGGCAACATTCATAGTATTAATATTCATAGAGCTTTGATATCTAAATGATAAACCTAAATGTAATCCTGAACCAGGATTATAGGAAAAACCTCCTTTTACTCTATGTTTAGGAATATTTAAATGATAGTTTTCATCAGAATTGTAATCCTCTCCTAAATCGCCTTTAGAAAACTCTGTTTGACTTAAGAAAGAATAACTAGCAAAAAATGAAAGGTTATCCGTTGCATCATAGTTAGTTGCAATATCAGTTCCCCAATAATTAATCTCACCAAAATTATAGTGTCCCCAATAAACTCTACCCATATCTGATGGTGTTTGATCAGCATTTACATAACCAAAAATAGGCACTTGAGTTGCAAGGCCAGCAGCAGCTTGACCTGCAACAGCTATGTACTGATTTACAATACTGGCATAGGCTGCCGATGGAAGACCTAAGCTTGCATAAAATGAAGTTAGAGCACTCCCAAAAGTAGATGCAAATTCGGAACCAAAATTAGAAGGGTTAAGAGATAGCCTTGGTGTAATCCTTTTCATGCTACTAATATTTTGTTTTCTTATATTGTATAAGTCCACTGAAAATGAAAATTTATCTCCAATTTTATTACTGTAACCTAATTCGTAAGTTGTCTCAGTTGAAAGCTGTGATTTATCAGATCCAGAAAGATCACCATCATTTAAATCAAACATAGTATATTCTACAGATCCAACAGATGACATTAAGGAAGCAAAAGTAGAGGTAACAGGTGCAAGCCATAAAGTATTACCAGTTGCCATAAACTGTTGCAATGTGTAAGGCACCATACTTCCAGCAAGTGCTATATAAGCCGAAAAGTGATCCATACCTAAAACGCCAAAATTAATACCTAATGGGTTATTTGCATTAACTTGACTCACAATTTGATTACCAGTCCAAGTTGGATTATTAAATGTTAAAGCATTTTTGTTTCCATAAGGGCCAACATAACCGTTTCCATTAGGAAAATCTCCCATTGAGAAATCGCTAAATAATGTGTAAGCATTATCTGCTACACTAGATTGACTCATACTTAACCTTAATGTTCCTCCATTGTTACCTTTTACGATAATAACTCCTTTAGGTGAAAAAGCACCGTCATTTAAGACTGAGAAGTGATCATATCTTCCTTGAAATAAAACATCTACATTGTCAAACAATTTAGTTTTTGACTGAACTGAAAGTCCATATGTTCTGTAATCGTTATCATCCTCATAAACACCAAATACTTGTCTAGCGTCGAATTTAATAATTCTATGGTCTGCTCCAGCAGACAATTCTGTATTCAAGCTAGGAAGTCCAAAATCGTAACCAACTTGCAAATGAGATTGATTTGAATCAATACCCATATTTCTTTGATCATACCAGTAAGCTTTATTTTCACTAGTGTCATTCTGAACATAATTATACTGTGCAAAGAAATCTCCAGAGTCATATTGTAAATTAAAAAACTTACTTGATATCTGTTTAAATTCTTCACCACCAACTGGTCTTCTTTGCATATTACCAGTATCATTAAGTCCAAAAGTTGCAGTTATATCATAATTATCTCTTTTTAAATATAAACTTGTATCAAAATTAAATGAAGTCATTAATGGAATCTCTCCGTTTGGAACTGCAGAGCTATTTTCCCCGGCTAACCAGTCATTATTTTCAGAATACTTAATGTTTATTTTATATCCAAATGTTTTATCTTTATTATGATCTGCATGTCTTAGATTAACATTGAATAAACTCCAATTTTTCTCAACATTTTTAGCACTACCAGCGATTATTGAGCCTCCACTATTATTAATACCACCGCTTGTAACTTGAACTGTAGTACCCGGATATTCAAAAGGGTTTTTGGTTGTAAAACTAATTACACCTGAACTAGCACCTATTCCATAAACTGCTGATGAAGATCCTCTTACAACTTCAATTTTTGCAATATCTAAACCTGAAAGAGTTGATGAAGCAGCATCAAAATGATTCAAACCGTAGGTATTAAGCTCTCTACCATCTGAAAGGATTACAGCTTGAGTAGAAAAAATATCAACACCCTCTCTTAATGAAATGTTGAATGTATTAACACCATTTCTAGAAATGTTAACACCAACTGTTTTATCAAGAACACTTAAGATATTAAAGCTTTTTTTATCAGAAGCTTCCTTTTCAGAAATAATTGTACTTGAGTTACTTGCCTCATCAAGTTTCTCTGCTTTTCTGGATGCAGCAGTAATTTCTTGATCATCTTGTTGAGCATTTATGTTTAAAGAAAACAATAGAACAAACAACAAAATAAGGTAATTATGATTTTTCATAGTTGTTAAAATTTTTGTGAATTTACTAATATTTTATCAGAAAATTAAATAATTTGCATTTTTGAGCACAAAAAATTAAGATTACTCCCAAATTATTTTTTCATCAGAGTTATACCAGGAATCATAATTTTTTGAAAATTCTTCATCAATTTTAGCTCTTTTAATTTTTAAAGTTGGTGTTGTAAGATCATTTTCTGGTGTCCATTCATTTTTGACAAATACAACCTTTTTAATTTTTTTATAACTATCTAATGAAGAATTAATCTTTTCGAGATAATCAATCATTTTTTCAGAGGTTTGATTAATATTAGATTTTGATAAATCATTTAGAACACCAAGAAGAATTGGCTGTGGTAAACCCAATCCAACAACACACAACTGTTGAAATAAGTTACTTTTTTCAAATTTTTCTTCAATTAGGTGAGGTTCTATATATTTACCCTTTGACGTTTTAAAAATATCTTTTACTCTTCCCGTAATGTGTAAATAACCATCATCGTCTATATAACCCTTATCACCGGTATTAAACCAACCATCTTTCAAAACTCTGTTGGTATACTCTTTATTTTTATAATATTCTTTTAATAAAAAAGGTCCTTTATTAAGTATTGCTCCATCATCTCCAATTTTTACCTCTACCTCGTCCCATGGAAGACCTACTGACCCTTTCCCTTTTGAATTTTTTGTATCAAGATATGAACAAACACAACAATTTTCTGTCATTCCATAACCATTCAAAATATAAACATCAAGTTTTTGATACCAATCTATTATTTCTTGAGGCAAAAATGCTGCACCACTAACAATTGCTCCACATCTTGACCATCCTAGTGACTTCTTTATTTTTTTCTTAATTATCGATGATAATATGGGGATTTTCAATAAAGTATTTAGCTTGTTTTGTGGCATTTTTTCTAAAACCTTGTCTTTAAACTTATTATAAATTCTAGGCACTCCAGCAAAAGTTGTTGGTTGAACATCAGCTAAATTATTTCCAAACGTCTCAAGCGACTCAACAAATGAGATAGTTCCACCATATCTGAAACATGAAGATTCAATAACTACTCTCTCAAAGATATGATTCAGTGGCAGATAAGATAAAAATGAATTCTTACCGTTCATATCAACTGCTAAAGGATTAACCTCATTTTCAATAATAACCTTAGTTAAATAAATTGTATTGTAATCTAAAACAACACCTTTTGGATCCCCTGTTGTTCCTGATGTAAAGACAATAGTCCATATATCACTCAGTTTTGGATGATAATTATCTTTTTTGGGTTCAAATTTTTTTAACAAATCATTCCAATTGACTGAATTCGGTATTCGTGAATGATTTTCATATGTTGGAAATGAAATGACTGGAATATTTTTTACACCTTTACTTTGTTCATCCCAATTCTCTAGTTTACCTGCAAAAATTAATTTAACCTCTCCAAATTCAATAAGTTTTTCTAGCTCATAGGATTTTAATGTAGGAAAAAAAGGAACAGAAATATGACCTGACATCATAATCGCCAAATCAGTAATAACCCACTCTCTACAATTTTTAGAGATTAAACCAACATGTGATTTTGGAGGAAGCTTGTAAGAATCTATTGCATTTGAAATTCTTCTTGCCATGTCTCCAACCTCAGCCCAAGTATATTCTTCCCATGATTCACCAAAAGGCTGCCTTAAAAAAGGATCGTTAGCTTTTTCCTTTTCCCATTTATAGAAAGGAAAGTCGTAGTAGTTGTTTTCCATAATCTTTAAATATAACAATTTATTTTAGAGATGTTTTATTAGTTTTTCCACTAATGTTTTAGTGCAATATTTAACTATCTTCGTAAATCAATAACAATGAAAAAGTTTAGATCAACTATAAATGAAAAGAGTGCATCATTTAAACTTAATAAGGATGCTATGCTTAAACTTGTTGAAAAACTTGAATCTAATCTTGAGTTAAGTAAAATACAAGGAACTGAAAGTTCTTTAAAAAAAGCTAAACAAAGAGGAAAATCACTAGCTCGTGAAAGAATAAAAAAAATATTAGATAAAGACAGTGATTTTATGGAACTAATGCCATTAGCTGGTCTCAAACATGAAAATGGCTTTGGTCCTGGTGGTACTACTGTTTGTGGTATAGGTTATGTAGAAAATAAACTTTGTATCATCAATTCAAATATAGGTTCAAAAAAAGGGGGTGTTGTTGACTATGCAACAAGCCTAAAAAATTTAAGACTTTCTCAAATAGCAAAAGAAAATAAATTAACTACAATAAATTTGGTTGAAAGCGGAGGAGCAAATCTTCCAGATCAAGACAGAGTTTTTAATAATTATGGAGCAATGTTTAAAGAAATGTCGAGACGTAGTAAAGAAGGTATTTTGACAATTTCTGTTGTATTTGGTAATGCTACCGCTGGTGGAGCATATGTTCCAGGAATGTCAGACTATACAATAATGCAAAAACAACAAGCTAAAGTTTTTTTAGCAGGTCCTCCCCTAGTTAAAATGGCGACTAACGAAGAATCAACTGATGAAGAATTGGGTGGAGCACAAATGCATAGCAGTATTTCAGGTGTTTCTGATTTTCTAGCAGAAAATGAAGATGATGCGATTAAAATTGCACGAAAAATTATTGAAATAAATGTTAATGACAAAATACAAAAAACAAATAATAGTTCAAATCCACCTCTTTACAAAAAAGAAGAACTTCTTGGTATCATTTCAGAAAATTTAAAAAATCCATTTGATATTAGAGACTTAATTGTTCGATTTGTTGACAATTCTGAATTTTATGAATTCAAAGAAAATTATGGTGTAACAATGAAATGTGGATGGTCAAAAATAAATAATCATAGTATTGGGATTATTGCAAGTAATGGTGTAATTTTTAGCGAGGCTGCAAAAAAAGCTACTCAATTCATTCAATTAGCAAATAAAAATAACATACCAATATTATTTATTCATAACACTACTGGATTCATGGTTGGAAAAAGGCATGAACAAAATGGAATGGTTAATCACGGTGCTCAACTTATTCACGCAGTGGCTGGAAGCGAGGTCCCACACATAACTTTACTTGTTGGTAATTCATATGGGGCTGGAAATTACGCTATGTGCGGAAGATCTTTTGATCCAAGATTTCTTTTTACTTATCCAAATGTAAAATCTGGTGTAATGGGCGCTGAACAGTTAGCTGGAGTAATGGAAATAATAAAGACTAATTCTGCTAAAAATTCCAATTTAAAAATTGATAAAAGAAAATTAAATAAAGAAAAAAAAGATCTTATAGTTTTAGCTGAAGAAAAAGCAAGCGTATGGCATACCTCCTCTGAATTAATGGATGATGGTATTATTGATCCAAGAAATACCAGATTTTATCTAAGTTTTTGCTTGGACATCATAAATAAAGAAAAAATTAAGGGATCAAGTTCATACGGAACTTTTAGATTATAATTATGTTAATAAAGGATCAAAAAATTGAGGATTTTATTAATCACGATTTTAAATTTTTGAAAGTTAAGATCGGAGATAATTTCCTTGAAATAATTTTAAATAGACCCGAGAAAAAAAATGCATTAAATCATTTAATGATTCGTGAATTAGGTATTTGTACTGATTATGCTAATGCAACAAAAAAAATTAGAGTTGTAATTTATAAAAGTATTGGTGATACCTTTTGCTCTGGTCTAGATTTAAAGGAACTAAGTGATGAAAGTATTTTTTTAGCTGATATTTTTAACAAATTACATAAACCAAAAATTGCTGTGATCAACGGTAACGTTCATGCAGGCGGAGTTTTAATAGTTACTTCATGTAATTATGCGATTTGTACCAAAGAAGTTGTAATGACTTTACCTGAAGTAAAAAGAGGTTTATTTCCTTTTCAAGTTATGGACTCATTGTTTAGAATAATGTCTGAGAAAAAGGCTTTGGACTGGTGTATGCGAGGTTATAATTTGAATGCTCAGGAATGTAAAAAATTGAATATTGTACAAGAATTATGTAATAATGAAGAAATTGATGGAATATTAAAAAAATTAATTGAAGAATATTCTTTGGCATCTCCAAATGCAATTAATAATGCACTTAAAATTTTTGAAGAAATATATATTGATGACAATGTTATAAAGAGATTGAATGATGCTCTTGATAATTTAAAGAAGTCTGATGATCTAATTGAAGGTGTTAGTGCTTTCAAGGAAAAAAGATTACCGAGATGGAAATAAACAATAGAACTGTTCGACTTTTAGAAAGACCGATAGGGCTACCAAAAAAAAATACATGGTCATTAAATCAAGAAAATTTTGATTTAGAATTGAAAGAAAATCAGATACTTATAAAAAATGAGTTCATTTCATTAGATCCTGCAATGAGAGGCTGGTTAAACAGAGGTAAATCCTATATTTCACCAGTTAACTTAGGTGATGTAATGAGAGCTGGAACGATTGGTAAAATAATTGAATCCAAAAATAAAAATTTTAATAATGGAAATTATGTGAGTGGTTGGGGTGGTGTTCAAGACTATATTGTTAGTGATGGAAAAGACTTTACGAGGATAGATGATAATAAAGTAAAAAAGGAAACTTACTTGGGTGCTCTAGGAGTGCCTGGAATGACTGCTTATTTTGGAATTTTGAAAGAAGGTAATATTAAAAAAGGAGAAACTGTAGTTGTATCAGCTGCCGCTGGAGCAGTTGGAAGCATTGTTGGTCAAATTGCAAAAATAAAGGGTTGTAAAGTAATAGGAATAGCCGGAGGGAAAGATAAATCTGATTATGTTAAAAATACTTTAAAATTCGATGAATGCTTAGATTACAAAAAAGAAAATTTTTTTAATGATTTAATGAGTATATGTAAAAAGGGTGTTGATGTATATTTTGATAATGTTGGTGGTGAACTATTGGATCGAATGATGCTATTCATATCAAAAGGTGCCAGAATTGTTATATGTGGAGCAATATCTCAATATAATCAAAAACCAAAGGGACCTAACAATTACCTTTCTTTACTTGTAAATAGAGCAACCATGAAGGGAATGGTAGTCTTCGATTATGCAAAAGACTATGACAAAGCAATTATTGAAATTAGAAAATGGATTTTAGAAGGGAAATTACTGACAAAAGAAGATATTTATCATGGAATTGAAAATTTTCATGATGTATTTTTAAAATTGTTCAATGGTGAAAAAATTGGTAAATTAATATTAAAAATATAATAATGAGTAGACCCAATTATTTTTCTGACTTAAAAATTCCTGCTGTTGCAGCTCCAATGTTTTTGATTTCTGGGCCAAATATGGTCATTGAATGTTGTAAAAATGGTATAGTTGGAACTTTTCCTGCTTTAAATCAAAGAACGACAGAAGGGTTTGAGGAATGGGTAATACAAATCAAAAATGAAATAAAGGAATTTGAAAATGAAACCGGAAAAAAAGCAGCACCATTTGGTGTTAATCTTATAGTTCATAATACAAACCCTAGAGTAAAAGCTGATTTAATGATTTGTATTAAACACAAAGTTCCTATAATTATTACTTCTTTAGGAGCTGTTTCTCAAGTTGTTGGCGCAGTTCACTCATATGGTGGATTAGTATATCATGATATAATTAAGAAAAGACATGCTGAGAAAGCTGCTGAAGCTGGAGTTGACGGTATGATTGTGGTTTCAGCAGGTGCAGGTGGACATGGTGGTACTTTAAATCCTATGTCTTTAATTTCTGAGGTTAGAAGTTTTTTTAAAAAAACAATACTTCTATCGGGATGCATAAGTACTGGTAAAGACATTGCTTCGGCAATGCAAATGGGAGCCGATTTAGCTTATATGGGAACGAGATTTATAAATACGAAAGAAAGCTTAGCTGATGAAGAATATAAAAAAATGATAATTGATTCAACTGCAAATGATATAATTTATACGGCTGCTGTTTCTGGTGTTAATGCAAATTTTTTAAGACCTAGCTTAGAAGCTATGGGTATAACACAAGAAATGTGGAATGACTCTAAGAAAATTGATTTTGGAGAGGAATTAGATGCAGCACAAGCAGAAGCTAAGGCTTGGAAAACAATATGGTCTGCAGGACAGGGTGTTACTGACATAAAAGACTGTCCAAGTATCAACAATTTAATTAAAAGTCTTAAGGAGGAATTCATTTCTGCAATTGAAAACCAATCTGAATTATTAAAAAATTTTAAAAAATAAAAAACCCGCCATTAAAGCGGGTTTAATACAAAATATTTACAATTTAATCTAAGAGTGATTTATTCCAGTAACTAGTTCTCCTAACTATTTTGCCATCATTATCAAAACGATCACTAAAATGTACTGGAACGTTTACTTTTTTTCCATCTGACTTTCTAACCATTCTAAATCTCCACCAAGATGCAACAACTTTACTTTCCCTCCAATCGTACTCAAAGTAATCCGGATAACCAACTTCATCTAAAGACTCAACTTCCCAACCCTCAAACATTTCGCTATCTCTAGCTAAAATTTCTTCAGCATTCATAACTTTAGATTCATTGATATCATTGAAAGAAGCATTTTCATGGAAATAACTCATAGCTTTTTCAACGTCACCATGAGCATATGCATATTGTAACTTTCTTACTGAGTTAATATTTTCATGGTTCATGTAAATAACACCATTCCTCATATCATTTCCAGGCCAAGCATCATTACGCTTTCTAAATGTATTTTGATTATTATATTCAAAAATTAATCTGATCTTTTTGGCATCATTAGTAAGTAGATAAAGTCTATGTATTGGGTCATCAAACTTTACACCTGTTTGGTTATTGACAGCGTATAGTCTATCCCAGGTTTGAACCCAAATTTGATTTCCTTTTTTATACTCGATAGCATCAGGATATGCAGGATTATCTCGAGTAAATTTTAAATACGAATTATTATTATACCACCAGGTCATATTTCCTACCATTTGCTGTTTGTTTGCTCCTTCATCGTCCTTATTTACACTGTTTCCATTTCTAACTCTGAAATCATCTGTTAAAAAAGAAGCAGCTTTTTCGATATCACCACTAACCCATGCTTGATTAAATTCATCTACAAGGTCAATAGCTGGATGCTTGTCATATACGGTCCCATTTTTGTTTTTTTGAGCATTGAGAATAAAAACAAATAAAAAACTCAATAAATAAATTGATTTTTTCATAATTAATTGTTGTTAAATAACAAATCTAATAAATTTCTTTTAAGAGTAAACGTAATAAAATTATTGTTTGACAATAATTAATGTAGCTTTTGCACCTGTAGCTAGGTTCCACTGATTTGAGGAGATCAATCTCTCGTTGTCATCGTATATTCTTAACTCAGCTGTATTAGGGCCTGAATCACCCTGATTTAATGCTATAAAATCAATTTTATTAAATCCCTCACCTAGTTTTAAATTAATTCCTCTAAATGTTGAGTTAAGAGTCAAATTTTGAATTACAATTTGATCATTGACTAAAATTGACACACGATCACCATCAACATACTCAAAATCACGACACAAAATATTTGCATAATCTGAACTTGTTTTCAAATCGCCAAGATATGAGTCACCAGTATATTTATTAGGATTCTTTTCTTTTTCTTTATTTAATTTTTTTTTAACTGATTCACCTGGATTTAAAAAATATTCATTATTAGCAATCATAAAACCCTCCTCATTTTTCTTTTTTTCTATTTTTTTAAAAGTAAAAGAATTTGGATTTTTGTTGATGACAGGGGGTATTATAACAGATTTTTTTGTTGATTTTAAATCAATTTTACGTGAATTATTATCAACCTGGGCAAAAGTACTTTGAAAGTAGACAATAAAAATAAAAACTACTATTTTTTTCATTTAATTACCTAAAAGTAAGAAACAAAAAGCATTCCTTTTTTATTTAACTAAAAACTTGTTGTATTTAAATTTAGAGAAAACACCAAGCACAAAAACGAATAAAATGGAATAATAGACAAAATTAGGTGTAATAACCTTATCTCCACTTGCATATGAATGTAGACCTACTAAATAAAAATTAACTCCAAAATATGTCATAACAATACTAGCGAAAGCAACAATAGACATTAAATTAAAAAGCCATTGACCTCTCATTTTAGGAATTAGTCTCATGTGTAAAACAAATGCATAAATTAATATACTAATCAAGGCCCATGTCTCCTTGGGGTCCCATCCCCAATACCTTCCCCAACTTTCATTAGCCCACATTCCACCTAAAAAATTACCAATTGTTAGCATTACAAGACCAATTGTTAAGGCTAGTTCATTGATGATAGTAATTTCAGAAAGTTTATTTTTAATTAGTTTGGAATTTGATTTTGTAGAAAGAATCATTAAAATTAAAGCGACAATTCCTAAAATCATGCCAAGCGCAAACGGACCGTAACTTCCAACAATTATTGAAACATGAATCATCAGCCAATAACTATCTAATACAGGGACTAAATTTGCTATAGATGGATCCATCCAATTCCAATGAGCTATCATTAAAATCATTGAGGTTACAAATGAGGTTGAAGCTAGTGTCAAGTCTGATTTTTTTGCAAATAATAATCCAATACCCATAGTGGCCCAAGAAACATAAATCATTGACTCATAAGCATCACTCCAAGGAGCATGGCCGGAAATATACCATCTAGCAATTAAACCTAAGGTATGAATCACAAATAAAATAAAAATAGAAGATCTTAGTAAAATAAAAATATACTTTAAAAAAAGATTTATTTTTTTGTTTGAAATAAAAATCTGAAAAATTATAAATAAAAAGAAAATTAAACCAGCTAAAAAGTAATACAGGAAGAGCGTTTTAAAAATATCATACTTATTGTATAAAATCTCTGCTTTTATTTTATCCTCATTGGGTAATACTTCAGAACCATATTTAATTTGAAAACCTTTAATACTTTCTAAAATTTTATCGGCATTATCATAATTTTTAGAGCTCAATCCTTTATCCAATTCTCTTAAATAAAGTGGAATTATATTTGTTGTAAATAATGAATCTACAGTTTTAAAATTTTCAGTTGATACTTCCGAGCTAGAAATCCATTTATTATTTGAGTCATCAGGAACTGGGAAGATTTTTAAAATTTCACCTTGAAGGGCAGAAAAAAATAAATTTACTTTTCGGTCAGTTTCAATAAAATCTTTCTCAAATTGATTAGGAAGAGATGATTTATAAGCTTTTTCAAGGTACTGAGATATTTTATAGTTACCCTTGTTATCAAAAAAATCAATAAATGAGGCATATTTTTTATTACTATCGATTCCTATAACATTTCTAATACTATCATTCCCCCTTTTTATGTAAATAATTGGTTCAGAATACCATGCTAATGGATTTCTTAAAATAGACAAGAATACTTGATCAGAGTTAAGTCCATTATAATTATCAGACTTACTAACTTTTCTTAATAATTCAGACGAAAAAGTATTTAGCGGCTTCATTCTTCCACCTGCATCTTGAATAACTATTTCACCAAATTTTACTGCATGACTTTCATCAATGATATAATTTTTTATTATTGAATCCGATATCAAGTTTTGATTCTGATGAGTGTATTCATTTTGAGAGTTGACGCTTGAGAAAAAACAAATTAACGCTATTGATGCAACTATTCTTTTTTTCTTAAGTTTAGTTAACTTAACTCCAAGATCTTTAAATCTTGTTTTACCATAAAACATTATACCGACAAGTCCAATATAAAGCAAAATATAGCCGATATATGTAATTAGAGTTCCAAAGAAATCGCGATTAACAGATAATATTGTTCCTTTTTCATCAGGGTCAAAAGACGCTTGAAAAAACCTGTATCCTTTATGATTTAAAATATGATTCATAAAAATATCGTAATCAAATTTTTTATCACTGTCTACAGTTACTTTACTCATAAAACTACTGTAACTCTTTTCAGTTCCTGGGTATTTTTCAGCAATAAAATCATTCAACTTGATTTTAAATGGCAATGTGTTAAGGAGTGAGCCATATTTGATTGAAAAATCAAGTCCAGATACATTAATTGTTTGGTATTGATCAGCAATTCCTTTTCCACCTGACAACTCAATATATTTATCTATACCCTGAGATGAGACTTTAAGTTTAAGCATATTTTGATTGGTTTCCTCCTCATCATTTTTAATTAACTGATATTTTCCTTTAATAACTGGCTCAGGAATAACGAATTGAAGACCCGCAATATTATAAAGACTCTTATATTGGACTTCATCACTAACATCTTTTTTAACAGAATCTGAGAACTGATCTATCATTCTCAAATATGAACCGTTAAAAGATGAATCTATATATAAATCATATCCATCAGAGTTAAAATTAATTGCACCATCAACTTTATTGTTGAGAGTAAAAAGAACACCATGAATATTAGAAACCTGTCCTTCTTCAATATAATGATCATGCCTATCACCACTAGAGGCTTCAACAATTTTTAAAAATTCTTTACCATTTTCACTTGGGATTACACCATAATCAACATTTTCAATAAAATCAACATATTCAATTGTAAATTTTTGTTTATTAAAATCATCTTTGATTTTAAAAAAATTGTTTGTGTATTCAGAAAATAAAACTTTTTTTTCTAGTTTTTTTCTTAGAGGCTGCCCATTTTTTTCACCATCAACCAAAGCAACTACATATGTATCTGAAGATAAAAACTCATTTGATTCTGATCCTTCTCTTATTGGCATTATGCCTTCATACCCAATATATCTTGTAATTCCTGCTCCAATTATTATAAGAATCCATGATAAATGCAATAGTAAAACAGGTAATTTATCCCTTCTCAATAATGTATAGCGTTTAATATTGTAAGTGAAATTTATAACAAATAAAATCATCATAATTTCGAACCAGAATGCGTTATAGACTAATATTTTAGAAGCATCCGTACCATAAAAA
>CABYPD010000020.1 GCA_902520835.1 uncultured Bacteroidota bacterium
TGATGAAGTAAATGAATTATATGAAAATCAAAAGAAACTTAGCCCTGGAAATAATTTTCCATTAGTTTATTTTGTAAATCAAAATGGATCAATAATAGAAATAACAGGAGAAAAAAAAACGAAAAAAGTTTTATTCTTTTGGTCTTATGATCAAAATTCTCATTTAAATGCAATTCATCAAAAGATATTTAAATTAAAAACTAAATATTCTAATTATAAATTTTATTCTATAAATATTAATGATTCACAATCTAATTGGCTTAATAATATTATTTCTAAAGATGTTATTAATGTTAGGAGTATTAAATTTGAAGAAATGAGTAAAAAATTAATCATTGATAATTTGAATAAAATATTTTTTCTCAACGAAAAAAATAAAATTGAAAAAATAGATTTAATCGATAATATTCTTTTAAATTAAGAATTAGATTTTTTGTGATCCTCTAAAAACTTTTTTAAACCAGAGTCAGTCAAAGGATGATTAAGTAGACCCTTGATTGCAGAAAGAGGTGTAGTTACAACATCTGCACCAATCTTAGCACAATCTATAATATGCATTGTGTGACGAATTGAAGCTGCTAGAATTTCCGTGGTGAAGTCATAGTTGTCATAAATATCACGAATTTCAGATATTAAATTTAATCCATCAGACGATATGTCATCTAATCTTCCAATAAAAGGAGATAAATAAGTTGCCCCAGCTTTAGCAGCAATAATTGCTTGACCTGATGAAAAAACAAGTGTACAATTTGTTTTGATATTTTTATCATTAAAATATTTGATTGCCTTTACTCCTTCTGAAATCATAGGAACCTTTACAACTATCTGTTTATTTAATGATGCTAAGTATTCGCCTTCTTCAATAATTCCTTTGAAATCAGTAGATATAACTTCAGCAGATACATCTCCATCAACTATATCACATATTCTCAAATAATGGTTAATTATATTTTCATGTCCACTAACTCCTTCTTTAGCCATCAAAGACGGATTAGTTGTAACTCCGTCAAGTATACCTAAGTCTTGAGCTTCTTTTATTTGATCAAGATTAGCTGTATCTATAAAAAATTTCATTATAATTTATTGTATTTAATTAATATTTTTTCAAATATTGAGTCTGGTAAAATTCTTTTCAAAATTATTGAAAACTTTTGAAAAAATGTCCCTGTTTTATAATGTATTTTTGGGTTTTTTGAGTTGATAATTTTAAAAACAAGTTTTGATATGATTAAAGGATCACTCCCACTTGAATTAACATGATTATTCATTTCTTTCCACGTCCTGTAGTATTTTTCAAAATAAACTGAATCTTTATTATCAAAAGAATCAATTCTTCTAGAAACAATATTAGTTTTAAAGTCTCCCGGAGCAATATTTGTAACCTTGATATTAAAGTCAATTAATTCTAATCTCAAACTTTCTGTTAAAATTTCAAGAGCGCTTTTCGAGGCACAATATATTCCTCTAAAAGGAAGACCTATGTATCCAGCAATTGACGTAATATTAATGATTAATCCATTTTTGTTATTTCTCATTGAGGGAAGTACAGATTTAATCATTTCAATTGGACCAAAAAAATTTGTATTAAAGAGCTTTTCAACATCATTTATATTAGAATCTTCAATTGAACCTGTAAATCCTATACCAGCGTTATTAATAAGTATTTCAATCGAATTTTCTTTTGATAATATGTAATTAATGCATTCATCAATTTCTTTTCTACTGTTAATATTTGCTTTAATTAATTCAAACTTAGTTTCTGGATAATTTAAAGGATTTCTACATGTCCCATAAACTTTAAATTTTTTAGAAGACAAAAATTCTCCTATATTTTTTCCAATTCCAGAGGATGCACCTGTGATTAATACTGTTTTCATAAAAAAAAGGGCAAGTAACTTATATCACACCGCTACAACCATTTACCCTTGCTGTGTTCCCACCCTGGGGGATTCAATGGGAGCTGGTTGCATAAGCCCTGCCCAAGACAAATATAATATGTTTTAATAAAAGTATTATAAGTATTACTTTTAATGAATATTTATGAAATATTACTATTACATTTTAATATTGTTTTTTTGTTCATGCTCAAGTGAAAATGATGTTTTTAAAATAAAAGTAAATTCAGATTCTCAAATTTTAAACAAAAAATCAAATGTTTTTTTTGAAATTTTTTTAAATAATGAGCCTTGTAAAGTTGAAAAATTAAAATTATTTATTAATGACATTGAAGTTTCAGAAAAAACTAATCTTAATAGTGCTAAACTTGGAGAAAATATTGTTGAAGCACAATTCAACTATAACAATCAAACTAAAACAATTATTCAAAAATTAAATGTTTTTAATGATAAATCACCTATTTTATACTCATATGAAATTATTAATGAATTTCCTCATGATATTTCACTTTACACTCAGGGTTTAGAATTTAAAGATGATATTTTGTATGAAAGTACAGGCTTAAATGGTTTTTCATCCCTAAGAAAGTTCGATCTATTTAATAATAAACTTTTAGATATTCGCTATTTAGATAATGAGTTTTTTGGTGAGGGTTTAACAATTTTAAATGATAAAATTTTTCAACTAACCTGGAAAAAAAAAATTGGCTTTATTTATGATTTTAAATCTCTAAATATGATTAAATCTTTTAATTATGATAAAAGTATTGAAGGTTGGGGATTAGCTAATGATGGAAAATATATATATAAATCAGATGGCACTGAAAAAATTTGGATTCTAGATCCTGAAACCTTAGTAGAGTTAAACAATATTGAAGTTGTTACTGATAACAAAAAGGTTAAAAACATTAATGAGTTAGAAATTTTTGAAAATAAAATTTATGCTAATACATATCAGTTTAAAAAAGATGTTGTTTTAATAATAGATAAAAATAGTGGAGCTGTTGATGGAATTATAAATTTTGGAGATTTAAGAAGCAAAGTAAAACAACATTCCGAACTTGATGTTTTAAATGGAATTGCTTACAATAAAAAAAGGAAAACTTTTTTTATCACCGGAAAAAAATGGGATAAAATTTTTGAAATAAGAATTATTAAAAATTAAAGAGTTTCTTTCCTGACATTAGAGAATTTACTTTTAATCTTACATCTTTAATTACATCTTCATCTTGATGGTTTTGAATTACTTCATCAATAAAATCAACAACCTTAACTATTTCTGAAGAATCAACTCCTCTTGTTGTAATAGCAGCTGTCCCAAACCTAATTCCAGAGGTTATAAATGGTGATTTGTCATCAAAAGGAACCATGTTTTTATTCGCAGTTATATCAGCTTTGACAAGAGCCTCTTCGGCAGCTTTTCCAGTAATGTTCTTATTTCTTAGATCAATTAGCATTAAATGATTATCAGTACCATTTGAAATTATATTATAATCTCTTTTAGACAATTCGCTAGACATGGTTTTTGCGTTGTTTCTAACATTTACCACGTAATTTAAAAACTCATCAGTAAGAGCCTCTCCAAATCCAACTGCTTTAGCAGCAATAATATGTTCAAGTGGCCCGCCTTGATTTCCTGGAAAAACACCCATATCAATTTGATTAGACATAGGTTTTAATTTTCCACTTTTATACTTTAAGTTAAATGGGTTTTCAAAATCTTTACCCATTAGAATTAAACCTCCCCTCGCGCCTCTTAAGGTTTTGTGTGTTGTTGTTGTAACTACATGACAGTGAGGGATTGGATCATTTAATAATCCTTTTGAAATTAAACCTGCAGGATGTGAAATATCTGCTAGAAGAAAAGCATTAACTTCATCAGCTATGTCTCTGAATTTACTAAAATCAATATCTCTTGAGTATGCTGATGCTCCAGCTATTATCATCTGAGGTTTTTCTTTATGTGCAATTCGAAGAATATTTTCATAATCTAGCGTCCCTGAATCTTTTTCAACACCATAGAATGAAGTATTATATATTTTTCCAGAAAAATTAACACTAGAGCCGTGAGTTAAATGACCTCCGTGAGAAAGATCAAAACCAAGTAATTTATCTCCCGGTTTCAAAAAAGCATGAAACACTGATGCATTAGCTTGACTTCCTGAGTGAGGTTGAACATTGGCATATTCAGCACCAAACAATTCTTTAGCTCTATCAATTGCTATTGATTCTACTTCGTCTACAACTTCGCAGCCGCCATAATATCTTTTTCCTGGATATCCCTCAGCATATTTATTAGTTAAAACAGATCCAGCTGCATTCATAACATTTTTACTGACAAAGTTTTCTGAAGCAATTAACTCAATACCGTTAATCTGTCTTTCTTGTTCTTTTCTGATTAAATCAAAGATTATTTTTTCGGATTTCATATGGGATTATTTGTTTATGCAAGATACTTATTAACTTTGCTTAGTGCAAGAGAAAATCAACATAGTAAATAAAAAAGCCAAGTTCAAGTATTTTTTATTAAAAAAATATCTTGCTGGTCTTGTATTGAACGGATCTGAGATTAAATCAATTAGACATAAAAAAGCAAATATTGATAGGGCTTTTTGTACTTTTTTCAATAATGAATTGTATGTTAATAATATAATAATTGAGAATTATTTAAATTCTAGTTCGTTTGATAAAGAAAGAAATAAAATAAAGCTATTATTAAATAGAAATGAGCTTGCTAAGATAAAAAAAGAGTTGAATGATATTGGAATAACAATTGTAGCAACAAAATTATTTATAAATGACAAGGGACTTGCCAAATTGGAAATATGCACGGCAAAAGGTAAAAAGAACTATGATAAAAGAGAAGTAATTAAAAAAAGAGAAAATAAAGTAAAAATTGATAGAATTAAAAAATCTAACTAGTTTTTATTTCTTAACATTGGAACAAAACGATAATCACCAAAAGTTCTTTTCTCAAACTTGTTTTCAGAAACTCTTGTATAAAGTGTCATTTTTTGAACATCTTTTCCAATAGGAACAACCATTTTCCCATTTATTTTTAGTTGTTTTAATAAATTATTTGGGGGTGTTTCACAAGCAGCAGTAATTATAATCCTATCAAAAGGGTAAAAACTTTCAAAACCTCTGTGTCCATCATCCCAAATATTTTTTTTTGGCACTAGATTAATTTGATCTAGTATTTTTTTTGATTTTTTGTATAAATTATGTATTCTTTCAATGGTATACACTTCTGCTCCTAAAAAAACTAAGATTGCGGTTTGAAATCCAGATCCAGTACCAATTTCTAAGACTTTATCTCCTTTACAAACATCAAGAAGTTGAGTTTGAAATGCAACAGTAGATGGTTGTGAAATTGTTTGGTTATCTTCTATTGGAAATGCCACATCTGTATAAGCATATGATTCAAAATCTTTATGAATAAAAAGATGTCTTGGAACTTTAAAGAATGCTTTAAGAATGTCTTTGTTTTTTATACCCTTTTTGAGAAGATTTTTTATTAATTCGTTTCTCAAACCTATGAGTTTTGGAGAATCATACATAAAATAAAAATATCAATTAATTATATATAATTGTAAATTTGTGAACGAATGTTAAACATTGCAGTAATTGGTGCTGGTCACCTTGGAGAATTTCATATAAAACTTTTAAAAAGTTCAAAACTTTTTAATCTTATTGGTTTTTTTGACCCTAATAAATCAAGAGTCAAAGAAATAATTGATAAATACAATATTAATTTTTTTGAAATTGATAAGATTAATTCTTTAGTTGATGCTGTTATAATATCAACTCCAACATCTTCTCATTATGAAACAGCATTAAAGTTTTTAAATAATAATAATCATGTATTTATAGAAAAGCCAATTACCTCATCAATTGAACAGGCTAATAAACTTATTAAAATTAAAAGAAACAATAATCTTGTAGGTCAAGTTGGACATGTTGAAAGATTCAATTCAGCTTTTCTAAGCATTAAAGATGCTTTAAATCCAATGTTTATTGAATCTCACAGGTTGTCATCATATCCCTCAAGGGGAACTGATGTTTCAGTAGTATTAGACTTAATGATTCATGATATTGATATTCTTTTATCATTGGTTGATTCTAAAATCACCAAAATAAGTGCTAATGGAACAAAAATAATTAGTAGTTCACCTGATATAGCAAATGCTAGAATTGAATTTGAAAATGGTTGCGTAGCTAATCTTACATCAAGTAGATTGTCACTTAAAAAAATGAGAAAAATGAGAATTTTTCAAACTGACTCATATATTTCATTAGATTTCGACAGTGGATCTAGTGAAATAATTAAAATCAAAAACTTTGATGGAAAGAATAAATATGCAATGACAATTCATGATTCAGAAGGTGTGGAAAAGGAAATTCAAATTGAAAATATTACGAACGAAAAAATTAATTCAATTGAGGAAGAACATAAAAATTTTTATTATTCAATTATTAAAAAAAAAGATCCAATAGTATCATTTGAAAAAGGAAGAAATGCTCTTAAGTTAGCTATCGAAATATTAAAAATTATTGAAAATTAGAAATGGACTTTATTTTATTTAAAAAAAGTATTCCAGAAAATGTTAATATTATAGCTGTCTCAAAAACTAAACCCGTTGAAAAAATAAAACAAATATATGATTTAGGTCATAAAGATTTCGGTGAAAATAAAGTACAGGAACTGGTTAAAAAACATGAAGAACTACCAGATGATATTAATTGGCATTTAATTGGCAAACTTCAAAGAAACAAAGTTAAATATATAGCTCCATTTATACATTTGATACATTCTGTTGATTCTGAAAAACTTTTAAGCCAAATAAATAAAGAAGGAGATAAAAATAATAGAATTATAAATGTTTTACTGCAAATTAAAATATCAAATGACCCACTTAAAACAGGATTTGATTTTTCTGAATTAGAAAAGTTTTTTTTTAATGATAACCTTGTAAAATATAAGTTTGTTAAAGTTCTTGGATTTATGGGCATAGGATCTATTGACCAATCAAAAAATGAAGAGGAGTTTAGAAAAATATCTAATTACTTTAAAGTGACAAGCAAGATATATGATCTAAAGTATTTGTCACTTGGAATGAGTAATGATTACAAGCTTGCAATAAAATATAATTCCAATATGATAAGAATTGGTAGTTTAATTTTTGGTTCTAGAAAATAATGTTTGTAATAATAGATTTAGAAACAACTGGCGGGATATTTAATAAAGAAAAAATTATTGAAATTGGAATGATTAAATATGATGGATCAAAGGTGATGGATACATTTGAGGCATTAATAAATCCATTTGTAAAAATTGATCCTTTTGTTGAAAAGTTAACTGGAATAAAAAATAATGAATTAAAAAAATTAAAAGGTTTTAATTATTACAGTGCTGATGTTTATAATTTTTTAAAGAATTCAACTATTGTTGGACATGATGTTAAGTATGATTATAGAGTTTTAAAAAATGAATTAAAAAAAAATAATTTCATTTTGAAGAATAAATTTTTGTGTACTCTTGAACTAATGAGAGAATTTTATCCAAATTTAAGCTCATATAAGTTAAAATCTTTGAGTAAAGATTTTGATATAAAATTATTAAAACATCATAGGGCTATGGATGATGCAAAAGCAACACTAGAATTACTTAAATTATGTAATGGTTAATAAAAAGTTGATTAGTGTTTCAGGACCAACTGCAATTGGCAAAACCAAACTTGCAATTAAATTAGCAAAATCATTAAAAACTGAGATAATTTCATTTGATTCTAGGCAGTTCTACAAAGAAATGTCTATAGGAACAGCAGTTCCCTCAGAAATTGAATTAAATGAAGTGAAGCATCATTTTATTCAAAATAAATCAATACAGGAACCATTCACGGTCTATGATTTTTCAGTAGAAGCCACCAAGTTAATTAATAAACTATTTAAGCTTTATGATAACATTATATTAGTTGGAGGTTCTTATATGTTTCTTAAATCAATCATTTACGGAATCGACGAAATGCCAAAGATTCCAAATGAAATTAGGGTCAACCTAAATAATAACTTCAAAATTAATGGTGTAAAGTACTTACAATCAATTCTTAGTATAAAAGATCCTGAATACTATGAAAAAGTTGACTTAAATAATCCAAGAAGGTTAATTAGAGCATTGGAGGTAATTGAGTTTACTAAAAAGACATTCACATCTTTTTTAAATAATAATAAAGATAAAATATTTAACCACTACTCTATAGCTTTAAATACAGACAGAAGTAAGCTATACGAAAAAATCAATAGAAGAGTTGATTTAATGATTGATTCGGGATTAATTGATGAAGCAAAAGAGCTTTATAAATATAAGAACAACTATGCATTAAATACTGTTGGATATAAAGAATTGTTTAATTATTTCAGCAATAAGTATTCAAAAGAAATTGCAATTAATGAAATTAAAAAAAACACAAGAAGATTTGCAAAAAAACAAATTACTTGGTTAAAAAATTCAAATGAAGGACACGAATGGATAGATACAGATTATAAATTGGATAAAATACTAAAAGATTTAAACAATAAATTCTTTTAAATTTTTATTAATCCTTTCAACTATATTATCACTACTATTTATTGAAAACTTTTTTCCAATCAATTTTTCATATAACTCAATATACCTTCCACTTACCATTTCAACAACATCGTCAGTCATTTCTGGAATTACCTGATTACTTTTTCCTTGAAAATTATTTTGCATTAACCATTCTCTAAAAAATTCTTTTGATAATTGCTTTTGTTTTTCTCCTTTAATTTGTAAATCTTCATATGAATCTTTATAAAAATATCTGGAAGAGTCTGGAGTATGAATTTCATCAATTAAAGTAATTACACCATTTGAATCATAACCAAATTCGTATTTAGTATCAACTAAAATTAAACCATTATTTGAGGCGAATTCAGTTCCTCTTTTGAATAACTCTAAACTTATTTCATGAAGATATTCATAATCATCTTTGTTAATTATATTTTGCTCAATTATTGATGTTGGAGAGATATCTTCATCATGCAATCCCTTTTCAGCTTTAGTTGCAGGTGTTATAATAGGAGATTTAAATTTATCATTTTCATTCATGTTTTCAGGAAGAATATTGCCACATAAATTCCTTTGACCACTATTGTAAATTCTATATGAATGCCCAGATAAATAACCTCTAACTACCATTTCAATTTTTATTGGATTACATTTTTTTCCAATAGAAACATTAGGATCAGGAGAATCAATTAACCAATTATCAATTATATCATTAGTTTCATTTAACATCTCGTTTGCAATTTGATTTAAAACTTGACCTTTGTAAGTTATTCCTTTTGGCATTACAACATCAAATGCAGAAATTCTATCTGAAACAATCATTAGTAATAAATCATCGTTTATTTCATAAACATCTCTTACTTTTCCTATATATTTAGATACTTGATTTTTAAAATTAAAATTGGAGTTTAGTAAAACTTTACTCATTAGTTTGCGTGTTCAGTTTTTTTATAAGCTTCTATAATTTTCTTAACAACTTTGTGACGAATAACGTCCTTGTCATCTAGATAAACTATATCAATTCCTTCAATGTTTTGTAATATTATATTTGCTTCTTTCAGTCCAGAAATAGCTGATCTAGGTAAATCAATTTGACCAGGATCACCTGTAATCATAAATTTAGCACTTTTACCCATTCTGGTTAAAAACATTTTCATTTGATTATGAGTTGTGTTTTGCCCCTCATCCAATATAACAAATGCATTGTCAAGTGTTCTTCCTCTCATATATGCAAGTGGAGCAATTTCTATAATTCCTCTTTTTATATAATCTTCTAGTTTTTCAACAGGAATCATTTCTTTTAATGCATCATATAAGGGTTGCATGTAAGGATCTAATTTATCTTTTAAGTCTCCAGGAAGAAACCCAAGATTTTCTCCAGCCTCAACTGCAGGTCTTGTTAAAATAATTCTTTTTACAATTTTTGATTTTAATGCTTTTACTGCTATAGCGATTCCTGTATATGTTTTTCCAGTTCCAGCTGGTCCTATTGCAAAAACCATATCATTTCTTTCAAAAGATTCAACAAGTTTAATTTGATTTAAAGTATGTGCTTTAATCTTTTTCTTATTGACTCCATATAATATAACTCTTCCATTTTCTGATTGAAGCAATTTATCTCCATTGCCATTAAGAATTTCAATGATATTAGATTCATTTATATTTTCATCTTTTTTTATAAAATAAATCAGATTATCAAGAATTACACAAACTTTTATTATTTCATCAGACTGACCTTCAATAATAAGCTTATCACCCTTAGAAATAAATTTTAATCCCTTAAATTTTTTTTTGAGATTTTTGATTATATCAATTTCACTATTAAAAAAATCTGATGGATGAATTTCTTTAATGTAGTATTCAAATTTTTCCAAAAAAATTACAATAATTAAGTAATTGAGTAAATTTATAAATTATAATTTTACAAATCTCTTAAAAAATTGTCAATTATTTCAATTACAAGTGACTATGGAAATAAAGATTTCACCAAAGGTTATCTTAAAGGATTATTATATTCTCAACTAGAAAATCCTATCATAGTTGATATTTCACACGAAGTATCTCCTTTTAATATTCTTGAAGCTTCATATATTATTAAGAATTCGTATAAGAGTTTTCCTAGAGGAACTATTCATATTATTGATGTAGATGCCGATAAAACACCAGAGCAAGAACTTATAGTAGCTGTCTTTGACGAACATTATTTTGTTACTGCAAACAATGGAATATTATCATTAATTTCTGAAGAATTAAAACCTAATAAGGTTATTGAAATAACTTTTGAAGGAAATAAATTTGATGTTTTTTCAAAAGTTGCATCTCACGTTCATAGAGGAGGAAATATAAATTTAGTAGGTAATGAAATTAATAAATTAAAAGAGTTAAAAGATTTAAAAATTAGAATTAAATCTGAAAATAAAATTTTAGGAAATGTAATTTACATAGATAATTACGGTAACATTGTGACAAATATTTCTAAAAGAGTTTTTGAAGAATATAGAAAAGACAGAAATTTTTCAATAAATGCAAGAAGTATAATATTTGACAATATTTACAATAGTTATACTGAAGCAATAAATTTTAATAAAGAAAAAATATATAGAGAGGAAGAAGGTAAAAAAATTGCAATTTTTAATAATTCAGGATATTTAGAACTTGGCATTTACAAAAGCAATCCATCAACTGTTGGCTCAGCTAAAACTTTATTTGGATTGAATTACGGTGACACAATCTCAATTATTTTTAAATAAATGTTAATAATTTAATTTTAAATTACATCTCAAATAGAATATCTTTATGATTATGAAATTTATTGTATCAAGCTCTGATTTATTGAAAAATTTACAAGTTTTAGGAACTATCCTTAACACTAATAGCACATTACCTATTTTGGATAATTTTCTTTTTGAAATTGACAATAATGAGTTAAATATTACATCTTCTGATTTAGAGACATCGTTAACAAGTAAATTATCTATTGAGTCAAGTTTAAATGTTAATATAGCTATCCCAGCAAAATTACTAACTGACATTATTAGGTCACTTCCAGAACAGCCTCTAACATTTTCCATCAACGAAAACAATACAATTGAAATCAATTCAAATAATGGAAAATATGGTATTGCATATATGGACGGAAATGAATACCCTAAGTCAATCGTAATTGAGGATGCTTCAGAAATTAGTCTTGATTCATCAAGTCTTGAGAAAATCATATCCTCTACTCTATTTGCATCTGGAAATGATGATTTAAGACCTGTAATGTCAGGTGTTTTTTTTCAAATAAATTCAAGCAACTCTTGTTTTGTTGCTACTGATGCACACAAACTTGTTAAATATATTAGAAAAGATATTAAAACCTCTAAATCTGTAGAATTTATTGTTCCAAATAAACCATTGCATATTCTTAAAAATATACTTTCAGATAAAAAATCTGCTATTGGAGTTTTATTTAATAAATCAAATGCAATTTTTTCTTTTTTAAACTTTAGGTTAGTATGTAGATTAATTGAAGGAAAATATCCTAATTATGATGCTGTAATTCCTAAAGAAAACCCAAATGTTTTAGAAATAGATAGAACATTATTACTTCAAGCTACTAAAAGAGCTAGTATTTTTTCTAGCAAATCAACACACCAAGTTAAGCTAGATATTAAAGGCAACTCATTAAAGATCAGTGCAGAAGATTTAGATTTTAACAATAAGTCTGAAGAAATACTTGAATGCAACTATAATGGAGAAGACATTACTATTGGCTTTAATTCTAGATTTATAAATGAAATGTTAAATAATTTAAGTTCAGACTTAGTTAGAATTGAATTATCATCACCTAACCGTGCTGGATTGATATCACCAATTTCTAGTTCTAGTGAGGATGAAGAAATAATAATGCTAGTTATGCCTATTATGTTAAATTAGAGGTAGTAATCAGTTCTGACAAAATTTGATTTTTTATTATCAATCAATTTTCTTAAAATTTCCTTATTTGATTCATTATCCTTTGAAGCTACAAAAGTTCTTATAGAAAATGATCGTAATGCATCATGAACGCTTAAGGTTGCTACTGCAGAGTCCTTTCTACCAGTAAAAGGATAAACATCAGGTCCACGTTGACAACTACTATTTAAATTAACTCTACAAACTAAGTTGACCAGTGAATCAATTAATGGTCCAATTTTAGTTTCATCATTTCCGAAGACACTTACTTGCTGTCCATAATTAGAATCAGCCATATATTTAATAGGTTCTTCAATATCAGAAAAAGAAACAACAGGAATTACAGGACCAAATTGTTCTTCTTTATATACATCCATATTATTTTTAACAGGATATAATATAGCAGGATAAACATAATTTTTCTTCATTTTACCCCCTCTTTTATTTATAATCTTTGCACCCTTTTTTACTGCATCATCAATCAATGCTTTAATATATGCAGGTTTATTTGGTTCAGGAAGAGGTGTCAGCAATGTGTTTTCCCAGGGCATTCCTAATCTTAATTCATCAACTTTTTGTGAAAATTTTTCTAAAAATTCATTTTTGATTTTTTCATTAACATAAATAATTTTTATTGCAGTGCATCTTTGTCCATTATATGAAAGTGATCCATTAATACATTCATCAATGGTTAAATCCATATTAGCATCATCAAGTATAATTGCTGGATTTTTGGCCTCAAGACCAAGAACCAATCTTAATCTATTTTGTTGTGGATGAAGTTTTTGAAGAGAATTTGCTGATGAACTATGTCCGATTAAAGCTAAAACATTAATTTTTCCTGTTTTCATGATTGGTGATGCAATTTCTCTACCTCTACCAAAAACAATATTAACAACACCCGGTGGAAATGATACTTTAAAAGCTTCTAATAATGGAGCAATTAAGAGAACTCCATGTTTAGCAGGTTTAAATATAGCAGTATTACCCATAATGATTGCAGGTATCAATAAAGCAAATGTTTCATTAAGAGGATAATTATATGGTCCTAAGCATAAAACAACACCTAATGGCCCTCTTCGAATTAATGCTCTTACACCACCATTATTTTGAAAAATAGCACCATCTCTATCAATTTTTTTGTACTCATTAATAGTTTCATTAATATAATCAACTGTTCTATCAAATTCTTTTTCAGAGTCTTTTAAATTTTTACCTATTTCCCACATCAAAAGTTTTACAACTTCATCCCTCTTCAAAAGCATTTTTGAAACAAATTTTTCCATGCATCTAATTCTTTCATAGACCTTCATTGTAGGCCATTTTCCTGTTCCATTGCCAAAAGCTTTATCGGCCGAATCTAAAGCCATTAAAGCATGGTCCTCATCCATTTTAGGGGTAGATCCTATTACTGTAAGTTCATCACTATCATTTTCAGTAAACAATGTTGAGACAACATCAACAACATCACCATTCCATGTTCCGATTTTTCCATTAATTAGGAATGTTCTATGCTTAATAGGTTTATCAATTGAATATTTATTTGGAATATTAGATTTCATCATATAAGAAAGTTAAAAAGCGATTCATTGTTGTTAATATAATCACCATAAAAATTATTGTTTTTCATTCTTTTGATTAAAGGCTTCAAATCATTTTCATCCATTAATTGAATACCAACTACAGCCGGACCATTTTCTTTGTTAGTTTTTTTTGAATATTCAAAAAAGGTTATATCATCATTTGGTCCTAAAATATTAGTTACAAAATCCTTAAGAGCACCTGCTCTTTGAGGAAATTTAATAATGAAGTAGTGTTTTAGATTTGAATAAATAAGGGCTCTTTCCTTTATTATTCCCATCCTAGTTATATCATTATTACCACCACAAACCAGGCATAAAACTTTTTTGTTTTTAATGTTATCCTTGTAAAATTTCAAAGAAGCAAGACTCATAGCTCCGGCTGGTTCTGCAATAATTCCTTCATTGTTATACATATCTAGAATCGTTTGACATATATATCCTTCTGGGACAAGAATTATGCCATCTAAATATTCTTTACATAAGTTGAATGCTATTTTTCCTGATTTTTTTACAGCTGCACCATCTACAAATGTGTCTATTTCTTTTAGTTCAGTTAATTTATTATTCTTGATCGAAATATCCATTGATGCAGCACCAGATGGTTCAACACCAATTATTTTTGTTTTAGGTGATAATTGCTTAAATACTGAAATAAAACCTGAAACTAAACCTCCTCCACCTATTGGAATAAACATATAATCAATAGTGTCACTTAATTCTTGAAATATTTCATAAGCTAAAGTTGCTTGCCCTTCTATTACTTTATTATCATCAAATGGATGAATAAAAGTTTTATTGTTCTTTTTACAGTAAGCTAATGCTTGTTTATAACAATCATCATAAGAATCCCCAATAAGTTTTACTTTAACATATTTTCCACCAAACTCTTTGACCTTTTTAACTTTAATGTTTGGAGTTGTATTAGGCATGAAAATAATTCCATTTATTTTTAACTTATTACAAGAAAATGATACACCTTGCGCATGGTTTCCTGCACTTGAACATACAATTCCATTTTCTTTTTGTTTTTCAGATAATGATAATATTTTATTAAAAGAACCTCTTATTTTAAAAGATCTTGTTATCTGTAAATCTTCTCTTTTAACATAGACATTTGAAGAAAATAAATTTGAATAACTATCAATAAGCTCTAATGGAGTACTTAAAGTGATATTGTGTAAATTATTTAGAGCTAGTTTAACTTTTTCTAATGAAACCAAAACAATTATTTTAATTTTTTCATATTACTCATGTTCATCCTGAGTGTTTTTCCAATACTTTCTATTGGATGAGATGACGTTAAATTATCAAATTCTACTAATTTTTTCTGGTCGTAACTATATGAATCTGGAATATTTTCACCAATAAAACCTCTGTCTAATTCATCCATAAAATCTTTTAACAATGGAAGACACTTGTGGTTAAACAAGTAACATCCATATTCAGCAGTATCAGAAATTATTCTGTTCATTTCATATAATTTTTTTCTCGCTACTAGATTAGCAATCAATGGCAACTCATGTAATGACTCATAGTATGCTGACTCGTCTATAATTCCATTATTAACCATTGTTTCGAATGCTAGCTCAACACCTGACTTAACAAATGCAATCATTAAAACTCCCTTGTTAAAAAAATCTTGATTAGAAATATCATCAGATCCTGAGGAAGTTTTTTCAAATAAAGTGTCTCCTGTTTCCTCGCGCCATTTTAATAAATTATAATCATCATTTTTCCAGTCCTTCATCATTTCTGCAGAAAACGTACCGTCTAAAATATCATTCATATGCTTATTAAATAATGGCGTCATTATATTCTTTAATTGTTCTGAAAGCTCGTGGACTGCATATCTTGATTTATCATCTAATCTATTTATCATTCCTGTAATTCCATTATGTTTTAATTCTTCAGTTATAGTTTCCCATCCAAATTGAATTAATTTAACTGAAAATGATTTATCAAAACCTAAACCTAACATCTTTTCAAAACACAATAATGAACCAGTTTGCAAGACACCACACAATATAGTTTGCTCACCCATTAAATCTGATTTAACCTCAGCTACAAATGAAGATTCAAGAACACCAGCTCTATGACCACCGGTAGCTACAGCATATGCTTTTGCTAATTCTAACCCATTGTTATGTGGATCATTTTCTGGATGTACTGCTATTAATGTTGGAACACCAAAACCTCTTAAATATTCTTCTCTTACTTCGGTTCCAGGACATTTTGGAGCCACCATTATTACAGTAATGTCATCTCTAATAATAGTGCCTTCTTCAACTATATTAAAACCATGAGAAAAAGATAAAACTGAATGCTTTTTCATTAATGGAACAACCGTAGAAACAACATTCGTATGATTTTTATCAGGTGTTAAATTTATTACAACATCTGCTTCTGGGATAAGTTCCTCAAAATTACCAACATTAAAATTATTTTTTTTAGTATTTAAATATGATTCTTTTTTAGAATCAATTGACGATTGTCTAAGAACATAAGAAATATCTAAGCCAGAATCTCTCATATTTAACCCTTGATTTAAACCTTGAGCGCCACAACCAACAATAACAATTTTTTTCCCAAGTAATGCATTGACTCCATCTGAAAATTCATCATTGTTCATAAAACGACACATATTTAACTGATTTTTCTTTTCTACATCACTTAGATTGTTGAAATAATTTCCCATATAATTTATTTTAATTTTAAAAATTTTGAAATCTCCATTGATTTTTTTGAGACTGATATTCTACCAGATCTTACAAATTGTAATAATCCGTAAGGTTTGAGTTTTTGATATAAATCTTCAGTTTCTTCACGCCAACCAGTTTTTTCAATTACAAAATATTCAGGTTTTACAGTAACCATATTAGCTCTGCTTTCTTTAATAATATTTTGTATTTGTCTTTCTTCAAATAATGATTCAGATTTAACTTTATATAAAGCGGTTTCAAGAAATATTGTTTCATCATCAGTGTGATAAAATGCAGCAATAACTTCAATCTGTTTTTCAATCTGTTTGACTAACTTTTTAATTTGAATAAAATCAACCTGAACTACGATTATGAATCTAAATATGTTTGATATTTCAGATTCAGAAGAGGTGATACTTATAATATTAATATGTCTCTTTAAAAAAATTGCAGAAATTCTGTTCAATAAGCCAACATTATCCTCAGTATATATTGAAATAGTATATTTATTTAATCCCATATTATTCTAATCTAATATCTGAAACAGATGATCCTGAAGGTATCATAGGAAAAACATTCTCTTCTTTTTCTACACATACTTCTAGCAGGTATGGTCCATCAAAATTTAACATTTCTTTTACTGAACTTTCTAATTCATCTCTACTGTCTACTCTTTTAGATTCAATAAAATAGCCTTTAGAAATAGTAACAAAATCAGGATTTACAAGCTCAGTTGATGCATATCTTTTATCAAAAAATAATTGTTGCCATTGTCTAACCATTCCTAGAAAATCGTTATTTAAAATAACAATTTTTACTGCAGCACGTGTTTGAAAAATTGTACCAAGTTCTTGTATAGTCATTTGAAAACCACCATCTCCAATCACGGCAATAACTTCTCTTTTATTATCGCCAATTTTTGCACCTAATGCTGCTGGCAATGCAAACCCCATGGTACCTAATCCACCAGATGTAATGTTTGATTTACTTAGATTAAATTTTGTATATCTACATGCAACCATTTGGTGTTGCCCAACATCAGTAACTAAAATTGAATTTCCGTCAGTATTGTTATTTATTGATTTAATAACCTCAGCCATTGAAATTCCTCCACTCTTTTTGTTATATTCTTTATCTATAACTTTATTAAATTCAATTTCATTTAGTTTTCTAAACTTATCGAGCCATGACTTATGTTTATTATTCTTTATCTTAGGTAGTATTTGACTTAGTGTTTCTTTTACATCTCCTAAAACAGCAATATCAACTTCAACATTTTTATTGATTTCTGCAGGGTCAATTTCAAAATGAATAATTTTTGCTTGTTTAGCATAAGTATTTAAATCACCAGTTACCCTATCGTCAAACCTCATACCTATCGCAATTAATAAATCACATTCATTGGTTAATTTATTTGGACCATAATTTCCATGCATTCCTAACATTCCTACATTTAAAGAATGATCTGTAGGAATTGCTGATAATCCTAAAATTGTCCAAGCTGATGGAATTCCTGATTTTTCAATAAAATTCAAAAACTCTTTTTCGGCATTTCCTAAAATAACACCTTGCCCCCAGATAATAAATGGTTTCTTAGCATTATTAATTAAATCAGCTGCATCTGAAAGTGAGTTTGAATCAATTTTTGGGATAGATATATAACTTCTGACATTATTACACTTTTTATACTCAAATTTATCTAACATCTCAAACTGTGCATCTTTAGTTATATCAATTAGTACAGGACCAGGTCTTCCAGATCTTGCAATATAAAATGCCTTAGCAAAAATTTCAGCAATTTCAGAGGCTTTTGTTATTTGATAATTCCACTTTGTAACTGGAGTTGAAATTCCAATAATATCCGTTTCTTGAAAAGCATCAGACCCTAGAAGGTATGTTGCAACTTGTCCAGTGATACATACCATCGGAGTTGAGTCAATTTGAGCATCAGCGATGCCTGTTACTAAATTGGTAGCACCAGGACCTGAAGTTGCTATCGCTACGCCAACTTTTCCTGAAGATCTAGCATAACCTTGAGCAGCGTGAGTTGCGCCTTGCTCATGTCTAACTAATATATGATGTATTTCATTTTCGAACTTGTATAACTCATCATATACAGGCATTATAGCACCACCTGGATATCCAAATAAAACGTCAACACTTTCATTGATTAATGATTTAATTACTGCTTCAGCACCAGATATTTTTTTCAAGATTAATAATTTAAGTTGTTACACATCCATTAGAAGCATCAGAAACTAGTTTCGAATACTTTGTTAGTACACCATTGGAAATTTTTAAGTTTGGCTGAACCCATTTTTTTCTTCTTTCATTTAATTCATCTTCATCAATAATTACATTAATTTCATTTTTTTCAGCATCAATTACAATAATATCTTTATTTTTTATTAGTGCTATATTACCACCTATATAAGCTTCAGGACTAATATGGCCAACAACAAACCCATGTGTTCCACCTGAAAATCTACCATCTGTAATCAATGCAACATCTTTACCTAATCCAGCTCCAACAATTGCTGATGTAGGCTTAAGCATTTCAGGCATTCCCGGTCCTCCTTTTGGACCTTCATATCTTATTACAATTACATCACCTTTATCAATTAAGCCATCACTTATTGCAGTGTTAGCTTCTAACTCTGAGTTAAATACTTTAGCAGAACCTTTAAAATATAGACCTTCTTTTCCTGTAATTTTTGCTACTGAACCATTATTAGCTAAGTTTCCATATAAAATCCTAATATGTCCTGTATTCTTGATTGGATCATCAAATGGCATTATGATTTTTTGATTTTCTTTTAGTCCATTAACGTCTTTTAAATTTTCTTCTATTGTTTTTCCAGTTACAGTTAGACAACTACCATCAATCATATTGTTATTTAACATAAACTTCATGACTGCAGGTATTCCACCAATGTTATGTAAATCTTCCATTAAAAATTTACCACTTGGTTTAAGGTCAGCTAAATATGGTGTGTTATTTGAAATTCTTTGAAAATCATCAATTGTGAAATTAATATTCGCTGTTTTACAAATAGCTAAAATGTGAAGAACCGCATTGGTTGAACCTCCTAAAACCGTAATTAATCTCACGGCATTTTCAACGGATTTTTTGGTTAGAATATCTAATGGTTTAATATCATTTTTAATAAGGTTAAATATAGCTTCTGAAATTATTATTTTTTCTTGAGCTTTATCATTACTCACTGCAGGATTGGACGAATTAAAAGGTAATGATAAACCCATAGCTTCAATTGCAGATGCCATAGTGTTAGCAGTATACATACCACCACAAGCACCTGGACCAGGACATGATTTGCTGATTACATTATCATAATCTTCATCTGTTATAGTGCCAGAAACTTTTTGACCCCAAGCCTCAAATGCAGAAACAACATCTAATTTTTTTCCTTTATAACAGCCAGGAGCAATTGTACCTCCATACACTAGTATTGAAGGACGGTTTAATCTAATCATTGCCATTAAAGCTCCAGGCATATTTTTATCACATCCAACAACAGAAATCAATGCATCGTACGACATACCAGAAACAACAGATTCAATTGAATCAGCTATCAAATCTCTGGAAGGAAGAGAATACTTCATTCCATCAGTTCCCATAGATATGCCATCACTGATTCCAATAGTATTAAAAATTAATGGAACAGATTTATTAGAATCAATAGATTTTTTTATTTCAATTGATAAATCATTTAAGTGCATATTGCAAGGATTACCTTCATATCCAGTACTTGCTATTCCGATAAATGGTTTGTTAAAATCCTCTTTTTTAAGACCGATAGCATGTAACATTGCCTGAGCTGCTGGCTGAGCGCCATGTGTAGTTATTGCTTTACTATATTTATTTAGCTCCATTTTAGAGTAAAAAAAAACTCCATATAAATGGAGTGAAAAGTAAATATAGTATTTATGTTTTTAATTTTCTAGAATAATCTAATAATATCTTATTATATTGGAGATAAATATATTTTTATCATTTAAATTGAAAGAATATTACAATATATACAAAGATCAAAAGGAATTTTTTAGTTCAAAAAAGACATTTCCAATATCATTTAGAATAAATTCACTAAAGAGATTAAAGTCAAATATTATTAAATATGAGGATCAAATTTTTAAAGCCTTAAATGATGATTTAGGTAAAAGTGAAAGCGAAACTTATTTTTCTGAAATCTCATTACTTTACAATGAAATAAATCTAGCATTAAAAAAGATAAAAAAATGGTCATCAAAAAAAAGAATTTCGTCTTCTTTGATTAATTTTTTGTCATCAGATTATATATTACCTGAACCATACGGAACAATTTTAAATATATCTCCATGGAATTATCCTTTTCAACTAGCAATTTCACCAATTATTGGAGCAGTAGCAGCTGGAAACACTGTAGTATTAAAACCTTCTGAATATTCTATAAACACATCTCAGCTTTTAAAAAAAATCATAAATGAAAGTTTTGATAAAAGGCATGTAAGTGTTGTGCTTGGAGGACCTGATGTTGGTTCGAATCTTCTAGATTTAAAATGGGATTATATTTTTTTTACCGGAAGCACTCAAATCGGAAAAATTGTAGCTAAGAAGGCTGCTGAACATTTAACTCCAACAACATTAGAACTTGGAGGAAAAAATCCTTGTATAATTGATGAAAAGGTAAATTTAAAGGTTGCTGTAAAAAGAATCGTATGGGGTAAATTTTTAAATTGTGGTCAAACTTGTATTGCTCCTGATTTTATTTTATGTCATAAAAACAATAAAGATGAATTTATTAGTTTGTTAATTAATAGACTTAAAAAAATATATGATTCAGATGCATATAATTCATCAAACTATTCAAAAATTATTAGCTCGAAACATGTTGAAAGATTAAAAGGTTTAATGGAAAACAGTAAAATAATTTATGGTGGAAATTTTGATGTTAAAACTAAGTTTTTCGAACCTACAATTGTTGAAATTGAAAATGATAAAAATAAACTTCTTGATGAAGAAATTTTTGGTCCTATTCTTCCAATCGTCAAATATAATAATGATGATGAATTATATAAGATTTTAAATTTTTATAAAAACCCACTAGCTTTTTATGTATTTACAAACAGAAAGAAATTTGGAGAAAAACTAATGCATGATTTTTCTTTCGGAGGTGGTGCAATTAATGATACAATTGGACAAATTATAAATCACAAACTACCCTTTGGTGGAATTGGAGATTCAGGTCAGGGAAAATATCATGGAAAGGAATCTTTTAATACTTTTAGCCATTTTAAACCTTACATTGTTAAATCTAAATTATTAGATCTAAATTTCAAATATAAGGTTAATCAAAAATCGCTTTCGTTTAGAATTATGAAAAAAATTTTTAGATATATATCAGTATGATTAAAGATTTTAATGAAGTTATAAAATCTCGGAGATCAGTAAGATTTTTTTTAGGTAAAAATATCAAAACTTCAATAGTGAAAGAATGCATTAAAAATGCAACTTTAGCACCAAATAGTAGTAATCTACAACTATGGGAATTTTATCATGTTATAAATGATGAAATAAAAATAAATATTTCTAAATCATGTTTTGATCAACCTGCTGCAAAAACAGCTAATCAATTTGTAGTTATTGTTACCAGAAAAGATTTATGGAAAAATAGAAGAGATTTTAATTTAAATTTCATAATGAACAAATTTAAAGACTTGAAAGATAAAAAATCAAGAAGAAAGAAAAAAAATGCAGTTAATTATTACAAATTTTTAATACCAACACTTTATGGAAACTTTTTGAAAATTTCAGGATTAATAAAATATTTGAATGTATCTATTTTAGGGTTATTTAGACCAATGTACAGACAAGTTACTTCATCAGATTTGAGAGTTGTTGTTCATAAAAGTGCTGCATTAGCTGCTCAAAACTTCATGCTTAGTATGAGAGCATCAGGCTATGACACCTGTCCAATGGAAGGTTTTGACTCTGTCAGAGTTAAAAAATTACTTAATCTTCCTGGATCAGCAGAGATAAATATGATAATTGGATGTGGATTAAGATCTGAAAAAGGTATTTATTCAGAACAATTTAGAGTTCCTTTTGAGGAAGTTTATTTCGAGAAGTAAAAGATTCTAAACCCTCATTTAACCACCCTTCATAACTTTCAGTATCCGTATACTGAATTGGTGAATTTAAAATTTTTAGATCAGGGGAAATTAAGACATAATATGGTTGAGAATTAATTTTAAAGTTTAGAGTTTGAAAAGCTGACCATTTTTCACCTACTGTCTCTAATACCTTTTTGTTACCATTTTTATCTCTTAAAGTTATTACACTATCCCCTAAGTTAGTTCTATCATCTACATATAATGATATTAAAATGAATTTATTGTTTATTAAATCATACACTGAAGGATCTGACCAAGTGTTCTCTTCTACCCTTCTGCAGTTTGCACAAGCCCATCCAGTAAAATCTAGTAAAATTGGTTTATTATATTTTTTACTTAATTCTAATCCTTTGTCAAAGCTTTTATAACAATCTAAGGATAATGGACAGTCATTTTCAACTTCATAGATTGAATAGAACTCGGGTGGTAATAAACCACTTAAAAAACTAAGCTTAGTGTC
>CABYPD010000021.1 GCA_902520835.1 uncultured Bacteroidota bacterium
TAACATGGTGGAATTAGTAACCGGATTGAAAGTGAAAGAAATATTAGCTGATCTGAATACACTTTATACAGATAACCCTATGGATGTCGATGCTAATATTTTAGTTCGTTTAGCTAATGGTGCTCATGGGACAATAAGATCTAGTCAGATTGCAACAGGAGAGGAAAATAATTTAAGAATAAGTGTTTATGGAGATAAAGGTGGTTTAAAGTGGGAACAAGAGAACCCTAATTATCTGTTTCACTTAACTGATGATCAACCTCTTAAAGTATTAAAGACTGGTCATGCTTACAATTCAGAGATTTCCAATTTATCTATTAAAATTCCACCCGGACACCCTGAAGGTATATTTGATTCTATGGGAAACATATATCATGGTGTAGCAAAAGCTATTAATAATGATAAGTTTTTTAAGGAAGAATTTCCAGGAATTGAAGATGGAGTCAGAGGAATGGATTTTATTGAAAAAGCAGTTCATTCAAGTAATTCTGGAAATATTTGGGTTAATTTAGATTAATTATTTACTCTTAATCTAAAAATTACCGTAATTTTGCATTTCAATTTTATATTTTGAAGAACATTGGTGTTTTAACGTCTGGAGGTGATTCACCTGGAATGAATTCAGCGATTAGGGCTGTAGCAAGAACTTGTGCTCATTATGATATTAAGTGCACTGGAATTGTTAGAGGTTTTCAAGGATTAATCGAAAACAATACTAAAGTTTTATATACCAGGTCTGTTAGAGGAATTATAAATAGAGGTGGAACTTTTCTATATTCTGCACGTTCTGATGAATTTAAAACTAAAGAAGGTAGAAAACAAGCTTTCAAAACTATAAAAGAAAATGAAATTGATGGGTTAGTAGTGATTGGTGGTGACGGATCCTTCACTGGCGGATTAATATTTATGGAAGAACATAATATTCCAGTTGTAGGCATTCCTGGAACGATTGATAATGATTTGTATGGTACGTCTCACACTCTTGGCTATGATACTGCTTTGAATACAGCAACTGAAGCAATTGATAAAATCAGAGATACTGCAATATCTCACCATAGACTTTTTTTAGTTGAAGTTATGGGTAGAGACGCTGGCTTTATTGCCTTAAATACTGGACTTGCAATTGGTGCACAAGAAATTTTAATTCCTGAGGTAAATATGAGTATTGACAACTTAATAAATTCACTGAAGAGAAGTAAAAGTGCTGGAAAAACATCAACAATTATTGTTGTTGCAGAAGGCGATAAAACTGGAAATAATGTTTTTCAACTTGCAGATACAATAGAAGAAAAATTACCAAGATATGAAGTAAGAGTTTCTGTTTTAGGGCATATGCAACGAGGTGGTAGTCCATCATGTTTCGATAGAGTTCTTGGAACTCAAACGGGAATTACTGCTGTAGAATCTCTTATTAATAATGAAAAAGGAATTATGATTGGTATTAATAACGGTAAAATAAATAAAACAGAACTTTCTAAAGCAATAAAAGGAAAAACTAAAATTAATCAGGAATTGCTAAGAATGTCTAAAATAATGAATACGTAAAACAAAATATATGAGCAAAATTAAAATTGGAATTAATGGATTTGGTAGAATAGGTAGAATGGTGATGAGAGCATCTCTTCAAAGAGATGATATTGAGGTTGTTGCTGTAAATGATCTTCTTGATTTAGATCACCTTGCATATTTACTAAAGTATGATTCAGTACACGGAAAATGTAATGCAGATATTTCAGTTAAGAACAATAATCTTGTAATAGATGGAAAAGAAATTATCATTTCAGCTGAGAGGGATCCAAAAAATATTAACTGGGGATCTAAAAATGTTGATATTGTAGCTGAGTGTACAGGTATTTTTACAACCTTAGAAACAGCTCAATATCATATTGATGGTGGTGCACCAAAGGTTGTTATATCAGCTCCATCTAAAGATGCCCCGATGTATGTGATGGGTGTAAATCATAATGATGTTGATAAAAATGATTTAATAATTTCAAATGCTAGTTGTACTACAAATTGTCTTGCACCGTTAACTAAGGTTTTAAATGATAGTTTTGGTGTGGAAGAAGCATTAATGACTACAGTTCACGCTGTTACTGCTACACAATTTACAGTTGATGGCCCTTCAAAAAAAGATTACAGAGGCGGAAGAAGCTCATTGCTTAATATTATTCCTGCATCTACTGGTGCTGCAAAAGCTGTAACAAAAGTTATTCCTTCTCTCGAAGGTAAAATTACAGGAATGGCATTTAGAGTACCAACAGCTAATGTTTCTGTAGTTGACTTAACTGTCAAACTTGAGAAAGAAACTAGTTACGAAAAAGTAATGTCAACTCTTAAAAATGCATCTGAAAATGAACTTAAAAATATTTTAGGTTATACTGAAGAGGCAGTTGTTTCACAAGACTTTATTGGAGATAGTAGAACTTCAATCGTAGATGCTAAAGCAGGTATTCAGTTAAATTCAAAATTTTATAAAATCATTTCATGGTATGATAATGAAGCTGGTTACTCAAATAAATTATTAGATTTAGCTAAACATTTTTGTAGTTAATATATCATGAGACTTATTGTTGATAGTGGTTCAACCAAAACTGACTGGATTTGTTTAAATGATGAAGGTGATATAGTTTTTGAGACTCAAACTTTAGGTCTAAACCCTCAAGTCCTGGATGAGTATATAATAGAGGAAAGAATCATAAATAACTACGATTTATATCAAAACAGAAAAAATATTAATCATTTATTTTTTTATGGTGCAGGATGTGGAACTACACAACCAAAAAAGTTGATTAAAAAGGTTTTTGAATCGATTTTTACAAATGCAAAGATTTCTGTAAAAGAAGATACCTATGCTGCTGTTTACTCAACAGCGACAAAGGGCAAAAAATCTATAGTATCTATTATTGGTACAGGTTCAAATTGTACATATTTTGATGGTGAAAATATTCATCAAAAGGTTACTTCTCTAGGTTATGTTTTGATGGATGACGCGAGTGGTAATTATTTTGGAAGACAAATGATTAGAGATTATTTTTTTGAAAAAATGCCATTTGATATTTCTCAGAAATTTTCAGAATCTTTTGATCTTGATCCTAATATTATTAAGGATAAATTATATAAAAAACCTAACCCCAATACATATTTAGCAACATTTGCAAAGTTTGTTGTTGAAAACAAGAATAATCCTTATTGTTCTGAATTAATTAGAAAGGGATTTAATTTGTTTATAACAAATCAAATAGAGCAGTTTACCGATTGCAATGAAATTCCCCTACATTTTATTGGTTCTATTTCATTTTACCTAAAGAATGAACTTAATGAATGTTTAAAAAAAAGAGGGATGATCCTTGGTAATGTTTTGAAAAAACCGATTGACGGTTTAGTTGAATATCATCTAAATCATAAAATTTAGCTAGCAATCATATCTATTTCTACATTAGCATTTTTAGGCAATCTACTTACTTCAATTGTAACTCTAGCAGGCACATAATTTTTTTTAAAAAAACTTCCGTATACTTCATTTACTATCGTGAAATTTTCCATATTAGATAGATAAATTGTTGATTTTATTACATTATTAAAATCAAAATCCACTTCATTTAATATAGCTTTGAGATTATTCATAACTTGTATAGTTTCTTCCTTAATATTGCTATTCTTCATATTACCGTTTATTGGATCAATAGCTACTTGTCCTGAAATGAATAAAATATTATTTGAAAATATTGCTTGATTATATGGTCCAACGGGGTCTGGAGCATTATTTGTATAAACTATTTTTTTCATTTTATTAAAATTAATTATTATTTACAATCTTTTATCTGGTTCTTTTCTTTTATCGTATTTAAGATCACTTAAAAAACCACTTTTTATCCCAATAAAGAAATACCAAGACTCTCTTACACTAAAGGGGACCCAACTAAAATTCATTTTCCAACTATCTAGATCTCTCTCAAATCTAAGTTGAGTATATGTAAATCCTTTATTTTTAAAATCAAAACCTGATGACCCACCAACCTTCCATTTCTTTGACAGCATAATATTTCCTGAAAACATTAATGAATTATTTCCAATATCCCTTTGTCCTCTGTTATTTAAATAAGTCAAAGAGTGTGCTAAACGAAAATCCCAACCAATCTTATTTATATATTCTGTTAAATTATTCTTTGAAGTATCCTCTTCCTCCTCATTATCATCAAATGTGCTTTTGGTCAAATCTTGACTTTGACCAAATAGATCATCATTCCTTCCGCCGCCAGATAAGTTTTCACTGTTATCTTTACTTGAGTCTGAATCAAAAGATTTACTATCAATTGCATAGCTTAAATTTATATTTGCACTAGTCATTCTTACTAAACCTCCACCATTTGTAATGTTAAGTTTATTTATTCTAGTTCCATTTGCATTTATACTATAAGGGTCAAAAGTGGCTCCAATATTTAGGTTCAACTTATTATTTAATATTGTTGTTCCTGCATTCATTCTAATAGGATTTAATCTTAATGAATCAGCTGCAATATTGTAGCTTGTAGAGAAATTTAAATTATTTAATATTTTTACTTTTTTTGGTTCTACAACAGTACTATCTCTTTCTCTTATTTTAGCCTCAATATTATTACTTACATTTATTCCAATATTACTAGAGTATACTTTTGATGGTCTTCCAAAGAAAGAATCTTCAAATCTTGTATAATCAGCTGTATTTCCATCAGCATCGATAATATAAGTATCATAATATTTTTCAAAACTTGGTCTTGTATTATAACTTATTGATGGTCTAATTACATGTCTTATGGATTCAATTTTTTTACCCTTTTTAAAATTGAACAATCCATAGATAGTTGTACCAATACTTAGTCCAAAATCATATTGATTATATCGGTCAAAGCCTTTAATTGTTACTATTTCTCCCTGTGTGTTATTAATAACATCAAAATCATTTTTTAGAATGCTTGACCCAGTCCAAACCTCTTCAAAATTTCCATTTAAACTAACACTAAAATGTTTAAACATTTTAAAATTTGTACTAATTGGGATGGTATGCTTCATGCCATATTTAGCATCATCAAACATACCTTTTTTTAAGAACAAGGAATCTGTTGTATTAATCCTATTCTCGCCTCTGACTGTATATTGAAAATTTATATTTTCAAAAATCCCTTTTTTTTGTGTATTCTTTTTTACAAAAGGATAAATTCTTTCCATATTTCCTTGAAAAGTAGGTAAAATTAAATTTACACTTTTACTTCTTGTATTTTGAGAGTGAGAAGCTGTAAGAGACATATTTATGGATGGATATCCTCTAAATGTTTTAGAAAATGATATAGATGAATTTAATGTATTATTTAAAAAATTAGGAGTATTTATTTGGTTTAATGATTCTCTGAAATAATTACTACTACCCAAGTTTACAGATGCAGAAAATCTATTGTTAGGATTTGACTTTGAGTCTTGTGAATGTGACCATCTAATGTTATATATATCGGATTTAGAATAACCTGGTAAACCTCTTTCTCCATCAATAAGATTTTCAAATCTAAAACTTAATTTTCCTGAGTAAGCATATCTTTTTCTATAATTAGATTCAATTCTCATTCCATAGCTTCCATTTGTATAATAGTCACCAAGTATTGTTAAATCAAAATAATCACTTGGAGCAAAGTAGTAACCTCCGTTTTGCAAAAAATAGCCCCTATTGTTATTTTGTCCTATTGTTGGAAATAAAAAACCAGAATTTCTATCTTCACTTAAAGGAAAATAAGCAAAAGGTAAAAAAATTGGTGTTGGAACATCATAAATATATAAATTGCTAGGTCCAGCAATAATCTTGTTTTTGGGAATGAATTTACCAGTTCGAACTCTAATGTAGTATTCCGGATCATCAATATTTTTTGATGTAGTTACTTTTGCATCTTTAATAAAATAAATTGAATCATTCTCTTTTTTTGTAGCTTTTGAAAAAACATTCATATCATTTTGTTCCGATCTTGAATTCCAGATTAGAGCTTTTTTTGTATCAAAATTGTACCTAAGAGAGTCTGGTTTTACTTCATCTGAACCCTGTCTGAATATTGGAGTTTGAGTAGGTTTTCCAACGGAATCTAATATTCGACCAGCCGAAACAACATTGTTTTCCCAATCAAATTCAATAATTCCAGCTTTGAGCTCAATATTCATATATCTTAGCTCTGCATTATCATAGAGAAGAATTGTTTTCTTTTTGTTATTTATTTTAATAAAACCTTTGGCTTTTCTATCAACTTTATCTAGTAAAAATTTTTTTTCATTAACAGTATCATTTTGTATGCTATCAATTTCTTTTTCCTGGGATAAAATAAATAATGGAAATAAAAGAAGAATTATTAAACATGCTGTTTTGAAAAAAAATACTCTATGATTTATTTTTATATGCAAATTGAAGAATGACTTTCCAAAATTAATGATAATTTTATAAGGTATGGCTCACATAAATAATTATAACAGAATTCTAACATTTTTTCTTGTAATATTTTATGCTTTTAACTCTAATTCCCAAGAAAATAAACATACAATTGTAATTGATCCAGGTCATGGGGGAAAAGACCCTGGTAATACGGGTAATGGATACCTTGAAAAAAATATTGCTTTAAAAATAGCATTAGGTTTGGGTCAAGTCTTAGAGAAAAATAAGAATTATAATATTATCTATACAAGAAAAGACGATAGATTTATTGATTTATTTAAAAGAGCACAAATAGCAAACGATGCCAACGCTGATTTATTTATTTCCATTCATTGTGATGCACATAACTCTAATGCTTATGGGGCTGGAACTTTTGTATTAGGTTTACATGCAAACGATAGAAATTTTCAAATTGCTAAAAAAGAGAATTCAGTAATATTTTTAGAGGATAATTATGAACAAAAATATGATGGATTTGACCCTAATAACCCTGAGTCAGTAATCAGCTTGGTTTTGATGCAAGAAGAATATCTTGACCAGAGTATTAACGCAGCTAACTTTATTCAACAATCTTTTGTAAGAAATCTAAATAGAAAAAATAGAAATGTAAAACAAGCTGGTTTTATAGTCTTAAAATACACTTACATGCCAAGTGTATTAGTTGAAACAGGTTTTTTGACTAATAAAAATGAAGGTAAATATTTAAATTCTCTAAAAGGTCAATCAGAAATGTCAGTTGCTATAGCTGATGCTATCAATAGATATTTTTCTAATAAAAACAAAGAAATTTCAAGACATGAAATTGATTCTAAAAATTATAAAAATGAAGAAGATCAGTATGTTTTTAAAATTAGAATAGCAGTAGGTTCAAAGTTAATACCTTTAAAAAGTTATAATTTCAATGGATTAAATAATCTCACATTTCAAAAGGAAAATGGTTTATATAAATATTTTTACGAAAAAACATCTAATTATCAAACTGCTTTAAAAAATTTGAGAGTAGCAAAAGGAAAAGGGTATAATGATTCTTTTATTGTGTTATTTAAAAATGGATTAAAATATAGTTTGGATAAATATTTGTCTGAAATAGAAAAATAATCTTCGATAATTTTTAAATTTATGCAATAAATGAATTTATCCAATGAAATAAAAACAGCTATTTTAGTCCTTTCGGGAATCATCATGTTCATAATTGGATTTAGTTATCTAAAAAGTAATGATGTTTTTACTGCCGATAGAACCTTTTATGCAATTTATGATGATGTTGAAGGAGTTTCCAAGGGAACACCTGTAACTATTAGTGGTTTTAATGTTGGAAGTATTCAAGACATAGTGTTTTATAGAAACACTCAAAAGTTATTAGTGAAATTTAGAGTTGAGAATAAAATTAATTTTTCAAAGAATAGTATTGCGCAGATATATGAGACTGGTCTTATTGGTGGTAAAGCCCTTGCCGTTATTTCAAAACCTGGAATACAAGCAAAATCTGGTGACACCTTAAATTCTGCTATAGCTCCTGGTTTGACAGAGCTGGTAAATGATAAGCTTTCTCCGCTTCAAGAAAAAATTGAATCAACTTTTGTTAGTGCTGATTCTTTGTTAATATCAATAAATAATATTCTAGATCAAGATACTCAAAATAATATTAAGCTAACTTTTGAGGATTTATCTAATACGATTGAAAATATAAAACTTTCTACTTCTAAAATTGAAAATTTATTAACCGATAATCAAACAAAAATTTCAAATACAATTAACAGTATAAATGAAACAACATCTAATCTATCAGAATTTTCAAATAGTTTTACCGATCTAGAGCTAATAATTCAAAACCTAAATCAATCCTCAGAAAATCTAAATTCAATTTTATCTGAAATATCCTCAGGTGATGGAACAGTCAATAAGTTAATTTACGATGATTCCATAATAAAATCTTTAAATGCGGCAAGTGAAAATATAAATCTTTTGATTGAAGATTTAAGATTAAATCCAAAAAGATATGTTCATTTTTCTTTATTTGGGAAAAAAAATATAGAGTATGAAAAGAAAGAAAAATAATTTCATCTAAATGATATCCTCTATTCTTTTTTCTTTAATACTCATTTTTTCAATTTTATTATTTATTAGAAATTGCAGGAAATTATACAGAAACATAAATCTGGGAAAAAATATTGACAGGTCTGATAAGTCTAATTTAAGATTTAAAAAAATGTTTAGATTAGCCTTTGGTCAATCTAAAATGTTTGATAAACCACTGGTAGGAATACTACATTTTATTGTTTATGTTGCTTTTGTTTTAATAAACATTGAGTTGCTTGAAATTATACTTGACGGAGTTTTGGGCACTCATCGAGTTTTAGCTCCAGTTTTAGGTAATTTTTATAATTTTTTAATTGCTTTTTTTGAACTACTTGCTATTGCAGTGATAGTTTGTGTTATCCTTTTTTGGATAAGAAGAAACCTTTTAAAAATAAGAAGATTTATTAGTAATGATCTAAAAGGTTGGCCTAAAAATGATGCAAACTATATACTCTATATTGAAGTTATTTTAATGTTTTTATTTTTAAACATGAACGCAACTGATCAGGTTTTGCAAAATGCTGGTTATTCATATTATGGAGATTATGGTACTTACCCAATTAGTTTGTATTTAGTTCCTGTTTATGAAAACTTAGAACTTTCTAGTATTTTTATCATAGAAAGAGTATCATGGTGGCTTCATATATTAGGTATACTATTTTTTCTAAATTATTTATATTATTCAAAACACCTACATATTCTTTTAGCATTTCCAAATACTTATTTTTCTAATATTAATTCTGGCGGTGGTCTTGATAATTTAGATTCTGTATACAAAGAAGTAAAAGCAATGCTTGATCCAAAAGTAGATCCATATTCAACAAATAATACTAATCAACAATTTCAAAAATTTGGCGCCGATGATGTTTTTGATTTGAATTGGTTTCAATTATTAAATTCATACACATGTACTGAATGTGGGAGATGCTCATCAGAGTGTCCTGCCAATCAAACAGGAAAGATATTATCACCCAGATCAATTATGATGAAAACAAGAGATAGATTAGAGGAAGTTGGTAAAAATATTGATAAGAATAAGGCTTTTAAAGATGACGGCAAAAAACTTTTAAATGATTATATAACAAAAGAAGAGCTATGGGCTTGTACAACTTGCAACGCGTGTGTAGAGTCATGTCCAATAGGAATTGATCCATTGTCGATTATTATTGATTTAAGGAGATATATGGTTATGGAAGAATCTTCTGCTCCAAAAGAAATTAATAATATGATGAATAATTTAGAAAATAATGGTGCACCCTGGCCATTTAACCAACAGGATAGATTAAACTGGATAAATAATTAAAATAATATGGAAAAAAAAGAAATTGATAATCTATTAAAAGATAAGTTAGAAGATGGTGAACATGTAAGTCCAATATTACCAAAAGGAATTAAAAATTATTTAATTGATATTGATGGTACAATATGTGACGACATACCAAACGAAGAGCCTGAAAGAATGGCAACAGCTGCTTTATATCCCGATGCTCTCAAAACTTTAAATAAATGGTATGATGAAGGACATGTTATATGCTTTTTCACCTCCAGGACAGAAGAACACAGAGAAGTGACTGAAAAATGGTTGAATGATCATGGGTTCAAATATCATAGCATGGTGATGGGAAAACCTAGAGGAGGTAACTATCATTGGATAGATAATCATTTGGTTAAAGCAACTAGATACAATGGTAAATTTACTGATCTTATTCAAAAAACTGCTACAATACAAGTATTTGATGACGAAAATTAAAAAATGAATATTCTAACCATTAAAGAATTACAAAATAAAGGTTTACAGCCTGAAATTTTATTTTGGGTTGGTTGTGCCGGATCCTTTGATGACAGAGCAAAAAAAATTACTAAATCATTTGTAAGTTTACTCAACAAGGCTGGTGTTTCATTTGCTGTTCTTGGAAAGGAGGAAAGTTGTACAGGTGATCCTGCAAAAAGGGCTGGTAATGAGTTTTTATTTCAAATGCAAGCAGTGTCAAATATTGAAATTTTAAATCAATATAATTTCAAAAAAATTGTTACAACTTGCCCTCATTGTTTAAATACTCTCAAGAATGAATATCCTGACCTTGGTGGAAAATATGATGTTATTCATCATACCGAACTATTATCAACATTAATTTCAGAACAAAAAATAAAAATAGATAATTCAGAATTTAATGGAAAAAAAATAACATTTCATGATCCATGTTATTTAGGAAGAGCCAATAAAGTTTATGAACCCCCAAGAAAACTAATTGAATCATTGAATGCAGATTTAAAAGAAATGAAAAGTTGTAAAGAGAAAGGTTTATGTTGCGGAGCTGGAGGTGCTCAAATGTTTAAAGAATCTGAGAAGGGAAGTAAGGAAATAAATATTAAAAGGACTGAAGAAGCTCTTGAAACTAAATCTGAAATAATTGCTGCTGGTTGTCCATTTTGTAATACAATGTTAACTGATGGAATCAAAAATAAAGAAATGGATGATAAAGTCCATGTTTACGATGTTGCTGAATTGTTAGATAAATCAACTTAATTTATGATTGTAGATTTTAATTTGTTGGACGACTCTTCGAGAGTTTGGATTTTTCAATCTGATGAAATAATCTCTGATGATAAAATTGATTTAATAAATTTTAATTTAAAAAGCTTTCTTCAAAATTGGTCCTCTCACGGTAAAGAGCTTAAATGCTCTTATGAAATAAAATTTAATTTGTTTATTATAGTTGGTGTTGACAGCTCAGTCAATAATGCTTCTGGGTGTTCTATTGATACACTCACAAACTTTATTTTTGATCTTCAAAGTAAAACGAATCTCAATTTTTTTAATAGACTTGCAATTGCATTTAGATCCAATGAAAAAGTTACCATCAAAAACATGAGTGAAATTAAAGAAATGATCAAAAATGAAGAATTTTTAACAGAAACTATAGTCTTTAATAATTTAGTTAAAACAAAAAAGGAGTATATTAATACGTGGGAAAGCATGGCTATTGAAAGCTGGCATAAAAATCTATTTATATGAGATTATTTTATATTTTATTTTTCTTTTATTTTTTCACTTCCTTTTCACAATCTCCATTAACCACAATTGATGAGTCTAATCAAAAAAAATGGGTTGATAGTGTATATCAAACTCTTTCTCAAGAAGAAAAAATTGGACAATTATTTACTGTCTGGGTAGCAACAAAATATGGAAAAGAAGAGATAGATCATATTTCAAATCTTATCAAAAAATATAATTTAGGAGGATTGATATTTTCATTAGGAAATATTAAAGATCAAGCTGATGCAACTAATCACTTTCAAAGCATATCGAATGTCCCATTGCTCATAGGAATGGATGCTGAATGGGGTATTGGTATGAGGTTAGATGACGCTTTTTCATTCCCTTACAACATGACACTTGGTGCAGTTGAGGATAATGAGTTAATTTATAAAGTTGGAGAGAGAATTGGAAAACACGCTAATAGACTTGGAGTTCATATTAATTTTGCGCCTGTTGTTGATATTAATACTAATCCAGATAACCCAATTATTGGTTCAAGATCTTTTGGAGAAGATAAATATAATGTGGCAGATAAAGCATTGTCTTATATGAAAGGTATGCAATCAAAAAACTTGTTAGGTTCAGCTAAACATTTTCCTGGGCATGGAGACACAAAAACAGATTCTCATTATACTTTACCATTAATTTCTTTTAGTGCAGAAAGGATTGATAGCATAGAGCTATATCCTTTCAAGAAACTGATCAAAAATAATATTGCTTCAATTATGACTGCTCACTTAAACATTCCAAGCCTTCAGGAAGGTGATTTACCATCAACATTATCTAAAAGAATATTAACTAATTTACTTAAAGATGATCTTGGTTTTCAGGGATTAATTGTTACTGATGCATTAGACATGAAGGGTGTTGTTGATTTTTCGAAAAAAGAGTTCGCTGATGTGAGTGCTATGAATGCGGGTAATGATATATTATTAATGCCAAATGATTTAGACAAAAGTGTTAAACAAATAAAAAAAGCAATTACAAGAAAAAAAATATCCAGTGAAAGACTTGAAGAGTCTGTGAAAAAGATATTGATGGCTAAATATAAGGTTGGTTTACATGAATTTAAGCCTATCATAAAAACAAAAATTGTAGAAGAAATGAATGAAGAGGTTGATTATGCTCTATTAGATAAAATTGCTTCTGAAGCCATAACAATTGTTAAAAATGAAAACCAAATTTTACCTTTTAGAAACGTAAGTGATGAAAAAATTGGATATTTAAAACTTGGAGATGACAATAACGATTCATTTCTTAATTTCCTAAATAAATATCATAGAATTGAAGAAGTTAAAATTGATGATAATTTTAATTATGAAATATTGTCCAATTATAACAAAATAATTATAGGTTTTCACAAGTCAGACAAATCTCCATTTGAAAAATTCAGATTTGAAAAAAAAGAAGTTGATTTAATTGAAAATATCAAGAAATTGACTGATTTAGTACTTGTTGTTTTTGCTAAACCTTACAGTGTTTCGGATTTAGATATCGATGATATTGAGTCTATTGTTATAGGATTTCAAAATTCCGAAGTTTTTCAACAGAAAGCGGCTCAAGTAATATTTGGTGCGATTCCTGCTAAAGGAAAATTACCCGTTAGTATACATAAGAATATCCCTGTTAATACTCAAATTAAAACTAAAAAACTTAATACTATTGGATTTTCTCACTACTTGAATAAGGGTTTTAATGAAAACAAGCTAATTAAAGTAGATTCCTTAATTAATTATGCTATTAAAAAACAAATGTTTCCTGGGGCACAATTGGTGGCTATGAAGGATGGACATATTGTATACAATAAATCATTTGGTTATTATACATACCAAAAAAAAAAAAAAGTTAGTTCAGAAACTCTTTTTGATTTAGCTTCTTTGACAAAAATCTTAGTCAGTATTCCTTTAATGATTAAAGAGTTTGATTGTAATAATCTAAATTTAAGCTCAACTTTATCAGAAATTTTGTACGATGAAAATCTCGGCAACAAATCAAATTTAAGATTTGATGAAATGTTTTCTCATCAGTCAGCCTTAATACCTTGGATACCTTTCTATGAGGAAACTCTTGATTCTTTGAAAAAAAATCAAATAGACAAATTTTATAGCAGCACTAAAACAAATAAATTTTCAACTCATGTTAGTGAGAATTTATACATGAATAATTATTGGAATGACACAATATTTAAAAGACTGATTGACAGCGATTTGTTAGATGTTAAAGAATATAAGTACAGTGATGTGCCATATTATTTTATCAAAAAATATTTTGAAAAAAAATATAATTCATCACTTGATGATATAATTAAAAAACAAGTTTTTAATAAGATAGCAGCGTTTTCATTAACATATAACCCAAGATTAAGTTATGAAATAAGTCAAATTGCACCTAGTGAAGAAGATGATTATTTTAGATTCAGTAAGCTTCAAGGTTATGTTCATGACATGGGAGCATCAATGCAAGGAGGTGTTGGCGGTCATGCTGGGTTATTTGGAACTGCAGAGGATGTTTCAAAAGTTATGCAACTTTTTTTAAATAAGGGTAATTATGCTAATAATAAAATTTTTAACTCAGACAGCTTTGATTTATTTAATAAAAGACATTTTAGTAATAACAGACGCGGTATAGGATTTGATAAACCACAATTAGATGATAATGTTCTTTCAACTTGTGGATGTGTCTCTGATGAAAGCTTTGGGCATTCAGGTTTTACTGGAACATATGCATGGGCAGATCCTAAAGACAACCTTGTATATGTATTTTTGTCAAATAGAACGTATCCAACAATGAGAAATAATATGATAAGTGAATATAATATAAGAACTGAAGTTCATCGTCTTATAAAAGAAGCTTCAGAATAACTTATGAAGATTGTAATTGTTTGTTATCCAACTTTTGGTGGTAGTGGTGTATTAGCTACTGAATTAGGTCATAAACTGGCTGAAAACGGTCATGAAATTCATTTTATCGCTTATCAAAAACCAGTAAGACTTCATGCTGATGACAATAAAGTTTTTTTTCATAAAGTTAATGTTCCTTTCTATCCCTTGTTTAATTTTCAACCTTATGAACTTGCTTTATCTAGTAAGCTAGTTGACGTATGCTTAAAATTTAAAGTAGAATTAATTCACGTACATTATGCAATTCCTCATGCTTATGCTGCATATATGGCTAAAAAGATGCTTAAATCATCAGGAATGAATATTCCACTCGTCACAACATTGCACGGCACAGATATTACGCTTGTTGGAAAGCATCCTTTTTACAAACCTGCAGTAAAGTTTTCAATTGAACAGTCTGATATAGTAACATCAGTTTCAGAAAGTTTAAAACAGGATACAGTTGATTTTTTTGGAGTTGAAAGAGAAATTAAGGTTGTTTCTAATTTTGTGGATTTAGATAAATTTAAAAATCAACTTTTAAGGTGTAATGTAGATAATAAAAATTATAGGGTTATAACTCATGTTAGCAATTTTAGACCTGTAAAAAACATTAGAGGTGTAATTGAGTTTTTCGAAAAAATTTCAAAAAAAATTAAATGTAAATTTAAGTTAATAGGAGAGGGGCCAGAGTTAGAATTAGCAAAACAACTCATTGATGATAAAAATATAGATAATGTACAGTTTTTAGGAAACACTCAGGAGGTTGAAAAAGAACTATGCCATTCAGACTTGTTTATTCTTCCATCAAAGACAGAAAGCTTTGGGTTAGCTGCTCTTGAGGCAATGGCATCAAAAGTTGTTGTTATATCTTCAAATTCAGGTGGTTTACCTGAGGTTAATATTCATAATAAAACAGGCTTTTTATGTGAACATAATGATATTAATAAAATGGTAGAATATGCTGAAAAAATATTGAATGATGAAAATAAATTAAATGAGATGAAAGAAAAGGCATTTCTAAGAGCTCAAAAATTTGATATTAATAAAATAATTTACGACTACGAGGATATATATAAATCTATTATTTAGGGTTATAAATTTTCTTAGCATTCTTATAATTGGTCTCCTTATCAAAGCTCATTTTCTTTGTGCCAAAGTTTTTGTAAATATTCATCTGATCTGAGTAATGTTCTGAATCCTCATGATCACTAGAGCCATAAGAGATAATTGATTCAATTTCAGTTCCTTTCTTACTAAATTTTGCAAATTGTATATATGATTCTCCGTGTGTTACTCTTATCTTACCTTTTTTATAATTATTTGCATTCATAGCCGTTATAACATCTGGCATTCCCCATATTGGAATTTCTTTATTTCCTCTGACTAGTTTTTGATAATCACCAAGTTTAACCTTTGTTGTTTTAAAATACTTTATCATCCTTTCTTTAACATCCTTTAAGGCTTGTGCAATAATATCTTTACCAAAATTTCTATTTATATAATTTTTTCTGTAATATTTATTAAGACTATAATAAAACATTGCATAAGTTCCTGCTCCAATTGATTCGATATTTGTTTTTCTATCCCATTCCTGTATTTGAGTTAATAAATCTTTAATTTCTGGATAATCTTCAGGTGACATATCCATTATTTGATTTACATCCATAAAATTATAATGGAATGGCGTAGGAAAAGTATGATCATATTTTATTTCTTTGAAATCATTGTAATTTATGGAGTCATATGAATTAATTAATTCAAATATTCTTTTACTTCTATTATTATCATACAATTCAAAATTCATGTTTTTTGCAAAATCATTTGGCTCCGGGTTTTCTTCTATTGAAGTTGACTTGAAAGGGCTATGATTTGCATTATAAACATAACCTGATTTTGGACTAATAACTTGAGGAAGTTCATCAGTCTTATAATATTTATTCCATAATGTTTTTTTAGTATTTCCTGGAACAATAGTTTTCCAGTTATAAGTATCATTTCTTTTTGGAATTATTCCATTTGATATATAAAAGATTGTATCATTTTTATCTGCATATCCAATGTTATAACCAGGAATTTGATTCATCTTAAGAATATCATAAAATTCTGTAAAATTTTGAGCTTTATTCATTTTCCACCATTGTTCAAGTCCTCTTATGTGGAACAAAGATGCAGTTCTTACAGAATAAAATCCATTTTTATTTTTAAGAGTTGGTCCATATATACTTTCGTAATATTTTTTTTTAACTCTTATAGGTATTCCTAAAATTTTAATATAAGCCTTTGCTTTAAATGTTTTTAATTTTAGAATTTGATCATCAAACTTATAATTCTTTCTGTCAACCATTTCTAACTGAAAAATATCGGTTTTATCTGGGTAATTAACTGTATGCGTCCATCCAAGATTTTCATTGGTTCCAGTAAGTATACATGGGGCTCCAGCAAAAGTAGCTCCAATAATATTAGTTCCCTCTTCACTAACGAGATGAGCTTCATACCATGATGTTGGTCCATCAAGTGGTTGATGAGTATTTATTCCTAAATAAGTCTCACCATTTTTAGTAATATTGGTACTAAAGGCAAATAAGTTTGACCCAAGTTTATTTTTATCTAAAAATGAAATATTTGTCACATTGTTCTCAACTATAGATCTTATAGCTTTATCACCCTCACTTGAGATAAAAAGTTGTAAAAAAGAATATTTTACCATTTTTTTTGGAGTGATAGGAAAAAGTTTTTTTAGTAATACTTGATCAGGATTTAATTCTGCAAATTTGTTAATTCCTTGAGCATATCCCTCAATTACTTTTTTAAATTTTTTATCAATTGTATTATAAAGACTATCAACAACATAGTCCGATCTAATTAATTGTGTTAAAAAATCAGCAGGGGCTCCTCTTAATCCAATATGTTTACTTAAAAGCCCATTACCAGCAAGGTATGCTTCTTGAATCGTCTTAAAATCATCCTCAGAATGCGCCCAAGCTAATCCATATGCAAGCTCTGCATCAGTTTTAGCGTATATGTGTGGAACTCCGTAACTATCTCTTAAAATTTCAATATTTTTAACATCTATTTCTTGAGAAAAGGTTGTGTTGACAATAGATATAGCACTCAAAATTAAGACGAGTTTTTTCATAATATACTTATAACAAAAAACCCGCCAAAAGGCGGGTTTTTTAATATTAAAACGATTTAATAATTATTATCTGTTTGCATTAACTGCATCAGTAATATTATCATTAGCATCGATTTCTCTTTGAGGAACTTTTAAGAAGAATCTCTTATCATTAGGCGCTAATGATGCATTTCCTTTAACTCTGTGGTTACCAGTTCTGGTAATACCTTTTCCAAGTCTTTTTGCATCAAACCACTCAACAGCTGGTGGTTCACCATAAAGCTCTTTTCTTCTTTCAACTAAAATTTCATCAATTAACGCTGTTCCTGTGTTACCAGAAGCAGTAGCAGCTGGATCTCTATCGCTTTGAAGTTCAAATAATAGAGCAGCAGCACCAGCATCATTACCAGTTCTTGCTAAACCTTCAGCCTCAATAAGCATCATCTCTGGAGATCTCATCATAGCATGGTCACTTGAGAAGGAGAAACTCCATTTTCTTGAAATTCTTGCTCTATAATCAGACTCAGGGGCTCTGTATGCATTTAAGAACATATATCTTACGTCTGTCATAGTAAATAAAGATGTAAAATCTGTATTAAAGAAAGTAGCTGCATATGAAGTTACGTAATGATCAGCATGCGCGTGAGGAGGTCCCCAGTAGTAATTAGATTGATCTGACCTTTGAGGTGCAGCCCATATCCATTCAGGGTGTTCCATATTACTAAATCCTCCTCTGTAACTAGGAGAATCAAGCGGATAACCAACTCTAGCAGCAGCAGCATTAGTCGCAGCTTTAGCATAATCACCTGTAGTCAGATAAAATCTAGCTAAATAACCATGTAAAACATTCTTATTGATATATGATTTATCAATTCTTGATGTAGAAGCTAAAGTAACAGCAGTTTCTAAATCAGTTTGAATTAAATTATATAAATCTGACATTTTACTCATAGGTCCACCATCTGTTACAGGCTGAGTATAAATTGGTGGTGCATCTTCTTGAGATGGAGTTGAATTTAGGTATGATGGACAAAACTCAAGAGCTAATTGGAAATACCAAAATGCTCTAATACCATGAGCCTGAGCTAATGTTTCATTTTTGTCAGTTGTACCTAAACTACTCTCGTTAATCCCTTTGATAGCAATATTTGCCTGATTTATCATATAGTAAGGGAACTGCCAAGAAAACGTTGGTCTTCTGTAAGTTGGTTCTCTGTTATCATTTTCATAGTCATATGTAAACCAAGTTCTTCTTTGAATAACGTCATTTCCTTTTACAACTCTAGCATAATACATACCATTGATACCATTTGTATCAGTTGCAGTAAATTGACGTCTTATTCTACGACCCATTCCTGCTAAAAATGCATCAACCATACTTCTGTTTGAAAAAACTAAAGCTTCGCTGATACCATCAACTGGCGCTGGATCATCTACGAATTGTTCTTGACAACTATAAAAAGTTAAAGTTGCAAAAACGACTAGTAATAATTTTTTAATATTCATTTTTTAAATTTTTAAAGTTCAATATTTAAACCAACTGTAAAAGTTTTCAATTGGTAAGAACGACTACTTGTCGTACCTGATAAGTTTTGCTCAGGATCAATTCCAAAATGTTTATGGAAAGTAAATGGATTTGTAGCTTGAGCATATACTCTCATATTATCAATGCCTACACTTGACAGAGCAGGGCTATTGTTGATAGTATAACCAAGAGTTAATCCTTTTACTCTTAAATAATCATTTTCAAATAAAAACCTTGATGAAGTAGCATTAAAGTCGTTACTGTTTTCTAGTAAAACAGGAACATCTGTAACGTCTCCAGGCTTTTGCCATCTATCTTTCAAGTGTGGACTTTGCTGTCTGATGTTTTTATAACCAGCCATTAGACTTGCATATGATGAATCATAAACATATCCACCAAGAGAAAAATTCATTAAAACTGAAAAATCAAACTCCTTGTACTGAATTTGTGCATTAAATCCACCAATTAATTCAGGAATAGATGTTTTTTCCATATAGTATCTAGTTGCTTCACTATATACTTTAGTAACTTCTCTTTGACCTGTTGGTTCACCACTAGCATCAAGAATATCTTTGTACCACATTCCATAACCATCAGCTGAATCAACACCAGCCCACTCTCTTATGAAGAAATCATATAAAGATCTTCCAACCATCCACTTTTTAGTACCACTAATGAATTCATCCTGGGTTAACTCAGTGATTTCATTATTTTCAGTTGAAAAGTTTACAGCAGCATTTATTGAAAGGTCATCAGTTTTTACAATCTGAGATGATAAAAGTACTTCAATTCCGTAGTTTTTAAGTGCACCGACGTTAGTTTTTACAGAAGAATTTCCTGTTGAAATTGGAACAGGCTTATCGTAAATTAAGTCAACACTTTCTCTTTCGTAATATTCAACAGAACCATCAAGTTTTCCACCAAATAATCCAAATTCAACACCATAGTTACTAGTAGCAGTAGTTTCCCAAGTCAAGAATGGGTCATTAAGCCCTCCAGCTATTACTCCAGTTGTACCCAATTGGTTCCAACCTGTGTTAAATAGTGTTACGTATGGGAAACTTCCAATTCCTCTGTCATTACCAACTTCACCATAAGAAGCCTTAAGCTTTAGAAAGTCAACAACATCAGAGTCAGCTAAGAAACTTTCGTTAGAAATAATCCATGAAGCACCAACAGAGTAAAAGGTACCTTCTCTAACTGATTCAGCAAATTTAGAAGATAAACCTTGAGAAACACTACCTTCAATATAATATGTGTCATCAAAATTATATTTTACTCTTCCTAATATGTTAGTATATCTCTGATCTACAGTATATCCACTAACTGATGAAGGAGTAGTAGCACCACCTAAATGTTTTACACCAGGTAAGAATCCCTCACCTGAGGCACCTAAATCATCAAAATTATAATTATTAGCAACATAAATCACATCAGCTGATAAGTTATGATCTCCAAAAGAGTCAGAAAAACTCAATTGTTGCTGCGCATTTGTTTGCATGGTTAAATCTCTTCCTTGTGTAGTTCTACCATTTACACTAGATGCATATCCATTATCTCTATCAATGTATTGATAAGAATCAAACATATATGACTGATACGCTAATCTTGAAGTGAATGATAGGTTATCTAAGATGTCAATCGTAGCATATAAAGAGGCATTAAAGTCTGTTCTAAGATTGTAAATATCATACAAAAATAATGAACCGTAAGCATTCTCATCTTCAAATACTGGTCTCACACCATTAACTAAGATACCAGAGTTAGCACCGTAGTCAAATTGTTTATTACCATTAGCATCAGTTAAGTATGATCCATCAGCATTTCTTCTATAAATTGGGAAGAAATTAGGAACATTATAAATCCATTGAACAGTACTTGAATATCCACTACCTGATTGTGTAGGAGTGTTTGTAGTTGATCTAGTGTAACCAACATTCATTCCTGCAGAAATTATATCATTTACTTTACTATCGATTTTAATTCTTGATGAGAATCTTTCAAATCTTGTAGTTGTAACGTTTCCATCTTCACCTAAATAATTAGTAGAGAAGAAGTAAGAAGTGTTTTTACTACCTCCTGATAAGTTGACACCAATTTCGTCGAAGCTAGCTTCGCTATCCATTAAAGCACCTTTCCAATCAGTATCCCACAAAGGACTTGCAGTTAATTTACCGTCAGTTCCAACTGGATTATCAATTCCATAAGCATTATAACCCATACTTGAGCCGAAATTTGCAGTAGCAGCAGCAGCAGCAGCAGCAGCACTTAATCCATTTTCAAGGTAATTATTTCTTTTTGCTTCCCAATATAATTCAGACCAGTCGTTAATACCCATTAATTCGTGAGTGTCTACAGCTTCACTTGCAACACCTTTCTTAATGTTTACAGAAATTTTAGCCTCAGAATTTAGTTTACCTGACTTAGTAGTAATTATAATAACACCATTTGCAGCAGCTGCACCATAAAGAGCAGTCGCTGATGCATCTTTAAGAACAGAAATAGATTCTATCTGATCTTGGCTTAATGCATTCAAGTTACCAGCATATGGAGCGTTATCTACAACAATTAAAGGAGACGCAGAAGCGTTGATTGAACCAATACCTCTAATTCTAATTGTTGGGTTAGATCCAGGAATACCTCCTGAAGAAATAATGTTAACACCTGGCACAGATCCTTGCAGAGCTTGTGTTACAGAAGTAGCCTTAGAAGATTCTAAGATGTCTGAACCAATGCTTGTTACAGAACCAACAACAGACTGTTTAGTCTGGGTACCATAAGCAGTTACAATTACTTCATCTAATGCGCTATCAGATGTTAATGTTACATTTATAGTCATTGAGCTACCAACAGTTAATTCAACTGTTTGATATCCTACATAACTAAAAGATAACACATCACCTGAGGATGCATTAATAGAGTAATTACCATCAAAATCTGTGGTAACACCGCTAGAAGTTCCTTGTACAACAACAGTAGCTCCTGGTAATGGAGTTCCATCAGCATCTGAAACAGTACCACTAACAGTACCCTGAGCAAATGCAATAATGCTTGTTGCTAAGAAAAACAAGGAAAATAGTTTTAAATGTTTTTTCATTAGTTTAAATTTTTAAAATGTTTTCAAAGATGTTAAAATTTTGTTAACAAAACAAAAAATTTACAATATTTATTCAGGTAACAGTCATCAGTACAATTATTTAGTATAAATTTTATC
>CABYPD010000022.1 GCA_902520835.1 uncultured Bacteroidota bacterium
GGAGAAAAAAAAGAAATTATCAACAGGATATGATTTTGGTTTAAGATTAAACATAATTGAAAATTACCTTGAACTTTATTTCCCTTTGATTAATTCTGATGAAACAGTTTTAAAGTCAAATAATTATTTAAACAATATGAGGTTCACTCTTTCTATAGATCCTGAAAAGTTATCTAATCTTTTTACAAGAAGATGGTTTTAATATATTGATAAATTAATTTGTAAATTCGCACTTTATATGAGTGAAAAATTTCTTACAAAATCCATTACTTATGACAATTTTAAAAAAGAAGTTTTAAACGACTACCGTACTATATTAGTAAGTCGCGAGGCAAGTCTTATCGGAAGAAAAGAAGTTTTAAGCGGTAAAGCAAAGTTTGGAATTTTTGGTGATGGTAAAGAACTTCCGCAGATTGCTATGGCTAAAGTATTTGAAAAAGGCGATTTTAGGTCAGGATATTACAGAGATCAAACATTTATGCTTGCAATTAATGAATTAAGCATCAAAGAATTTTTTTCTGCCTTATATGCTAATACAGATCTTAATGAAGAGCCTATGTCTGGCGGTAGACAAATGGGCTCACATTTTGCAACTACTTCAGTTAATAAAGACGGTTCATTTAGAGATCTTACTAAACAATATAATTCCTCATCTGATATTTCACCAACTGGTGGCCAAATGCCAAGATTATTGGGTTTAGCAATGGCATCTAAATTATATAGAACAGGAAAATTTGATGCTAAAAATCATTCTATAAATGGAAATGAAATTGCTTGGGGAACTATTGGTAATGCTAGTACTAGTGAAGGTTTGTTTTTTGAAGTAATTAATGCAGCAGGTGTTCATCAGGCACCTATGATAATAAGTGTTTGGGATGATGAATATGGAATTTCTGTTGACAATTCATATCAAACTACCAAATCAAGTATTTCTGATGCCTTAAAAGGCTTTCAAAGGGATGAAGGAAAATTAAATGGTTATGAAATAATCAAAGTTAAAGGATGGGATTATCCTAAATTAATTTCAGCTTATGAGTATGCAGCAAATATATGTAGAAGCAAACATATTCCTGTTTTAATGCATGTAACAGAACTAACTCAACCCATAGGACATTCAACTTCAGGATCTCATGAAAGATATAAAGACAAGAAAAGATTAGATTGGGAAAGGAAGTATGATTGTAATCTCATGATGAGAAAATGGATATTAGAAAATGGTATAGCAACAGTTGATGAATTAAGTTTAATAGAAAATCAAAGTGTAAAATTTGTTAAAGACCAAAAGGATTTAGCTTGGGATTCTTTTCAAAATCAAATCAATACTGAAAGAATTTCACTTTTAAAATCTATGAAGATGATAATTGATGATTCAAAAAATAATTCCCTTATAAACTTATATAATGAATTATCAAGGATAAAAGAACCAACAAGAAAAGATATTTTATCATACTCAAGAAAATGCTTAAGAATAAATAATTTACTTGATGTGAATCCTTTAATTAAATGGATTAATGATTATAAATTAAAAACCCAACCATTATTCAGTTCTTTTCTTTATAATGAATATGATCATTCTATTGAAAATGTTCAAGAAACTAAACCCTTGTATGACGAAAAATCACATATGATTGATGGGAGATTGATTATAAAAAATAATTTTGATAAACTTTTAAATCAACATAAAAATCTTATAATTTTTGGAGAGGATTCTGGAAAAATTGGTGGTGTTAATCAAGGTTTAGAGGGTTTACAACAAAAATATGGAAAAGAAAAGGTTGATGATAGAGGAATTAGAGAAGCTTCTATCGTTGGTGAGGGGATTGGATTAGCTCTTAGAGGTTTTAGACCTGTTGCAGAAATTCAATACCTAGATTATTTAATTTTTGCTATTCAAACCCTTAGTGATGATCTAGCTACATTGCTATATAGAAGTGTTGGAAAACAATTAGCACCTCTAATAATTAGAACAAGAGGTCACAGGTTAGAAGGTATATGGCATTCAGGTTCACCAATTGGAATGCTTATAAATTCTCTAAGAGGTGTAAGAATACTTCTTCCAAGAAATATGGTTCAAGCTGCTGGTATGTATAATGCGTTGTTAAAGTCCTGTGAACCAGCGATTGTTGTAGAACCTTTGAATGCGTATCGTTTAAAGGAAAAGGAACCAAAGAACTATGGTGATTTTTGTCCAAAAGTTGGTAAAGTTGATTATTTAAGAAGAGGAGAAGATATAACAGTTGTTTCTTATGGATCTACATTAAGAATTGTTGATAAAGCATGTGATTTGCTTAAAGAACATAATATAAATATTGATTTGATTGATATTCAATCAATTATTCCATTTGATATTGATAATGATATTGTAAAGAGTCTAAAAAGAACAAATAAACTAGTTGTTATTGATGAAGATTATCCAGGAGGTGCTAGTTCTTATATTATGAATAAAATACTGGAAGAAAATGGTGGATATAATTTTCTAGATTCAAAACCAATTACTTTAACAGCCGTTGAGCACAGACCACCATATGGCTCTGATGGTGATTATTTTACTAAGCCATCAATAGATGATGTTTTTGAAACACTTTACAAAATAATGCAAGAATATAAACCTAGTAAGTTTAAGTTAAGATTATCCTAAAATTTCTAATGCAAGTTGAGTTAAAATTCTATTATTATCTGTGATAGTTGAAATTCCCTTAGATTTTAAGTCGTATCCTTTTATAATATCTAGAATCTTAACTGTTTCTTTCATATTAATTTTCATACTAGCATTTTTAAAATCATTTAAAAAAAAAGGATTAACCCCAATTTTTTGAGATATTTCTGTGTTATTTGATTTTTTTAGAGAATGTATTTGAAATATTTTGGTGTAATAATTATACAAATTATTCAATACTATTTGCAAAGGATATTTACTTGAATTTTTAGAAAAATAATCAGATATTTTTAAAACCTTATTTAAATTTCTTTTTCCATATTGATTTTGTAATTCGAAAAGATTGTACTCATTATTTATTCCGAAATGATTAAGAATCATTTTTTCATTTATTTCTTTTGAATCACCATGGTTAAAACATAATTTTTCAAATTCATTATTTATTTTATTTAAATTATTTCCAGTTAGCTCTGTTACAAGTTGGGTTGTTTTATAGTCTAGTTCAAATCCATATTGATTTGAAATATATTTAATCCAAGGAGATAATTGGTTGTCATAAATCTTTTTAAAATTTATAATTTTTCCATTAGTTTTAAAAAAGTCAATGATGTGTTTTTTTTTACTAAAATTTGGATCATTTACAAAAAACACAATAACTGATGATTTTGGAATAGAAGAAAGATTCTTTGAATACTTTTCGATGTCTCTAATTAAATTGTTTGAGTCTCTAATCAAAAAAAATTGAATATCTCCCATCATTGGGAAATTACTAGCTTTTAAAAGTAAATTTTCAAATTTTGTTTCATGACCATACAATATATTTTCATTGAAAGATTTTAGCTCTAAATCAGTTTTATCTTTAAAAATTTTAATTATAATATTAGTAAAATATATTTCCTCAGAATTAATAATAAATAGATTGTCTGAAATATTATTTTGCAATGTTATTACGGCATCTTTAAATTGTTCTACATTTGATATTGTTTTCATGAAAAAATTAAATTTTAAAAACTATAATTTTAAGATAAAAAATAAAGATAATAAATCATATATTTTTGACATAGTTAGAAAAAAGTATATTATACTAACTAAAGAAGAATGGGTTAGACAAAATACTGTTTTCTATTTAATTAATGAGCTTAAGATTCCATTATCTCATATTAACGTTGAAAAAGAGTTTATTATAAATAATCTTAAAAAAAGATTTGATATTGTAGTTTATAATAAAACTGGACATTGTTCAATTCTTGTTGAATGCAAATCTTTCAACATTAAATTAAATGAAAAAGCAATTGATCAAGTTTTGATTTATAATAAGTTTTTAAATTCTAGTTATTTAATGATTACAAATGGAATTAAACATTTATTTTTAAAAAACTTGAAAGAAAAGGTTGATGTTATAAATCATCTTCCGTTTTACTTAGATTTATGAAAGTATCAATTGTAGTTTTAAATTTTAATGGAATTAATCTTTTAAAAAAATTTATTCCTCAATTAATAAACAATTCTAATGGTCATGATATTTATGTTGTAGATAATAATTCTTCTGATAATTCAATTTCTTTTTTGAAAACAGAATTTCCGGAAGTTAAAATTATAAGAAACAAAAAAAATTATGGGTATGCAGGTGGATATAATAGTGGACTAAAACAAATTGATTCAGATTTGTTTATTTGTTTAAATAATGATGCAACTTTTTTAGATAATAAATCAATTGAAAATATTGTTAAAGTTTTTGAAAAAAACTCTTCTGTAATAGCAGCTCAACCAAGAATAATTAACTACTCAAATAAAGATTTATACGATTATGCTGGTGCATCTGGTGGGTTCATTGATTTATTTGGATTTCCTTTTTGTAGAGGAAGAATATTAAATCACATAGAAAACTCTACAAACTATCAAACAACTAGAGAGATTTTTTGGGCAAGTGGAGCTTGCTTAGCAATAAGAAAAAAGTCATTTGAATCAGTTAATGGTTTTGATTCATCTTTTTTTGCACATATGGAAGAAATAGATTTATGCTGGAGGTTGAAAAATAAAGACATTAACAATAAAATTGTTATTATTGGGAACTCTAGTGTTTATCACTTAGGTGGAGGAACACTTAATGGCAGCTCATCATTAAAATATTATTTGAATTTTAGAAATTCAATCATAATGTTAGTAAAGAACCTTCCAAAGAGAATGTTATTTATTTCTTTATTTGGAAGGTTTTTATTTGATTTATTGATTTTATTTTTTTCAATATTAACCTTAAGATTTAATGTTTTTTTTGGTTTGCTTAGAGCATATTCTTATTTAACAATTAATATTTTTAAATTAAAACGAGCTAATGTAAAGAATGAATATTACAGATTTTATTATTGTAAATCAATTTTTTACAATTATTTCTTTAGAAGTAAAAAAATCTTTTCTAAAATTTAATAATATTTTAACCAGAAACTTTTCTTTAATTTTATAAATTAGATAAAAATATAAATCATGAAAAAAAGCATTTTATACCTATTGAGTTTTATTGTTTTATTGTCTTCATGTGTTTCCCAGAAGAAATATGCTGAACTTGAAGCAACTAATCAAAAAAACTTAAATCTTTTAAATTCTGCCACAGTAAAACTAAATACATGTCTTGATGAAAAAGCAACTGCTGAAGCTAACATGAAAGCTCTTCAAGATCAAGTTGTTTTCTTAAAGGCAAACAACCAAGATTTAATAAATAATATGGGTAACCTAACTACTCTTTCTCAAAAGGGTGCAGAAAACCTTGAAAAATCTTTAGAAAGTCTTAAAGAAAAAGATCTGGTTATCAGAACAATGCAAGATGCAGTTACTAGAAGAGATTCAGTTACTTTAGCTTTAGTAACAAGCTTGAAGGGTGCATTTATAGATATTAATGATAACGATATTGAAGTGAATGTTGAAAAGGGAGTAGTATTTATCTCTATCTCAGATAAACTTTTATTCAATAGTGGTAGCTATTATGTTTCAGACAGAGCAAAAGAAGTTCTCGGAAAAGTTGCTCAAGTTGTTTTAGATAAACCAGAAATTGAATTTATGGTTGAAGGGCATACTGACAACGTTCCAATTCAAAATGAAATTCTTCTTGATAACTGGGATTTAAGTGTTAAAAGAGCTACTTCAGTAGTTAGAGTTTTACAAAATGATTTTGGTGTCCCGCCTGAAAGAATGACTGCCGCTGGTAGAAGTTCTTACATCCCTGTCATGGACAATGACACATCAGATGGAAGAGCCAAGAATAGAAGAACAAGGATTGTTGTTCTTCCAAAACTTGATCAATTTTATGATTTAATTGAACAAGGAATGAAAGCAGCAACAAACTAATTTTAACAATTAATATGAAAAAAGGGGACATTTTGTGTTCCCTTTTTTTATTTAATAACCTTTAGTTTTGCAAATTTTAGAAGAACTTTTTTTTCTCCCGAATTATTAAAATTAATTGTTGCTCTTGAATTTTCGCCATCTTCTTCAATTTGCTTAACCTCACCTTTTCCAAATCTTTCATGAATAACCACATCATTAATTTTAATATTAATTTTAATTTTATGAGAAGATGATTTAAAAGATTTCAACTTTGATATGTTCTTTCTTTTTTTAAAGTTTCTTAGCCTTAACAAAGTATTATCAATATGAGAAGGTTGTTGTTGATGTAAAGAATTTTTATTCGTGTATTTATTGTCAATCTCAGAAAGAAATCTACTTGGTTCACATTCAATTAGATTTCCCCATTTAAATCTTTGATTACAGTAACTTAATGTTAAACTTTTTTCAGCTCTGGTCATTGCTACATAAAATAACCTTCTCTCCTCTTCAACTTCTTCTCTTGAATTAATACTCATTATTGATGGAAATAAATTCTCTTCCATTCCTAAAACATATACAATTGGAAATTCCAATCCTTTTGCCATATGAACTGTCATTAGAGAAACTCTTTCATTCGAAACTTCTTTGTCAGTCTCTGAATATAGCGCAACATCCTCTAAATATTTTGAAAGTGACTTATCTGATTCAAAAAGTTCTTCTTGACCTTCTATAAAATCATTAATACCATTTACTAACTCTTCTATATTTTCAATTCTATTAAAAGACTCTAATGATCCTTCATTTTTATAAAAATTTACAATTTGTATTTTATTGATTATGTGAGATACTGTTTCGTATGCATTGTTATTTTGAGAAAAAACTTTAAAAGAAAGAATTTGGTTCCTGAAATTCTCTAATTTTTCTATTGTTCCTTTGTTAATTTTTACTGCAGGATCATTAAGATTTGAAATAGAGTCAAAAAGTGAGATATTTTGTCTTTCAGAGATTAATGTTAATTTATCTAAAGTAGTCTGCCCAATTCCTCTTGAGGGAAAATTTATGATTCTTCTTAAACTCTCTTCATCATTTAGGTTTTCAATTAATCTTAAATAAGCTAAAATATCTTTTATTTCTTTTCTCTGGTAAAAAGATAATCCGCCAAAAACCTGATATTCAATATTAATTTTTCTCAAGGCATCCTCTACAGCTCTAGATTGAGCGTTTGTCCTGTATAAAACTGCAAATGATGAATTACTGAGAAATTCATTATTCTTTCTCTCAAAAATATTAGAGGCAACATACCTTCCTTCATCAGAATCTGAAATTGATTTATTTATAGTTATTTTTTCACCATCACTATTTTGAGTCCATATGGTTTTATCTAACTTAAACTGATTATTTTGGATTAATGAGTTTGCACATTGTACAATATTATTTGATGATCTGTAGTTTTGTTCTAGTTTATAAGTTTTACAATCTGGGTAGTGTTTTTTGAAGTTTAGAATATTATCAATATTAGCTCCTCTAAAACTATAAATGCTCTGAGAATCATCTCCCACAACACAAAGATTTTGATGTCGATCAGAAAGAGCTTTTATAATTAAATACTGTGAGTAGTTAGTATCTTGATATTCATCAACTAGTATATACCTAAACTTATCTTGATATTTAGAAAGGACCTCAGGAAATTTATTTAATAATTCATTTGTTTTAAGCAAAAGATCGTCAAAATCCATAACAGAAGATCTAAAACATCTTTCAACATATCTTTTATAAATAATTCCAAATTCTGATCTTTTAGACATTTTATCAACTTCAATCATCTCTGGATTGTTAAAATAGTTTTCAACCGTAATAAAATTATTCTTTAAAGTAGAAATCCTATTTCTTATTTGTTTAGCCTTATAGTGATCTTTATTTAAATTCAATTCTTTAATAATATTTGAAACCAATCTTTCTGAATCATATGTGTCATATATTGTAAAATTTGTAGGATAACCTAGTAAAGGTGCTTCAGATCTTAAAATCCTTGCAAAAACAGAATGAAATGTGCCCATCCATATGTTTCTAGCTTGTGAATCACCTACACTTTCTGAAATTCTTTTTTTCATTTCAGCCGCTGCCTTGTTTGTAAATGTCAAGGCTAAAATATTAAAGGGATCAATATTCTGATTAATTAAATGAACAATACGATAAGTCAAAACTCTTGTTTTTCCAGATCCAGCTCCAGCAATAACAATCAACGGACCATTTTTATGAATTACAGGAAGTTTTTGTTGTTCGTTAAGTTTCTGAAGGTATTCAGTCAATTTTAAGTTTTAACTGTTATTAAACTTTAAAGTTAATAAATTAAATTTGAGAAGTGAATTCCAATAAATTAAATACTTCTTTAGAGTTTATAAAAGGAATAGGCAAAATTAGATCTAAATTAATTAGAGATGAATTAAAAATAGATACATGCCTTCAAATGCTTTATAATTTTCCATTCAGATATATAGATAGATCTAAATTTTTTAAAATTTCTGAAATTAAAAATGAAATGGTTCATATTCAGATTAAAGGAGTATTTAAAGATTTAAAACTGGTTAAATTTTCAAATAAATATAGACTTGAAGGGAAATTTTTTGATGGATATAACTTCATGACAATTAACTGGTTTAAAGGTCTAAGTTGGGTAGAAAAATCAATTGAACTTAATAAAGAATATGTATTGTTTGGTAGATTATCTTGGTTTAACAATAAACCAAATATGGTTCATCCAGAATTTGAAAGAATGAATTCAATTGTAAAAAAAGGTTTTGTAAAGATTAAACCAGTTTATCATTCAACAGAAAAACTTATTAATCATGGAATAACAAATAATTTTTTTATAAAAATTATTAAAAATATTTTTTCATTTGTTGAGGATGAAATAAATGAAAATCTTAATAAAGAAATTAATGAAAAATATAATTTTTATTCTACAAGAAAATCATTAATCAATATACATTTTCCTAAAGATTTTAAGCATTTAGAAATAGCTAAGAAGAAAATAATATTTGAAGAGTTTTTTTTCAATCAACTAAGGTTTAATTTAATTAAAATCAAAAGAAAAAGAATTAATCCTGGATATTACTTTCCTTCAATCAGCAAAAAATTTAAGACTTTTTACGACAGTAAATTAAACTTTGATTTAACAAATTCTCAAAAAAAGGTCTTAAAGGAAATTCGTGAAGATTTTTCCAGTAAAAAACAAATGAATCGTCTACTTCAAGGCGATGTTGGCTCAGGAAAAACAATTGTTGCTATTATGTCAATTATAATTGCTGTTGAAAATAATTTTCAATCATGCGTTGTTGCACCTACTGAAATTTTAGCACAACAACATTTTTCATCTTTTATTAACTATTTAAGTGATATTAATATTAATGTTGAAATTTTAACTGGCTCAACAACTAAATCACAGAGAAAATTAATATTATCTAATTTAATTACTGGTAATATAGATGTTTTAATTGGAACTCATGCACTTTTTGAAGATGATGTTATGTTTAAAAATCTTGGTTATGTGGTAATTGATGAACAACATAAGTTTGGTGTCAAGCAAAGAAGTAAAATGTGGAATAAAAATAACCCCCCTCCTCATGTTTTAATTATGACTGCAACTCCAATACCTAGAACATTGACAATGAGTATCTATGGAGATCTTGATATATCGATAATAGATGAGATGCCACCAGGAAGAAAAGATATTGTAACAGTTCATAGAAAAGATAGCAATAGGTTAAAAGTATTTGCTTTTTTAAAAGATCAAATTAAGTTTGGAAGACAAGTTTACATAGTATATCCACTAATTGAAGAATCTAAAAAAATGGATTTAAAGTTTCTTGAAGATGGTTATGAAAGTTTATTGAGAGATTTTCCAAGAGATAAATACCAAGTAGGAGTTTTACATGGCAAGATGAAAAACAATGATAAAGATTTCGAAATGAAAAGATTTATTGATGGTAATACAAATATTTTAATTTCAACAACGGTAATTGAAGTTGGTGTTAATGTTCCAAATGCATCTGTTATGATTATTGAAAGTGCCGAAAGGTTTGGGCTATCTCAAATGCATCAACTTAGGGGAAGAGTTGGCAGAGGAAGTTATGAAAGTTATTGTATTCTGATGACTAAAGATAATTTAACTAATGATGCACAAACTAGAATAAAAGCAATGACAGAGACTAACAATGGTTTTAAAATTTCTGAAATAGATTTAAAATTAAGAGGACCTGGCGATGTTTTAGGCACAAGACAGAGTGGGGATTTAGATTTTAAACTTGGTGATATAGTTAATGATGTTGATATATTTAATGAAGCTTCTGACGAAGTTAAAAAAGTATTATCAACTGACCCTAATTTAATAAACATCTCCAATAACAATATAAAATCATATTTGGTTAATAATTCAAAAAATAAATCCTGGAATATAATTGGTTAATTAATTATTGATAATATATCTTTACAGAAATGAATATTTCTTTTAAATGGATCTCTGAAATTATAGATGAAAATCTAGATTTTGAAGAATGTGCTGAATTACTCACTGACATTGGATTAGAGGTTGAAAAGTCATATGATTTTTCAAATACAAACACTGATCTTTCACAACTTTTAATTGGAAAGGTTAAAGAATGTATTAAACACCCTAATGCAGATAGACTAAAATTAACAACCGTTGATATAGGTGATTCTGATGACCTTAAAATTGTTTGTGGTGCACCTAACGTAGATGTTGATCAAACGGTAGTTGTTGCTCCTGTTGGAAGTGCTTTAACAACTATAAAAGGTGATTCATTTAAGATAAAAAAAACGAAAATAAGGAATATTGAAAGTCATGGAATGTTGTGTGCAGAAGATGAAATTGGAATAGGCGAATCTCACGATGGAATTATAATATTAGATAGAGAAATTAAACCTGGAACCAAAGCTTCAAAAGTATTTAAAACTTATTCAGATAAAATTTTTGAAATTGGACTTACACCAAACAGATGTGATGCTATTTCTCATTTTGGTGTATCTAGAGACTTACGTGCAGCTATTTCATACAGAAAGGATAAACAAATTGATTTGATATCACCTTCAATTTCAAACTTTCACAATACAATTATTTCTCCAAATCTTAACATTGATATTTCAGATTCAAAAGATTGTCGCAGATTCTGTGGACTTATTATTAATAATATTGAAATTAAAGATTCACCAGATTTTATTAAAAATAGATTAAATGCAATTGGTATTAATCCTATAAATAATATTGTTGACATTACTAACTATGTCATGCATGAATTAGGACAACCACTTCATGCTTATGATAGAAATAAAATAAAGTCAAATACAATTAAAATTAAAAAATTTTCCAAGCCTAAAAAATTTATAACCTTAGATGGTGAAGAAAGAGATTTAACAAATGATGATTTGATGATTTGTGATGATAATACTCCAATGTGTATTGCAGGAATATATGGTGGTCTAAATCATTCAGTAAATCATGATACCTCTACAATATTTCTAGAGAGTGCTTATTTTGACCCAGTAACAATTAGAAAATCCTCTAAACATCACCTCCTTAATACTGATTCATCATATAGATTTGAAAGAGGAGTTGATCTAGATAACACAGAATACGCCTTAAAACGTGCAGCTGCACTTATTATTGAACATTGTAATGGAGAAATTATAAGTGATTTAATGGATGAATATCCAGGAAAACTTGATGAAAAAAACATAGTACTAAACTTTGACAATGTTTATAAACTCATAGGTTTTAAAATTGATAAATTAAAAATTAAATCAATACTTAATTTACTTGATTTTAAGATTAATAATGTAACTGATATTTCTGCTGGTATTACTATTCCTAACTACAGACATGATGTTAATAGAGAGTGTGATGTAATTGAAGAGATTTTAAGAATTCATGGTTATAATAACGTTGAAATCGATAAAAAACTTAATATTTCAATATCCTCATTAACAAATTCTAATAATAAATATCAAAATCTTATTTCAGATTACCTATCATCATTAGGTTTTAATGAAATTATGAATAACTCACTTGTTGGAGAAAAATCATCTCAAAATGATAATAAAGTAATATTACTTAATTCTTTAAGTTCTGATATCTCAACTATGAGAACATCATTATTGCCAGGAATGCTCAGGTCTCTATCTCATAACATTAACAGAAAAAATACAGATTTAAAATTTTATGAATTTGGTTCGACATATAAAAAACATAATGAATTTTATAAGGAAAATAAAAAACTTGGAATCATTCTTTCAGGTGAGATAATTCAAAGTTCCTGGTATTCAAAAAATAATAAATCAGACCTCTTTATATTAAAAAATATTGTTCTAAATATTTTAGAAAAATTTGGAATAAATTATAAAGAAACATATGAGAATAATAAAATTCATTTATCATATTCAAAAAATAATACTAAAATTGAAAAAGTTGACAAGTCATTACTTTCTGAGTTTGAAATAAATGATCATGAAGTATTTTACGCATCAATTGAGATAAATAGTATTTATGCCACTAAAACAGATGAATTTTTTAAAGTAAAAAAATTATCAAAATATCCTCAAGTTAGAAGAGACTTTTCATTTATTATTGATAATAAAATTCTTTTTACTGATTTAATGAGTGTTATTAAACAGACAAGTAAATTGATTAAAGAAATTAAACTTATGGATGTTTATGTTGGTAAACCTTTGAAATCAAGTGAAAAATCTTACTCATTTTCTGTAGTTCTTGAGAATATAAATAAAACTCTTGAAGATTCTGAAATAAATAAGATCTCAGAAAAAATTATTAAAGAAGTTTCAAAAAAATTTAATGCAGCTTTAAGGAGCTAATATATTTCAGCCCTTTGTAATTTAACTTTATTATCTGAAAGATAATCTTCAAATGTCATTAATTTATCAATTATTCCATTGCTTCCAATCTCAATAACTCTATTGCCAACTGAATTTGCAAACTTATAGTCATGAGTTGTTAGAATTAAATTTCCTTTGAATTTAATTAAAGAATTATTTAATGTTTGTATTGTTTCTAAATCTAAATGATTTGTTGGTTCATCCAACATTAGAAAATTTGATCTTTCCATCATCATTTTTGATAAAATACACCTAACCTTTTCTCCACCTGAAAGAATATTACATGACTTTAACGCTTCTTCACCACTAAAAATCATTTTTCCTAAAAAACCTCGTATAAAAACTTCTTCTCTTTCTTCATCATTATTTGCCCACTGTCTTAACCAGTCAATTAGATTAATATTTTTATTAAAATATGAGTCATTATTTAATGGTAAATAAGACTTGCTTATGGTACTACCCCATTGGAATTCTCCACTATAATTATTATCAATTCCGTTAATAATTTCGTAAAATTTTGATGATATTTTCGAGTCTTTTGAATATAATACTACTTTGTTCCCTTTATTTAACGTAAAATCAATTGGCTTTGAAATTTCATCAAATAATAGCTGATTGACATTTAAAATTTGATCTCCACTTTCTCTGTCCATTTCAAAAATTATTCCTGGATATCTTCTTGAAGAAGGTTTAATTTCTTCGATATTAAGTTTATCAATCATCTTTTTTCTGGATGTAGCTTGTTTAGATTTTGCAACATTGGCGCTAAATCTTGCAATAAAATCTTCAAGTTCTTTTTTCTTTTCTTCAGACTTCTTATTTTGCTGAGCTCTCTGCTTTAAGGCAAGTTGACTTGATTCATACCAAAAAGAATAATTTCCAGTGTAATGTGTTATTTTTCCAAAGTCTATATCTGAAATGTGAGTACATACTGTATCTAGAAAATGTCTGTCATGTGACACAACAATTACTGTATTCTCATAATTTATTAAAAAATTTTCTAACCATTTTATAGTTTCAAAATCTAATTCATTAGTTGGTTCATCCATTATCAGAATATCTGGGTTACCAAACAAAGACTGTGCAATTAATACTCTAAGTTTAGTTTTACCATCGAGTTCAGACATCTGATTTTGATGAAGGTTTTCATTGACACCCAATTGCGATAGTAATGATGCTGCATCGCTTTCTGCATTCCAACCATCCATCTCTTCAAATTTATTTTGTAATTCCCCTACTCTAACACCATCACTGTCATTAAAATCTGATTTAGAATACAAATCATCCATTTCTTTTTTTATTTCATAAAGTTCCTTATTTCCCATTAGTGTTGATTGCAATACTTGAAAATCATCATAAGCATTGTGATTTTGTTCAAGAACAGATAATCTTTTTCCTGGTTCTATAAAAACACTTCCTGAGTTAGGATTAATTTTTCCTGACAAGATTTTTAAAAAAGTTGATTTTCCTGAACCATTAGCTCCAATAATTCCATAACAATTACCTTTTTTAAAAACTATATTAACTTCGTCAAAAAGAACTCTTTTTCCAAATTGAACTGAAAGATTTGATGTACTAATCATAATTGATGGCAAAAATAACAAATTGATATTAAGAGACATATATTTATATTATTTTTATATATATGAGGTTATTAATTCTATTTTTTATTTTTTCATTCATGTCATGTAAGAATGACAATCAAAATATTTTTTTTGGAGGAAAAATTTTAAATAAATCAGCTAATAAAATAATATTAAACAAAGACGATGTTATCATAAATGAATCTTCAATTGATGAAAATGGTTTTTTTCAGATGAAATTAGATTCAATTAATTCTGGTTTATATAACTTCTTTTTACAACCTGAGTTTCAATATGTTATTCTTGAGAAAAATGACAGTATAAATATTAGGTTGAATAGTCTTGATTTTGATGAATCTCTAATCTTTATGGGTAATGGAGCTTCAAAAAATAATTTCCTAATGGATGTTTTTTTGAATTTTGAAAAAAATGAGGAGATTTTAAATAAATCATTTAATGAGCCATTTGGGAATTATAAAAAAAAAGTGGATTCAGTCTTGTCAATTCAAGAAAAAAAATTCATCGAATTTAAATCAAAAGTTAAAATTTCTGAATTTTCTGAAAAGATTATTAATAATGCTCTACTATATCCATATATGGAAAAAATTCAATCATTCATATTGAGAAGAAATATTAATGAAGAATTATGGGATAAAATTCTTTATGATTATAAAATTGATTTAAATGATAATGATCTAACTTTTTTCAAGCCTTATATTGATTTTATTTA
>CABYPD010000023.1 GCA_902520835.1 uncultured Bacteroidota bacterium
AGGCTAGCAATTAACCCCAAATTTCAAGGTAACGGCTATGCAAAATATGTTATGAGTTTTATTGAGAAAATTGGTAAAAAAAATAATTCTAAATCAGTAAGACTAGATACTTTTAGTTTAAATGAAAAAAATAATAAATTTTATTCGAATTTAGGTTATTTAAAGCTTGGTCATATTTATTTTAGAGATCAAAGTGATATGCCATTTAATTGTTATGAAAAACTGTTAAAATAGTTTGTTTATTTTTACAAAAAATATAAATGTCTAAAAAGAAGCCAGATCAAGTAGCAGATAATCCAAGTACATTGCCTTATGCATCCAATGTTGGAGCACCCGCGATTAAACCATCAAACTTAACATCATTTAAAGAAGAAAAGCTTTCAAAAACAAATAAGTATTTTTCTTCCAGATATGAAGAAATTAAGGAAGAGTATAAAAAGTTGATGGAGTCCTATGAATGGAATAAATTGATTTATAACTGTAGTTTTAGTTTTAAACCTGATAAAGGAGAAATTTATCATCTTTATCAAAGAAACGATCAAAATTTATTTCTTTCCATAATTGGCCCTAATGAGTGGGATGAAATTTACATTGGATCATTTAGATTAGATTCAAATGATAAATGGGAAAAGGTAGATATATAGTTTATTATGACAACTATAAATTTGAATCCTGCAAAAAAAATCTATTTTAGTTCAGATAATCATCTTGGATCACCAAATAGAGAAATAAGTCTTAAAAGAGAAAAAATATTTATCTCTTGGCTTGATAAAATAAAATCTGATGCTCAAGCAATTTTTTTTCTGGGTGATTTATTTGATTTTTGGTTTGAGTACAAAACTGTTGTCCCTAAAGGCTTTACTCGTCTTTTTGGAAAATTGGCTGAGCTCTCAGATTCAGGAATTGATCTTTTTTTCTTTGTCGGAAATCATGATTGTTGGATGAAGAATTATTTAGAAGATGAAATTGGGTTTAAAGTTTTTACAAATTCTTGCGAATTTAAGATTGATGATAATAATCTTTTAATTGGCCATGGTGATGGTTTGGGACCGGGGGATATAAAATATAAATTTTTAAAATTTTTATTTAGGTCTAGTATTTTAAGAAAGCTCTTTTCTTTAATTCACCCTGATATTGGCATTTCATTAGGAAGATTTTTCTCGGACAACAATAAAATTCTTTCAGGAAATAATAGTCCTTTTGAATCAAAAGATAAAGAAATGTTATATACATATTGTAAAAATGTATTAAAGACAAAACATTATGATTACTTTATTTTTGGCCACAGACATTTACCACTTGAATTAGATTTAGGAAACAATTCAAAGTATTTTAATACAGGCGACTGGATTTCTCATTATTCATATTTAGTGTATGATGGCACATCATTCACTCTTAATTATAACAATAAATAAGTTTGATTGAGAATAAAAAAACTGAATATGAAAACACTATTATTGTTGGTGTTGTCAATAGAGATCAAAATGAAGCTGTAGTAAAAGATTATTTAGATGAACTTTCTTTTTTGTCAGAAACAGCTGGGGGAGTAGTAAAAAAAAGATTTATACAGAAACTTGATAGTCCTAACCCAAAAACATTTATAGGTTCTGGAAAAATATCTGAAATACAGATATTTAATAAAAAAAATGATATAAGTTCTGTAATTTTTGATGATGAATTATCCCCTACTCAACAAGGTAACTTAGAAAGAATTTTAAAATGTAAAATTATTGACAGGACAGGCCTTATCCTTGATATTTTTGCTCAAAGAGCAAAAACAAGTTACGCTAAAAATCAAGTTGAACTAGCACAATACCAGTATTTAATGCCCAGATTAAAAGGACTTTGGACTCACCTTGAGAGACAAAAAGGAGGTATTGGAATGAGGGGTCCTGGTGAAACTGAAATAGAAACTGATAGAAGAATTGTTAGAGATAAGATAAGTTTATTAAAAAATAAACTTAAAAACATAGACAAACAAATGTCGGTTCAGAGAGGAAATAGAGGAAGTCTAGTAAGAGTATCACTTGTTGGTTATACAAATGTTGGAAAATCAACTTTAATGAATATTATATCAAAATCAAATGTTTTTGCAGAGGACAAACTATTTGCAACTTTAGATACTACTGTCAGAAAAATAGTAATTGAAAATTTACCTTTTTTAATTACAGATACAGTTGGGTTCATTAGAAAATTGCCAACTCAATTAGTAGAATCATTTAAAAGCACATTGAATGAGATAACTGAGTCAGATTTAATTCTACATATTGTTGATGTTTCACATCCAAATTTTGATGATCACATAGATTCAGTTAATCAAATTCTGGAACAAATTAAATGTGCAGAAAAACCCAGTTTATTAGTTTATAATAAAGTAGATAAATTAAATGAGGAAGAATTAGAAAATTTTAAGTTTAAAGTAAATGGTGAAATAAATTTATTTATCTCTGCGCAAAATAAAATAAATATTGATGAGTTAAAAATAAAGCTTTACAGTGAGGTTAGAAAAATTCATATTCAGAGATTTCCATACAATAATTTTCTATATCCTGATTTGAATTAAATTTTTAAATTAACTCCGATACCCATAACTTCACGAACCTGCAATCTCTTTATAGAGTTGTCATCATAAATAAACTGTAAAATTAAATTAGTTGTTAAGTATTTATTGACTTTCATTGTTGTGTTTATTGTGTAATCTAAGTCAATATTTCCTGGATTTTCAAGGTAATCCGAATATAAGCTAATTCTGTTGGATACCTCAACATTTTCAATAAGTTCAAATTTAAAGTAGGATCTCAAAGATGCACCAAGTTCAAATCTACTATTAGAACCTTTACTTACACCAAAGTATTGTTTACCTTCAGAGAGATTTTCAGTAAATGTTCTATTAACCATAATTAATCTTCCTGTAGCAGGGGCAAAATTTACCCACAAATCTTTAGTTTTTCTCCAATATAAACCGACACCAATTTGCAAATAAGCCGGGGAGAAAAAACGTGTTAGTTCAGTTCTTTCTTCCTCTCCGCTTGAATTTTTTTTGAATCTATAACCCTTTGTCCATTGAGTCTTAAAGTTTACAAAAGATGAATAGCTCCAATTTCCAATTAAGTTATTTGTAAATTTTTTGCCTAAAAGAGAGTTTAACTCGAGCCTATCATCTGTTTTCTTTAAGTATTTACTACCACCAATACTGTTTAAGCCATATGCAGTTATTACTTTAGTATCCCAATTCCAACCATTGTTTTCAAAATTAAAGTCATAATCAATTTTAATTGTTCCTGATAAACTTGTTTGACCTCCTGCAGTCCAATAACTATAACTTGATTGGTTTCCTAAAAAAGTAAATTTTCCAGAACTATTCCAATTACTTTTTACTATGGTTGAGTCAGATAGATTTTCCTGAGATAAAGAATATGTGAAAAATAAAATAAATAAAAAATTAAAAAAGTATTTAATCATTTTCTCTTATAAACTGGAACAGCAGAACATGCCTCACCAAACATGATTGATTTTGCGATAGGTTGAAGCTTTTCAATTATTAACGAGTAAAAGTAATTATTGTCAGAAATATCTGAACAACCTTTTATAATTATAGGTTTATTAATAAATAGTTTTTCATCTAAACTTTTTATTCCATCAATTATTTGATAATTTTTAAATTCATTTTGATTTCCAATAAAATTTCTAATTCCAAATTCTGTTAACTTTGAAGAAATTAGTAAATATGCCCAGTGCGGAATAATAGCATCATTTGAACATTGTATCAAAACAGTTTTATTTTTAAAATCTGACCAATCATAATCTTTTATTTTTTGTCTGAACTCAGCTTCGATCAAAATAATTTCATCTTTAAGCCAATCTTTTAGATCAAAAATTTCAAAAATAGTTTGAGTTAAAAAGTCATTAAAATCAATAGTAGTGATTTTACTTTTAGAAACTCTATTTATGATTTTATATTCCATCTATAAAAATCCTAGCTCTAACTTTGCTTCTTCACTCATCAAGTCTCTAGACCAAGGAGGTTCAAAAGTCATTTCAACTTCAGCATTTTTTACTCCATCAATTTCTGCTACCTTATCCTTTACTTCTTGAGGTAAACTTTCAGCTACCGGACAATTTGGTGTTGTTAATGTCATTAATATTTTTACTTCATTATCTTCATTTAAGAAAACATCATATATTAAACCAAGTTCATATATATCAACAGGAATCTCTGGATCATAAATAGTCTTTAAAACTTTAACTACTGTTTCACCGAGTTCATTTGGATTAATCATTTTATCAGTCATTTTTAATTTAATTTACTATATGCTAGAGCATAAAATTTAATTTGTTTTAACATAGATGATAAGCCATTTGCTCTGTTAGGAGACAAATGTTCTTTCAACCCTATTTCATCAATGAAACTCATGTCTGCAGATAATATTTCATTCGGAGATCTATCATTTAAAATATTGAGTAATATCGCTACTATTCCTTTACTGATTATTGCATCGCTATCAGCTTGAAAATGAATCTTCTTGCCATCAAAGCTTGAGTGTAACCAAACTTTACTTTGACATCCCTTAATTAGATTATCATCTGTTTTAAATTTAGAGTTCATTTTATCAAGAGACTTAGATAAATCAATCATGTACTGATATTTTTCAGTCCAGTCTTCCATAAATGAAAAGTCTTCAGCTAAGCATTTTCCTTGTTCAGAAATAGTCATATATTTCAAAGATACGAATTAGCTCAACATTGTTTTTGCAATATTTATAGCTTCAATTAACTTATCAATTTCTTTTTTTGTATTAATAAACGATAAGGACACTCGAACAGTTCCGGAAATAAGAAAATGGTCCATAATTGGCTGAGCACAATGCTGACCAGTTCTAACGGCAATTCCAAACTTGTCTAATATTGAACCAATATCATAGGGATGAAGATTCTCAATGTTAAAGGATATTACGGATGTTTTATTATTAGTATCTCCATATATTTTGAGACCTTCAATTTTTTTTAATGATTGCGTAGCATAATTAAGCAATTCATTTTCATAATTATATATATTGTCTAGTCCAATTTTGTTTATATAATCTAATGCATAGCCAAAAGCTATAGCACCCGATATATTTGGAGTACCAGCTTCAAATTTATGTGGAAGTTCTGCATAAGTTGTTTTTTCAAAAGTAACATCAGAAATCATTTCTCCTCCTCCCATTAAAGGAGTTAGCTTTTCAAGTAAATTTTTTTTACCGTAGAGAAAACCAATTCCAGTAGGTCCACACAACTTATGCGCTGATGCGGTGAAGTAATCAACATCAAGTTTTTGTAAATCAATAGTAAAATGAGCTGAGCTTTGAGCTCCGTCTATTAAAACTACAGCTCCATTTCTATGAGAAATTTCAATTATTTCTTCAATAGGATTTATTATTCCAAGTGCATTAGAAACGTGATTTAGAAAGACGATCTTGGTTTTTTCGGATATAATTGACTTGAAATGATCAATATCAAGCTCTCCGTTTTCTTTCAGCGGAATTACACTTAATTTGGCATGATTTTTTTCAACCATCATCTGCCAGGGTACGATATTAGAGTGATGTTCCATTCCAGAAACAATTATTTCATCATCACTAGTTAATAAGTCAGTATATCCATTTGCTATTATATTAATTGAGTGTGTTGTTCCAGATGTAAGAATAATTTCTTCACTAAAATTAGCGTTAAAGTGTTTTTGAATTTTTTTTCTTGAACTTTCGTAAGCTTCAGTAGCCTCCTCACTTACTGAATGAACTCCTCGGTGGATATTAGCATTATACTTTTTATAATAATCAGAAATTGATTCAATTACACTTATAGGAGTTTGCGATGTTGCAGCATTGTCAAAGTAGATTAAGCTTTTTCCATTTATCTTTCTCTCTAGTATTGGAAAGTCTTTTCTAATATTTTCAACATTAAAAGTCATCAGAGCTCAAAGCCTAAATTAACTCCAATTTTATTGGCAATAATTTTTTTGATTTTATTTTTTAATGCTTGCATTTTGACATTTTCTAAAACATTATTAGCAAAAGCGTAAGTTAGCAGCCCTTTGGCTTCATGTTCAGAAATACCTCTAGTTTTCAAATAAAACATAGCAGAATCATCTAATTGACCAATAGTACATCCATGTGAACATTTAACATCGTCAGCAAAAATTTCTAATTGAGGTTTTGTATTCACAGAAGCTTTGTCTCCAACGAGAAGATTATTGTTCTGTTGGAAAGCATTTATTTTTTGAGCTATTTTATCAACAAGCACCCTTCCGTTAAAAACACCAGTTGAGTTCCCATTATAAATTCCTTTATATTCTTGGTAGCTTTCACAATTTGGATTGGCATGGTGTACTAAAGTATGATGATCTGTATGCTGATTGCCACCAAGAATTGTAATTCCTTTCATAATTGAATTTATATTTTGTCCATTTTGAAAAAAATTAAGATTATTCCTAACAATATTGCCTCCAAATGAAAATGTATGGCAGCTCACTTCACTATCTCTTTTTTGATTTATATAAGTATTATCGATTAGAGAAGTTGTTTCTAAATCATTTTGAATTTTGTAGTAATCAAGATTAGCATTTTCTTTAACATGAATTTCAGTAAGAGTATTAGTTAAAGGATCAATAAAACCTGGATAAGTATAAGGTGATTTATCATTCTTACCAACTAATGAATAATGACTCTCTAATATTTGAGCTTTGGAGTTTTTTTCTAATATTATCAAATTTCTTGGCTGAAGCATTAATGATGATTCACCACCTGAATTAATATGAATTATTTCAATAGGTTTATCTAATTCCATACTTTTCGGTATGTGTATAAATGCACCTTCTTTAGAAAAAGAACTATTTAATAAGCTAAAAGACTCATTTTTGTCAACAATTGTGTTATAATGTTTTTTTATTAAGTTTTCATACTTTTTATTTTCAATAATCGATGAAAGTATACAAATATCAACGCCATCATGTGAGGTGTTTGACCATAGAGGATCATAGGCACCATCAATAAAAACGATTTTATAAGATTCAATACCTGAAAGAAAAAAATCTTTTACTTTATCAAACTCAATCAGATGTCTTTTTTTCTTAAAAATTGTAAGCTTATCGTTCAATACTTTATTTATTGGTGTATATTTCCAATATTCATTTTTTTTACCAGGAAATCCAATCTTTTCAAAATCCTTTATTGATTTTGATCTGATCTCATGAACTGATGTATTAATATCAGTATCTAACTCGAAAGCTAGAAAAGATGACACCATTTTTTCTTTTAAAGACATATTAGTTTTTAAATCCAATCATAACCTTTTTCTTCAAGCTCGAACGCAAGCTCTTTGTTACCAGATTTAGCAATTTTACCATCTTGTAAAACATGAACATAATCAGGAATGATATGGTCTAGTAATCTTTGGTAGTGAGTAATTATGACAATAGCATTTGAGCTACTTTTAATTTTATTAACACCATTAGCAACAATCCTTAAAGCATCAATATCAAGACCTGAATCAGTTTCATCTAAAATTGCAAGCGAAGGCTCAAGCATAGCCATTTGAAATATTTCATTTCTCTTTTTTTCACCACCTGAGAATCCTTCATTCAAAGATCTTGAAAGAAACTTTGAATCGATTTCGAGTAGGTTCGCTTTTTCTCTTATCTTTTTCAACATTTCATTTGCTGCCATCTCTTTTTGTCCTCTTGCTTTGAGATTAGAGTTGATAGCTGTTTTAATAAAATTTGTTACAGTTATTCCAGGGATTTCTACTGGATATTGAAAAGACATAAAAATGCCTTTATTGGCTCTTTCTTCAGCTGAAAGATCCTCTATATTTTCATTTTTGTAAATAATTGACCCATTAGTTATTTCATAATCTTCATTTCCAGCTATAACTGAAGACAATGTGCTTTTACCTGATCCATTTGGCCCCATTATAGCATGGATTTCTCCAGCTTTTACACTTAGGTTTAAACCTTTTAAGATTTTTTTATCATCTATACTTACATGTAAATCTTTAATTTCTAACATAATTATAATATTAACCTACAGAACCTTCCAAGGATATTTCAAGTAATTTTTGAGCTTCAACTGCAAATTCCATTGGCAATTTATTCAATACTTCTTTACTAAATCCATTTACTATTAATGCTATAGCTTTTTCTGTATCAATACCTCTTTGATTACAGTAAAAAATTTGATCTTCTCCAATTTTACTTGTAGTTGCTTCATGTTCTATCTGTGCTGTTTTATTTTTTGCTTCGATGTATGGGAATGTGTGTGCTCCACAATTATTTCCCATAAGTAATGAGTCACATTGAGAAAAGTTTCTTGCATTTTCAGCATTATTGCCAATTCTGACAAGTCCTCTATAACTATTCTGAGATTTTCCAGCTGAAATTCCTTTTGAAATAATTGTACTCTTTGTGTTTTTTCCAAGATGAATCATTTTTGTCCCAGTATCAGCTTGTTGATAATTATTTGTTACTGCAATTGAATAAAATTCACCAACACTATTATTACCCTTTAAAATACATGAAGGGTATTTCCATGTTACAGCAGAACCAGTTTCAACTTGTGTCCATGATATTTTAGAATTTTCATAACATAAACCTCTCTTTGTAACAAAATTGAATACGCCTCCTTTTCCTTGTTTATTACCAGGATACCAATTTTGTACTGTCGAGTACTTGATTTCTGCATTATCAAGAGCAATTAATTCGACAACTGCTGCATGTAATTGATTTTCATCTCTAGAAGGAGCTGTACATCCTTCTAAATAACTCACATAACTGCCTTCATCTGCAATTACAAGGGTTCTTTCAAATTGTCCTGTTCCTGCTTGGTTAATTCTAAAATAAGTAGATAATTCCATCGGACATTTTACTCCTTTAGGAATATAACAAAAAGACCCATCAGAAAATACTGCAGAGTTTAAGGCAGAGTAGAAATTATCCTTTTTAGGAATAACAGTACCAAGATATTTTCTAACAAGATCTGGATGTTCTTGAATAGCTTCTGAAATTGAGCAAAAAATAATTCCTTTTTTCGAAAGAGTTTCTTTGAATGTAGTTGCTACAGAAACAGAATCCATTACTATATCAACTGCAACCCCTGCCAACTTCTTTTGTTCATCAATTGAGATTCCTAGTTTATCAAAGGTTTTTAAAAGTTCAGGATCAACTTCATCAAGACTATCATATTTTGCCTTAGTTTTGGGAGCAGAGTAATAAGAAATATCCTGAAATTTAGGTTTTTTATAATTAACATTTGACCATTCTGGTTCTTCCATTTTTTCCCATGCTTCAAATGCGCTTAATCTCCAATCAGTCATCCACTTTGGTTCATTCTTTTTTTCTGATATTTTTCGAACAATATCTTTATTTAGGCCAACAGGAAATGTTTCAGATTCAATCTTAGTTGTAAATCCATATTGATACTCTTGTTGTTCTAATTCTTTTTTTAATTCTTCTTCGGTATATGCCATATCTTTTTATAATGAGAAACTTTCGCCACAACCACACGTTCTGCTTGCATTTGGGTTAATGAATACAAAACCTTTTCCATTCAAACCTCCAGAATAATCAAGTGTTGTTCCAACCAAATACAAAAAACTTTTTTTATCTATTGCAATTTTGATACCATTATCTTCAAAAATCTTATCAGATTCTGAGGAAACTTTATCAAATTTAAGTTCGTACGAAAGACCAGAACAACCACCGCTTTTAACTCCAACTCTAATAAAATCAACAGAAGGATCATAGCCATCATGTTTCATTAATTTAGCAGCTTCAATTCTCGCTTTGTCGGCAACCTTAATCATATTTTGCAAATATAACTCTTTAATAAATAATTATAATCTAAATTTGGAATTCATTAAAATTCAATTTCTGTACCAAAACATGGAATTTATATGGAAAAAAATACTAAAAAACTAACCAATCTAGATCAAATTGGGGAATTTGGGTTAATTGAACTAATTACAAAGGATTTTGAAATTGTCAATGATTCTACTGAATTATCAGTTGGTGATGATGCAGCAATTTTAGATTATAAAAGAGATAAATCAATAGTAACTACTGATATGTTGGTTGAAGGTGTGCATTTTGATTTATCGTATTTTCCTTTAAAACATTTAGGGTATAAGTCTGTAGTTGCATCAATCTCTGATATATGTGCAATGAACGGAATTACAAAGCAGATAACAGTTTCTATTGCAGTTTCAAATAGATTCAAACTAGAGTCAATACAAGAACTTTATTCAGGAATTAAGTTAGCCTGCAAAAGATATAATGTTGATTTGATTGGTGGAGATACAACATCATCTTTAAAAGGATTGGTTATTTCTGTAACTGCCATTGGTATACCCGCAAAATCTGGACATGTAACTCGAGGTGGGTCAAAACATAATGATTTAGTAGTTGTTTCTGGCTCCTTAGGTGGTGCTTATTTAGGATTACAAGTTCTTGAAAGAGAGAAACAAGTTTTTTTAGTTAATCCAAACAGTAAACCTGATCTTTCAAATTATAAACATGTAGTAGAGCGTCAACTTAAACCAGAAGCACGAAACGATGTAATTGATTTTTTTATTGAAAATAAAATTAAACCAACCTCAATGATTGACATAAGTGATGGTCTTTCGTCTGAAATTTTACACTTATGTAAAAACTCAGGATTAGGTTGTAGAATTTATGAAGAAAAAATTCCAATAGCTCAGGAATCTTTAGATACTTGTGAAGAATTTAAGTTAGAGGCGAGTACAATTGCGTTTTCTGGAGGAGAGGATTATGAACTATTATTTACTATTGATTCAAAAGATTTAGAAAAAGTTGAAAATGACCCTGATTTATCTGTAATTGGACATATGACTAAAGAAAGTGATGTTAATTTAATTACCAAGGGAGGTAAAACAACTCCAATTTCATCTATGGGCTGGAAGTCTTTCTAGATTAATCTTCGAATTCTTCATTCTCTAA
>CABYPD010000024.1 GCA_902520835.1 uncultured Bacteroidota bacterium
TTTTCTACATCATTAATTTTCGCAGAAACATTATACATCCCATATGTAGGATTTAAAGTAATTATACTGTCTACACCAGGTTTACAAAAAACACGTATTACTAAATCAATTAATTCATCTGTCCCATTACACAGAACTAAATTTTCAGCTTTAATATTTTTATAACTAGAAATTAATTTAGTTAATTGAATGTGCCTATTATCTGGATATCTATTTAAATCACTTTGATATGAGCTTTCATTTGCATCCAAATAAATAAAATCATTAGACGAATTAAATTCATCTCTAGCAGAAGAATATGGTGATAGTCCAATAATATTTTCTCGAACTAAATTTTTAATTTTCATTATCATTGGTTCTAATTGAAACTGCTTGTTTATGCGCATCTAAACCTTCACTCAAAGCCATAGTTTGTATTGCACTTGAAATTGAGTTTAATCCTCTTTTGGTAATTTTTTGAAATGTTATTGTTTTTAAAAAACTATCAGTATTAACACCACTATATTGTTTGGCATAACCATTTGTGGGTAATGTATGATTTGTTCCTGAAGCATAATCACCTGCACTTTCTGGTGTATAATTCCCAATAAATACTGATCCAGCACTTGACAAATTTGATATACAATATTCCTCATTTTCAACATTAATTATATAATGTTCTGGAGCATATTCATTAATAAATTCGATTGCATCATCAATTGATTCGAAAAAAATTGATTTAGAGTTTTCGAGAGATTTATTTATTATTTTTAATCTACTCAGAGAGTTTTTTTGAATATTTAGTTCTTTATTAACCTGATCTATTAGGTTTTTTGAATTACTTACTAAAACGACTTGACTATCTATTCCATGTTCTGCCTGGGATAATAAATCTGCAGCAACATATTTAGGATTTGCAGAATTATCTGCAAGAATTAATAACTCACTTGGACCTGCAGGCATATCAATAGAAATACCAAAATTCATTGAATATTGTTTTGCTTCAGTTACATATTGATTTCCTGGACCAAATATTTTATCAACTTTAGGAATTGATTCAGTACCAAAAGTCATTGCAGCAATTGCTTGAGCCCCACCAACCATAAAAACATCTTTTATTCCACAAACTTTACATGCATAAAGAATCTCAGGCGAAATCTCAAGATTTTTATTAGGCGGTGAGCATAAAATCCTGTTTGAACATTTTGCTATCAAAGAAGGTATACCCAACATTAAAACTGTAGAAAATAATGGAGCTGTTCCGCCTGGAATATAAAAACCAACATTATTAATAGCTCTCTTTTCTTGCCAGCAATGTATTCCATCTTGAATTTGTATTTTCTTATTAGTTATAACTTGAGAGCTATGGAACTTATATATATTTTTGAAAGCTAAATCAATAGCATTTTTGAGATCTTCAGATATTCTTGATTCAGATTCAAAAATTACTTTTTTATCTACTTTTATGAAATCATTTTTGATTTTATCAAATTTATATGTGTAGTTTTTAACTGAAGCATCACCATTTTTTTTAACATTTTTAAAAACCTCTGAAACAGTTTTAACAATTGACTTATTATTGAAATAAGGTCTTTTTACTAAAGACTTCCAATCTGATTTATTTGGATTCAGAACATTTATCATTATAAAACCATTTTTTCAATTGGACATACAAGAATATCTTCTGCTCCAGCCTCTTTAATCGAGTCAATAGATTCCCAAAATTTATCATCATCAATAACAGTATGTAATGATGACCATCCATCCATTTCAAGTGGAAGAATTGTTGGACTTTTTAAAACAGGTAATAGACTTGATACAGTCTTAATTTTATCGTTTGGAACATTCATTAAAATATATTTTGACTGTTTAGCTCGAAGAACAGAATTTATTCTAAAAATAAGTTTATTTAATATTTCATTTTTTGAAATATCAAACGACTTAGAATTACATAAAACAGCCTGAGAATCAAAAATGGTTAGTACTTCTTTCAAATTATTTTTATATAAGGTGTTTCCTGATGAAACTATATCACAAATAGCATCTGAAAGACCTATATTAGGTGCAATTTCAACAGATCCATTTATTTTATGTATTTCACATCTAAGCTTGTTGATAGATAAGAACTTTTTTAACGTGTTGGGATATGACGTAGCAATTTTTAAATTATTTAAATCACCAATTTCATTAAATTTCATTTTTTGAGGGACAGCAATTGAAACTCTACACTTTGAAAAATTTAATTCCATTATCTCATTAATATTTAATTCACTTTCTTCAATTAAGTTTTGACCTATAATTGCTAAATCAACTACTGCATCAGTAAGATATCTTGGTATATCGCTATTTCTTAAAAAATATATGCTAAGCGGAAAGTTTTGACAATCAACCTTTAATTCATCTTTAAAGTTTTCAAATTTTATCCCAGCTTTCTCTAATAATGAAATTGAATCTTTATTAAGTCTTCCTGATTTCTGAATTGCTAAATTTATTTTCTTCATATCTGTAAATAAAAAAACCCGTTTGATTTCTCAAACGGGCTTGTTATAATTAACTACATAATCATTACATTTCTCGTCTGAGATTAATCAAAATAGAGTGATGAATATGTAGATTGTTTTTCATTTGAACTTCAAATATCATATTTTTTTTTATTTAAAAAAAACTTTTTATTGATTTCCTAAAATAATAGGTAAACCATCGCTACCTGATCCAATAATTACAGTTTTAGTATTTGGAGACTCTGAAAGCTTTAAAGTTGCTTCAATTCCTTTATCTTTTAAAATATTAGACGTTAGTGAACTATTTAAAATTCTGTTAGCATTTGCTTTCCCTTCTGCATCAATTCTTAATTTTTCAGCTTCTTGTCTAGCTTTTTCCAATCTAAATACATATTCTAAAGCTTCCTGTTCTTGGGTAAGTTTTCTTTCAATTGCAGCTTTAATATTAGCAGGAAGTGTTACATCTCTAACTAATACTGAATTTATCTGAACATGTTGAGATTCAACATCAGAAACCAACTGTTCATATATTTCGTTCTGAATTGCATCTCTTTTTGTAGAATATAATTGTTCTGGGGTATATTGACCAACAACACTTCTAGCAACAGCTCTTAGTGATGGAATAATAACAACATTCAAATAATTTGATCCTTTTGTTTGGTGAAGTAATCCTAATTCTGCAATTTTTGGTTGATATAAAACTGAAATATCAAGAGAAATATCTAAACCATTTGAAGATAAAACTTGCATTTTACTTTCGAAAACTTCTTGCTGTTTAACATTGTATATATAAACCTTATTCCATGGCATTACTATGTTTAAACCTTCACCTAATGGTGGTTCATCAGTAACAACACCATTTCCAAATGTCTTAAATAAAACACCAGCTTCACCATATCCTATGTTAACAAATGTTTTTGCTAGAAAGATAAATAAGATAAGTCCACCAACTAAAATTGGGAGACCAAGTTTTTGTAATTTTTCCATTTATAATTTTAATTAAGTTAGTAGACCGCCATCTACATTGATGACCTGACCTGTTATGTAGTTTGACAAATCTGATGCCAGAAATAAACACAGATTAGCAACATCCTGTGTTTCTCCAGGTCTCTTGAGAGGAATACTATTATTCCACGCTTCAATAATGTCTTCAGACAACTTGTCAGTCATCTCAGTTTTTATGAATCCTGGAGCTATAACATTACATCTAATGTTCCTCGATCCAAGCTCAATTGCTATAGATTTTGAAAATCCAATTATTCCAGACTTAGATGCTGCATAATTTGATTGTCCAGCATTTCCTTTAACACCTACAACTGAACTCATATTAATTATACTACCTTTTCTGTTTTTTAAAAAAAACTCTTTGACATGCTTTTGTCATATTAAAAACAGACTTTAAGTTAATTTCAATTACTGAGTCAAAATCGCCTTCTGACATTCTCATGAGAAGATTATCCTTGGTAATACCAGCATTGTTAATTAATACATCTATGCTTCCGAAATCAGACAAAACATTTTCAACTAGAGTTTCACATTCTTCAAGCTTAGATGCATCACTTTTGTAGGCTTTACATATTGTTCCATTTGAATCGAGATCAGCAACTATTTTATTGGAAGCTGAAGCTGAAGATGAGTAAGTAAAAGCAACATTTGCACCGTACTCAATTAGCTTATAAACAATTCCCTTTCCAATACCTCTACTACCACCAGTAATCAAAACACACTTGTCTTTTAGTAATTTCATTTAATTAGTTTAATATTTGTTTAACTTTCAAACCGATATCTGCAGGAGAGTCAACAACATTAACACCAGAATCCCTCAATATTTTCTTCTTAGCTTCAGCAGTATCATCTTTTCCACCGACTATAGCACCTGCATGCCCCATTGTCCTGCCTTTTGGTGCTGTTTCACCCGCAATAAAACCAACAACTGGTTTTTTAATTTTTGAATTTTTTATCCAATGAGCAGCATCAGCTTCTAATTGACCACCAATTTCTCCAATCATTACAACACATTCTGTTTCTTTATCATTAAAAAACATTTCAACAGCTTCTTTTACAGTAGTTCCAATAATAGGATCTCCACCAATACCAATTGCAGTGGAAATACCAAAACCAGACTTAGTAATCTGATCTGCTGCTTCATAAGTCAAAGTACCAGATTTTGAAACTAGACCTACTTTTCCTTTTTTAAAAACAAAACCTGGCATAATACCAACTTTAGCCTCACCAGGAGTAATAATTCCAGGACAATTTGGTCCAATTAATTTACAGTCTTTTTTTTCTAAATAGTTGTATACTCTTGTCATGTCAGAAACAGGAATGCCCTCAGTGATAGCAACAATAACTTTTATCCCAGCATCAGCTGCCTCCAAAATAGCGTCGGCAGCAAAAAGTGCAGGAACAAATATAATAGAGGTATTCGCTTTAGTTTTTAACACTGCTTGAGAAACTGTATTAAAAACAGGTTTGGCAAGATGATCTAACCCTCCTTTTCCTGGTGTTACTCCACCTACAATATTGGTTCCATATTTAATCATTTGTTCTGAATGAAAAGTTCCCTCAGAACCTGTAAAACCCTGAACAATAATTCTTGAATTTTTATTTACTAAAATGCTCATTCTATTATTTTATTCTTTCAATATAATCACCTTTATCAGTATCCACTTTAACTTTATCACCCTCGTTAATGAATAAAGGGACATTAATTTCAACGCCTGTTTCTAGAATTGCTGGTTTAGTAGCATTTGTCGCTGTATTGCCCTTTACTCCAGGTTCAGAAGAAACAACTTCCAAAATGACATTTTGAGGCATTTCAACAGAGAGGATTTCTGAATTTTCGGTATTAATAATTATTGTAACCATAAAACCTTCTTTAAGAAATTTATTTCCCTCAATATTAGAAACATTAACTTCAATTTGATTATAATCATCAGTATTCATAAAATGATAAGTTTCACCATCATTGTATAAATATTGATATTTCCTATTTTCAACTCTTACATCATCAATTTTATGACCAGCGGGGAATGTATTATCAATAACCTTTCCTGTGCTAACGCTTTTTAATTTCGTTCTAACAAAAGCTGGACCTTTACCAGGTTTTACATGTAAGAATTCAATTATTTTGTAAATATCATTTGAGTATTTGATACATAAACCTTTTTTTATATCAGAAGTTGATATCATAAATTAATTTTGAAAATAACCTTTCATTATACCTCTTTGGGAATTTTGTATGAATGATAAAATCTCATCTCTTTCTTTTGTTGCCTCAACCTCTGCTTCAATAATACTTATTGCTTGTGTGTTATTATGTTTTTTCTGAAAAAGTATTCTATAAATATTTTGAATAGAACTAATAGTTGAAGCTTTAAAACCTCTTCTTCTTAGACCAACAGAGTTTATACCTACATAAGATAAGGGTTCACGGGCAGCTTTAACATATGGTGGAATATCTTTTCTAACTAGAGAGCCGCCAGCAATGAACGAATGTCTACCTATATTACAGAACTGATGAACAGCAACCATTCCGGCTAAAGTAACATGATCACCAACAGTTACGTGCCCAGCCAATGTTGAATTATTTGAAAAAATACAAAAATCACCTAGCAAACAGTCATGTGCTATGTGAGAATATGCCATAATTAAGCAGTTTTTACCAATTATTGTTTTACTTCTGTGATTAGTGCCTCTGTTTATAGTAACACATTCTCTAATAACTGTATGATCTCCAATTTCAGCAGTAGTTTCTTCTCCGTTAAATTTAAGATCTTGTGGAACACCTGAGATTACGGCACCTGGATATATTGAACAATTTTTACCAATTCGAGCTCCTTCTAAAATTGTAACATTAGACCCTATCCATGTACCCTCACCAATTACAACATTTTTATCAATTGTTGAGAAAGGCTCAATTACTACAGTTTTTGCAATTTTTGCATCTGGGTGAACGTAAGATAAAGGTTGATTCATAATTATTTTTCTATAATTTTAGCTTTCATTTCAGCTTCTGTAGTTAATTCACCGTTTACATATGCTCTAGCAATCATATGACTTATTCCTCTTCTAATTGGAGAAAGTAACTCTAATTTAAAAATTAATACGTCACCAGGCACAACAGTTCTTTTAAATTTTGCATTTTCAATTCTTGCGAAGAATGTCAGATAATTTTCAGGATCAGGAAATGTACTCAATACTAAAACACCTCCCACTTGGGCCATTGCTTCTATTTGTAAAACACCTGGCATTACAGGTCTTCCAGGAAAATGCCCCTTGAAATAAGGTTCTTCAGGTGATACATATTTTAAACCTGTAATCGAATTTTCGCTGATTTCTAATATTTTGTCGACAAACAAAAATGGAGGTCTGTGTGGAAGGATATTCATTATGTCATCAGCATCCATGATTGCTTTTTTATCGTACATATCTTTTTGAATTTTAAAGGATTCTTCCAATTCAATGATAGAACTAATTTTTTTTGCAAACTCAGTATTTGTTTTATGGCCAGGTTTTTTAGCTATTACTTTTCCTCTAATTCTTTTTCCAATCAATGCTAGATCACCCATTACATCAAGTAATTTGTGACGTGCTGCTTCATTTGGATAATGTAAATTTAGATTATCTAAAATTCCATTAGGTTTAACAGATATTTTTTCCTTGTTAAAAGCTTTTTTTAATTTATCCATTGTATTATCAGATATTTTTTTATCAACATATACAATAGCATTATTTAAATCACCACCTTTTATTAAATTATTTTCAAGAAGCATTTCAATCTCGTGAAGAAAAGAGAATGTTCTTGCGTTAGAAAATTTATCTTTAAATTCATTTAAATCATTTAGACTTGCATTTTGAGTTCCTAATATTTTAGTATCATAATCAACCATGGTTGTTATTTGATATTTATCATTAGGTATTACTGTAATTTCACTACCTGTTTCATCATCAACATAAGAAATTACGTCTTTAACTATGTACTCAGATCTGATTTTGTCTAAAGTTTTGATTTCAGCACTTTCAAGAGCTTCAACAAAAAATTTTGAAGAACCATCTAGTATGGGTGGTTCTTCTCCATCAATTTCCATATGAACATTATCAATTTCAAGACCAACCAAAGCTGCTAAAACATGTTCGATTGTTTTTAGCTTAACACCTTCTTTATCAAGTGTTGTTCCTCTTTGGGTATTTACAACGTATTTAGAAAGAGCTTCAATTTCAGGGGAGTCGATAAGATCAATTCTTTTGAAAACATAACCAGTATCCGCTTCAGCAGGATTGAACGTTATCTTTACTTTATTTCCAGTATGAATTCCAACACCTTCAAGAGATATTGACCTTTTTATTGTTGTTTGTTTATTTGACATCCTTCTTCATTAAATTATAAATGAACTGCATTACTTTTGGAAGATTCTTGAAATGTACGTAAGACTTATTATAATCCATATAATTGATAGCGGGATAACCCATTACCACAGATTTAGATTTAATATTTTTTAATACTCCTGATTTTGCTTGTATTTGAACTCTATCACCAATTTTTAAATGACCAGCAATTCCAACCTGCCCACCTATTAAGCAATTGTCGCCAATAATAGTTGATCCAGCTACACCAACTTGAGCAGCAAGACATGTGTTTTTTCCAATTGTTACATTATGAGCAATTTGAACAAGATTATCAAGCTTTGCACCAGTTTTAATTATTGTAGAGCCAAGGGTTGCTTTATCTATTGAGCAATTTGATCCAATTTCAACATCATCTTGAATATGCACATTACCGTTATGAATAATTTTAAGAGTGTTTCCCTTATCATCAAAATTAAATCCAAACCCATCAGATCCAATTACTGTTCCAGAATGTATTATGCAATTATTTCCAATAATGGTATTTCTATATATTTTGACTCCAGGATAAAGAATACAATTATCACCAATTGAAACATTTTCAGCAATTAATACGTGAGGATAAACTTTTACATTTTTTCCAATAACTACATTGTTTTCAGCAATTGAATATTTACCAAAATATAAGTTTTCTCCATATTTTACCGATTTATCTATTGACGACATTGAATCTATTCCGGTTTTTGTAATATTTTGACTATTGAAGTGGTCAAGTAATAGAGAAAATGCAATATTAGGATCATCAACTCTAATAAGAGTTGAGTTTACAGGAAATTTTAATTCTAATTCCTTGTTAATTATTATGATTGAAGCCTTTGTTTTGTATAAGTAATCATTGTATTTTGGATTTCCCAAAAATGATAGTGATTTTTTATCACCACTTTCAATTTTCGATAGTTTAGTTATTGTTGATTCCTTATCACCTTCAACAATTCCTCCAACTAACTCAGCTACTTCATGAGCTTTTAGTTTCATCAAGGCAAAAATATAAAAATTAATTTATTTTTATATGAGGAAAACCTTTCCTTTGCAACAAAGTAATTTTTTATGAATTTATTTTTCAATTTAAATGAAATAAATATAGCTACTGAATTTATTATTGAAAACTCTAATTTTAAATTAATTTTATTTGAAGGAGAAATAGGTTCAGGAAAAACAACTCTAATAAAAAAAATATGTCAAAATATGAGAGTTGAGGATACTGTTTCAAGTCCTACATTTCCTGTATTAAATATTTACAATAGTGACGTAGGAAATATTTTCCATGCAGATCTTTACAGAGTTGAGAACATAAAAGATTTAAATGAATTGGGTTTTTTTGATATTTTAAATTTAGATAATTGGGTATTTATCGAGTGGCCTAATAAATTTAAAAAAATATTTGACGAGAATTTTACCATTGTCAAAATTGACAAAATGTCTGAAAATGAAAGAAAATTAACAATAACTAACCATGAGTTTTAGCAAAAGAGTAAAGTATTATATTTTTGGATTACTGATTGGCTTGGCAGTTGTTTATTTTATAACTTCTAAAAAAAATACTGAATTCAACTATTTACCCACAAAGAGAGTAATAAATGATTTAAAAAAGAAAAAATGGGTATTCGACGAAACTTTTACAAACATTAAAAATGATAGCTTTCTTTTTGATATCAAAATTAACTTTTCTGAAAGTTTAATTAATGTTGATTCATGTAACACATATCAATTATATAAAAGGGGGGAAATTAAATTTCAAGCCAGAAATTGTACTAAAAAAGTCTATTTCTTAAACTTTTCTTCTTCTA
>CABYPD010000025.1 GCA_902520835.1 uncultured Bacteroidota bacterium
TCACAAAAAATTCAATAAAGAAGTAAAGAATAAGCTTACACTTTATTTAAATAATAAAAGTGAAAAGTTATTTTATGATTTTAAAATAAAACCACAACCATCATTTAATAAAAATTTTAATCTTTTAAATGACAGTTTAACTGACTTTTTCAAAAAAGGTTATAAACTAAATTTATTCTTTTCAACATTTGAACAATCTGAAAGATTCAAACAGATTCTAGATAAATATGAAAAAGAATATGAATATAAATCTATACTTAAACCTATATATAGAGGTTTTATAAATGAGAATGAAAAAAAAATATACTTCAGCGATCATGAGATTTTCAATAGATTTCACAAATTCAAATTAAGCAAGAGATTTTCTAAATCTAAAAGGATTAAAATTTCGGAATTGAACAAATTAGAACCTGGAGATTATGTTACTCATATTGATCATGGTGTAGGAGTCTTTAAAGGGCTAACAAAAATTGAAGTTAATGGTTCTAAGCAGGAAGTTATAAAACTTAATTATGGTGAGAGAGATACTGTATATCTTAGTATACACCTATTCCATAAAATTTCAAAATACAACAGTAAAGATGGAACCAAACCAAGAATTTTTAAACTTGGATCAGGTGCTTGGGAAAAATTAAAAAACAAAGCAAAATCTAAAGTTAAAAAACTAGCTTTCGATTTAATTAAATCATACGCCAAAAGAAAAATAAGTCAAGGGTTTGTTTATAGGAAAGATAGTTCAATTCAGAACGAGTTAGAGGCAAGTTTTTTATACATAGAAACTGAAGATCAGATTAAGGCTAATATTGATGTGAAAAAAGATATGGAATCTTCATATCCTATGGACAGATTAATTTGTGGAGACGTAGGTTTTGGAAAAACTGAAATTGCAATAAGAGCTGCCTTTAAAGCTATAGATAATGGTAAGCAAGTTATTATTCTTGTCCCAACTACCATTCTAGCTTTCCAACATTACAAAACATTATCGAAAAGATTTAAAGATTTCCCTGTGACTTTCGATTACTTAAATAGGTTTAGATCAGGAAAAGATAGAAATAGAATTATAAATGATATTAATAATGGTAAACTTGATTTAATTGTAGGAACACATCAAGTTGTTAATGATAAAATTCAATATCCAAATCTCGGACTGCTAATTGTTGATGAAGAACAAAAATTTGGGGTAAATGTGAAAGAAAAAATTAGGTCACTTAAAGAAAATATTGATGTACTTACATTAACTGCAACACCAATACCAAGAACATTACAATATAGTTTGATGTCAGCAAGAGATCTTTCAATAATAAATACCCCACCATCAAACAGAGTTCCAATTCAAAGTGAAGTAATAAGATTTGATAATAATTTAATTAGAGACTCTATTCAATTTGAAATTCAAAGGGGTGGACAAATATTTTTTGTACACAACAGAATTGATAACATTAGTGAATTTGGAATTTGGCTTCAAGAACTTGTCCCTAATGCAAAAATTAAGATTGCTCATAGCAAAATTGAGGGTAAAAAATTAGAGAAAATAATGCTAGAATTTATTAATAATGAATTTGATGTATTATTATCAACAACCATTATTGAAAGTGGACTAGATGTTCCCAATGCAAATACAATTTTCATTAATAATGCTCAAAATTTTGGATTAAGTGATTTACATCAAATGAGAGGAAGGGTTGGACGGAGTAATAAAAATGCATTTTGTTATTTTATTACACCACCACTATCATCAATTACAGATGATGCAAAGAAAAGAATAGCAGCCATTAACCAGTATAATGAACTAGGATCTGGGTTTAATATTTCAATGAAAGATTTAGAAATTAGAGGCGCAGGAGATATTCTTGGAGGTGAACAAAGTGGATTTATTAATGATATAGGATTTGAAACTTATCAAAAAATATTGAGTGAAGCTGTTAATGAACTCAAAAACTCAGAATTTAAAAAATTATTTAAAGATGATCAAATTGATGAATCAACAACAGAAGAAACAATTATAGACTCTGATCTTGAAATATTATTTCCAACTTCGTATATTCCAAGTAATGTTGAGAGATTAAATCTTTATCAAAAATTGTCAGTAATTAAAAATAATGAAGAATTAGAAATATTTAAAAATCAATTGATAGATAGATTTGGTTATCTACCAATTGAAACTGTGAATCTGCTAGAAAGTGTTAAATTAAAATGGGTTGGTAAAGAGTTAGGATTTCGAAAAATTGTTCTTAAAAACAAGAAAATGCTTTGCTACTTTATTAGTGATCAAAACAATCAATTTTTTAAACAAAAAACTTTTATTCGTATTATGCAAAACATTAATAAGATTAATGGTTGTAAAATAAAGGAGTTAGAAAAAAATGGATTAAAAAACTTGTATGTTGTTTTTGATAAAATTGATTCTATTGAAAAAGCGTTAAATAGCTTAAATAGACTTTAGTCTATTTATTATAGAAAATGCTTTATCGACTTCTTCTTCATTAACAAGTATTGTAAATTCATTTGATGTAGAAATGATTTGTAAAACATTGATTCCGTCCCATGATAATTTTTGAAAAACAAAATAATATATTCCTGGGACAGAGACATTTTCCTCAGGTAATTTAAATGATATTGAACATAAATTTTCTGTTTTGTTAAGACAAAATTCATTAGATAACTTTTCTTCCAAAAGCTTTGAAAGATTACTGCTCACAACAATATTACATTCATCTACTCCTCTAGAGCTAGTGTAAAAATTATTTTTACTGATATCCAGTTCTTTCAATAAAGATGATTGATTTGCCAATATTGTATCTGAAACTTTAAAATTATAATCAACTAGGTTCGATCGTACTGTGATGTCACCTATTTTTTTTAAAACTTTAATAATTTTATGTGTATGCTGAAACTCGAGATTAATAGATAATCTGTTAAGTGCCATTACTATTGCTCCATGATTAATTTCCTTCCTTAATATCTCTTCAATTTCAGGTTTAATTTGTCTGGATAGCGATGTAAGATTAATAATTCCATCTGATAAAGCTGAACTTAAAAAGGGTTTTGATTTAATATAATGTGTAACAGCTTGGGATATGGTTTTCAACTATATTGTTTTAAATTTCACAAATCATTGTAAAATTAACATATTTTAGATTTAGTTAATCATAAAATTCTATATACTTCATAATTAAAATCCATATTTTTGAAATCTCATGATAAGTAACCAAAGGTATACTATAACTTCTGCCCTTCCATACACTAATGGTCCTCTTCACATTGGTCATCTTGCAGGTGCATACATACCAGCTGATATTTATGCAAGATTTAAGAGAATTACTGGAAATGATGTTGTTTATATTTGTGGAAGTGATGAGCATGGGGTAGCTATATCAATTAGGGCTAAAGCTGAAAAAAAAAGTCCCAAACAAATAATTGATAAATACCATACGATCATAAAGAATTCATTTGAATCATTTGGAATTTCATTTGATAATTATTCAAGAACATCAAATAAAATTCATCATGAAACTGCTAGTAAATTTTTTGATGATCTTGAAAGAAAGAATTTATTTGAAATAAAAACATCAAAACAACTTTTTGATCCTAAAGAAAATCAATTTCTAGCTGATAGATTTGTTGAAGGAACTTGTCCGAAATGTGGCTATGAACATGCATATGGAGATCAATGTGAAAACTGCGGTTCTTCATTAAATCCAACAGACTTAATAAATCCCAAATCAAAATTGAGTGGAGAAAAACCTGTTCTGAAAGAGACAACTCACTGGTATCTACCACTTGGTGATTATGAAAATTTTATAAAAGAATGGATTATAAAAGACAAAAAAAATAAATGGAAAGTAAATGTTTATGGACAAGTAAAATCATGGATTGATTTAGGGCTTGAATCTAGAGCAATTACAAGAGATTTGGATTGGGGTATTCCAGTTCCTCATAAAGATGGTAATGGAAAAGTTTTGTATGTATGGTTTGATGCTCCAATTGGATATATATCATCCACTAAAGAATGGGCAGAAAAAAATGGAAAGGATTGGCGACCATATTGGAAAGATCCAAAAACAAAACTAATACATTTTATAGGTAAAGATAATATTGTATTTCATTCAATAATTTTCCCAATCATACTTAAAGCTAAAGGTGAGTATATTTTACCTGACAATGTTCCGGCAAATGAATTTTTGAACTTGGAAGGTGAAAAAATTTCAACTTCAAAAAACTGGGCTATATGGTTACATGAATACTTAGTTGATTTTCCTGGTATGGAGGATAGTTTAAGATACGTGCTAACTGTAAATGCTCCAGAATCAAAAGATAATGACTTCACTTGGAAGGATTTTCAAGCAAGAAACAATAATGAATTAGTAGCAATTTTAGGCAATTTTATCAATCGTGTTTTGGTTTTGACTCATAAATACTATCTAGGTATTGTTCCTAAACAAATAGATAAAAATTGCAAAGATTTTAAGATAATAAATGAGATATTTAGTTATCCTGAAAAAATTTCAAAATCCTTAGATAATTTTAAGTTTAGAGAAGGAATAAATACATTATTAGATTTAGCTAGACTTGGAAATAAATATCTAGCAGAAGAGGAGCCATGGAAACTAATTAAATTAGGTAAGGAAGAAAGAGTAAGTGAAATAATGTTCATATCATTACAAACATGTGCTATGTTAGCAATTTTGAGTGAACCATTTCTCCCAAAAACCTCAAAGAAACTTGAAAATATTTTAAATCTTAAAAGAATTGATTGGAATCATATTTCAAAAACAAAATTTTTAATCAATCCAGACCAAAGGATAAATGAACCTGAATTAATTTTTAGAAAAATTGAAGATGAGGAAATTGAAAAACAATTAAATAAACTTAAGGGATCAGATTAATATCAATACTATTCATTTTTGAAATTAAAGCATTATAGCTTGAGAACATCAGATTTAAATCTGATTTATAGATATCGATACTTTCTTTGTTAAGATTATAGGACTCAATTTTATATACGAATGTCTTTAAAACCCTTAGTCTTCCAATTATTTCAGGTCTGTTAAATAGTTGAGGAATATTATTAGTTGTTATTTTTTCTAAGTCTGATTTAATTGAACTAATTATTGATTTATGATCAATTTTTTGTAAATCAAAACTGTTAAATTTTGAATATACGTTCATTATATTAATCCAAGAATCAAATTTTTCTAGTTTAGTTGAATCTAACTTATTCAATTTTAAAAACTCATTATTTACATATTCATTTAAATTTGAAATCTCAAACTTACTAACTTCACTTAAAGAAGACTTTTTTTCAGAACATGAAATAAAAAATAAAGAACATACAAGTAAAGCTCTAAAAATCACATACTAAAATTAAACTATTTAATTTATGATTATTAAAAAATGTAAAGGATATTTTTATTGATATACTCTGACGTAATCAACTTCCATTGTGTCAGAATCGAAATTTGGATCAACTTCACCGCCCATATCACCGCCCATGGCTATGTTTAAAATTATATTAAAATTCCAGTTGTATGGCAATGAACAAGCATTTCCTACAACATGATGAAGTTTGTCATCAATATAAAAAGAAAGAGCTTGTGGGGTCCAAACTAGAGAATATACATGAAAATTAGTTGATAAGTCATTATAGTCATAAACCTTTTTAGTATCACCTACACCAGGTGATACATCAGGATGATGTGCCGTCATTTGAGCAGTATTTAGATGGTTTCCAGTATGTTCAAGAATATCCATTTCACCACAATGTGGCCAATCTAAACCGTTTCCATTTGTAGAATAATTTGAACCCAACATCCATATTGCTGGCCATGTACCTTTTTTACTTGGCATTTTAGCTCTAACATCAACTCTCCCATACATAAAATCTAGTCCTTGTAAATTATTAATTTTATGAGTTCTGACTCGAGCTGAAGTGTATTCTTTTCCACCATGACTCTTTTTTAAAGCAGTGATTTTTAAAACTCCATCTTCAACTTTTGCATTCTCTTGTAAATTAGTAGTTGCTTGAAGTTCATTGTTATACCATTGATTTCTGACCTCAAAGTTCCATTTATTAGTATCTAGTTTACCAGAATAATTAAATTCATCACTCCATATTAATTTACCACCATTTTCTGGTTTGTATTTATTTTTTGAAGGCACATTAGATATGTTTTCTGTGGTTAACCATACATACCAAGCTGTGCTGTTGTTATCAACTGTTCTTAACAGTAAATTATTACCATCATGACATTCAATTGTAAACTTTTTTTCTCCTACATAAAAACCTATGAAAGACTGACTTAAAAACTCTAACTTATTTTCATTATCACTTTTATATACAAAATAAGAGTCAGAATAATTAGCCTTTGAATATTTTTCAATTTCACCATCTGAGTTTTGTGATTGGCCAGTATCTCCAAAATCATTTTTTAAATGTGTTGCCTTGCCATAAACATCACCATTAGTTTTATGAGTGTATGTCCCATTTACATTAAATGTATATTCATCATCATAAAACCCTGCATTATTTTTTGAAAAAGCTTCAGCCTCAAAGTAAGATGGATAACGATGATCTGAGGAACCATTAGCAAAATGAGCATCAAATGCTGCATTAATTTTCCAGGTTTTTTCTGAATCTCCTGCTAATAATTTAACCAGTTCCTGATCAGATTCTGGACTAACTAAAACAGAAATTGATTTGTCAGAAGATATATAATCATTGGTTGAAGAGTAAGCTAGAACCCTTGTATTATATTGGTGAGTTCCAATTTTTGTATAAGTATGTTCAACAGAGCCAGTAGATGACTCCTTTGTACCACCATCTCCAAATCTAAAACTATATTTTACTGCTTTAGTTGCACTAGCTGTAAAATTAACTTTTCCAGTTCCGTCACCTGATGCATTTGAATTTGATCCTTGAATTTGAACTGTATAATTTAAATCGGAAGGTATTATTTTATTATTTTCATTTCCGCTGTTACCACCATTATCAATTGGATCATCTCCCCCATCGGAGGAACACGAAAATACTAGAAGAAATAAGATTATTAGCTTATTCAATTTTAAAAGACGTAGAAGCATTTTGTTAAATTAATACATAGAGAGGAAATAAACTTCCTCTCTATGTAAAAATAAACACATGAAATAAAAAACGTTAATCCGCAATTAATTTAAACCACCATCTTCTTCCAAAACTATCAACTGTTGAAATATCAACTTTATTGTCCGAAGAAAAAGTCCAGGTGTAAACATGAGTTCCTGTATAGAGACCAAAATGTCCTATACCAGATAATTGGATAGATTCCACACCACCAGGTGCAATAATCTCCCATGTTCCACTGTAATTATCAATGGCAAAATTTTTATAAGTATTATCAGCAAGATCCTTAACTCCACCAACTTCATCAGCCCACTCTGTTTTTACAGCACATCCTCCGTTTGTAGTATGTGTGAAAGTTCCATCTTTTCTTATGGTCCAAGTATCATCATCAGACCCATAGTCAGTTCTAGAATTAGGCGCAGCGCTATACCATTCAGGCCAAGTTTGCCATGAGGGACCAACACCAACATATCCTCCAGTTTCTTTTTCTAACCTCCATTTTTTTGATGAAGCTCCGTGAAGCTTTTGCAGGAACTCAGCTGAGGGCTTGTAGCTAGCAAATACTGTTACTTCAGTTGCTACACTTGTAGTTGTTCCTCCAACCCCCAATGCAACAGCAGTCACAACATATGTGTTAGTTCCATTAACAGAAAAGTTATAAGTGACCTTACCTGTAGGTGAAACAGTTTCTTTACCATCAAAAACAAACTTATAGCTTAAGGCATTTTCAGCAGTAACAGTGAAATGTACTGTTCCTGAACCATCACCATTTGGTTTTTCAGTTGACTGACCAACAATTTGAGAAGTAATTGCAATAGATGTTGGAGCATTAATATCTCCCAAAATATATTGATCTTCTTCACTAAAACTATCAACTTCACATGCTACGAAAAAAGCAGCGAGGATCAGAATTAAAGATTTATAAA
>CABYPD010000026.1 GCA_902520835.1 uncultured Bacteroidota bacterium
ATTACTACAGAGCAATTTATCTGCTAAACAAAGAAAACTTTTATGATAATGGATTTGTTTTATTAAAAGAATCAAATAAAATTGGATCACCAGTTGGGACAATTTATTTTGAATATTATGATTGTTTAGAAGATGTTTTTAAAATAATTGAAAATAATTCAGAAAAAATTCAATGTGTAGTTTCTAAAACAAAAGGTTTAAACAAAACATATTTTGGGCAAACTCAAGAACCCAAAATTGATGATTATGCTGACAATGTTGATACTTTTGATTTCTTGTTAAAACTTAATTGATTTTGTTTAAGTTTTTTTGATGTGTTTTTTGTTATTTTGCATTTTTAATTTATGAAAAAACATAATTTCAGTGCAGGTCCTAGTATTCTACCTAAAGACGTGTTTACAACATCATCAAAATCAGTTCTTGAGTTGGATAATATTGGACTTTCAGTTCTTGAAATATCTCACAGAAGTAAAGAGTTTGTTAAAATAATGGAAGATGCAAGATCTCTTTCACTAGAGTTGATGGATTTAAGTCAAGACGAGTACACTTCGCTTTTTTTACAAGGTGGTGCCAGTATGCAATTTCTTATGGTTGCTTATAATTTTTTAAGTTCAAGTGCATCATATATTGATACTGGTGCATGGTCAACCAAAGCTATCAAAGAAGCAAAAATGTTTGGTAAAGTAAATGAAGTAGCTTCATCAAAAGACAAAAACTATAACTACATTCCAAAAGATTATATTGTTCCTAGTGAATCAAACTACTTGCATATAACATCAAATAATACAATCTTTGGAACTCAATTTTCTGAAATCCCAAATGTAGATTGTCCTTTATTTGCAGATATGAGCTCAGGTATTTTCTCTAGATCTTTAGATTATTCAAAATTCTCTCTTATATATGCTGGAGCTCAAAAAAATTTAGGTCCAGCTGGTACAACATTAGTTGTTATTAAAAGATCTCTTCTAAATGAAATCTGTAGAGAAGTTCCCTCAATGTTAAGCTACAAGATTCATGACGATAAGGATAGTATGTTTAACACACCACCTGTTTTTCCTATTTACGCATGTAAGTTAAGCATGGAGTGGCTAAGATCTATTGGCGGAATTAAAGAAATTGAAAAAAGAAATCGTCTAAAAGCAAAAAAACTATATGATGAAATTGATAACAATGAGTTATTTGAAGGTTTTGCTGCGGTTGAAGATAGAAGTATAATGAATGTAACCTTTAATTTAAAAGATCAATCAAATAAAGATATATTTGATGAGATTGTGCTCAAAAAAAATATTTCTGGAATTAATGGTCACAGATCAGTTGGTGGTTACAGAGCATCTATATATAATGCCTTAAGTTTGGAGTCAGTTGAAACACTTGTAGATGCTATGAAACAATTTGAAAAAAATATATAATATGAAAATTTTAGCGAACGACGGTATTTCCGATTCTGGAGTTGAAGAACTTAGAAAATCTGGTTTTGAAGTTATTACAACCAATGTTGCGCAAGAACAATTAGAAAACTACATCAATACTAACAATGTAGTTGGATTATTAGTTAGAAGTGCAACGACAGTAAGAAAAGATTTAATTGACAAATGTCCAAGTTTAAAATTAATTGGACGAGGTGGTGTTGGAATGGACAACATTGACGTAGACTATGCAAAATCAAAAGGACTTGATGTTATAAATACTCCGGCTGCTTCATCTCACTCGGTGGCTGAACTTGTTTTTTCTCACCTTTTTACATGTGTTAGATTTTTACATGATTCAAACAGAAATATGCCCTTAGAAGGCGATTCTAACTTTAAAAAGTTAAAAAAGAATTATTCAAAAGGAACTGAATTAAAAGGCAAGACACTTGGTATAATAGGTTTCGGAAGAATTGGACAAGAAACTGCAAAAATTGAAGAAGAGATAAATGAGCTTGAAAATTACGAAGATAGAAAGATGTTTTTAGATGACCTTGGTTTAACAGATTCAGGTTCAACTATTTTGATTAGAGAAACACATAAATTATTAAATCTTTCAACCTTTTATACAGCTGGTCAAAAGGAGGTTAAAGCATGGACCTTTGTGAATGGATCAAAAGCACCAGCTGTTGCGGGAATTATTCATTCGGATTTTGAAAAAGGTTTTATTAGAGCTGAAGTTATAAAGTATGAAGACTTTGTCGATTATGGATCTGAGTTAAAAATTAGAGAAGCTGGAAAGTTGAAGGTTGAAGGAAAAGACTATGTTGTTGAGGATGGTGATATTATTCATTTTAGATTTAACGTCTAGACAAGATTTCAACATTTAATTATTTAATTGTTAATTATTTTCTGAATAGTTGATTTAAAATAAAATTCAAGAGTTATATCTTAGAGTCTTCATAAAAGTATGCCACAAATTTCATCTTATACAGAAGAAAACATAAAATCACTTGATTGGAAAGATCATATCAGGATGAGACCTGGAATGTATATAGGTAAGTTAGGTGATGGTTCTGCATATGATGATGGTATTTACATTCTTTTAAAAGAAATTTTAGACAACTCAATTGATGAGTTTGTTATGGGTGCTGGAAAAACGATTGAAATTTCAATTAAAGATAACCTTGTGAATGTTAGAGATTATGGAAGAGGAATTCCTCTTGGAAAAGTTAAGGATGTTGTAAGCAAAATGAATACAGGTGGAAAGTATGACACAAGGGCATTTAAGAAATCGGTAGGATTAAATGGTGTTGGAACCAAAGCAGTTAATGCTCTTTCTTCTTTTTTTCAAGTTGAATCATACAGAGATGGTTTTAATAAGACTGTTTCTTTTGAATATGGAGAGGTTATAAATGATGAACCACAGGCTGAATCGTCCAAGAGAAAGGGCACTAAAGTGACTTTTAGTCCTGATTCTAAAATTTTTAAAAACTATAAATACCGCAGTGAATATGTTATTAGAATGCTGAGGTATTATGTTTATTTAAATCCTGGTTTAACTATTGTTTTTAATGGCGAGAAGTTAAAATCTGAAAATGGATTAAAAGATCTTGTCGAAGACAACAATAATTCTGAAGATTTTCTATATCCAGTGATTCATTTAAAAGGGAATGATATTGAATTAGCACTTACGCATAATAGAAAGCAGTATAGTGAAGAATACTATTCCTTTGTGAATGGACAACATACAACACAAGGTGGTACTCATCTGTCTGCACTAAGAGAAGCTCTCGTTAAAACTGTTAGGGAATTTTACAAAAAACCTTATGATTCTTCTGATATTAGAAAATCTATTTTATGTGCAATTAGTATTAAAGTGATGGAGCCTGTTTTTGAATCTCAGACTAAAACAAAACTAGGATCAACTGAAATGGGAGGTGATCTTCCAACTGTAAGAACTTATATTAATGATTTCATTGGAAAAAACTTAGATAATTATCTACACAGAAATCAAAATGTAGCTGAAGAAATTCAGAAGAAGATAGTCCAAGCTGAAAGAGAAAGAAAAGAGCTTTCAGGAATTAGAAAGCTTGCAAGAGAAAGAGCAAAAAAATCAAGCCTTCATAATAAAAAATTAAGAGATTGTAGAGTTCATCTTGGTGACATGAACAATGAATTGAGATTAGATTCAACTTTGTTTATAACTGAGGGGGATTCAGCCAGTGGTTCAATAACAAAATCAAGAAATGTAAACACTCAAGCTGTATTTAGTTTAAGAGGAAAACCTTTAAATTCATTTTCAATGACAAAAAAAATTGTTTATGAAAATGAAGAATTTAATTTATTGCAGGCAGCGCTAAATATTGAAGAAGGGATTGAAAAATTAAGATATAATAAAATAGTAATAGCAACTGATGCAGATGTAGATGGCATGCATATTAGACTTTTATTGATTACTTTTTTTCTTCAATTTTTTCCTGAATTAATTAAAGAAGGGCATTTATTTATTTTACAAACTCCTTTATTTAGAGTAAGAAATAAAAAGGAAACAATATATTGTTATTCAGACATTGAAAAACATGATGCTATTGAAAAACTATCTCCAAAACCTGAGATCACACGATTTAAAGGTCTTGGTGAAATTTCACCAAATGAATTTAAAAATTTTATAAGTGAAAATATGCGCTTGGATCCTATAATCATAAATAAAGATACTAGTATCGAAAAATTACTTTCTTTTTATATGGGCAAGAACACTCCGGAAAGACAAAATTTTATAATTGACAACTTAAAGATTGATTTAGATAAAGCATAAATGAAAGAGGATGAGAATTTTAATGAAGATTTAGAGTCAGAAAATCAATCTGATGATAGTTTGATCCCTATTTCAGGAATGTATAAAGATTGGTTTATTGATTATGCTTCATATGTTATTTTAGAAAGAGCTGTTCCATCAGTTGAAGATGGCCTCAAGCCTGTTCAAAGAAGAATTCTTCATTCTATGAAAGATCTTGATGATGGAAGATTTAATAAAGTTGCAAATATAGTTGGACATACTATGCAATATCACCCGCACGGCGATGCTAGTATTTCTGATGCAATAGTTCAAATAGGTCAAAAGGATTTGTTGATTGAGACCCAAGGAAACTGGGGTAATATACTCACTGGAGATTCAGCTGCAGCTTCTAGATATATTGAAGCTAGATTATCTCAGTTTGCATTAGAAGTAGTTTACAGTCCAAAAATTACTGAATGGCAACTGTCATATGATGGAAGAAGAAAAGAACCGGTTAATTTACCTTTAAAATTTCCTTTGCTATTAGCTCAGGGCGCCGAGGGTATTGCAGTTGGATTATCAACAAAAGTTTTGCCCCATAATTTTATTGAATTAATTGATTCGTCAATAAAATATTTAAAAGGAAGAAGATTTGATATCTTTCCTGACTTCCCAACAGGTGGAATAGTGGATGTTACACAATATAACGATGGAAAAAGAAGTGGAAGAATTAAAGTTAGGGCTAAGATTGATCAACTTAATAAAAATACTCTAGTTATTTCACAAATTCCTTTTACAACAACATCATCATCTCTAATTGAATCAATTTTAAAAGCAAATGATAAAGGAAAGATCAAGATTAAGAAGATTGAGGATAATACATCATCAGAAGTTGAAATATTGATTCATTTACCATCTGGAGTATCACCAGACAAAACAATTGATGCTCTTTTTGCCTTCACCAATTGTGAGGTTTCAATATCGCCATTGAGTTGTATTATTGAGAATCACAAACCAATTTTTATAGGTGTAAGTGAGGTTTTAAAGAAATCAACAGACTTAACAAAAGAATTATTAGGAAAAGAATTAGAGGTTAAAAAGGATGAGTTAAATCAAATGTGGCATAATTCCACTTTGGAGAAAATTTTTATTGAAAAAAGAATCTATAGAAATATTGAGGATAAAGAAAGTTGGGAGGATGTTTTAAATGCAATTAATAAGGGTTTGGGGCCTTTTATAAATGTTCTTAAAAAAGATATAAATGAAGATGATATTATTCGTTTAACAGAGATAAAAATTAAAAGAATTTCAAAATATGACATTGACAAAGCTGATAAAAAAATCAATCAAATTGAGCAGGACTTAAAAAGTATTCAATTTAATTTAGACAACTTGAATGACTATGCTATAAAATATTTTAAAGATTTAAAAGTAAAATATTCAAAAGGAAGAGAAAGGAAAACAGAAATTAGAATTTTTGATGATGTAGATGTTAAAAAAGTAGTTGTTCGTAATTCTAAGTTGTATGTAAATAGATCTGAAGGTTTTATTGGTACTACACTGAGAAAAGAAGAGTTTGTTGAAGAATGTTCCGATATTGATGATGTTATAGTTTTTACTGAAGAAGGTAATATGCATGTTACTAAAATTGATAGGAAAAAATTCGTTGCAAAGAATATAATTCATCTAGCTGTATTTAAAAAAAAGGATTCAAGAACTGTATATAATATGATTTATAAGGATGGTAAGACTGGTACTTCTTATATGAAAAGATTTAATGTCACAGGAGTGACTAGAGACAAACCTTATAATCTTACATCAAACAGTCCAAAAACAAAGATTCTTTATTTTTCATCTAACCCAAATGGTGAAGCTGAAGTCGTAACTATTCAATTAAGACAGTCAGGATCTATAAAGAAACTAAAATGGGATCTTGATTTTGGAGATTTAGCAATAAAAGGAAGATCTGTAAAGGGAAATATAGTAACCAAACATTCATTGAATAAGGTTGTTTTTAAAGAGAAAGGCCTTTCAACTTTAAAACCTAGAAAAATATGGTTTGATGAAACTGTTTCGAGGATTAATGTAGATAATAGAGGAGATCTTTTAGGTGAGTTTAAGCCTGACGATGACTTATTAATAGTTAGTAGTTCAGGAATTTTAAAAATTCTTCCTCCTGATCTTAGTATGCATTTTCCTGATGATATGATTATTTTAGAGAAGGCAGATAGATCTAGACCGATCAGTGTTGTTTATTTTAACATCAAAAAGAATATATATTTTATTAAAAGATTTGTATTAGGTGTGTTAAAAGGTGAGCAAAAATACGTTGATGTTTCAAGAAATATTCAAGTAGAGTTAGTTTCTACAGATTGGAAACCAGTTATCGAACTTGTTATTAAAAACGGAAAAGTATTAACTAGAGAGGAGGTGAATGTATTTGATTTTATTTCTGTTAAAGGAATTAAGGCTATCGGCAACCAACTTAGTAAAAATAAACTAAAGGAAATTAATTTATTAGATCCAATTCCATATGAGCCAGAAATAAAGGAGCTAAATGAAATTGAAGTTGTAGATGAGCAGAATGATGATCGTGAAAATGATTCACATGAAAACGGACAATCACAAATAAAGCTAGAGTTTTAATTTATTTTAAAAGCTTTTCCTCTAAAGGAGCTGTTATTATTTCCAACAATAGAAAATTCAAAGGTATAACCCTCATCATCTGTTGATAGTATTTTCATACTGATCGCTTTTTTGTCATTTATTGATTGAGGATTCTTTTTTGTAAGTATAAATTCACAATCTGAAACCCACCTAACGTAGGAAGTGTCTATCTTATTTTGAAAATATTCAATTTCAACACTATCATTTCTAGTGAATTTTGAAGTTATTATTTCATTATTGATTTCTGTAGTAAACTCAAATGTTCCGTTCTTATATAAATTGCAGTTTTTTTCAGGGATAGAACATGATAAGTAAAATGATAATAAACTAAAATAAAAAAAGTGTTTAATTTCCCTCATATGTGTCAAAAGATTTGTCATCGTAAAATAAAACAATTTTAGTAACTCTTTTCTTTGAATTATTATTTTTTTCTAATAAGTCTGAATTTAACGTTGGGGTGGTGGATTTTTCTCCATTTATTAGCCAATCTATATTAATATCGTTAAATGAATGGCTTAATTTTACTACAAAATCAAGACTTGGCTTATTTCTTCCGTTTAGTATGTGAGATATGCTTGATTTTTGAACATCAATTTTTTTTGAAAGATCTGAGGCTGTCATTTTTCTTTCAAT
>CABYPD010000027.1 GCA_902520835.1 uncultured Bacteroidota bacterium
TAAAGCTCAAGACTTTGGTGCTGACGTCGTCAGTTCTTATGTATGGAGAGGTACACAATTTGGTGCAGGTCCACATATTCAGCCATGGATGGAGTTAGGCTCTGGTGCTATTACTGGTGGTATTTGGGGTAGTTTCCCAACAACTGGTGGAGATGGTGGACATGAATTAGATTTATGGTTATCTGCTGATTTAGGTCCTCTTGCCTTAACTGTTACTAATTATTCTTTTCCTGGAGCTGATGGTACTTATACTACTGGAGGTGTATTTGATGGAGACCTAGAAGTTAGTGGTTCAACGAGTCTATTCGACACAGTTGATCTTACTGTAGGGTACTTTACAGATTTAGAAGCTCTGTATATTGAAGCTGGATTTCCACTTGGTCCTGTTGGTGTTGCTGTTGGTTATGGTAGCGATGGTGATGGTGCATTTTATGCTGGTGGAGATAGTGGATTAGTCAATCTATCTTTCAGCGGTTCAAAAGACATTAAGATAACTGAAGATTATTCACTTCCTGTATTTGGTTCATTTATATACAACCCTGATGCGGAGTCTGCGTTTTTAGTATTCGGATTTAGTTTCTAACCTTACAATTCAATATTATGAACTATATTTCTTTATTACATAACAATATCACGACAACAACTGCCGAAGTAAACGATGACTTTACTATTCTTTGGATTTTAATTTCAGGTATATTAGTTTTCTTTATGCAAGCTGGATTTACTTTACTCGAATCAGGAATGACTCAAAGTAAAAATGCAGTGAATATCGCTATGAAAAATTTCATGGATATTTCAGTTGCTACGATAACTTTTTGGGTTATTGGTTATGGTTTGATGTACGGTGCTAAAACTGCTGGAATCATTTCATTAGGTTCAGATGTTTGGTTTAATCCTGGTGCTGGAGCTCATGATGTGTTTTTTCAATTAGTTTTTGCTGCTACTGCTGCAACAATAGTTTCAGGTGCAATTGCTGGAAGAACTAAATATTCAACCTACATAATTTTTACTGTATTCATGACTGCAATCATCTATCCTATTTCAGGTGGATGGCAATGGTATGGTGATGGCGCCTGGTTAGCAGATATGGGCTTTATTGATTTTGCTGGATCTTCAATCGTTCACGCTGTTGGTGGTGTGGCTGCATTGGTTGCTGCAATTATGGTTGGTCCTAGACTGGGTAAATTTGGAAAAGACGGATCAGTTAATCCAATTCCTGGAAGTAATCTTTTATTGGGTACTTTAGGGGTTTTCATTCTTTGGTTAGGTTGGTTTGGATTTAACGGTGGATCTCAATTAGCTTGGGGAGGTGATGATTCAGTATATGCATCAGCAGTTGTAATGGCTACTCAAATAGCCGCTGCAGCCGGAGGTTTAGGTGCATTAATCACATCTTGGATTTGGTTTGGTAAACCTAGTTTATCTCAAACATTAAATGGATGTATTGCTGGTCTTGTTTCTATAACTGCTGGTTGTGGTAATATGACTTTTGGAGGTGCATTATTTGCTGGACTTGTAGGAGGTGTATTAGTTGTTGCTTCTATCGAGTTTGTTGAGAAAAAATTAAAAATTGATGATGCTATTGGTGCTTTTTCTGCACATGGAACAGCAGGAATCTGGGGAACAATTGTAATTGGTCTTTGGGGTGTAGCTGATCCAATGGATGCATCAACTGGAATTGGTTTATTCAATGGAGGTGGTGCTGAACAATTAGGTACTCAATTTATTGGTGCAATTTCTTACGTTGCCTGGGCAGCAGTAATGACTGCTATTGTTCTAGGAATTCTTAAAGCAACAATAGGCTTAAGAGTATCTGAGGAAGTTGAGACTAAAGGTCTTGATATCACAGAACACGGTGAGAAGGTTTTTGGAATTAAACCGTAATAGCTAATTTCAATTCTTATTATAAAAAAGGCTACAATTTGTAGCCTTTTTTTTTATAGAAATCTAAATAATTCACTACGATTTTTATTGATATAAAAAAAAACAATGTATATAAATATCTAATTCTTAAAAATGTATTAATAATATTTTTTTTTGGTCTTTTAGAATTTCAAAAAATTAATTTTACTTGATTAAACAAAATACTTTATATGAAAAAAATCGAAGCAATAATTAGAAAATCTAAATTTCGTGAGGTGAAAGAAGCACTACACGATGTTGAGGTAAATTTTTTTAGCTACTGGGATGTAACCGGTGTAGGTAATGAAAAAATCGGTAAGGTTTACCGAGGAATAACTTACAGTACATCTGATATACAAAGAAGATATTTATCTATAGTAGTCTCTGATTCATTTTTAGACAAAACTGTTGAGGCTATTTTAAAATCAGGATCTACTGATAATATTGGAGATGGGAAAATATTTGTGAGCGATGTAAATGAAGCTTATAGAATAAGAACAGGAGAAAGTGGTAATCAATCTTTAAATTAATTAATTATGGAACTATTAACTACAAATAATGTTTGGATGATGATCTGTACTGCATTAGTTTTCTTTATGCATTTAGGTTTTTCATTTTTAGAGGTCGGACTAACAAGACAAAAAAATACAATTAATATTCTTTTTAAAAATTTCTTTGTAATTACTATGGGGCTCATAGTATACTGTGCTTTTGGATTTAATTTAATGTATCCAGGTGAATTTGGATTAATTGATGGATGGCTAGGCTTTTCTGAATTTGGTCTCAACCCGGGTGCTGATTATGATCAATTAAGTTATGCTGATGGTGGATATACTTATTGGACAGATTTTCTTTTTCAAGGTATGTTTGCAGCAACTGCTGCTACAATTATTTCTGGTGCAGTTGCTGAAAGAATAAAAATATCTTCTTTCATGCTAATTGCATTTTTATATGTTGCAATCATATATCCCATAGTTGGTTCTTGGCAATGGGGAGGTGGTGCATTTAGCACTTTTACTGATGATTATGGTTTCTATGATTTTGCAGGGTCTACTCTTGTACACTCTGTAGGAGGCTGGGGAGCTTTAGTTGTTATATATTTTTTAGGAGCAAGAAAAGGTAAGTTTGACAAAGATGGAAAACCGCTAGCAATTATTGGTTCAAATATTCCTTTATCTGCAGCTGGTGTACTGATACTCTGGCTTGGTTGGTTTGGATTCAATGGGGGGTCAGTACTTTCAGCAGATCCTTCTCTAACTTCTATAACTTTAGTTACGACATGTCTTGCAGCTGCTGCTGGAGGTATTGGAGCTGCTCTATTTTCTGCAATAATGTACAAAAATCTTGATCTAACAATGTTTATGAATGGTGTTCTTGGTGGTTTAGTTGGTATTACCGCTGGTGCTGATCAAATGTTACCTGGATCTGCAATCATGATTGGATTGATCGCTGGGGTAATTGTAGTTCTTTCAGTTGCACTTCTCGATAGATGTAAGCTTGATGATCCGGTTGGAGCAATTCCAGTTCACTTATTCTGTGGAATTTGGGGTACACTAGCTGTAGGAATTTTTGGAGAGTTAAAAGGGTTTGACCAATTTATGGTTCAATTAGCTTGCGTTGGAATAACAGCTCTTTTCTGTATTATCGGTGCAACAACAATAACATTATTTGTTAAAGCAATAGCAGGATTAAGAGTTGATGAGAAAGAAGAAGAAGAAGGACTTGATATCGCAGAGCACGGAACAAGTGCATATGGTGACTTTAGTATAAGATAATTATTACTATTTTATTAGAAAATTTTCCGTAATATAAAGTTAGTTGTTTAATAAAATTTTCTAATACAAAAGGGCTATTTAATAATAGCCCTTTTTTATTTGATCAATTTTTCATTATAAAAATCCAGTACTTTTTCTGCCTTTTCCAAGTAATCAGTAGATGAAGAAGCATATATTATAGCTCTAGAAATATTAATTATGATATTATTGCTAGTTGATGTTGATGCTTTCACAGTATCTTCAAAATCACCTCCTTGAGAGCCAACGCCTGGAATAAGTAAAAAACTTTTTGGCACAATTGATCTAATTTTTTTAAAAAAATCTGTTTTTGTAGCACCTACGACATACATGATTTTTTTTGAATTATTCCATCTTTTTGATTCTTTTAAAACATGAAGAAAATTGTTGTTATATAACTGAAAATCAACGGCACCTTCATTTGATGTTAGAGCTAACAATATGACATATTTATTTTCATACTTTAAAAATTCTTTAACTGAATCATGTCCCATATAAGGTGAAACTGTTACAGAATCAAAATTCATTTTTTCAAAAAAAGCTTTTGCATACATATTAGATGTATTCCCAATATCTGCTCTTTTAGCATCTGCAATTGTAAATAATTCAGGATAATAACTGTTTATATACTCTATTGTATTTTCTAAGTCTTTCCAGCCATTTGATCCTCTTGCCTCATAAAATGCAGTATTAATTTTAACTGCTATAATTTTTTTATGTAATCTGTCTACTAATGATTTATTAAATTGATATACTGGATTTTCCAGTTTTAAAAGATGTTTTGGAATTTTTTCAATATCAGTATCTAAGCCTAAACACAGGAATGATTTTTTTTGTTTTATATTATTTTCTAAATCAGATAATTTCATTTTTTAAAATGTTTCATTTTCTTTCTTCATTAATTCCGTATTCTGAGCAATTTTTAATTCCTCAATCAATTTGTCAATATCACCATTTATTATGTTTTGAAGATCATATAAAGTTAGATTGATTCTGTGGTCGGTTACTCTACCTTGTGGATAATTATATGTTCTAATTTTTGCTGATCTATCTCCAGAGGAAACCATCAAGCTTCTTTTCTCAGAATCTTCTTGTAATTTTTTACTTAATTCGAGTTCATAAAGTCTTGTCCTTAAAACTTTTAATGCTTTTTCTAAATTTTTATGTTGTGATTTTTGATCCTGACAACTAACAATTATTCCGCTTGGCTCATGGTGTAATTTTATGGCAGAGTAAGTTGTATTAACAGATTGACCACCTGGCCCAGTTGAAGTTGTTCTTTCAATCCTTACATCCTGCATGTCAAGTTCAACATCAAATTCTTCAGCTTCAGGAAGAACCATCACAGTTGCAGCTGACGTATGGACCCTGCCTTGAGTTTCGGTTTGAGGTACCCTCTGAACTCTGTGAACACCTGATTCGTATTTTAAGGTGCCATACACATTTTCACCATTAACCTCTATAATTATTTCTTTGAATCCACCTGCTGTACCCTCATTTAAATCAACAATATTAACTTTCCAACCTTTTTTCTCACAATATTTTGAGTACATTCTAAACAAATCTCCTGCAAAAATGCTTGCTTCATCTCCCCCAGTTCCAGCCCTAAGCTCCATGACAATATTTTTTGAATCATCTGGATCTTTAGGAATGAGCATAAGTTTTAAATCCTCTTCAATTTGAAAAATTTTTTGTTTATTCTCCTCTAATTCAGAATTAGCAAAATCTATCATTTCTTTATCTGTTTCTTCTTTTATAATTTCTTTGGCTTCGTTAATATTAGATATCAATAGGTCGTATTCTGATTTCTTATCAATAATTTCTTTTAAATCTTTATACTCTCTAGATATTTTTATGTACTTTTTTTGATTAGATATAATATCAGGTTGAATAATGAGATCTGAAAGTTCATTAAATCTTTGTTGAATAATATTTAATTTATCAATCATTTAATATTCAAATTTTCCATATTTTGAAACTATAGTAAGTTTCTTTTTTTTAGATGACTCTACCCATCCAATTATTTTAGCATCAATATTAAAGGATTTTGAAATTTCAATTATCTTACTAGAATACTCTTCATCAATATATATTTCCATTCTGTGTCCCATATTAAAAACTTGATACATTTCTCTCCAACTAGTATTTGATTCCGATTGAATAAGCTTAAAAACTAGAGGTGTATCAAATAAATTATCTTTAATTATATGTAAATTATCAACAAAGTGCAGGATTTTAGTTTGAGCTCCTCCACTACAGTGGACTATTCCATTTATTTTATCTCTACCAATTTCTTTAAAAATCTTATGAATAACAGGAGCATATGTTCTTGTTGGAGAAAGCACAAGCATCCCTGCATTTAATGGAGAATCTTCAATATTATCAGTTAGGTTTTTCGACCCAGAATAAACTAAACTATTTGACAGTGAATTATCAAAAGTTTCAGGATAGAACTCACCAATTTTTTTATTAAACACATCGTGTCTAGCCGAAGTTAATCCATTGCTTCCAATACCACTATTATAAAAATCTTCATATTTAGATTTGCCGAATGAAGAAAGACCAATTATCACATTGTTTTTTGAAATATTAGCGTTATCAATTACATCTTTTCTTTTCATTCTGCAAAAAACTGTAGAATCAACAATTATAGTTTTAACTAAATCTCCTACATCTGCAGTTTCTCCACCAGAGGAAACAACATTCATTCCAAAATTATTGAGTTTGGTAATTACTTCTTCATTTCCATCAATTATACATTTTATAACTTCGCCTGGAATTAGCTTTTTATTTCTACCTATTGTTGATGAAACAACAATATTTTCTGTTGCACCAACACATATCAGATCATCAATATTCATTATCAATGAATCCTGACTTATACCTTTCCATACAGAAATATCACCTGTTTCTCTCCAATACGCATACGCCAATGATGATTTAGTACCTGCCCCATCTGCATGCATAACTAAACAATAAGAGTCATCGTTTGTTATAACATCTGGAATAATCTTGCAAAAGGATTTTGGGAACAGACCTTTATCAATATTTTTTATTGCATTATGAACATCCTTTTTATCGAATGATACTCCCCTTTCTGCATATTTATTAGTTGAAGTCAAATTTTTCTAATCTTTTACAAAGATAATT
>CABYPD010000028.1 GCA_902520835.1 uncultured Bacteroidota bacterium
CAGTTGCTCAACAAATTTCAGGTACAGTTTCAGACGAAAACGGAGTTCCACTTCCTGGAGCTACCGTTGTAGTTGAAGGAACATCTACAGGTGTATCTACAGATTTTGATGGAAATTATTCAATTGACGCTTCACAGGGCGATGTCCTTGTATTTAGCTTCGTTGGGTATACTTCACAGTCTGTTACCGTAGGTAGTTCTTCTACTGTAGATGTTAGTTTACAGCCAGATAGTGCTCTAGACGAAGTTGTCGTTACTGCATTAGGTTTAACAAGAGCAAAAAAGTCTCTTGGTTATTCAGTGTCAGAGATTACAGCTGAGCAGGTTAACACTATCAAAGACCATAACCTTGCTAATTCATTAGTTGGTAAAGTTGCGGGTATTAACATTACACAATCTGGTACAATTGGTGCTGGTTCTAGAATTGTTATTAGAGGTAACAACTCTTTAACAGGGAATACACAGGCATTAGTTGTGGTTGACGGTATACCTATTAACCAAGATGGAATTAATTCTGGTGGTAGTGAATACAATAACATTATTACTGGTGGAGGTATATCTGATATTAATCCTAATGATGTAGAATCTATTTCTGTTCTTAAAGGCCCTAACGCTGCCGCTTTATATGGTGCAAGGGCTGGTAATGGTGTAATACTTATTACTACTAAAAAAGGAAGTTCAGAATCTAAAATGGGTATAACTGTTAATTCAAATACAGTTTTAGAAGATCCTATGTTCCTTCCAAAGCGTCAAAATATCTACGGTCAAGGTACAAGAGGTGAAGCTGCCACAGTTACAGCTGATATGGGTCGTAATTCTTACGGTCAACTAGCTGACGGTAGTCTTCAATTGTACTTTGATGGAACATCTAAACCATATACTGTACAGCCTAACAACGTAAAAGATTTCTATGACACTGGTGTAAAATCTATTAATTCAATTTCTATTTCAAATGGAAATGAAAAGTCTAATATGAGATTTTCATACACCAACAATACCACAACAGGTATTTTACCAAATTCATCGTTGAATAGTCATAACTTTAATGTTAGAGCTATGGCTCAATTAACTGACAAGTTATCTATTGATGCAAAAGCAACTTATTTTACTCAAGAATTAAATCATAGAGCTAGGACAGGATCTGAAGGTATCACTAGGTTAATTAATGGTATGCCAACAACAGTTAGAACGTCTGATCTTAGAAAATATCAAAAAGATAATCCTGCTACTGATGCAGATTATGCTGTAATTGCCTATGATAGGCCAGGAACATCAACTGGTAACCCATATTGGTTACTTTATAACGATATTGATGATGAAAATAGAGGTAGATTTTTTGGTTTTGCCAAAATTAATTATGAGTTTACAGATTGGCTCTCAGGATTTGTAAGAGTTGGTACTGATATCACTGATATTACAAGTTACTGGGTAAGACAACCTGGTCACCACTATTATCCTCAAGGTCGTCTTGAAAGAACAACAAGTAATAGTGGGGAATTAAACTCTGAGTTTTTACTTACAGCAAAAGGTGATCTGTCTGACGAAGTAAATGTTGTATTTAATGTGGGTGGAAATATGTCTAAAAGAACATATGAAGCTATGCGTAATTTCGGTGATGATTTTAAATTGAATAGCAAAGCTTTTTTATCTAATACATTAATACAAGAGTTTACAGAGACTCCGCAACAAGTTAAAAAGGTAAATTCATTATACGCATCTGCTAACTTCGCTTACAATAATTGGGCGTATTTAGATATTACAGCAAGAAATGACTGGTCTTCTACACTTGGTGCTGATAACAGATCATATATGTATACATCTGTAAATTTAGCTTTATTATTACAAGATTATATAGATCCTAACAAAGAGTTATTTGATTTATTTAAAGTTAGAGCTTCTGTTGCTAACGTTGGTAATGACACAAGTCCTTATCAGTTAGTTCAAACATTTAGTGTTCCTGGTCAAGGATATCTTGGTCTGACAACATTAAATTCTCCATCAACTAGATTAAATCCTAATCTTAAGCCTGAGAATATAGAATCTACTGAGTTTGGTTTAGAGTTGTCTTTACTTGATAATAATCTAACTTTTGATTTAGCTATATATGATATCACAACAACTGATATGATTTTTAGCGTACCTGTTCCTGCGGCAACTGGATATTCATTCTTCTTAGAAAATGTCGGTGAAGTAACAAACAAGGGAGTTGAAATGTCATTAGGATATAACATTATAAATACTAGCGATCTTAGATGGAATACTACATTCTTTGCATCTAAAAACGAAAATAAATTAGTCTCTTTAATTGATGATTTGGATACATTAGTCTATTATCAAACTAATAGCGGAAATGTTAATTCACAAGCAAAAGTTGGAGGCGGAATAGGTGACCTTTATGGAACAGTCTGGGAAAGAGATTCAAGTGGAAATAGAATTGTTGGTGCTGATGGAAAACCACAGCAATCAAATCCTGATAATTTCTTAGGTAATGCTCAACCAGATTGGTTAGCAGGTCTTACCAGTTCATTAAGCTACAAAAACTTATCTCTTCAATTTGTGATTGATGGTCGTTTCGGTGGCGTGGTGTATTCTGGTGATTCATCTTACGCTGATGCATACGGTACATCAGAGAGATCACTACAATACAGAGAATCTGGTGTAGTTCTTGACGCTGTTGATCCAAATGGAGCAGCTAACACTGTTTCAATAACAGGTCAAGAATATTGGCAAAGACTTGCTGATATAGCTGAGCCTTATGTTTATGAGCAAGATAATGTAAGATTAAGAGAAATTGCTCTTGGATATTCATTTGGTGATGTTAGTTCATTAGGTCTTGAAAGTTTGAATGTTCAACTGATTGGAAGAAATTTATTCTTTTTCAACAAGAAAGCAGAGGACATTGATCCAGAAGCTATGCTTGGCACAAATGTTGCTGGTCAAGGTATAGCAGTAGGTAACCTACCAACTCTTAGAAGTGTAGGTCTGAATGTAACTCTTAAATTTTAAATTTTAAAAAAATTAATAATTATGAAAAAAGTAATTTTTATAGCATTTAGTTTTTTATTTATCGTGTCATGTACGTCTGATTTTGACGAGATAAACACAAAACCAGATGCTTTAACAGCTGCTGATGTTAGTGCAAAGTATTTTGTTACTGGTGTTCAGCAAAAATTCTATGCTCCAAATAGATTTCCATATTGGAGAGGGCCTTTGATCCATTTTGATAGATTCTCTGGAATGCATCCATTTGGATATAAAGGAAACTGGTGGAATGATGGTATGGGTTATGTATATCATGCTGCATACACAAATGCCACTTGGGGATGGATGTCTGGTTACAACAGTGAGCTTACAGCTTTTACAAATTTTGTGAAGCCTGGAGGAACTCTTGAAAACCAACAGTATTACGCAATTGCATTAATTATGAAAGGTCTTTATTATCAAAGATTTTCAGATGTTTTTGGAATGGTTCCTTTCTCAGAAGCTTCAAATCCAGATATTGTAACTCCAGTCTTTGATGATCATAAAACAATTTATGATGGTATTATAGCAAGTTTAGATGAAGCTATTGGAATAATTGGAAGTGCAACCACTACAGGTGAAGGACCACAGCTTTTAGGTGAGAATGATTTATTCTTTAACGGAAATATGCAAGATTGGAAAAAGTTAGCTAATAGTCTTAAATTAAAAGTTGCTTTAAGAGGACATGGTGCTGGAGGTGCTGATTACAGTGCTAAAGTTCAAGAAGCAATAACAGGTGGTGTTCTTGGAGACAAAGATGCTACAATTCCAAGAGATACTGAAATTTCACAATGGGCGAGTGCTACATACGGAGATATATGGCATAATTTCTATGGTGGTGGTAGATGGCATTTAGGTAGTACGTTGGTTGATTTATTAAGAGATAATAATGATCCAAGATTATCTAAGTACGCAAAACCTATAGCTGGTGGAACTTTTGAATTTATAAAGCCAACTACTGGTGATTTAATAGGAATGTATGACAAGCACATTGCATACATGGAAGGGCATTTAACTGATTCAGATGTAACTTACACAAAATCAGTTGCTGGTGATGGTACTGTTACAATCACTACTGGAGCCGGTCCTTTTTATGTAGGTCAGCCAAGTAGAACTAATGGGAATATTAAAAACATGTTATTTCCAGATCTATGGTCACACCCAGCTGATATAGTAACTCAGAAGAAAAATGAAGGAAAACCAATTTTTCCTTTCTTAGTGTTTACTGCTGCTGAGTCTCATTTCTTAGTAGCTCAAGCAGCTGTTTTAGGTATTGGTTCTGGAGCAAATGCACATTACCAGGCAGGTATTTCGCATGCTATGCGATTATGGGGTGTAAGTGATGCAGATGTTGCTACATATTTAGCTAACGAGCCAATGGGATCATTAACTGGTACTGGAGACTTAGAAAAGATTGCTTCACAAAGATATTTAGCAAACTATACTGATGGGTTAGAAGCTTGGGCTGTTGTAAGAGATACAGGTTTCCCAAAAATCTACAAAAACACTACTGGTACTGGATATATTCAAAGTAATACGGTTTCTGATTCAGATATTTATGAGTTAGGAAGTATGAATGGAGCATATCCTCAAAGACTCAGATATGGTTCTGGAGCTTATAATAAAAATGCCGATAATGTTAATGCTGCGAACACTGTTCAAGGTGCTGACAAAATGGGAACTAAGCTTTGGTGGGCTAAATAATAAGTTTTACTTATTAATAACATTAAAAAGAGGGGTTTTTCCCCTCTTTTTTTTATTTTCTGAAAAGTTTTGAAGAATTTTTTTATTTTTTTCTTTTTTTCAATTTCTCTTTCATCTCAGCAAGATGATAATAAAATCAGTTCTGATGTAAAATTAGTAGTGGGTATTGTCGTTGACCAGATGAAGTATGAATATATTCCTAAATTTTGGAATAAATACGGTGAACATGGTTTTAAAAGATTAATAAATAATGGATTTTTAGCAAAAAATGCACATTACAGCTATGCAAGAACCTCTACCGGTCTCGGACATGCAACCATAGTTACAGGAACCACACCAAGCTATCATGGGATTGTTGGTAATGACTGGTATAATCCTGCACAAGGTAAAGAAATATATTGTGTTGATGATAATAATGTTGACCCTGTAGGAACAACAAATAAAATCGGTAAAAAGTCACCAAAGAATCTTTTAACAACAACAGTTTCTGATGAAAATCGGATATCTACAAATTTTAGAGCTAAGACATTGAGTGTATCCTTAAAAGACAGAGCTGCTATTTTATCTGGTGGTCATACATCAAATCAAACATTTTGGTTCAGTGAAAAAGAAGGTATTTTTGTTTCAAGTTCATATTACATGGAAAAACTTCCTGATTGGTTAATAGAATTTAATAGTAAAAAAAATATTCATAATTATATTGACTTTTGGGATACTTACTATGATATAGATAATTATATTGAAAGTGGTCCAGATTTAAATAATTATGAAGGAAAATTTTTAAATAAAAAACAATCTATTTTTCCTTATGATTTAAAAAAACTTTCTAAAAATAGAGATGGATCAACTGACTATAACGCTATAAAATACTCACCTTACGGAAATGAAATTTTAAAAGATTTAGCTTTAAAGGCTATTATTGAGGAAGAATTAGGGTCTGATGATATAACTGATTTTGTTCATATAGGTTTTAGTAGTCCTGACCATATTGGTCATAAATTTGGTTCAAATTCAAAAGAAGTTCAAGATACTTATATTAGGCTTGACAGAACCATAGAAGAAATTCTAAATTTTTTAGATAAAGAAATTGGGTTAAATAATTATATTATCTATTTGTCAGCAGATCATGGAATTACACATTCACCTGATTTTTTAGCAGATAATAAAATCCCTATAAATAAAATACTTTCATCAAAAGTTTTCCCGCCTGAACTCAATCAGTACATTAAAAATATTTCAAACTATAATATTTTTTTGGATAAAGATAAGATCGTCAATATGAAAGAAGATATTGATGATATTAAAATAAAAATAACAAATTTGTTATTATCAGAACCATGGATTTATGACGTTTACGATTTTACTAATTTCAAATATTTTGAAACAAAAAGTTCAGATAATTATTCTTTAAATATGCTCTTGAATAATAGTCATCCTAAATATAGAGGAGATTTAGCTTTTTTTGTGAACCCTTTTTGGGTCAAACAATCATCAAGTACATCGAACCATGGGACACCGACAACCTACGATACACACGTACCCATTATTTTT
>CABYPD010000029.1 GCA_902520835.1 uncultured Bacteroidota bacterium
CAATATTTACTATTCTGGCCCAAATTTCTTGAACATTTGGAGTTGAATTGGTAAAGTCTTCATTGATATTAATTGGATTTTCACCAGTAAGTCCATCTTCAGAATTTCTATGAAGAGTAACTCTTATGTTTTGATCTTGAAAAATTTCTCTTGATGCGACAAGTTTGTCATAGATATCTTTAATCACTGAGTTTGAAAAAACTGAAATACCGCGTTGGGTTAATGCTGGTGAGTCATCACATATTGAATAAATTGTATTATTATCTTCAACAAATGATTCAGGTATTTCACTAGCACCTACCGTTATCTCAATTTTTAATCTATCTGTACCATTTTGAGTTTTTGAAGTTCTAACACAACCGTTTTCTGTAGTAATTTTTAGCCACACTTCATCATTCAATGGATCATTTTCAAATGTAGTAGGATCTTCGATTTTTTGAGTTAGATTAATATCTGTATAATACTCAAATATTTCATCTTCATAATTATCTGAAAAAAGAAACTGAGTTTCAGTTAAATTGTGAATAGTTACACCATCATTATCAGCACCTTTACCATCATCACATTGCTCAATTTTTATAAGATTTTCTTTAATAACTGGTAAAGGAACCACAGTAAAATCAATTTCTTTTGTAATTGTACAGTTAGGATTAATTTTATTTGTAACTGTAGCGATAACTGTTTGTGATTTAGTATTAAATGGATTTGGAAGTGAGCTTGCGTTAATCCTATCTCCATTTTCGTCTACAAAATTGAAGGAAACTGCAAAGTCATTCAAGCTTTGAGTTTGATTTGTTTCTGGATTAGTTAATAATGTTTGAATGACTGAAGAGGTATTAAACTCCGAATATCCATCAATATCACTAACTCCGTCATCACAATTAATTGGAATAATAATATCATATACTTCGGGACTATCATCTACAATAAACTCTAGTGTAGTTTCAGCTTGACATTCTAATGTGGTATTATTTTTAACTTCAATTCTTATTGTTTGAGTGCCAGTTTCAAAAATTGCCGGTAAAGTATTTCCTATGAATACATCATTTTCATCATAATAGTATGTAGTAACATCAGTTTGACCATTTAAAAGTGTTTCTTGAATTCCAGATGTATCAAAAGGAAAGCTCTTGTCTTGAGAATCATTATCTAGTTGACTGTCACCATCACATTGTCTTGCAATTGTAACCTGATTTGCAATAGGTAGTTGTTCAACTACTATATCAAAAGCTTCTCCAGTTTTAAAACAAATAAGATTACCATTATTGTCTAATCTTTGAATTCTATAAAATATTTTAGCAGAGGCTGATTTAAAGGGAGATGTAATTCCTGTTTTAGTTAAATCATTAGCATCATCTAAGCTCAAATGGTAAGTTACTGGAAAATTTGCAGGACTTTGATTGTCTGTATTATTTGGGTCTGTTGTCGTGTTACCACTTCTCAATTCATTAGTTCTAGTCTCTAAATTAAAGGTGCTTGTCAATTCCCCACTTACTTCTTCACATTCAATTATATCTTCTACTTCAAAAACAACTGGAAGTGTATTAACAGTGAGATCAAAAGAAGTTTCATAATTAACACACCCAGTATCGTTATTGGTAACCCTTACAAATATCTTTGTGGTCATTGATTCCCAATGAGATGATGACGCATCTTTTAAAGGTGTTGTATAGGGGAAGGTAATAGCATTACTACCACTTTCAACATCTTCAATTGTAGTGTGATATGAAACACTAAAATTATTTATTGATTGGCTTGTACCTAAAATTGATGGTTTTAAATCATTAAAAAAGCTTTCATCAATCGTAACACTACCATTATTTGGATCTCCATCTGAATCATCATCACAAAATGGATCTATTGTAATGATTTCAGCTGTTGGATTAGGATTTACTGTAATAGTAGTTTCTGCAATACAATCAATACCATTAACTGTAACTTTAACAAAATAGGTTGTGGTTTTTTCCGGCGTAACAGCTAAATTTCCAGTGCCAGGTTGATCTGTAAAATTAACTGGATTTCCATCATCATCGTAATACCCCCAAACGATATCAGTAGAACCAGAATATTCAAATAATGGCCAAGATTGTCCGCTTGTATTACCAACGGACATATCATTCCATTTAATTCCGTTATTTGAAAATTCAAACTGACCATGATTTTCATTTCCAGCATCATTTGGTTCTCCATTCCACCAGTTTGAGTATCCAGTATCTTTTAGTAATTGTCCATTTACCCATTTCCAACCTCCATCCGGTTCAGAATAATTTTCAGTATCGTTAGTGTCTTGATATAGTCCAAGCCAAAAAGCAACACCATCGTCACCAGTTAAACCCATTGAGTTTAGTCCATCATACACCGCTTTTTCCATATCAGCATTAAGAATTACATACATTCTTGCACTAGCATTAGAGTCTCCTGAATTATAATTATCAGTTAGCGTTTTTGCATCTGGCCAATCAATTGGACTAAATCCAGGTTGGTTTGTATTTTTCTGAATCATGAAATAGGTCTTGCCATATTGTGTTGGCCAAGTAACTGGTTCACCATTATTTGTAATAAAAATTAAATCATTGTCAGAAGCAAAATCAGCAGCAGTTTTAGCAATATTTTCGATTGTCAATGTTGTTGAGTCACCTAAACACACTGCTTGTTCAGCCGCTGTTAAAACTGGATTTGAAAGAAAAGCTTTAGTCTCAAATCTTGATGGACTTACACAACCCTGTGGGTCAACATACTCGGCGTAATAAAAAGTATTGTGTTGTAAATCAGTATTTGGATCTAATGGATCTGCAGAATCAGCTGAGCTATACCAGAGCAAAGTGTTTGATCCCAAATTGGTAGTGGTAAGATTAGAAATTTTTGGTGTATCACTTTGACAAAATGTTTGAATTTGATCAGCTGTAGGTATTTCTGGTGCAAGATTAACAGACAGAGTTATATTGTCTTGTGACTCAGTATCACATAAATAAAACTCAGAATTTACAACAACCCTGTATTGACCATTCATTGAACTATCAATCGATGTAATAGTCAATCTTTCAGTTATTGTTCCTGAATAAGTATCATTGTCACTTAGATTATTCCAAAGTTCTGTAGTCGTATCATAAAACTGCCATTGATATTTTATGTCACCACTCTGACTAGATGCCGTAATATTAAAATCCACTGTTGCTCCTTCACATGCAGCTGTGGAGACTGGTTGACTTAAAATTTGAACAGCAGATCCAACTGTTTGAAATAAATAATTGCCATCATTATCTTTTTTAGGATCAGTACTATAGCCATTTTCATTCTTATGCACAATAACTCTTCCTCTTTCATCAATAGCACCATTATCAAATGTTTGCGCCCCATTTCCATATACGCCATCACTATCAGGATCACCTTGAAAATTTTCTAAGTTTTCAAAATCAGCCTCAATTATATCATTACAACCATCATTATCGCTATCTAACTCAAACATATCTTGTCCTGTCCATCCTACAGTATCTACATCATTATCAGAGTCACTAACATAATCATATACATAGACATTTGGCACAAAAACACTCTCTCCACTGGTGTTCGTTGTACTATACTCATGTTTAAATGTTAAACCATTGATATTGGTTGCAAAAAACTCAAAATTTAAATTAGATGTTGAATCCGGATTAAAAGTAAATCGAATGATATTTGATGTAAATTCATTAATAGTTACATTTTCAGTTTCTGGATCATAGTCTGTGTCAACTAACAAATTATTATTGGGATCTAGCAATGTTATGTTTGAAGAGGCAGGCGAACTTTTTATAGTAAAGGTTTCACCCTCTAAAATTGCAGTTGGTACATCAGGATTATCCTTTATATTTATATTTAAATTATCAAGAAATGTTAATACATACTCTAAATTTTCATTGACTCCCGCATTTACCTTCATTTCAAAAGAATTATTTTGACCACTTAATCCTTGAGAAGTACTTCCAGATCCAATATAACCATTAATTAAACTTTCGAATACTGTTCCGTCAGAAAGAGTTACTGTTGGATTTCCTGGAACTGTAAAATCGATGTTTCCTATTCCTTTTGATTCAACTGAATTTAATATACCATCATTATCCATATCTAAATCAAGGTTATCAATTATCCCATCATTATCATAGTCGGTAGGACATGTGAATATAGGAATTGAGGCTGAGTAGTAATCTAAAGTTTCAGAATCACAATTAATAGAACCCTTGACTCTGTATGTGCCAATTTCTGAGGGCGTAAATTGATTGTTGGTGGCACCTGATATTTCAGACCATAACCCATCAGAGTTCTGTTTCTCCCATTGTACTGTATCAAAATTTCCTTCATTTGAAACGCTTAAAACAACATTAGAGGATTCAGATCCATTGATACATGAACCTAATTTTGAGGCAGTTAAGTCAAGATCAAGTCTTGGATTTGTTGCAAAACCTGAGTAAAAAGCACCTGAAGTTGCAGATTGATTTTCTGTGAAGTAAGCAACATATAATTCACTAGAGCTTGTTACTGAAACATTACCACTTAAACCTTCCACTCTATAAGTTACATATTCACTCTTGTTTGGAACATCATATGGGCCGTTGACTACTACGCCTGAAGGTTGGGAAGTTAACCCAACTCCATTAATTTCAATAGTCGCATCTTTCCTTGAAACTATACTTACAGCACCGTTAAATATTTTAGTTCCAATTTCATTTATAAAAGGAATATTATTTACATCTCCACGACTTCCACAACTAATAGGTGGTACAAAAAACATTTCTTGATTAGCTTCTGATCCACCTCCGGTACCCTGATAAACAAATACATCTTTGTTGGTGGAAATATACATGTTCCCATCACTACTAAATAAGTCTCCTTCAACTAAATAGTATTCTCCGGCATCAATTGTTTGGGTTGAGTCTGAGCTACCATAAATATTAATTTCAGTTCCATTCTCATGACCTACTACTAAAATATTTTCCCAGCCATCACTTCCATCACCACGAACTAAAATATATTCCTTACCAACTCGAGATAGATCAACAATTTGATCAATACCATAATCACGAGCTCCACCGACATGAAAACTTCCGTTGGATGATCCGCTATTAACTACGATATCTTTATCCGATTGAATCAAAGTTCCAATTAATCCATCTCTATTTCTAGTAACTGCATCTTGACTCGTTGCTGTGCTTGTATCTTTTAATTCTAAAGCAATTACATAACTTTCCCCTCTATTTAATTTCACATTATTGATTGGAAATTGACCTGAATAATTTTCAATAACAAATCCCGAGGTATAATTATTTGTAAAGTTTACCGTAGTATTATCTTCTGTTGCCATTACGGAAACAAAATTCAGATAGTTATTAAAATTTGCAGAGTTAGATTGACTATTGAAAGTTCCTACCCTAAATGTTTTACCTAGTCCATCCAGCCCCTTGGTAACCAGTGCTCCTGCTTGTGCTGAGCTGTCATCACTTCCTTCAAAACCACCAGCATTTACTCTTACAGAAACATAGATTGGTTTTTCAGCATCAATAATATAACCCTTATTGTTCATTACTTGACTTGTTGTATTTGCCTCTACATACAATTGGGAATATCCGCTTGTAGATACTTGAAACTTTTGTGGTTGATTATTTTGAACTGTAATCGTTTGAGCTGTTCCTCCAACAGGTAATATTGATACATTAACTGGTGATGCACTCGGTGTTGATATATATATCCATTGATCAACTGCATTAGCATTACCTTCAGCTGCATGAGTTAATGGTGGTATATAATGCGTTCTACTTAACTGAGAATAAGTTAGACTTGTAAAAAGTAGAATAAATATGTACAGTAATTTTTTTATCAACTCAGATAATTAGTAACCTAAT
>CABYPD010000030.1 GCA_902520835.1 uncultured Bacteroidota bacterium
AAGATGTTGATGTTGATGATTCAATATAAGTTTTTAATCTACTAACCGCTGCTTTTCTATTTGTTCCTCCTCCTCCATCATCAATTATAATTAAATCTGAATCCGTTATTGCGGCACCAATATCTGTTGCTCCATCAATTTCTAATGACGATAATGCAACTTTTCCTGCTGTGGAGATTTGATTTAATTTCGAATCAGCTATTGATCCTGCTAATTCATCGTTAGCAATACCACTATCTTTTATTGTTACTGCTCCACTTGAAACACTAAAATTATCTGAACTAAATGAAGCTATTCCTTTATTAGACGCTGTAGCATCTTCACCAGATACTACTCCATTATTTATATCAATTCCTTCTCCAGCTGTATATTCAGTACTAGTTGAGGAAATAGTATTATTAATATCAATCGATATCCCAGTGCCAGCAGTATAAGTAGTATTGGTGTCTGTGGAAGATATAGTAACCGCTCCAGCATTTTCTGTTATAGTAACATTCGATCCTGCTGTAAAAGCAAGTGTCTCACCATCTGCTAAAGTATTACCACCAGCTGTAACTGATCGTACAGTATCCGTATCTGTTACTGTAGTTGATATCGCATTGCTACCATCAATCGATATCCCAGTACCAGCGGTGTAAGTTGTATTAGTGTCTGTTGAAGATATTGTTACTGCTCCAGCATTTTCTGTTATTGTAACATTCGATCCTGCTGTAAAAGCTAATGTCTCGCTGTCATCTAAAGTATTGCCTCCAGCTGTTACCGATCGTACAGTATCCGTATCTGTTACAGTAGTTGATATCGCATTGTTTCCGTCAATCGATATTCCTGTGCCTGCAGTATAAGTAGTATTAGTGTCTGTGGAAGATATTACACCATTTGTAATATCAATATTAGTTCCAGCTGTAAATGCTGCCTGTGCATCTGCATCTGTATACTGGGTAATGGTTGAGGATATAGCATTGTTTCCATCTATCGTAATTCCCGTACCCGCAGTATATTCCGTGTTAGTATCAGTTGAAGTTATAGTAACTGCTCCAGCATTTTCTGTTATTGTAACATTCGACCCTGCTGTAAATGCCAACGTCTCACCATCTGCTAAAGTATTGCCTCCAGCTGTTACCGATCGTACAGTATCCGTATCTGTTACAGTAGTTGATATCGCATTGTTTCCATCAATCGCAATTCCTGTGCCTGCAGTATATTCCGTGTTTGTATCCGTTGAAGATATCACACCATTTGTGATATCAATGTTAGTGCCTGCAGTGTATTCAGTATTTGTATCAGTGGAAGATATTACGCCATTTGTAATGTCAATATTTGTCCCAGCCGTAAATGCTGCCTGTGCATTTGCATCTGTATACTGAGTAATGGTTGAGGATATAGCATTGTTTCCGTCAATTGAAATTCCAGTGCCTGCAGTATAAGTTGTATTAGTAGCCGAAGAAGATATTACACCATTGGTAATATCAATGTTTGTGCCTGCTGTAAGTTTATCAGTTAAATCATTATATGATCCTGTGCTTGCAACACTTGATAGCCCTAAAACATTTCTTGCTGAAGCTGCATCTGCTGCTGTGATAACACCCACCATAGGTGCAGTTGATGAACCAGTTCCTCCATTTTCAACAGGGAGAATACCTGCAACATCATCAGTTAAATCAACCTTATTGACTGTGATTTCGTTATTACTAATTGTGAGATAATCTTGACCGGTTATTGTTAAAGTAGAGCCGGAGGAATTAGAATACATAGCATAAGGAACACTAAGTAATTGAGTAGTGTCTTCAGCAATAAAATTAAACCCGCCTTGTGGGTCTATTTCAACTTTTAAAAAATAAGATCCGTCACCCCAATCAATTTCTCCTAAATCATCATTTCCTGAACCCTTACCAATAATTAGTGTAGCTAACCCATTTATGTTTGTTGTAACTGAATGTTCCTCTTCAAAAACAACTTGACCTGATTCTGAATTCTTTAAGACAATTATCCTAAAACTAATTTCTTTATTGGAAAGTAGCTTACCTGAACCATCACGTACAACTGACTGATAAGTAAAGTTTGAGGGAGATTGAGTATAAACACTAAATGATGTTAGTATAAATAAAATTAAAATTAACTTTTTCATTATTTAGAAACTGATATTTTAAAACTACGAAATAGTCCACAAAAATTATAAAAGCTTAATATGTATATTCCATTCGCATAATTACTCATGTCAACTTGAACTAGCTTGTCTAAAAAAACATTTTCATTTATAAGTCTTCCTCTTATATCAAAGACCCTTAATGTAATAGGGTCTGTAAGTTTTTCAAATGAAATATTTACAAAAGAACTGGTTGGATTAGGATATACACTAAAGCTTATTGAATTGTAATCTCTGCAATCATAGACATCAAAACCATATTGTACACCTTGTAGAAAATCTAAAATTAATGGAGATGAATTTACGTTATCAATTGTATTAACCTTTATTTGTCCAACTGTATAGCTAATACTAAAATTATCTCCTGAAAAATCAGATCCAGTTGTTGTAATTGTGTTTTGAGCATTCGTAAATGATATTATAAAAAGACATATACAAATACTTATTTTTTTCATTTTGAGTAAGGAAGAGAAGAGTGATGTAAAATAATTTTAAGCTCTCCTAAATCATTTTTTTTATAGACAAAAGAATATTCAACTTTGGTTTTACCACCATTTAAATCAGTAAAAAAATAATTGCCCATGGCAATAGCTATATCATCATAAATGTTAATTGAATTATTTTGAAATTCAACTTTAGTCCACGGATTTATAGCAAAACCTCCATCTTCGTTATAGTCTGAATCATCTGCAATAAAATAGGAAAGTGCACCTTTCAAATCATTTCTAAATTGTGAATCTGCCGCCTTAGTTGGCTTGAATTGAACTGAACCATTATCAAAATTGTACATTTTTTTAATAAAGTCTAGAGCATACATTCTACACTCTTTAAAAGAACTCTTTAACTCTCCAATTTTAACAATACCAGATCCCCATGATTCTTGTGCTTTATTTACTTCTTCTACTGTTATCATATTAAATAATTTGTATTCAAAATTACAATTTCTATTTCTTTTGATATATTTAAAATTCTAAATGGAGAAAAAAAAAATTTCTGTCTCTAAAACAGCAAGGTATTTTCAAGCAGGATCTGTTTCAAACAAAACAAAAAATATTTGGTTTGTTTTTCACGGTTATGGAATGTTAGGTGAGTTTTTTATTAAGAAATTTGAATCTTTAGTTGATAGAGAAACAATTATAATTGCACCTGAAGCAACAAGTAGATTCTACCTAAATAATAAATATGAAAGAGTTGGTGCCAGTTGGATAACAAAGGTTGATAAAGATGATGATATTATTGATAACTCAAACTTCCTAAACCAACTTTATAATAACCTTGTCAGTCAAATTGGACATGAACAAATCAATCTTAATATTTTAGGATTTTCACAGGGTGGTACGGCTGCCTGCAGATGGGCATTAAATGAAAAATTTAATATTAATTCAATATGTTTTTGGGGATCTGATATTCCTAAAGAGTGTCTGACAGAAAAGTATAGGAATCGCTGGAATACAATGAAAATATCAATCATTATTGGTAAAGAAGACACTCTAATTCCACTTGAGTACAGAGAAAAATTTAGAGATTTAATCAATGATTATGAATTAAATTATAGCCTGGTTGAATATGACGGAGATCATCGAATTATTGAAAATGTATTAATTAATTATGCAAACAACGTATGACTAAAATTAACTTAGAAATTCAAGTTCTAAACAACAAGATTGAAAAACTATTTGATCGTTTATCTAAATATTCAGATGATGAACTGAACAGAAGAATAATTAAAAACAAATGGTCGATCAATCACAACATATATCATTTAATCTTAGCTGAAATGGGAATAGAAAAATATATTAGAATTAAAACTCAATACCCAGAAACATTAGTTAATGTAAAAATAATTTCGAGGATTATAGCATTTTTTTTAGAGCTTAGTTTAAAAATTGGATTTACATATAAAGGACCTGCATCAGTCACTGAAAATTTTCCAAAAACAATTAAATTAACTGAACTTAAAGAACGTTGGAAAAAATCTAGAAACTCTTTAAATGAATTAATAAATAACCTAGATGAGAATATTCTTAGCAAAGGAATATTTAATCATGGTCTTATTGGAAGAATGGACATTTATATGACTTTGAATTTTTTTAAATTCCATTTTAATCATCATAAAAAGATTATTTATAAATTAGAGCAAAGATTAAATTATTAATATGTTCGAATGGTTTAAAGAAAATAGAGTAATTATCTATTCTGTAGTATTTTTTTACTTTCTATTTAGATTAATAACTTATTATCTAGCTTAACTATCTAGGATTGGTACCATCACGATTTGGCTTTCTAACTGATGGCCAATCCATTTTTCTTCCTGTTCTTGGACTTATAGGCATAACTCTTTTTTCACGAGAAACAAGTTCCTCCTCTTCACTTGCTTTATATGCTAAAATTGCAGTAGTAATTACATTTCTTTTAACATCATCAAAAACAATTTTATCATATGTATCTAAATTAGTATGCCATGTAAGATTCCTGTAATCCCAACTAATAGCATCTAAATTAAAGGCAGGAACTCCAGCTGCAATGAAAGAAGCATGATCGGTTGATCCGTAGCTTGGTTCTCCAGGAAATTCAGTTTCAATATGATCTGTAATATATTTTGGGACAAATGATAACCAGCGTGATAGAAATTCATAAGAATATAAAAATCCTTGACCACTTAAATTAACTACTCTTCCAGTCCCATTATCTTGATTAAATAGTGATTGAGTATTTTTAATAATTTCAGGAAAATCTTCAACAAAAGCTCTAGATCCATTAAGCCCCTGTTCCTCACTTCCCCAATGTCCAACCAAAATTGTTCTTTTAGGATTTGGATAGCTTTTCTTTAATATTCTCATTGCCTCTAACATTACTAGAGTCCCAGTGCCATTATCAGTAGTTCCCTGTCCACCATCCCATGAATCAAAATGTGCGGACAGAATAACATATTCATTTGGTTTTTCAACTCCATTAATCTGAGCAATCGTATTAAAGGTTGGTACATCTCCTAATTCATTTGAAGTAGCAATTAATTTTACAACTGGCTTTTTACTGTTTTTTGCAAGTCTATATAGCATTCCATAATCTTCAAGATTAACATCAATTTCAGGTATTTTTTGAGTTTCAGCGTAAAACACCTTATTTGATCCTGGCACTCTTGACCAATAACTTGAAATCAATCCAATTGCACCAGCTTTTTCATATGCCTTGTTTATATCACGGTAACCATATCCAGTAGAGCTTATATTAGAGTACCATTTTCTACTTATTTCTCTCCTCTCATTTTTCATTTTTTCAAATGTTTCAGGTAATGCAAATTCTTTCCAATTAGAATCAGATCTACCTGTTGGTCGATACTGACTTGTTAAAACAAATTTACCTTTTACTGTTTTTAACCATCTTTCAAAATCATCTTTACTATTTATTTCAGGGACAATAACGGCTTCTCCCTTTATTCCATTTTTCTTTGTAGAAGGACTCCAAGCTAACTGTCTACCAACTAAGGTTCTAAGTCTTGGTTCAATCATATCTATATGAGT
>CABYPD010000031.1 GCA_902520835.1 uncultured Bacteroidota bacterium
AGGATCAAATCCAACAACAGGTTTTACTGCTTGTTTAAAATCATCAACATAGAACGTCCAATCATCACCACCAGCTCCCATTGTACCTAATTCATAGAAAATAACAACTTTTCTAAATTCTGGGGTCTTATCAATTCCGCTAAAATCCCAAGTCAATTCTTCCCATGTTTTACTTTTTGTAGTAGACACGGTAAATTCACCAGAGTTGATAGCACCATCACTAATATTTTCTAGCTTCATGGTAACTTTTGCACCAACTTTAGGAGCCCAAATTTTCATTTTAATTTGATCCTTTGCTGAAAGATCAACAGGGTTGGTTAATTGCAATACTGAACCAGCCCAAGTTTGATCCTTATTTTTTGTAATTTTTACAACTTTATTTGAAGGATTCAAACCTCCTTTATCAGGATTATCAATTATTTCGTGAGCATTTCCACCAAAGCTTATGAAAGTACTTGTGTCAAAAGCTTCAAAACCTACTGGAAGTAAAGTTGGAGCTGACATTGTTAGTGTTTCTTCATAAACTGTTGTGGCAGATCCACCACTTAATGCAGTAACTTTAACAGTATAATCAGCACTAGTTGCATAAACATGAGTAAGTTGAGCACCAATAGCTAAATCTTTAACATCAGATCCATCTCCAAAGTCAACTGTAAAAGCACTTGCGTAATCAGCTTCAGCTTCAACAGTAAGTGTTAATGCATCTTTTGTAAATGTAACATCCAAATTTTCAGGAGCTCTGAAAGAAACCTCTAAAGGAACCTCAGCTTCTGCAGTCAAATTATTAATACCATAAGCTTTTACACCAACAGTATAAGAGCCCTCAGCATAAACTTGCTTTACATTTTCTCCATTTTCAACACCTTTGACAACATCTTTTCCATTTCCGGGTGTAATGTCAAATTTATAAGCTCCATTTGCTTGTGGAGTTATTGTCACAGTTCCAGTATTATCTTGAGTTATAGAAAAATGTGCACTCACAGTATCTGGTGGGTTGACAGAATAAACTGCATCACTGAAGTCTTCATTTTCACATGATGTGATAATAAAAACTAGAGAGAATAAACCCAATAATATTTTTTTCATTTTATTCATCTTAATATTTTTTAGTAACCGTTATTTTGAGTTAAGTTAGAAATATCGATTTCCTTCTGCGGGATTGGAAATACTTCATGCTTACCAGCTTGAAATCCTATACTTTGAAGTACAGTGGAAGCTTGACCAGTTCTCACTAAGTCAAAAAACCTGTGTCCCTCTCCAGCTAATTCTAATCTTCTCTCATCCCAGATCTCTTGAGTTAATGTTGCACCAGTTGAAGTTGATGCATTAGACTCATTTCCAAATGCTCTCTTTCTAACCTCATTCAAATAATTTTGAGCAGCTTGAGTATCTGGAGATGATTTTCTATTGTTAGCTTCAGCTGCCATTAATAAAACGTCAGCATATCTTATGGCTCTATAATTAGTTCCAAAATTCAATTCTTGCTGTGCTGAAGACTCACCTTGTCTAGGAATATACTTGTGATTAAAATACCCTGTATGCTCATAACCTTCACCATACTCTGCTCCAGTATCATCAGCCCATTTAACTATATCCAAAACCGACGCATCTTTTCTTTTATCTCCAGCAGGAAAAGCATCGACTAAGTCTTGTGTTGGAACATTAAAACTCCATCCACTTTGGTAAACATCACCGACATAGCCTCTAATTCCATGGTGAATCACCGCGAAGTTACCTTCAGTTCCTTGGGGAACATAATCCCATGCCCACCAGTTTGAATCTTTAGTGTGTTGAATTTCGTAAACAGACTCAGCACCATTTTCACCAGACTTAAGAAATACACTACCAGGTCTTTCAGGCAATCCGTAAGCACCAATAAGTGGATCAAAAATAGCAGCAGCTTGATCAAACTTATCTTGGTATAAATAAACTTTACCTAACAATGCATGAGCAGTAAATGATGTTGCTCTTCCATTAACACTTTTCTCAGCTGGTAAAGCTGCTATAGCTGCATTCAAATCACTTTCAATTTGCGCATATACATCTGAAGCTGAAGATCTTTGTAAAGTTCCTGAATCAACCGCAGTCAATCTAGAGTTAGTAAATAAAGGAACATCACCAAATATTTTTACTAACTCAAAATAAAAGAATGCTCTTAAAAAATGAACTTCACCATAGAGCTCATCTTTTCTTGTAAAATCTAACTTATCCTTATTTTCAAAAAGGTAATTAGCTCTGTTAACTCCTTCATACATAAATTGCCAAATACTAGTTAGTTGATCATTTTCAGGATCATGTAACATATCGTCAATTTTTTGTAAGCCAATAACATCAGTAGCACTTTCACCTCCAGCAAGAGAGTTATCAGATGCTATCTCACCAATCATTACATTATAAAGAATCCATTGAGTTACATCGTATACTCCGACAAGAGCAGATTCATAATCACTGCTCGATGTGAAATAATCATCAGCAACTATTGTGTAAGTTTCTGATGGATCATAATCTACATAATCATCACAGCTAATAACTGAGAATGATAATATAGTTACAAATAATAGTTTATAAATATTTTTCATTTTAATCAATTTTAAAATTTAACGTTTAAACCAACAGAAACTATTCTTGGAGTAGGATAATTTCCATAATCAATACCACTACCTAATACACCACCTGACATTTCAGGATCATAACCAGAGTAGTCAGTGATTGTAAGAAGATTTTTTCCTTGTAGATATAATCTTACACTATCAAAAACAGAGTTCTCATTTAAATTAAAATTATATCCAAGTTGAACATTCTTAATTTTAATGAAGCTTCCGTCTTCAACATATCTATCAGAAGCTCTTGAGTTGTTGTTTCCATCAACAAAAGTAGCTCTTGGTTCAACAGTGCTAGTACCTTCACCTGTCCATCTGTCCAGTGCTCTAGCAAATCTGTTAGTATAATTTAGATTTCTTTCATATGCTCTATATACATCATTTCCAAAAGAACCATATGTAAATACACTTAAATCAAAATTGTGAACATTAAGATTTAAATTCCAACCAATTGTATAATCGGCAAAAGGATCTCCAATTTTGGTTCTATCTTCTGCATCAATCTTTCCATTACCATCAACATCAACAAATCTTATATCTCCTGGTTGAGCATTGTCTTGAGTAGCATGAGCAGCTACTTCATCATAATTTTGGAAAATTCCATCCGTTTTATATCCCCAGAAAATACCTGGCGAATCACCTTCTCTAAACTGAACTAGATTTTTGAAAGGAATTCCATAACCAGCCCCCCAAATATATTTGTCTCCATTGTTGATAGCAGTAACCAAATTATCAGACGTTGTAAAGCTGACGCTCGTATTAAAACTTACTTTATCATTAAAGTCTTTTGAATATCCAAGAGAAACATCAAAACCAGTTGTTTCAGTACTACCTATATTGGCAGTTGGATAAACTGGTGTTCCTAAGTATAAAGATAGAGTTGGATTAAATAATAGATCATCAGTTGACTTTTCAAAATAATCGAAAGATAATGAAAGAGATGAATCAAACATTCTTAAATCAAATCCAACATTAGCTTGTCCTTGATTTTCCCAACTTACATCAGCATTAGGAATCGAATAGAGTGTTGATCCAGCTGCTATTGTATTTCCAAATGTATATTTTGGGAAAGTTGAAATAGTACCAAATTGAGGTGAAACGTTATCATTACCAACTATACCATAACTAGCTCTAATCTTAAGGAAGTTTACGGCAGAAGAATTGAAAAAATCTTCATTTGAAATAACCCAACCTAAAGAGGCTGACGGGAAATAAGCAAATTTGTTATTTTCACCAAAACTAGTAGAACCATCCCTTCTTAATGAGAATGATGCTAAATACTTTTCATTGTAATCATACTCAGCTCTAGCAAAAAAAGAGACTTTTCTTCCAACATAATAAGATGATGATGTTGTTGAATATTTTTGATCACCTGTTGCAGCTGAAATATCTGCAAACTTCCATGAATTAAAAGGAATATCAACAGCAGTACCTCCAAGTCCTTCACCGGTATTTTTACTAATCGCAAATCCAGCAAAAAGACTAAAGTTATGCTCGTTATCTATGGAAAAATTATAATTACCTAGTAATTCATAGTTATATCTAAACCATGTATTAGTAGTCTCGCTAACTCTGCTGTGAGTTGAAGTCTCTTCTCCTGTTTCAGAATCAACTGTCACTATAGGAGTACCATCTGCATTTGAATTTGTTTGGTTATGATTAGCACCATAAAAAACCAATGGATTAAAACTTTTTCCAACAGCAGAGACATAATTATAACCTAATCTGGATGTTATTTTAAAATCTTTAAATAATTCATATTCTAACTCTAACTTACCAGTAATTTTATTTGTATTTCCCTCATTGTACGAATTTGAAATTTGAGCAAGAGGATTTTTCACTTCTTGAGTAATTTTAGAATCTGTTCCAAAATTTCCATTTATGTCGTATACTGGAGTCGTTGGACTCATGTTTAGAGCATTAAATAAAACATCTCCTAAATTACTTCCTTTGATATTGGCATAAGTATTATATGCTTTGATATTTAATTTATCAGTCAAATCAGCATCAATATTTGCAGTAAAGCTGAATCTGTCAAAATAACTTTTATCTTCTCCATACAGAACACCTTCTTGAGATGTATGACCAGCAGAGAAATAATATGAAGCTTTTTCAGAACCACCTCTAGCTGAAAAAGTATTTGTTACCAAAGGAGCATCATCCCTGAATACTTCTTTTTGCCAATCAGTTCCATTTCCAAAGCTTGAAAAATCTGGATAGATTAAATCTCCACCAGAAGCTACCGAAGCTTCATTTAATATAGCAGCATATTCAGTAGCATTTAAAACAGCTATAGTTTTCTCAACTGATTGTTGAGCATAAGAACTATCAAAATTGAATTGAGTTTCTTGATTTCTCTTTCCGCTTTTTGTTGTTATTACAATAACACCATTACCACCTTTGACACCATAAAGTGCAGTAGTTGAGGCATCTTTTAAAACAGAAATACTTTCAATATTACTTGGATCAAGAGTATTCATGTCATCTAGTGTTAAATTAACACCGTCTACTATAACTAAAGGATCATTACCAGAATATGAACTTATCCCTCTAATTAGTACTGTTGGTTTTGCACCAGGTGTACCGCTTGAAATAACATTCAATCCAGATTGACCTTGCAGTGCATCTTCAACTCTAACTGGTTTTAATTTTTCAACAGCTTCACCGTCAACAGTTGAGACAGCACCTGAAATATTGGCTGCTTTTTGAGACACATATCCAAGAAGTATAACTTCTTCTAAAGCTTCAATATCAGGATCTAAAGAAACTGAAATGTTGAATGAAGATGAAACTTTTAATTCTAAGGTCTTATAACCTATGTAAGAAAAAACAAGTACATCACCATTTGAAACATTAGCTAGTGAAAAATTTCCATTAAAGTCTGTATTAGTTCCATTAGTTGTGTTTTTTACCACGACATTAACACCTGGGAGTAGATCGTTATTACTTGAATCTGTTACTGATCCAGTAATA
>CABYPD010000032.1 GCA_902520835.1 uncultured Bacteroidota bacterium
GCATCTTCAACACTTAAATTAATTGAACCATCACTGTTACCAATACAAGTAGCACTGCCTGCTTGAACATTGAAGTTAGAAACAGGTAAATCGAAAAACTCACAACCCGTAATATTAACCTTAGTACCCTCCTTAGTATTTGGACAATCATCAAATTTTGTCTTTACGCCATCACTATCGTAATCAGACTCAGGATCAATAGACTCTCCTAAAAATATTATTCTATCATCATCTTTTAAATAATATAATACATTTTCATCGCCAACATTTCCAACTTGATCAGTAACGGTTAATATAAATTTATTATATCCATTTTGAACTTTTGAAAAATCTAAATCATCTAAATTAAATTCTTCACTTTCAATTGAACCAGTATAAACAAGATCATTTTGACTATTTGATCCGGGAAACGACCCGGTCTTTTCAGATTTTTTAATTGTTACTGAGTATGAACCACCGACATCAACTGATTCAACTTTTATTGCCACAACAATACTATCGAGACTACTCCATCCTTGATCTTGTATATTTGATTTGGTGTAATATGCTTTTGGGTATACTACATCTTTTAGGTATTCCGCTGTTTTTGTTGCTACTAATGCACTGGTAGTGTCTGTAACTTGAACCGTTAAATTAACTAATCCATCTAAAACCCCGGAGGTTTGAATATTAGTTGCTACAATTGTATCATTTTCAAACTTACCTTCCCCTCTAACGACTGCTCCTCCTCCGCCCATTCTACTGTAAATAGTATAAACATAATTAAGACCTTTACAGGGAACACAAGACATTTTTGCAGAAATACTATCAACATTTTTAGCATTAATATGTTTTTCTAGAATTTCAACCTCAAGTGGGGAGGTTAGCACAATTTCAGACTCAATGACATCAAATCTAACATATTCAACAAAATTATAAGATTTAAAATTACCAGCTCTATCCCATACAGTAGCTGCAGAAATTCCCCATTTTCCAGGGGCTGAACCTTGCGGAAGCAAAATTCTAAAATCATATGCTTTCCAATCACCATTTCCGTATTTACTATATTCATCACCACTTCTAACTCCATCCAACTGAGGATGTTGCATTGTTCCATTGTAAGTGTTATATGCAAATTCATTTCCTAGTGGATCTCTTAATACAATATCAACGGCATATACACCAGCTTCATAACCTGGATATTCAGAAATATCTCTTGCTAGCATTGTTATATCAACTTGAGTTTCTCCGTCAGGGGCCTTTGGTTTCGTAGGTTCTGCAGTAATATTAATATTATTAATATCAATTTCTGGTTTTTTATAATCTGGATATTCAGTCTTAACGTATATACTATCTCTAACATCTTTGAATAATTTAAATTTTTGATTTTTGTTTATGAATACATCTGATGTATCTATTGAAAATATAACATCAGTTCCATTTCCAGCTTTATCTATTAAATTGATCATAGAAACTGAATAGTATCCAGAAGGATAATATTCGGGGACACCCATGTAAGCACGAATATATTTATTTGATTCATATTCATTTTCCTTTGGAATGTCATCACTTACAACTTTTTCTTTATAAAATTCGGAAACCCAGGACTGTCTCTCATATACTTTTGCGTTGGGATCATCAAGTGTTGGATTAATTATTCTAAAACCTACCCTTTCCATTTTTCTGTTTTCGTATACACTTCCAGTTAATTCAATTGCTTGCATCTTAGTACCTTCATCATCTCTAAATGTTCCGTCAATATTTCCTCCTTTAAACTTTTCAGAAACAACCTTCATTTCAAGGTCATAATTCCATTGAGCGCCAATTATATCTTCCAAAGGATTATTGATAAACAATTTAATCCCTAATGTAGATGTATTTTCCAGTCTCTTGTTACCAACTTTATCATATACATTAAAAGATGATATAGTCCAATAACCTGATTTTTCTAATTTATTAAAAGTTGTGGTTCCAACTAAAACGGAATCAAGTGATCCATTAACAGGTTCAAGTCCTATATCATGAATTGTTCCAATTGACGAAGAAAATCTTGTGTAAATTCTTGAAGCACCATCATATTGGGGGTCTATTGATTTAAGTTTCGCTGTAATTTTAACTTGTTTATCCTCATCTGGTTCACCTGTAACCTCAACATCAATACTAGTAACTTTTCCAGGGAAAGTATAATCTGGAAATAAATTATAAACAGTAAAAGTTAAATCTTCTCTAATTTGTGCAACATATCTGGTACCATGCATAACCCTGTCTCTGATAAATTCATATTTTTTGACAGAAACATTTAGAAGTTTGTCTGGATTAGTAATATAAAAAGAAATGGATTCTGCCATGTCTTCATTTGGGTTTTTCAAATGGGCGTACGCAGAAACAGATTCTGTTGTATTATAAGTTGACCAACCAGATGCTGACGTTGGATCTTTAAACCAACCTCCGATGTCTGCCCAATCATCCTTTAATTTATTATCAAAAGTATGATCCCATAAAAAATGTGCTTTTTCATGTAAAATTAAACGATGTAAGTACCCAATATTTCCGGTCGTGAATGCTTTTTCCATCCATTCAATAACATACATTTTAGAATTATTGACTGAATCATAATCTTCAAGATAATCTGGGCTACCAGTCCAAGCAATTGCAGGAGCTGTTTTATATTGCGGGTGATCTTGACCATTAATTCTCCTAACCATGTATTTTAATCCTTGTTGTTTATGAAAACCCTCAGGAAGTTCCTCAAACATTGCTAAAATTTCCATTTTTTCATCGTCATGGAATTCCTGGAAATTAGATGAGTCCTCACCCATTAAAGTTTCAGTTTCGTCATTTGGTTTCATAAATCTAAATCCGAAAGAACCTTCTGCAATCCAATCTACCATTTCATCATTTGAAGCAAAATCAGTAATATAATTTACAACTACATTATATAATCTTTTTGAATAAAACTTACCCTTTATACCATCAATAGTAACAACTAGGGGACTTGCATAAGTAAAGGCACTCTGACTGATCGTAGCATTAACCAGATCTCCTTCGCTAACTAGAGTTAGATCCTTATATTGCTCATCATCAGTTAAATAAAATACCCCTTTAACACCCTCACCAGTCAAAAAATCTACGTTATTTCCCTCACCATTTTCATTAAAAGGCAAAGAGGAAAACATTTTATATAATCTATAACTATCTTCCTTAGACCAACTCTTAATATCATCTGATAATACAACTCCAAAATCATTTCTAAGTTTAATACTCGCATAATCATTTGGAACAGAAACGGTTTTATCTAAAACTATAATTTCAGTTGGTTCACTGTAATATGACTGAGTTGAATGTCCAGCAGCGCTTTCATCATCAGACCATGAATAATTAAATGAACCTGTTTGCATTTCAGTTAGGGTTATTGTTGCATTAGAATCACTTGGAATATTAATAACTTTAGCTGTCGGATATGTGTATCCTGTGGCATCAATACTTAACGCCCATTTACCATCATCAAGAGAAAAATTTAAACTAACATCAGAACCATCTGAAGTCTTAGCCCATTTTTTTAGTAATGACTCACTTGATTTCTGAATTGTGACCTGAGCTGAATCACCAGCTTTTAAACCTGAAACGTAAACATCAAAGTTTTTTTGAGAACTTAAAGAGAATAATCCCAAAAATAAAGCAAAAAGTGTTAGTTGAAATTTCACAAAATAAATCTAATAAATATTTGCTTCCAAAATCTTATTTTTTGTTTCTAATTTCTAATTCTTCAATTACATCACTAATTTTAAATCCTTTTTTTTGAAGAATTAATAAAAAATGAAAAAATAAATCAGCGGACTCCTCTATGAAATGTTTATTATTAGAATTTTTTGAAGCTATAACTAATTCCGTTGCTTCTTCCCCTACTTTCTGGGCAATCTTATCTATACCTTCATTAAATAACTTAGAAATATAACTTTTTGAATTAGGGTTTTTAATTCGTTCTTGAATTAATTCTTCAAGAATTGATAAAAAATCTTTTTTATTGGATTCTTCCCAACAAGTATCATTACCTTTATGACATGTTGGACCCGATGGATTTACTTTTACGAGTAATGCATCACCGTCACAATCCAAGTTAATAGAACAAAGTTTTAAAATATTTCCACTTGTTTCTCCTTTCATCCATATTCTTTCCTTAGATCTACTAAAAAAATGAACATTTCCAGTAGAATTAGTAAGATCAAAAGCTTTTTGATTCATATATCCTAACATTAGTACTGTTTTTGTTGTATTATCCTGAACAATCGCAGGAACTAACCCATCATTACTTTTAGAAAAATCTATATTCATAATCTAACTTTTATATTGTTTTTTATTAGTTCTTCTTTTAAATTTTTAATTTCAATTTCCTTGAAGTGAAATACACTGGCTGCTAAAGCTGCATCTGCATTTCCAATCTTAAATACATCTACAAAATCCTGTACTTTTCCTGCACCTCCAGAAGCAATAATTGGGATAGTTAACTTATCAGATAAATTTGAAAGAATTTCATTCGCAAAGCCATTTTTAGTTCCATCATTATTCATGGATGTAAATAATATCTCCCCAGCTCCTCTCTCTTGAACTTCAACTGCCCAATCAATCAGTTTTGTATTTGTTTTTTCTCTTCCACCCACTAAGTATACATACCAAGAGCCGTCAATATATTTGGCATCAATAGCTACAACAACACATTGACTTCCATATCTTGATGAAACTTTATTTATTAGATCAGGTGTTCTATATGCTTGAGTGTTAATTGATATTTTATCAGCTCCACTAAACAGTAAAGATGAAACATCATCAATAGAGCTAATACCGCCACCGACTGTGAACGGAATATTTATATTTTTTGAAATTTTCAGAGCTAAATTAGATAATGTTTTTCTTTTATCTTTTGTCGCAGTGATATCAAGAAAAACTAATTCATCAGCACCTTCATTTGAGTATAATTTTGCTAATTCCACCGGATCACCAGCATCAATCAAATTAAGAAAATTAATTCCTTT
>CABYPD010000033.1 GCA_902520835.1 uncultured Bacteroidota bacterium
TTACAGATAAAATCTCAAAATTTGGAAGTTAATTTTGATAATGCCAGATTTGAGCAGGAGGTTTTTTATTATTTAGAAAAAATGGATATCAATGAAGAATTAGTCAGACTAAAAAGTCATATGGATTTTTTTATTGAAATATTAGACAACGACTTAATAGAAAAAGGAAAAAAGTTAGGCTTTATTTGCCAAGAAATTGGAAGAGAAATAAATACTATAGGATCTAAGTCAAGTAACTCCAAGATTCAGAATAGTGTAGTTGAAATGAAATCATCTCTTGAAAAAATAAGAGAGCAAACTTTAAATATTCTTTAATGGCTGGTAAAGTAATAATATTATGTGCGCCATCAGGAAGTGGAAAAACCACCCTTGCAAAACATCTACTTTCAATTAAAGAATTAAATTTAAGATTTTCAGTCTCAGCAACTACAAGAAAAAGGAGAGATGGAGAAACTGATGGATTAGACTATAATTTTTTGTCTATTGATGAATTTAAAAATAGAATTCATAATAATGAGTTTGTTGAGTATGAAGAAGTTTACTATAACATATTTTATGGAACATTAAAATCTGAAATAGAATCTTTAATAACTAATCACAATATAATTTTTGATGTAGATGTCGTTGGGGCTTTAAGTCTAAAACAATATTTTTCTTCAAAATCTTTAACAGTATTTATTAATCCACCTAGTATTGGTGAGCTTGAAAACAGATTGAGACGAAGAAAAAATAATTCAGAAGAGGATTTAAAAGAGAGACTAGATAAAGCAGAAAAAGAAATGGAAATGAAAGATAAATTTGATCAGATTATTATCAATAAAGATTTAAATATATCAAAAGATGAAATTTTAAGTGTTGTTAAAGGGTTTTTAAATAAATGAAAAGTGTAGGTTTATTTTTTGGAACTTTTGATCCAATACATAAAGGCCATGAGGCTATTGCAGATTTTTTTCTAAAGAATTTTTTTGATGAAGTTTGGTTTGTTGTAACACCAATGAATCCTGATAAAATTGAAAAGGGTACTAGTGACGAAAATATTAGACTTGAGATGATTCAAGGGTTTTGTGAATTGAATACAAAATTTAAATGTTGTGATATTGAATTTGGTCTTCCAAAACCAAATTATACTGCTGATACATTAGATGAAATTAAAAAAGAATTTAAAGGTTTTGAATTTTCTATAATTATGGGGGAGGACAATCTATTTACTTTACATAATTGGAAGAATTATTTGAATATATTAAATCATAAAATTTATGTTTACCCCAGGTTATTAAACCATTTAAAAAAGGCAGATTTAATTAATCACCCAAATGTTATTCTTAGTGACGCTCCTATGATGAATATTTCTTCTTCATTAATAAGAGAAAAAATTAGACATAATGAAGATTACGAATCACTAATTAGTGAAAACATCAAAAACTTTGTTATTTCTAGAGAGATATATTCTTAAATCACTATTGATTTAACCTATATTTAACATTATTTAATTATTATTTTTAATAGTATTGCTACCCCAAATTATATAATGATGGAAAATAAGAATGTTGATATTAAAGCTCTAAATGAGAAAATTCAGAAAGAGAGTGCATTCATTGATATGCTAATGCTCGAGTTAAATAAAGTAATTGTTGGTCAAAAATATATGATTCAGCGACTACTTATTGGTCTAATTGGAAAAGGACATATTTTGCTTGAAGGTGTCCCTGGTCTTGCAAAAACTCTTGCAATAAACAGTTTAAGCCAAGCAGTTAAAGGATCTTTCAGTAGAATTCAGTTTACCCCAGATCTTTTACCTGCTGATGTTGTTGGAACAATGATCTATAATATGAAGGAAAATGACTTTTCAATAAAAAAAGGTCCGATTTTCGCAAATTTTGTTTTAGCAGATGAAATTAACAGAGCTCCAGCTAAAGTTCAATCTGCTTTGTTGGAGTCAATGCAGGAAAAGCAGGTTACCATAGGTGATAATACTTTTAAATTACAATTACCTTTTTTGGTAATGGCTACACAAAACCCAATTGAGCAGGAGGGAACATATCCCTTACCTGAAGCTCAAATGGATAGATTTATGCTTAAATGTGTAATCACATACCCTGAATTTGACGATGAGCAACAAATAATTAGATCTAATATCAATGAATCATTTGAAAAAATAAAACCTGTTATTTCTACAAAAGATATCTTAAAAGCACAAGATGCTGTTAAAGATGTTTACATGGATGATAAAATAGAAAAGTATATTTTAAAATTAATTTTTGCAACAAGATTTCCTGAGAAAAATAATTTGCAGGAGCTAAAACCTTTGATTGGTTTTGGTTCATCGCCAAGAGGAAGTATCAATCTTGCTAAAGCAGCTAAATGTAATGCTTTCATAAATAGAAGAGGATATGTAATTCCTGAAGATATTCGTGAAGTAATATATGATGTTTTGAGACATAGAATAGGTCTTACTTATGAAGCTGAAGCAGAAAACGTAACGACTCAGGATGTAATTTCAAAAATTGTTAATTCTATAGAAGTACCATAGTAGCATTATTTTGGATACAAAAGAACTATTAAAAAAGGTTAGAAAGGTTGAGATTAAAACCAAAAAACTTTCAAATAATATTTTTGGAGGTGAATATCACAGTGCTTTCAAGGGAAGAGGTATGACATTCAGTGAAGTGAGAGGCTATGAATTTGGAGATGATGTGAGAACCATAGATTGGAATGTTACAGCTCGATATAATCAACCTTTTGTAAAGGTTTTTGAAGAAGAGAGAGAATTAACATTAATGTTAATAGTTGACATTAGTGGATCAAAATTTTTCGGTACTGAAAGTGAATTGAAAAAAAATATCGTAACTGAAATTTCAGCTACTCTTGCTTTTTCAGCTATTCAAAACAATGATAAAGTTGGGTTGATACTGTTTACTGATCAGGTCGAACTATATATTCCACCAAGTAAAGGAAAAACACATATACTTAGGATTATTAGAGAGTTAATTGAGTTTAAACCAAAGAGTAAAAAAACTAATCTTTCAGTTGCTTTGGAGTTTTTTTCAAACGTAATATCTAAAAAATCTATTGCTTTTATATTATCAGATTTTGTTTCTCAAGATTATAATAAATCTCTTTCTGTAGCAAGTAAAAAACATGATATAACTGGTATAAGAATATTTGATAAGTTCGAGGAAGAAATTCCAAACCTGGGTTTTATTCCTATGATAGATCAAGAGACTAATGAAACTAGGTTTGTTGATACGTCCTCAAAATTTGTGAGAGATTCTTTTAAAATTAAATCTCTTGAAAGTAAAGGGAATTTTGAAACTATTTTCAAAAAAAACGGATCAGGAACAATTAATTGCAGAACAGATCGAGATTATGTTAAACTTTTATTAGGCTATTTTAAAAATCGTGGATAAGTTTTATAATTTTTTTTTCCTTTTGCTGTTTTTTTCTA
>CABYPD010000034.1 GCA_902520835.1 uncultured Bacteroidota bacterium
AATAAAATTTGATAAAAAAAATTATAAAAATGATACAAATTTTGTTTTGCTAAATGACGTAGGAAAATACAAAATTGATCAAAATGTTGATGAAAATGAGGTAAAAGAGGCTATAGAATATTACTTAAAAAATTAAGCTGAGTTTCTGCTTGCGTTAATATTACCGAACAAAGACCTAGTAATCATTCGCTCAAATACATCTTTATTCTTTTTTGAATTGTTTTTTTCAATATGCTTTATGTTTTGAAGAGCATATTGTTGAATAGTAATTAATGGAAGAACAATATTTTCTCTTGTTTGAATAGAAAGTTTATTAGCAGGTTCGTTTTGCATAAGTTCTTTAAAATCAGATACTTTCAATAACATTTTTTTAGTTAATTTATATTCTTCAAAAATTAAATCCCAAAATTCACCAAATTCTGAGTCATTACTCATGTATGAAGTTAATTGAAAAAATGATTTTGTTAAACTCATCATGCTATTAGAAATTAAAGCTCTGAAAAAAGGAACTTCCTTATATAATTGCTTTACTTCTTTGAACTTTTTGTTTACAAAAAAATGATTTAAAGCAGTTCCCAACCCATAAAAACCTGGAACATTTTGTTTTAATTGACTCCAACTACCAACAAATGGAATCGCTCTTAAACTATTAAAATTAAACTCACTCGAATTTCCTGATCTTTTGGATGGTCTACTTCCTATGTTAGTTTTAGCGTAATACTTTATAGTACTCATTTTTTCTAAGTATGGAACAAACTTTGGGTGATCCTTAAAGCTACTATAAGCATTATAACTAAGAGATGAAAGTTTATCCAAAGTTCTTCTGTTGTTTGATGAAAAAACCTCTTTGTTAGCTATTGACCTATTCTTAACACCAGAACTAATTAATTGTTCTAAATTATATTGACATGAATCAGTAGTACCAAAATTTGAGCTTATTGTTTGTCCTTGAACAGTAATTTGAATCTCATGCGATTCAACTAGACTTCCAAGTGCACTATAAAATTGATGAGTATTTCCTCCTCCTCTAGCTGGTGGACCTCCCCTACCATCAAAAAAAATCACTTTAATACCATATTTTCTTGAAAGTTTAGTTAAATCCTCTTTAGCCTTTAAAATACTCCAATTAGCTGTTAAATAACCTCCGTCTTTAGTTCCATCACTAAATCCAAGCATTATTATTTGAGTATTTTCTCTTCTATTTAGATGTTTTTTGTATGCATAATTATTGTAAACTGTTTCCATAACTTCAGAACATACCTCTAGATCATTAATAGTTTCGAAAAGTGGTACAATATCAACAGTAGGATTTTCCCAATTACAAATATTAAACATTGTAAACACCTCTAATATGTTAACAGCAGTTTGATTATTGCTTATTATGTACCTATGACATCCCTTAATTCCATTTGCTGATTGAATTGATTTCATGGCTCCAATAGATTCAATCGTAGAGTTAACCAAATTATCCTTAAATTTTATTTTATTAAGTTTTTTACCTTTAAGTTTTGACAAAATTTTGATTTTATTTTTGGTTGATAGTTTTGAGTAATTTTCTGGAAAATCCTTACTAAATGCCTTTCTAAAAATTTCTTCAAAAACTTTACTGTGAATTCTTGAATCTTGTCTAATGTCTAGTGTTGCAAAATGATAACCAAATATCTTAATTTTATCAATTAACTCATCAAGCTTATCAACAAACAATGATTTATGTTCATCAATAATTGTTTGTTTTACAAACTCTAACTTGCTAATTAATTTATCAAGGCTTATCCTAGGTTTTTTTGAAGTTTCAAAAATACTTGCATACAAATCATCTTCAATTTTTATAATTATATCATGGATCTTTTTGAAAGTTAATCTTCTTCTCAAATTTCTGACATCCCTGTAATAATTTTTAATTATGTCACTTCTAAGCTTTTGAGCAGTTTTAATTGTTATTTCTGTAGTAACAAATGGATTTCCATCTCTGTCACCACCAGGCCAAAAACCAAGAGATAAAAGATCATAATGATTAAAATCATTATCAAAAATATTTGTCTTTATATATTTAAAAATATTACCAATAGAATTGTAAAAAACATTTTCTAGGTACCAAGACAAACTAACAGCCTCGTCATACGGTGTTGGTTTACTACTTTTAAAAAAAGGGGTCTTCCCTAGCTGTGATAATAAATTTTTAATTTCAACATGATCGTTATCACGAACTGAAGCAGAGAGATCTGTTATTATTCCTAAAACAGATCCGGGATAAAATTGTGTAGGATGCGCAGTAAGGACAGGTCTTACTTTAAATTTATTTAAATATTTTTTTAATTCAGATTTTTTATTTGATGTTTCAACTAATTCTTTCAAGTTACGTAATGTACCAACACCATCCATATTATTAATTTCACTAAAGGCAGCATCTTCAATAGCATCAAAAAGGACAACTTGTCTCTCAACATACTGAATAAATCTAAAGAGTAAACCTATTTTTTCTTTTTCAGAGTAATTTTCACAATACTTGTTAAAAAAAGTTTCAACTATAAACTTTGGATCTTTTTTTTCATTGTAACCTTTATTACAAACCTCAGTGAATAATGGTAATAATTGTCCTGTATCAGCAATACTTTCATATGGGAGAGTCGAAAAAATACTATTATACAAATTAAACTTCGAAAGAACTTTTTCAGAAAATCTCTCCTTCTTTGTGAGTTTTCTCATTAGGGAACTATTTGATCTCGTTAAAAATTTTATGCATTAATCGTTTTTTATCATTAATGCTCTCTTCTAAGGAAATCATTGTTTCGGTTCTTGAAACACCATCAATATCATCTATCATAAAAATTATTTCTTTAGCATGATTTGTGTTTCTAGATCTAACTTTACAAAAAATATTAAATCTTCCAGTTGTGATGTGAGCAACAGTGACAAAAGGAATACTTTCCAGTTTTTCTAAAACAATATTAGTTAAATGAGTTTTTTCAAGAAAAATACCAATGTATGCGATAAATGTATATCCTAACTTTTTATAGTCTAATGCAAGAGATGAACCTTTAATTATGCCAGCATCCTCCATTTTTTTTACTCTGACATGTACTGTTCCAGCAGAAATTAATAATTTTTTTGCTATATCAGTAAAAGGAATTCTAGAGTTATCAATCAATAAATCTAAGATTTTATGGTCTACATCATCTAATTTGAATTTCATATTGCAGTATTATCAATGAATTGGCAAATATACTGAATAATCCACAAACATTTTTAAATTTTTAACAAAATAAAATCATTTATGACGAGTTTTTAACAATTTATTTGTGG
>CABYPD010000035.1 GCA_902520835.1 uncultured Bacteroidota bacterium
AGGAATAGATGCGCCTCATTCCTGTCAAGGAGGAGTTTGTATGACTTGTCTAGGCAGAGTAACCAATGGAAAAACTCAAATGGATGATCCAGGAATGCTCTCTGATGAGGAGATTGATGAAGGGCTTACTCTAACCTGTATTTCAAAACCCAACTCTGAAGAAATCACTATAGATTATGATGATGTTTGATTTAAAATTTGATCTGCTCTATAGAGAAGCCCGTTTAAATCAATAGATCTCATAGCGTCTTCATAACCTTTAATTTTTTTATTTCCATAGATTGAAGTTGGTATTAATGGAAATTTAGTTCTATCGACTGTAAATTGATTTTCCTCTGTTGAGTTAAATGTTGAAAAACCTGTGAAGGGATGAGTTAATCCCCAAATAGTAATAACTGGCACATTGAAAATAGAAGCTATATGCCCATTAGCGGAGTCCATAGAAATCATCAAATCAAGATTAGAAATTAATTCAATCTCTTGCTTAAAATTTGAATTAGAAGAAGGGCAATCTACATTTTTATAAGAGCTTTTCCATTTTTCCAAAATTTTAAGTTCATCTCCAAATCCAAATAGAAAAACTTGATTATTTTGAGATAAATATGCAATTATTTTTTGCATTAAATCAAGTGGGTATACTTTTCCAATATGTCTTGCGAATGGAGCAATCCCTACTTTTGGATTATTGTTTGTAATCTCAAAATTATTTAAGTTTTTAGGAGTTGGATATGTATGGTCTTTAGAAAGATCTATTTGAAATCCAAGTTTATTAAAAACTTCTTGATATTTAAAGTGAATAGGGGTTAGTGGTTTAAAAACTTTATTTTTTGAGCGAGTCAATCTATATTTTTCTGTTCTCATCTTATCTAGCCGCTTGACTTTATAAAAACACAGTTTAAATAAAAAAGCAAGAATTCTAGTTCTCAAAACATGATGAAGATCAGCGACTTTATTTGGTTTAATTTTTTTTAAATCTTTAAAAAGCTTAAATACACCTAAAAACCCTTTATGTCTATTATCAAAATCAACATGAAAAAAAGAAAGGTTTTGATTTCCCTCAAATAATGGTTTAAATTTTTCTCTTGAGACTATTATAAACTCTTCGTTTGGATATTTTTTACATAAACACCTTATCACAGGAACTATCATAGCCACATCACCTAAAGAAGAAAACCTTAGAATGAGTGTCTTTTTCATAACTAGTGCTTATATAGTTCAGGATTCAACTTATCATCATTATACATTTTCATTTGTTTATAAGTGAGAGCCATAGTTTTTCCATTTGATATATTATCAAGAAGCTGATCAATAGCTTTAGACAAATTTTTTCTTTGAGCTTTTAAAATCTCTAATTTACTAATACAAGAAAGTCTATGCTTTTCATCAGCTGAAGATCTATTTGCCTCAACGTCCATGTGAAAAATTTTAAGCTCTAATATTGATAGTCTATCAATTGCCCAAGCAGGAGTTTCTGTATTAATATTACATTCTTCAGTAATTTTTACATTAGAAAATTTATTAAAAAAATATTCGTCAATAATTTCAACCATGTCTGTCCTATCTTGGTTACTTTTATCAATTCTTCGTTTAATTTGTAACGCCTCTTTAGGATCGATAGAGGGTTTTCTTATGATATCTTCAAGATGCCACTGAACTGTATCAATCCACGACTTTTTGTAAATATTTTTTTTAAAAATCTCATTATCAGAAAAAGGATTTTTTAATTCTCGATCTACAGAATCAAAGACATGATAGTCGTCAATAGCCTTTTTAAAAATTGCGATACATTCGTATGAAATTGTCATAGGCTTTAAATATAATTAAACTAAGTTCAACAAAAATAAATATTGTTATTATCTTTGCTGTATGATGAAAGAATTATTTGAAACAATAGAGTTTTTATTTGTTGAAATTCTATTTTTTCCTTTTGATTTTATACGCCTGGATATTACTAGCTGGATTTTTCAGAACGCTATAAACTTTAGTTTTATTTTTGTTATTTCAGCAGCATTAGTTTACTGGACTTTAGAACTTGTAAAATATGACAAAAAGGAAGGTAAAGAAACTGAAGTCACAGCACATTCTTTTTTATAAATCAAATCCAATATCTTTTCTGTAGATTTTTCCTTCAAATTCAATTAATCCGATTGATTCATAGCTCTGTTTAAGAGCATCTTTAAAATTATCTGCTGAAGAAACCACAGAAATAACTCTTCCTCCATTAGTTAAAACATTATCCTTTAATAACGTTCCCGCGTGAAAAATAATAGACCTATTAATTTTTTCCAAGCCTGTAATTACAAATCCTTTATTATAATTCTCTGGATATCCTTTTGACGCTAGAACTACATTTGTATAATGCTTAGGGTCTATTTCTAATTCGATTTGATCCAGGTTTTGGTTTTCAATTGCAAGCAGTATTTGTAAAAAATCGTTTTTTATCCTTGGTAGAACAACTTGAGTCTCAGGATCACCCATTCTAACATTATACTCAATTACGTAAGGGTTACCATTTACATTAATAAGCCCAATAAAAATAAACCCTTTATATTCAATTCCTTCATTGATTAAGCCAGCTACTGTTGGCTTAATAATTCTTTCGTCAATTTTGCTATGCATTTCATCATCCATAAATGATACAGGAGATATTGATCCCATACCTCCAGTATTAAGTCCGATATCTCCCTCTCCAATTCTTTTGTAATCTTTAGCATAGGGAAGAGTTAAATAGTTTATGCCATCGAATAGAACAAAACACGACATCTCAATGCCTGAAAGAAACTCTTCAATTACAACGGTTTCTGAGGATTTTCCAAAGCTCTTGTTTTTAAGCATGTCTTCAAGGACAACTTTAGCTTCATCAAATTTATCAACGATAACAACTCCTTTCCCAGCTGCAGGGCCATCAGCTTTGAGAACATATGGTCCTTTCTTGCTTTTCAAATAATTTATTCCTTCTGAAATTGTTTCTAAAGTGAATGATTTTGATTGTGCTGTAGGAATATTGTATTTAGACATAAAATCCTTTGCAAAATCTTTACTCCCCTCAAGCATTGCACCATTTTTAGAAGGCCCTATAACAATTGTATCACTAATTTCATTATCCGACTTAACAAAATCATAAACTCCATCGATTAGTGGAATTTCAGGCCCAACAAGAACAAGATTAATGGAATTATCAATAATAGCTTGTTTAAGATTTTGAAAATTAAAATCAAAATATAGAGCC
>CABYPD010000036.1 GCA_902520835.1 uncultured Bacteroidota bacterium
TTATAAATTCTCCGAATAATAATATTCAATTAGATTTTCAGATTGAAAATGGCGAAGCTTTTTATATCGTCAATAAAAACAATAATTCTGTTATAAAAAAATCTAAACTAGGTATCGTTTTAGAAAATGAGTTAAATATTGGTAAAAATTTAGAAGTAATAAATATTTCCAAAAATACCATAAATAATACTTGGAATCCAATATTTGGTGAGTTTGACGAAATAATTAATAAATACAATACATTTGAAGTTGAGTTATCAAATGGAAAGTTCTCATATAATATTTTTTTCAGGGTTTACGACGATGGAGTTGCTTTTAAATACTTTGTTCCAAATCAAACCAATATTTCTAATTATAATATTATAGATGAGTATACTGAATTTAATTTAAATTCGGATGATACCGCTTGGTGGATTCCAGGTTTCTCTTACAGAAGATATGAATTTCTTTATGCAGAATCTAAAATTGATCAAATTTCAAAAAAATATTTTTCTGAACACGTTGAAGATATTTCTTATGACACTCTTGGAATTGATGCTGCGCACACTCCATTAACAATTAAGAAAACAAATGGATTACACATAAGTATTCATGAAGCTAAACTGATAAATTATTCTAGCATGACACTTTCTCCAAAAGGAAGTGGAAAGCTTGAAGTTGAACTTTACCCTTGGTCTGATGGAATAACAAAGGTTAAGCTTGAAAAGGAAATAATATCGCCTTGGAGATATATACAAATTGCAGATAGTTCATCTGAATTATTAATGTCAAATATAGTTTTAAACCTTAATGATGATCCAGATCCAAAAACAGATTATTCGTGGGTTAAACCAGGGAAATACATGGGTGTTTGGTGGGAGATGATCGGAACAAATGAATCAACTTGGTGGCAATCAAAATACCATGGTGCCAAAACTGAAAAAGTAAAATATTATTTAGACTTCGCATCAAAACATAATTTCGATGGTCTTCTTGTTGAGGGCTGGAATAAGGGTTGGTATCCTGAGTGGTGTTGTGTGGGAGATGGCATTCCTTTTAGTTTTACCGAAACCTTTGATGATTTTGACATAGACTTTTTATCAAAATATGGACTAAAGAAAAATATAAGCTTAATTGGTCACCATGAGACAGGAGGTCAAATTCAAAGTTATGAGAACCAAATGGAAGATGCATTTAAAATGTATAACAAATATGGTGTAAAAAACATAAAAACCGGATATGTGAATGATGTTAGCAAGAACATTAAAGTCTATAGTGAAAATGGAGAAATTTCAAAAGAATGGCACCATGGTCAATACATGGTTAATCATTTTCAAAAAGTAATTGATATAGCTGCAAAATATAAATTGATGATAAAGACACATGAACCAATAAAAGATACTGGTTTGCGTAGAACATTTCCAAATTTTATATCACGAGAAGGTGCTAAAGGACAAGAGTTTAATGGTTTTTCTTCAAACGGAGTGAATCATGCTACAGACCTTCCTTTTACTAGGCTTTTGAGTGGTCCAATGGATTATACTCCTGGTATTTTTCAATTAAATAATTTTAGATATACAGAACCTGGATCAGGAATTATTGACCAAGATGCTATTATACCTTCAACAATTGCAAAGGAATTAGCCCTATACGTTGTTTATTATTCTCCAATGCAAATGGCAGCTGATTTACCAAAACATTATATAAAACACCCCGAAGCTTTTGAATTTATTAAAGCTGTTCCGGTTGACTGGAGTGATAAGGTTATTTTAAATAGTGAAATTTCTCAATTTGTTACTGTAGCAAGAAAAGATAAAAATTCTGAAAATTGGTTTATCGGAGGAATTACAGACGAAAGTGACAGGAATTTTAAATTAGATTTAAGTTTTTTAGACCTTGGCTCTACTTATAAATTCAAAGTTTTTAAGGATGAATTAAATACTCACTGGAAAGAAAATCCTATGGAATATGAAATTGAAGAGTTTGATTTAAAAATTGAAAACGATAGCTCAACTGATATTTATCTTGCTCCTGGAGGAGGTTTTGCAATGCAAATTGAAAAAATTTGATTTTATTTTGAAATATATTATTTATTTAAATATTGTTTTTTTCTTTCTAGTATCATGTAATAAAAAAAATGAAATTATTTATGATGAAAAGTCCTTAAACTCTACTATTTCAAAATATTTAGAGAATGGATCCCAAGCAGTTTTACTAGTTAGGCTTGAGGATAAAAATGGTGATAAAATATTTCAATTTACTGGAAAGAATGATGAACTTGTTAAAGAACAAATTATTGATGAGAATACTTGGTTTAGAATTTGGTCTATGAGCAAAATAGTTACTATTTCATTAACAATGGATTTAGTTGAGGATGGAATTTTAAATCTTAACGATCCTGTTTCGAAGTATATCCCTGAGTTTAATAATTTAAAAGTTGCTGTTACTAATGATGATGGTTCTATAATTGATTTTTCCAGGTCTGAAGATAAAATTGATTTAAATGATTCTTGTCCTTTCAATGTCGTTAAAAGGAAGTCTGAAATGACAATTTTACATTTAATTAATCATGAAGCAGGTTTTTATTATGGAACAACCGGTATTCAATGTATTGATGACGCATTGGTATCTAAAGATCTAGCTAATGCAAAAAACTCAGATGAGTTTATAAAAAAACTAATTGAACTTCCTTTAATTGATCAACCTGGATACAAAGAATTTTATGGTTTAAATACAACAGTTCTAGGAATCGTTAACGAAAGAGCTACAGGTGAATCTTTAAGTGATTTAGTCAAAAACAGGATCACCATACCAATGAATATAAAAGGTTTAAAATATAACAAGGATAAAAATGACAAATTGCTTCCTGTATTTTCTGGAGCTGATGATAAAATACGTTATGCGAATTCTGGTGAGCTTGATATCATGGGAAAATATGTTCCTGGTTATGAATCAGAAAATAAATTGTTTCTCGGTGGAGAGGGAATGATAGCTACTGCTGATGGTTATACTGATTTCATAAGAATGCTTTTAAATCATGGGGAATTGAATGGTTACAGGTTTTTAAATGAATCCACTGTTAAAGAAATGTACTCACCACATACTCAGTTAGAAAATGAATATGGATATA
>CABYPD010000037.1 GCA_902520835.1 uncultured Bacteroidota bacterium
ACACCTGACAGATTTGCTAACGGTGATTTATCTAATGATGATATTGAAGAAATGCGTGAGCGACCAAACAGAGATGATATTTGGGGTTTACATGGGGGTGACATTCAGGGTGTAATTAATAATTTAGATTATATACATGAAATGGGTTTTACTACTGTTTGGTTGAATCCTGTATTAGAAAATAATATGGAGAGAGCTTCATACCACGGATATTCAACTACAGATTATTATAAAATTGATCCAAGGTTTGGGACTAATGAATTATTTAGAGAGTTAGGTTTAAAATCAAAAGAGATGGGTATTAAACTTGTAATGGATATGATTCCTAATCATTGTGGATCCTTTCACTGGTTTTTTTTAGATCCACCTATGGATAATTGGTTTAATAATCAATCAAAATTCAAACAAACATCTCACAGAAGGGAAACTGTACAAGATATTTATGCTTCAGAAATTGATAAAAAAGAACATGCAGATGGGTGGTTTGTTGAAACAATGCCAGACTTGAATCAAAAAAATCCAATTGTATCAAAATATTTGATTCAAAATGCTATTTGGTGGACTGAATATGCAGGACTTGCCGGAATAAGAGTAGATACATATCCGTATTCAGACAAGGACTTTATGACTGACTGGACTTATGCATTAATGAATGAATATCCAAATTACAATATTGTTGGTGAGGAATGGGCAGATACACCAACGATTATTTCTTATTGGCAGAGAGGAAAAGTTAATCATGATGGATATGTATCATATCTACCAACATTAATGGATTTTCCACTTCAAATGGCTTTCAACGAATCCTTAACCGATGGTTTTAGATATGGGTTGGGTTTTCGTAAACCATATAGGTCACTAGCTAGTGATTTTTTATATCCAGACCCGAACAATCTTCTTGTATTTCCAGATAATCACGATATGGCAAGATTTTTTACTCAGGTAAATAAAGATATAGACTTGTTTAAAATGGGCATAGTATTTTATTCCACAATTAGAGGAATACCACAGTTTTATTATGGTACTGAAATTTTAATGTCTCCTGATGAAAAGAGGCCAGGAAATCACGGATTAGTTAGGACTGAATTTCCCGGTGGATGGCCTGATCATAATAAAAATGCATTCACTGGAAAAAATTTAACAGTAGATGAAAAAGATATTCAAAAGTTCTTTAAAAAACTTTTAAACTGGAGAAAGAATAATAAAATAATCCATGATGGAAAATTAATTCAATTTGCACCCAAAGACGAGGTATACTCTTACTTTAGAATACTTGATGAAAAAATGGTTTGGGTTATTTTGAATAGAAATAATTCATCTAAAACATTGAAAATTGAAAGATTTGCAGAATTAATATCTGAAAAAAAATTCGTTTATGATTTTTTAAATGATAAGAGAATATCTTTAGAAGATGATATTACAGTTGAAAAAAAATCGGCATTAATTTTAGAAATCGAGTAAATAGCTTAATCTATATAATCAAAAAACCCCTGTAAATTAATGACTTACAAGGGTTATGCGGAGAAAGAGGGATTCGAACCCCCGGAGGTGTGACCCTCAACGGTTTTCAAGACCGCCGCATTCGACCACTCTGCCATTTCTCCTGAGTTGCAAATATAAAAAGTAATTTTTGATATCATAATCATTCTCTTATGTATTATATATAACTTTACTAAATGTTTATTAGTCTATTAGATTTTCCTTGGGAATATCCTCTTTTAGTATTAGTAGGGTTAGTTGTAGGTATAATTAACACTATGGCAGGCGGAGGTTCACTTTTAACATTACCAATTCTTATTTTTTTAGGTTTACCATCATCTGTTGCTAACGGAACTAATAGAATAGCTATAATGATGACTGCTTTTTCAGCTAATATGGGCTTTAAAAGCATGGGTATATCGACTTTCCCTTTTAGTGCCTATACTGGTACTTGTGCTCTTGTAGGATCTATTATTGGTGCCCACATTGCAATTGATATTAATGATGAGTTATTTAATAAGATTTTATCAGTTATTATGATATTGGTTATTATAATAATTGTTTTTAAGCCTAAAATTGTTTCTAATAATCTTTCTGTTCGATTAACTGGAAAACATTTGAGACTATCATGTATTGTATTTTTTTTCTTAGGTGTTTACGGTGGTTTCGTTAATGCTGGTATTGGGTTTATAATAATGTTGTTTCTCCACTATTATAACAGAATGAATCTTGTAAGGGTTAATGCAACAAAAGTTGTGATTGTTCTTGTTTATACTTTAGGAGCTTTTTTAACATTTGTTTTTAATGATTTAGTAAATTATTCATATGGTATTTGTCTTGCAATAGGTACTATGATTGGTAGATTTGCGGTAAAAAAAGGAGAAAAAATAATTAAAGTTTTTTTAGTTATTTCTGTTTTTATAATTTCAATAAAACTATGGTTATTTTAATAATTAGTAGTTTTTAAAATCTCAATACCATAACCAATTAATCCAACTCTTTTTAGACTTTTACTATTAGTAAGTAAGTTTAATTTATTAACCCCTAATTTATGTAATATCTGAGCCCCAATACCAAAATCTTTAGGATCCATTTTTTTATATCTTGTTGG
>CABYPD010000038.1 GCA_902520835.1 uncultured Bacteroidota bacterium
AAACATTTTCTAAAGCTTTAGGTTTAGCAGGAATTAGGCTTGGTGTTGGTTATTCGAATGAAGAAATAATTTACTATTTAAAAAAAATAAAACCTCCATACAATATTAATTCCCTAACAGAGAAAAAAGCAATCGAATCTTTAACAAAACAATATGTTGATATTGATCAAGTGAATGAAACAATAAATGAAAGAAAGTCTTTAGAACTAAAATTGAAAGAATTAGATTTTATTTTAACTGTATTTCCCTCTAACTCTAACTTTCTATTGATTAAAGTAGACGATGCTAATAAAAGATACAAACAGCTCATTGACCATGGTATTGTTGTCAGAAATAGAGCTAATATTAAAGGTTGTGAAAATTGTTTAAGGATTACTGTTGGAACTCCTGAACAAAATAAAATTTTAATTAATACACTTAAAAAAATATGAAAAAAATAATTTTTTTAGATCGTGATGGAACAATTGTGGTTGAACCTGAGATAGATAAACAGTTGGATAGTTTTGAAAAGCTATCATTTATTCCTGGAGTTTTTAAATATCTTGAAAAAATTAATAATGAACTTGGTTATGATTTAGTTTTAGTTACAAACCAAGATGGCTTGGGAACAGACTCATTCCCACAAGATACTTTTTGGCCAGTTCAAAACTTTATAATTGATTCATTAAGTAATGAGAGTATAAGTTTTATTGATATTTTAATTGATACCAGCTTTGAAGACCAAAATCTCCCAACTAGAAAACCTGGCTTAGGTCTTGTAGCAAAATACATTAATGATAGCACAATTGATCTAAAATCAAGCTTTGTAATAGGGGATAGAGAAACAGATTTAATATTTGCTAACAATATTGGTTGTGGCTCAATTTATTTTTCTGAGTCTAAGTCTAAAATAGATAATTCTAAAACAATTTCAAGTTGGAAAAACATTTATGAATATTTGAAGGGTTTAGAAAGAAAATCAGATTTTACAAGAAATACTAAAGAAACAAAAATTAAATTATCATTGAATTTAGATGGATCTGGTGAAAGTAATATAAATACAGGTCTTTCTTTTTTTGATCATATGTTAGATCAGTTATCAAAACATGCACTTATAGATATAGATTTAACTGTAAATGGTGATTTAAATGTAGATGAACATCATACTATTGAAGATACTGGAATTCTGTTAGGTGAGGCATTTAATTCACTTTTGTCTAATAAAGTTGGTATTGATAGGTATGGTTTTGTCCTTCCAATGGATGATTGCTTAGCACAATGTGCTATAGATTTTGGTGGAAGAAGTTGGATTGAATGGGATGCGGATTTTAAAAGAGAAAAAATTGGAGATATGCCAACTGAAATGTTTTTCCATTTTTTTAAATCATTTTCAGATTCTGCAAAAGCAAACTTAAATATAAAAAGTATCGGAAATAACGAACATCACAAAATTGAGTCAATATTTAAGGCTTTTGCTAAGTCAATTAAATCTGCGATAAAGAAAGACAAATCAAATATGGTGCTTCCAACAACAAAAGGAATTATATAAATGAATGTTGCGATTGTAGATTATGGTGTTGGAAATATAAAAAGTATTCAACATAGCCTAGATAGAATAGGTGTGAATCACACATATACGAAGGATAAAGAAGAAATTATTTCTGCTGAGAAAGTTATTTTTCCTGGTGTTGGAGATGCTTCATATGCTATGAAACAATTAAAGAAACAAAATTTGGATAAGCTAATCCCAAATTTAAAACAACCATTTCTAGGTATATGTCTTGGAATGCAACTTATGTGTAACTATTCAGAAGAAGGTGATACATCGTGTCTTGGCATTATTAATGCCAGGGTAAAAAAGTTTAATTCTAATAATAACAAAATACCTCAAATAGGCTGGAATAACATCAAAAACTTAAAAACTAATTTATTTAAGGGTATAGCTGAAAATGAGTTTATGTATTTTGTGCATACATATTTTGTCCCAAAATCAACATACACAATTTCTGAAAGTTCATACGGCTTAAATTACTCTTCCGCAATTAATAAAGATAATTTTTACGGAACTCAATTTCATCCTGAAAAGAGTGGATTGATAGGTGAAAAAATAATTAAAAATTTTATAAGTGAATTATGAAAATTATACCTGCAATTGACATATATAAAGGAAAGTGCGTAAGATTAGTAAAAGGTGATTATAATCTTAAAAAAGAATATTCATCTGATCCATTAATTGTTGCTAAGGAGTTTGAAAATAATGGGGCTACCCATTTACATGTTGTTGATTTAGAGGGAGCTAAATCTCATACTATTATTAATAAGGATATTCTACACGAAATATGTGTAAAGACTAATTTAAAAGTCGATTTTGGAGGCGGAATCAAAACCAAAGACGATATTTCATTAGCTTTTGATTTAGGTGTAAATCAAATAACTCTCGGCAGTGTAGCAGTGACAAACAAAGACTTATTAAAGGATTCAATAAATATATATGGTAAGGAAAAAATAATATTAGGAGCAGATTT
>CABYPD010000039.1 GCA_902520835.1 uncultured Bacteroidota bacterium
TATTCTTAAATCCTAATTTATTGAAAAACTTAGTTGCATTAAGTGGTTATGTTGAAGAAAAAATATTAGACAGTAATGATATCAAAACAAATACATCAATATATGTTTCTCATGGAAAGAATGACGAAACTATTCCTTATGATGATTCAAAAAAAACCTTACAATTATTGGATTCAAAAAAAATTAAATATGATTTTTATGAATTTAATCAAGGTCACGGAGTTAGTCAAGAAAATTTATATTCTTTTTTAAACTGGTTAAGTAAAAAATATTAGAAACTAACTTCAAGCATGTCGTAGGCTAAGAAAACATTTTTTGGTAAAAGTTTTTGTGTATCCTCATGCATACCCATATCAGGTGCAATATGAGTTAAAAAAGATTTTTTTGGGTTTAATTCTTCGATTATTCTTAATGCTTGGTCTAAATTAATATGAGAATAATGTTCTTTATGTCTCAGGGCGTTGAGAACTAGAATGTCTAAATCTTTTAGCTTATAGAGTTGATCTGATTTTATTTTTTTTAAATCAGTTATATATGCAATGTTTTTATATCTGAAGCCAAAGACCTGTAAGTTGTGATGCATATAACTAACAGTTGAGAATTTAATTCCATCAACACTAAAATCTATGTTTTCTTCAATTATGTTTGAAAAAACATGAGGCGAGCCAGTATAGCCACCTGTTTCATCAAAAAGATAATCGAACCTTTTTTCAAGATTTGATATCACTCTTTGATGAGCATAAATTGGAATTTTGCCATGTCTAAATGAAATTGGTCTAACATCATCAAGACCTGCTGTGTGATCAGAATGTTCATGAGTAAACAAAATAGCATCAATTTTTGATATTTTAGATCTTAACATTTGCTGTCTAAAATCAGGACTACAATCAATAAGAATATTTTTATTTTTAATCTTTAAAACAACTGAAGATCTTGTTCTAACATCTTTACTGTCTTTACTGTAACAAACTGGTCTTTCAATACCAATTGTGGGAATACCTGTGCTAGTACCAGTTCCTAAAAAAATTAGTTTCATTAATTAATCAAATTTAATTTTTTCTTTAACGTTATCAATAATTGTTTACTAAATTTGTAATAACTCAATATTATGGTTGTCTCTCTAAAGGGTGATAAAGATTTTGAAAATCTACTTTCTGTTAAAGATAAAGCCTTACGCATCAATCTTAATGAAAATATTTATGGTAGCTTTTCTGAAATAGGAGCTGGTCAAGAGGTTGCTAGGCACTTTTTTAGAGCTGGGGGAGCTTCTGGTACAATTGCTAAAACTATGAGTGCCTATGATAAAGGTTTTAGTGATGCAATATATGGAATCGAAGATGATAAGAGATATGTTACTAAATCAAGATTGACTAAAATGCTAAAACATGAAATAAAGCTACTTGAAAATCGTGTTAAAAGAGAGTCAAATCCTGACAAAATGTTTTTCTCTTTTGCCAATACAGTAGCAACAATTGATTTTGCAAAAAAATTTAAAGGTCATGGTTGGATGGGTATAAGATTTCAAACCGATGCTATGGAAGATTACAGTGAAATTCAAATGCATATTCGTTTTCACCTTATTGATGCAAAAGCACAACAAGAAGCACTTGGAATTATGGGTGTTAACCTAATTTATGGGGCATATTATAAGCATAATAAACCAAGGTCATTAATAAAATATCTTTATGATCACATTGATCCCCAAGCAATTGAAATTGATACAATAAATTTTTCAGGACCTTTATTTAAGCAAGTTGATAACAGGCTAATGAGTTTGAGTTTAGTAAAAAACGGGATGACCCAAGCTGTTATGTTTGGACCTGACGGTAATAATATTTTACCTGCAGCAGTGCTTTATAAAAAAAATATTTTAGCTATTAGAGGAAGTTTTAGGCCTTTGACTAAAGTTAACGAAGATATGTATGAAAAATCATTTAAGATGATCTCAGATGATAAAGATTTTGATATAAAAAACACATTGTCCATTTTTGAAATTACATTGTCAAATTTATTAAGCGGAAAGGCTGATATTAATGAACAGGACTTCTTTGACAGAGCTGAACTGCTATGCTCAACTGGAAAAA